>JAFVBO010000091.1 GCA_017479935.1 Lachnospiraceae bacterium
CTGTGTCACAAAAGCTGACGGCTTTTGTGACACAGGCCCGTCCCCTGTCACCTCCAGGCCCGTCCCCTGTCACCTCAGGCCCGTCCGCCTGTCACATTCAGTTCAGCACCGCTACCGCAAAAGCAGGAAGTGTCAAGGAAGTTCCTTCCAGCTTTACCTCCGCTTCTGACACCGTGAGCACGCCGCTCAGCTTCAAATTTTCTGCAGATGGATCCGACTCTTCCTCCAGGCTCTTTAGCTCTACCGTCTTTTCCTCCCCGGATGCATTGATGACAACCAAAACCTTCTGGTAAGACCCGTCCGGCATCTCCCGCCAAAACGCGCAGATCTCATCCCCGGAAATAGCTTCCGCAGGAATTGTTTTTCCCCGGGCGATCACCGGGAACGCGTTTCTTAAGGCGATGGCATTCCGGTAGTAATGGTAGATCGAATAGGAATCCGCTGCCTGCTCATCAAAAGCCGGAAACTTCATCTTCACCGTATCCATCGAAGGCGGGCCGGCGCACAGGTACTTCGCGTTCGGCTCCGCGCTCCAGTACATGGGAGCCCGCTTGTTCTCATCCTTCCCGGAACCGCGCATGCCCAGCTCTTCGCCGTAGTACACAAAGGCATTGCCCGTCATCAGAAGATTTAACGCCCCGGCCAGCTTCGTGCGGCTGCCGTCGTCGTACGCATAATAGCCGGTACTGCGGGCCATATCGTGGTTGGTATAGAAAGGCGCGTTCACATAGTCCGGGTTCGCCTGGGCGTATAGTGCTTCTTCCTCCGCCATCAACTCCGCAAACAAAGAGGCCTTCCGGTTGCCCTTCACCACGGAGGCGATCACGCCATCCTGCCCGGAGAAGGCAAAGTCAAACAGGGAATCCACGCCGCTTTCATAATACTGGGCGTAAATACTCTGATCCGTCCAGGCCTCGCAGACGATGTAGGCATCCTCTTTCTTTTGCTTGACCATCTGGTTGAACCAGGTCAGAAACGCGACGCTGGCAGTCTTATCCTCCGTATAGTACGAGGTAACCGCGTCCATCCGGAAGCCGTCCACGCCCTTATCCAGCCAGAAGGCGGAAATGTCCGCGATCTCCGCGCGAACCGCCTCCGAATCCAGGTTCAGATCCGGCATGCCGGACCAGAAACGGGCCTCGTAGTACCACCCGTCCGCGCCGGGAAGCGGCTCGTACCCGCTCTTCTTCTCCCGGGAAAATACATAGTAATCCACGTACGGGCAGGCTTCCTTCGAGGGCTGCTCCCCCTCTTTCAGGCCCTTTAAGTACGCGGCGGCAGCCTGAAACCACGGATGCTCCGAGGACGTATGATTGACGGCCAGATCCAGGATCACGCGCACATTCCGCTCGTGGCATTCGTTCAAAAGCGCGTCAAAATCCTGCATTGTCCCGTACTGCCCATCGATCGCCTTGTAGTCCGTGGCATCATACTTGTGATAGGTGGGCGACGGGAAGATGGGCATGAGCCAGATTTCGCTGCAGGCCAGATCCTCCTTCGTTTCCGGGTTCCCGTCGTTAATGTAATCCAGTTTCTTAATCAGCCCCGGAAGATCCCCGATGCCGTCCCCGTCCGAATCGGCGAAGGAATAGACAAACACTTCATAGGTGGTGCGATACGCGTCCGTGATCTCCTGCGCGGTCAGCGCCCCGTTAATCTCGTCCATCTGCGAGCGCGCCCGGACGACGTCCGGAAAAACAGCTTCCTTTTCTGTTTCCCCCTGCAATTCCGTTGGGTTCCCACCCTCTGGCTTATTTTCCCCGGAAGAGATCCCGCACCCGGGCATAAGGAGACTGAAGAACACCCCTGCCCCCGCTAAAGCCGCGCCAAGAATTTTGCGCCTCGGCCACTTCCTCTGTTCTGTTTCCGGTTTTCTTTCTCTCATGTTGTCCTCCCTCCTCTTCGTCTGCCTGGTGATTTCTCATACAGCTCTTTTTGTTCACGCAAAGCGAAGCGGTATTCTCCGAATTTCCGCAACCCGCAGACCCCGGATTGTACAGGCGTATCCTTTGCTCATATCCGGCCACTTCTGCAGATAAACGGCCTCCTCTTTTCGCAGCGGATGCACCACCACAAAAAAGTCCGCGCATCCGTCTGCTCCGGCAAAACGCTTCACGCCGATCTCCCAGGGCTGCCCCGTGTAAAAGCTGTCCGCAGCCCGCCTGTCCTTACGCAGAGTTGCTCCGGATGCAGGTGGTATCTGCCTCATCTCAGCCGAAAGCCCTTCATATTCTAAGACCACCATCGCCTCTTCCATCTCCGGCATGATCCCCTCAACATGAAGAAGGGCATGCAGTTCCTCAGATTCAGGCGTATCATGAAGGGTCAGCTCCGCCCGAAGGGATGGAATGAAATCCAGTTTTCGCGTATATAACGTCATGTCTGTCGTATCTAACAAGGTCCCGGGGTGCTGCTCTCTCTTCTCTTTCTCAAATCCTTCGGGCGTGGACGGCAGCTCCGGATAACTGTACAGGAAAAGCTCCTCATCCTTTTTCCCCTCCATTCGGACAGAGAGCGCCCCATTTTCTTCCCGTATCACATCTCCGCTCGAAATCAACAGATATTCCCTGCCTCCAATGTCCGCTTTGCAGGCATGAAGGGATTCCTCTTCCGTCAGCAGCAAAAGCCGCATTCCTTCCCGGTTCAGCCTGTCTGCCACTTCCGGGGCAAGCGTCTGCTTCAAATCGAAGCACTCCCTTCCCATCCGATCATGGACATAGGTCTGCTTCAGACCCTGTTGTTCCTTTCCTGGCCGGTCATGTCCATAGGCAACATACACCGTTTCCTGGCTTTTTCCTTCGTTCAGAAGGCAAAGAGGCGTAATCGGAGCCGCCAGATGCCGGGAGTTTTTGTGGTCTTTCCCGTCTTCCATCCCACTCTTCCGTTGCTGGCACATCCCGCGGTTTTCTTCATGATCCTTCTCGCACACTTCCGTTTCAAATGGAAAGAAGAAATAATCCCCATCCTCAATGTCCACTTTTCCAAAATCCGCCAGCACCCGGCCATCCGGCCCGTACGCCTTCAGTTCGGTGTCCGGATGATTTTTCATCACCTGGCGGCGCACATAATTGTTGACAAAAAGATACCCTTTGGACCCGTCCGCCAGGCAGCGCACCGCCGTGCGAAGGGACGAAAGATCCCCGGGATCGGACGGATTGCCGGGCTGCGGAATATACTCCATCTCGCAGAGTTCACTGCCAAAGTCATGTAGAAACAGCGACAGCCGCCGGATCCGCCGCCAGGTATCCGTGATCTGCCCATACTCTTTCAAAGGCGCGTTAAAATCATAGGACAGCACCGGCAGATCGTTGGGATAGCCGGTCTCCTTGCTCTCCTGCAGCGTCGTCTTCTTTCCTTCCGGGTTCGTGCCGCCGTGGTACATATAGTACCCCAGCAGGTTGCAGCCGCTGCCCAGCTTCACCAGGCTCATGGCTTCCGTGTCTTTCCCGGTCGCAATCGGCCGGCGGTGCGCGGTTACCTGCAGGCCGCCGCCAAGCTCCGCAGTTAAGTACGGGAACTTATTCATGTCAAAGGTGATGTCCTCTCCCAGCCCGTGATCCGAGCCGATCGCGTGATCGTTTCGTTCCCTGGTAAAGATATAGTTTCCGCTGGGTTCAATTTCCGTTGTCCGGGGATCCCACGGGGCCTCGCAATAACCGCCCATCACCGGCAGCATCCCGCCGGTCACGGCGCCGCCCCAGCCCGTGGCCGTCCAAAGGGGTACATCAAAGCCAATCTCCCGCGCCATTTTCTGGAGCGTGCGCATGTGCTCTTCCCCCTCCGGGCCTGTAAAGCCACCGCAGTGGCCGTACTCATTCTCGATCTGGATGCCAATGATGGGGCCGTCTTCTTTCAGGAAATATCCCTTTGCCTGCTCATAGATCTTTTCATAGAAACGCCGGACATAGGACAGATACTCCGGATCGTTCGAGCGCAGCACCATCTTCCGTTTATTCGCCTGGTCCGAGCAGGGAACCGCCTCTCCGTCTTCCGTTACCTCTCCGGCTTCCGTTGCCGCCTCTTGCTTTTTTACCAGCCAGTCCGGAAAGCCCCCGTTGCGGCATTCTCCGTGCGCCCACGGCCCAATCCTTAAGAAACAGTACAGGCCGCACTTTTTCACTTCCGAAAGGAAACGCCGCAAATCCCGGCAGCCGGAAAAGTCCCATTCTCCCTCGATCTCCTCATGATGGATCCAGATCGTGTAGGCGGATACCACATCCACGCCGCCATTTTTCATTTTCCACAGTTCCCGTTCCCAGTCATCCGGCTGCAGACGACTGTAGTGGATTTCCCCCATGACAGGAAACCACGGCTTCCCATCCACCGTCAGATATTTGTCAGTATAGGACAAAACACTTTGTGAACTCAGTTCCATACCTTTCCTCTCTTTTCGCACCTTTCGGTATGTCTTTTTCCCCTCCGGGATGGCATTTAGACATACCTTCCGCGCCTTTTTGCGCCTTTCGGTATGTCTTTTCTGCCACTTTCACACAACGATAATAAAGAAAGTCAGGGAACGCCAGGGGGGCATGCTCCCCTTATGTTTCCCTGACTTTCGCCGTTTATGAATATTCTTTTTCTTTTATCCCTTCACAGCGCCGCCGGTAACACCTTCCACGTAGTACTTCTGCAGGCACATGAACAGGATCGTGACCGGAATGGCGATCAAAACGCCGCCCGCGCAGAACCGGGTAAAGAAGCCCTGGTAGTCGTTCGTCCATACCCAGCGCTGCATGGCAACCGCCACGTTGTAGCTGTCGCTGGTGCCGAACGCCACATAGGAAGCGAACACGAAATCGCACCAGGGAGCCATAAAGGAAACCAGCGCCGTATAGATGATGATGGGCTTGGAAAGCGGCACGATCATCTCATACAGGATGCGGGCGCGGGACGCGCCGTCGATACGGGCCGCCTCATCCAGGGACTTCGGGATCGTATCAAAGTAGCCCTTGCACACGTAGTAGCCCATGCCGGAGCTGGCCACGTAGATCAGGATCAGGCCGGGGATAGCGCCGCTTCCGGTCAGCCCCATCTGCTTTAACAGGAAATACAGACAGATCATGGTTAAGAAGCCCGGGAACATGCCCAGCACCAGCCAGATGTTCATTAACAGCTTGCGGCCCGCAAAGCGCATGCGGGACAGTGCATAGCTGACGCAGATGACCACCACCGTCTGCAAAGCAGCCGAGATAAAGGCGACAATCAGCGTATTGGTATACCACTTGACAAACTGGCTGCCCTCGCTGAACAGGTAGCGGTACGAATCCAGCGACCATTTTTTCGGAAACAGGTAATTCACCATTCCGCCAAACTCCGTCTCATACGAGCGGAAGCTCTGCACAACCAGACAGAAGAAGGGGAACAGCCAGATGATGCTTAAAATGATCAGAACGATATAGGAGCGGATCAGGCTCCGTCTGTTTTTCTCAGCCATTATTGAAATCCCTCCTCATCCTTGACAGACGGCAGAATATTGTAAACGCACAGGGAAATGACTGCCGACACAATAAACACCATGATACCGATGACGGCTGCCATTCGGTAGTTTGTGTTGGTGACCGTCATCTTATACAGCCAGGTGATCAGAAGGTCCGTATATCCGGCGCCGCCCTCCAGGTTCACGCTGGTGGGGCCGCCCTGGCTTAACAGGAAGATGACGTTAAAGTTGTTAATGTTTCCGATAAACTGCGTCAGGAGGAAGGGGCCCGTCACGTGCAGCATGTACGGCAGCGTGATACGCCGGAACATCTGCATGTTGGTGGCTCCGTCGATCTTCGCGCTCTCGTACAGGTCCGCCGGGATATTCATCAGAAGGCCCGTGGCAATCAGCATCATGTACGGGATGCCAACCCAGAGGTTGATCAGAATAATCAGAACCCGCGCGTAATTCTTATTGGTCCAGAACGGGATCGCGCGGTCGATGATTCCTGCGTTCATCAGCCAGGAATTGATTAAGCCATCCGAGGCAAACATCTTACCGATGTACAGCAGCGATACAAACTGGGGAACCGCGATGGTCAAAACCAGGATGGTTCGCCAGAGCTTTTTGAATTTAATGCCTTTCTTGTTGATCAGCATGGCTACGCCCATTCCCAGGAAATAATTGAGGAACGTGGCAAAGAAGGCCCAGATCAGCGTCCAGCCCAGCACCGAGAAGAACGTACTGCCAAGGCCGGCGGTATCCATGCTGACCAGCTGCGCGAAGTTCTCCGAGCCCACCCAGGTAAAGAGCTTGGCCGGGGGCTGGTGGTTGAAGTCGTAGTTGGTAAAGGCCACACAGATCATGAAGATGATCGGCAGAACCGTGAAGACAAAGATGCCCAGCACCGGCAGCGCCAGCAGGGTCTTGTCAAAGTTTTCATCCAGCAGGGAATACAGATCCTGGCGGTTCGTGGGGAGCTTTTTCCCTTCCCGCAGCAGGTTATCCGCCTGATAATTCTGCCGTACATTCACGCGCCAGATGAACACGAAGGCCAGAATGGCCACAATCGTCACCAGACTGAACAGAAGGATCAGAAAGCTGTTGTCCCCGTAGGAAACGGTTCCGTCCGGGTTGAACCCGCGGCCTTTGGTTCCCAGTGTCGGCAGGTCAACCAGATAGCTCATACCAAAGCCGAAGATATAATACAAAAGTCCCACTGCAGCCGCAAGCACAGCCAGGCCTCTGGCGAACTGCTTTCGCACAAGCTGTCCGAAGCCGATCAGCAGGAAAGACAGTCTGGTTTGCCAGCTGCCCTTTGCAAAAGTAACACCGATCTCCTTAAGATCTTTCCCGATCCATGCAAAAAAGGAGCCGATGCTTTTAATTATGGATTTTTTCTGATTCATACAGAATCCCTCCGGAACGTTTCGTAAACGCAAACGGGCAGGACATCGTTTCCAATGCCCTGCCCGGATTTTCTTTGCCTCACCGGGCAGATTGCTTTTTCTATCCGCGGACAATCATCCGCACCCTTGCTGTGTCTGCCCTGTTTCAGTCTTCAAAAACGTACGTATTTATTTCGCAAAAGAGATGCACTTATTCTGGAAATCGGTCAGAACTTCCAACAGCTTCGCATCATCAACTGCATCAAAATCGCCTGCCAGGATGGAGTCGCCCAGAGCCTTTGCCTGATCCCAGTAGCCCTGCGGATACTGACCCTGAGGGATCGTGAAGACAAGTTGCTCAGCCAGAGCGGCCAGAGCCGGGTTTTTCGCGATGGCGTCATTCGCCTGTGCCTCTAAGTTGGAAGGACCCCAGCCAACTGCCTCAAAGCGGGCCAGCTGAATTTCCGTACCGGTCAGATACTTCGCCAGAGCCTTGACAACGGCAAGCTTGCCGGCATCGGTCTGCGGCTTGATGCCAAGGAGCTTGAAGCCGCCGAAACCGCTCATCTGATAGGAAACATCGCCCACCGTGAAGGTAGGAAGCTTTGCGGTCGCATAGTTTTCGCCAAACAGCTTCTGAGCCGCCTCGGAATCCCAGGTACCGGAGATGATGGCTGCGCAGTTGGCCGCATTGCTGACGGAAGAGCCGTTGTTGAACATGGACGACTTGTGCAGCTCAACCAGCTTCTTTAACGCAGCAACACCCTTGTCGGATGCATAGTCCACGTGGCAGGCAACCACGTTACCGTCGTTATCGGTATCATAGGTCAGTTCGCAGCCCGTGCCGAAGAAGAAGGCCGTCTGATACCAACCGGAGTTCATCTCAAAGTAGAAGCCCTTGCCGGCTGCTTCGCAATCCGCGATGATGCCTTCCAGCGTGGACGGATCCTTCACGACGCTCTTGTCGTAGTACAGGAAATAACCGTTATCAGACGTCATCGGATACGCGTAGATGGTATCGCCAACCGTTGCCGCGCCAACTGCACCGGCATCGTTCTGCGCCGTGATCCATGCAGCGTCATCGCCCATGATAGGGCTCACGCCGCCGGCTGCCACCAGGCGAGCCAGCTGGTCCTGCGCGAAACCAAAGATATCCGCACCGCCTTCCACATCGGTGATCATGTTGGTGGCCGCATCGCCTTCACCAATGGTCTCGATGGTCACGCCATAGCCCTTGTAATCCGGGTTCGCATCAAAGAAAGCCAGCACCTTCTCCTTGGTGAAATCGGTAACGGCTTCCGCCACCCAGATGACGATCTGGCCCTTGTCGCCTTCCAGAACCGTAATCGCGGGGGCTTCCGTTTCGCCGGAACCCTCGCCTCCCTCACCTTCCTGCGCCGGCTTGTTTTCGCCGCCCTGGCTGCCGGAAGGCTGCTCAGAACTACCGCCGCCACAACCAACGAATGCGGAAAGAGCCAGAATGGCTGCTGTTGCTAATGCAAAAATTTTTCTCTTCATCATGTCCTCCTCCATATTCTATTCAATGATAAGCACTCTTGGCAAGATTCCCGAAAACGCGAAAGCTGTTTTCGGAAATTTTCGCCGCTTGCAAGAACAAAATAGCGCATCGCACAGAACTTGTCAATCCTTTTTTCAGATTTTTTACCATTTTTCTCTAATGTTATGTATAGTTGTCCATACTGTGTTCACAATTTGTTCACTATATTTTCGCAAATTTTCGTTTTTCTCTTGTTTTTTCGTTAAAAGCCGCTTATACTAAGTGGGAAGCAAAAGGATTGCAACACTCGTTTATAGCAGCACCATTCTGTACGAAGCTTTCGTATTGCATAACCAAGACGGAAAGGAGGATCCTCACCATGCCAACCATCAAAGACATTGCTGCGCGGCTGGGTGTTTCCATCGGAACGGTTTCCAAGGCACTTCACAGCGCGCCGGATATCAGCGAAAGCCTGAAGAAAACCATCCTGGAGACGGCCGTGGAAATGGGCTATAAAACCAGAGGGAATTTCTCCCGGGAAGACCGCCGGACCGTTCTTTTTATCGAGAACATGGCCTATGAAAAGGAAAGCGATTTCGGTTATGACATCGTCCTTGGGTTTAAGAAAAGCGCCGCGCAGGAGCATTTCGAGGTCACGGTCATCCCCGTCACGGCAGAGTACCAGCGCCAGAACTCCTACGACGCCCTCCTGTTAAAGAACCGCTTCTGCGGGGCCTTTCTGCTCGGCTTTTCGCTGGAGGATCCCTGGATGGAGCAGCTGAAGACCACCTCAACCCCCACGGTTCTCTTCGACAATCTCGTTATGCACAATCCCCATGTCGGCTCGGTGGGGACCGATCCGTTTGAAGGAATCGACATGGCCGTTGAGCACCTCGTGCAAAACGGCCATGAGAAAATCGCTTTTTTAAACGGTTCGGTCGGCTCCCTGATCTCCGACCAGCGCATGCGCGCTTACTTAAACAGCATGTACGAACATCACCTGCCCATCGACCCGGATCTGGCTGTGTACGGGTATTACGTGGCGGATGCCGCCCGCTACCATGTGCCCGGCTTTCTGGAAAAAGGCGCCACCGCTATTCTTTGCGGAAACGACCTGATCGCTTCCGGCGTGATCGAATGCTGCCGTCAGATGGGGTATCGCGTCCCGGAAGACATCAGCGTAATCGGCTTTGACGACATTCCGCTCGCCACCACACTCTCCCCGCCCCTTACAACGGTCCGACAGGACCGCAGCCAGCTTGGAAAATGCGGCCTGTACATTTTACATGCCATGATGAACGGCATCCCTATGAGCCGCACGCTTCTGCGGCCCTCCTTAGCCATCCGGGAAAGCGTCGCCGGCGCAAAGCCCCGGCTTCCGCTTCGCCGCACAAACGACCCGGATTCCATTTTGAATGTCAATCCGGCGCTGTACAGTCAGTTTGTGACGCATAAGAGTGTATGATAAAAGTGTGTGGGTAAAGCAAAGAGGAACCATCCCTTTCCCCCCTTTTCATCGACTGGGATTTGTCCCATGTTGCCGTGCTGCACTTTGCCTGTCAGGAAAGCGCAGGCAAGATGACAAAACAAACTAATGCCTACGCCTGAACGCTCTTTTGATCGGGCGGAAAGCGTAGGCATGATCGCAAAACAAGCTAATGCCTACGCCTGAACGCTCTTTTGATCGGGCGGAAAGCGTAGGCATGATCGCAAAACAAGCTAATGCCTACGCCTGAAAGCTCTTTTGACTGAAAGGAAAGCGTAGGCATGATCGCAAAACAAGCTAATGCCTACGCCTGAAAGCTCTTTTGACTGAAAGGAAAGCGTAGGCATGATCGCAAAACAAGCTAGTTCCTACGCCTAGGGTCATATTGGGAAGGTTAGAAAAGCGCAGGCAAGAGAACAAAACCCATCAACGCCTGCGCTTGAGTCTGTATTCAAGACGACTATACATGGAAAATAGCCATAATAGAAGATATTTCCCGTCCGAATCTCACCTCTTCCAGACTGCCATACGGAGAAAATTAGCAAGAACAGAAAAATTCCCCGTTAGAAACTCACCTCTTTTAGCCTGTCATGCGGAGAAAAGAGCAAGAAAAGAAGAAATTCCCTGTTTGAAACTCACTTTTTCCAAGCTCGCATGCGGGAAAAAAAGTGAGAAAAGAAAAAATTCCCTGCCCGCAGCTTACCCTTTCCAGCCTGCCATACGGGGAAAATAAGAGAGAATAGAAAAATCCCCCGTTCGGAGCCCACTTTTTCAAGCTGCCATACAGGTAAAATAAGAGAGAACAGACAATTTCTCCGTCCGACACTCATCAATTCCTCGTCAGATCCTGCAGCCAAATATATTTCTTATATCGCAGATAAACCGCCGGGATCTTCACAATCTCATCCAGATTCATGATGCAGTAGACGGCAACCGGGGACAGCTTCCACACAAATGCCGCCAGGAACCCTAACGGAACCGAGAAGCACCACATGGCGCCGATGTTCCCATACATATCAAAGGCCGAATCTCCTCCGGCGCAGAAAACGCCGTCCAGAACCGTATGGTTGACCGACTGGAACATCAGATTGATCCCGCAGAAAAGCAGCATTCCCTGTAAATAGCTTGCTGCGGTTTCCGTCAACGGCGCAAGATGCACGATCAGCGGAGACAGCAACATCAAAAGCACACCGGTCACGACCCCTGCGGCCATCGCCAGCCTGGTCAGCCGACCACCAACGCGCCTGGCAAGAGCAAGGTTTCCCGTGCCCAGGACGTGCCCGACCATAATCCCCGCGCCGTTGCCAAGCCCCCGCGTCATGCACGCGATCAGGCTCCGGGCGATACCTGTGACGGAATGCGCGGCTACCGCATCGCCTCCCAGGTGCCCCATGATGACGCTGTAGAGCGTATAAGCAATCCCCCACACTAACGACGCGGCCAAAAGAGGCCCCGTGTATTTCCAGAAATCGCGCGTCAGCTCTGGCTCCGGCGCAAACAGGCGATCCCAGCGCACGCGGACGGTGACGGCCTTCCGCTCCCCGTCCGGCAAAGGCAGTTCAGTCTCCCTTGCGGCCGCAAGCACGCTCCAGATGAGTTCCACGGTGCGGGCAATCACCGTCGCGACAGCGGCACCGACAATGCCAAGCTTTGGCGCGCCGAACAACCCGAAGATCAAAACGGCGTTGCAAACGATATTTAACGCCACGGCAAAGGAACTGATGCGGGAGGCAACCCCCGCGCGCCCCGTGGTCTTCAGCACGGTCAGGTATACCTGAGACACCGCGCACAGCACGTACGAAAGCGAAACAGACTGCAGATACGCGCTTCCATGGGCAACCAGCACCTCATCGTTCGTCAGTATCCGCATCACAGCCTCCGGCGCGAGGCCCGAAAAGGCCGTGAACAGCAGACCGACAACCAGCATGTACAGGAGGTTTCGCGGGATAAGCCGCTCCACCGTGTGGCGGTCGCCCTTCCCCCAGTACTGCGAGGTAAGGATGCTGAGACCCCCTGTGATCCCCAACACAAACAGGTTCAGAACAAACTGCACCTGCCCGCCCAGTGACACAGACGACATGGACGTCTGATCCACCAGCCCCAGCATCACCGCGTCAGTTGCGCTGACGAGCGCAAGCATGAACGCCTGGATCACCAGGGGAAATACGGTGGAGGAAAGCTCTTTGTAAAAATCATCCCGGGATGAATTCATACTCATGTGACTCCTTATTTTCGCGCGCAGATGACCTCTTTCGTCACCCCGGCGTTCCAACCTCAATCAAATTTCCATCGGGATCGTAAAATCGAACGATCTTCTTTCCCCAAGGATAACTTGTCGGTTGCGTCACATACTGTACATCCGGGTAAAACTCTTCCAGCTTCTTCACAAAGCCCTCTATATTCGCTTCCTCAAAATACAACTCGGTTGCGTGATTCCTTGGAATGACATCTTTGCCAAGCGTTTTCCTCCAGATGTCCTCCTTCTGCAGGACCAGTCCTTCTGTCAAGATCACGCATCCGGCGTTGTCCAGTACCACGTCGAGGCCAAACAGCGTACGATAGAACTGTTTTGACCTCTCGATATCCTTCACCACAATCAGTACATTCTTAAGTTTCATCCACTACCTCGTTGTTACCGTATTTCTATTCTCTTTCCCTGGCGCCAGGCGCTCATTGGTCATTCCCGTTTGAATACTATTCACAGGCCCTCAATTGTCATTCCCGTTTGAATACTATTCACGGGCCCTCGTGATTACAGAAAACTCACGGTTTCCTGCAATGCTTTTCTACTGCCGTGATTCGGAAGCGGGCCAGCTCCTTCCGCCGCATAGCCCAGATCCAGAACCATCAGGATACCCTCGTCCTCAGGCAGTCCAAGAGCCTCTGTCAGCTTTTCGGGATCAAAGAAATTGACCCAGCAGCTGTCCACGCCTTCATCGGCAGCGGCCAGCATCATGTGCGTCGCAACAATCGCCGCATCCTCCGCGCCGGAATCCTGCTTTCCACCGGGATAGGTAAATACGCCGCCCTTCTTGTACGCGACAACCAGCGCCACCGGCGCACCATACCGGCAAGGAGTGACGGTGTCCAGCTTAGCCAAAGCCTCTGCGGACTGCAGCACGTACACATGCTGCTCCTGCGAGTTCTTGGCTGTCGGTGCCAGACGCCCGGCACGTAAGATCGCGGTCAGCTTTTCTGCTTCCACCGCTTTGTCAGAATATTTCTTGCACGAGTAACGTTTTTGAATGAGTTCTTTGAATTCCATGTTAACCTCCTTAAATCCTGGATCTCTTTAAAAAGAATGCTTCTGAGTCCCTTTTTCGCTTCCGCGTTTCCTTTTATTCCAGCGTCAGCCCCTGACTCTCCGCCAACTGCTCCAAAAACTTGGTCCAGTCGATGTGATCCGCCAGCGCGGACGACATAATCTGGAAGCAGATCGCCGTCAGGATTGCGACAATACACAGCACAATTCCAGCCACGGCGCGGCGCTTTGCCGGCGACTTGATTCCGCGGATGGAAGCGATGAGACCAACCACGCCTAAGCCCATGCTGATGAAGGGCTCCATAAGGCACAGGAACACGGACACGCACCCGCACCAAAAACCTGCGCGCGCAACGCCGATCGCTTTTCGTTCTTCCGGTGTCAAAGCCTCCGCTTCATAGCCTGCCCGGGCCCCGGAGCCTTGGGTAAAGGTATAGCCCTGATAGGCAGAAGAATCCTGCCCGGAGCCATCCCCCTGATCGTCACTTCCGTATTCAAAGCGCTCCTGCTGAACCTCCTTCCAGGAATCCTCCCGGCTTTGTTCCCAGGCGTTTTGGGGTTGGCTGTCCTCGGCCTTGCCGCTCCCATATGTCTTCCAGGCTCCCGTGCTTTCCGATGTCTCTGCCGCTTTTTCCTCCGGCAGGCGCCCGCCCAGCATGTCCCGAATGTCCGCCTCCGTAAAGACGGTTTTGCAGTTGGGGCATCTCTTCGCCGTGTCTAAAAGCCTCTGTCCGCAATATTTACACTGCATAATTACTAACCTTTCCAAACGTTCCCAATAACCGTTCCATCATCTTTTAACACCGATCATTTCCCAAAACAGCAACCATCCCGCCGTTTCAGAATCGCAAAATCTTGCACATTGCCACTTTCCGCACCCTAACGGGATGTCGCATACAAGGCTTCCTTATCCATCTGCGCCTTCTTCACCTCCGCCCGGCTCTTGCAGGAGAAATCCTGCCACTCCAGGGACAGGTTGGGATTGTAATACGGATCCCCTTTCCGCAGGACATCCGCCCAGCGCTCCATACAAAAGCGCGTCTCGCCGTTAAACCGCTCCACCTTCTCGGGCGTGTCCTCCTGCCCGCGCGACTTGGATTCGTAGTGATACAACAGCGCTTCGGAGTTGTATACCACCTGGTAGCCCATCTCGCGCACCCGCAGGCAAAGATCCACATCGTTAAACGCAACCGCCAGCTTTTCCTCAAAGCCGCCGATCTCCTGATACACGGACGCCCGAATCAGCAGACACGCCGCCGTCACCGCGCTGTAATCCTGGGTGCACCAGGCCCGGTACATGTAGCTCCGCTCATCCCGCGGCAGGCCCTGGAAGGCATGCCCCGCCATCCCGCCGATGCCGATGATGACGCCGGCATGCTGAATGGTATTGTCCCCGTACAGAAGCTTGGCGCCGACGATGCCGGTGCTCGGCCGCAGCCCGTAGCCCACCATCTCCTTCAGACTGTCCTTCGCGATCCACTCCACGTCATTGTTCAAAAGAAGCAGGTACTCTCCCCTCGCAAACGACGCGCCGTAGTTATTTACCGCCGAATAATTGAACGGATGCTCATAGCGGACCACACGGATCCGCGGATCCGCGGCCAGTTCCTCATAATATTCAAACGTCTCTGGCTCCGTGCTGTTATTTTCCACGATGATGACTTCGATATTCGTATAACTCTGCTGGAACAGGGATTCCAGGCAGGTTTTCAGATCGCTCACGTGATCCTTGTTCGGGATGATGACCGAAACGAGCGGCTCCACCGTTCGCAGATAGCTCACATGATAAACACCGGCGTCCACACCGGGGATCACCTCGCCTTTTTGCCCCGTGCGTTTTAGATGCGCCTCGATCGCCCGCTTTCCAGCCTCAAACGCGTAGCGCTTGCTCTCCGCGTTGCCGGCCGTGGACCCGCCGTGGCTTCGCCAGTGGTAGAGCACCTTCGGGATGTGTACAATCTTCTGCGCCTTTTCCGTGCAACGGAAGATAAAATCGTGATCCTGCGCGCCGTTTAACTCTTCATCAAAGCCGCCCACGAGGTCGGCCAGCTGTGCTTTCACGCACACCGGATGGCAGATGTAATTCATGGACTGCAACAGGTCCGGGTTGAAATCCGGCTTAAAGTGCGGATCAAAGAAGGATTTTCCGCTCTCATCCGTCTTGTCCTCGTCCGCATACAGGAAATCCGCCTCCGGGTTCTCCCGGATGGCCTTCGCCATCTCGTACAACGCATTCGGTGTCAGCACATCATCGTGATCCAGCAAAACCAGGTAATTCCCATGCGCCATGGCAAGGGCCGCGTTGGTATTGCCGGCGATGCCCTTGTTCTCCTGCAGCTCTTGATAGAACACCCGATCTGACGCTTTTCTCTCCTTCAACACCTCTTCCACTCTGACCCGCGTCGCGCCATGGTCCGCGCTCCCATCCGCCAGGCACAGTTCAAACCCGGCATAGGTCTGATGAAGCACGCTGTCGATCATCGCCGCCAGAAACGGCGTGGGTGTGCGATATAACGGCACCAGCACAGAGAAAAGCGGACCGTCCGGGAACGCCTCTTCCCGCTGCCGTCTTAATTCCTCCGCCGTTGGCTCCGCCTGTTTGCGAAACTGGTCATAGCCGATTTTCTCCAGCCGGAACACTTTTCGATACAGCTTATAGCAAGTCTTTTTCAAACCATTTCTCTGCAGATAGCGAAGTGTTTTAGCCACCACCCCGCCTTTCTGCAGCGTCTCATCCCGATATTCCATGAATTTCTCTCCCCTAAAGTCACTGAAACCGGTGCCTTACTAAACGAGAAGCGCCGGCTTATCCCAGCCGACGCCTTTCTTGCCTTATGTTCTATTTTATCCTTGAACGGAAAGAAAGTAAATAGAATTTTCCAGATCTAAAATCCGCATTGTTTTACAGCACCTTCGCCAGAAAATTCTTCAACCTCTCCGTCTGCGGATGCTCAAAAATCTGCTCCGGCGACCCTTCCTCCATGATAATGCCGTCCGCCAGGAACAGCACGCGGTTCGACACTTCCCGGGCAAAGCCCATCTCGTGCGTCACCACCACCATGGTCATGCCTTCGGCCGCCAGCTTCTTCATAACATCCAGCACCTCGCCAACCATCTCCGGATCCAGGGCGGAAGTAGGCTCGTCAAACAGCATGACATCCGGCTCCATGCAAAGAGCGCGCACGATGGCCACGCGCTGCTTCTGTCCGCCGGAAAGCTGCCGGGGATACGATCCCGCGCGGTCCGCCAAGCCAATGCGCCCAAGAAGCTCCATGGCCTTCTTCTCCGCCTCTTCCTTGGTCTTCTTTTTCAGCATGACAGGAGCGCAGGTCATGTTCTCCAGCACGGTCATGTGCGGGAAAAGGTTAAACTGCTGGAACACCATGCCCATCTTCTGACGGTGAACGTCCAGGTTCACGCGCCGGTCCATCAGATCATCGCCTTCGAAGATGATATGGCCGCCCGTGGGCTTCTCCAGCATGTTGAGGCATCGCAGAAACGTCGATTTTCCGGCACCGGAGGGGCCAATCACGCAGACTACGTCGCCCTTGTTGATCTCCACGTTCATTCCCTTCAGGACCTCTGTCCCTTTAAAGGATTTCTGCAGATTTACGACCTTAATCATTGCCAGCCATCCTCCTTTCCATGCGTCCTAAAAGCCCGGTCAACAACATGGTGAGCGCCAGATAGATGAGCGCACACAGACCCAGCGTGTTGATGGCATCAAACGTATTATTCCGGATCAGGTTCAGCGCGCGCGTCAGATCCACAATCGCCACATAACCAGCTACGGAGGTTTCCTTCAAAAGCGCGATCATCTCATTTCCGATGGCCGGGAGGATGTATCGCACGGCCTGCGGCATGATAATCTTCCGCATGGTCTGCAGCTTGGAAAGGCCCAGGCTGCGCCCTGCCTCCATCTGCCCTACATCCACCGCGTTTAAACCGCTTCGAATGAGCTCCGCCATATAGGCGCCGGAGTTAACGCCAAACGCAACGATGGCCACGGGAACGCCGTCCTTTGCCGCCTTCATAATAATGTAATAGAAGATCAGCAGCAGAACCGTCATGGGAATGCCTCGGATCACCGTGACGTACACGTTGCAGATCGCAGCCAGAGGCCTTAATGCCCGGACATCCTCCGCAAAGTACTTGACGACGGCGATTACTGTACCAATTAAAACACCGATGGCTAAGGCACCCAGCGTGATGATCAAGGTATTTCGCAAACCATCGAAGATCATCGTGTACATGTTCGTTGCGATAAAGGTTTCGTACAGCTTCGCAAACCACCGCTCAAAAAACTGACCGACGTTCGCAAATCCGGTCTCAAAAAAGCTGATTATATCTGCCATGCGGCATTTACCTCCGAAAAACAGGATTCAGGCACAGAAAAAACGCATGGTTTTCTGTGCCTGAAAATAACAATTCTCTCACCAAACCTGTTGGAATGGGGTGGATGATCGCAACGGCCTAAATACCCGAACCGTTACAATCGGTATGAATATCTCGCTTAGTTCGCCGACGGAGCCGTATAAGGAGCGTTGTACTTTTCAAACGTAGCCTTCACAGTGCCATCCGCTAAAAGCTTCTGCAGACTCTCGTTGATAGCGGCAATCAGATCGTCGTTGCCAAGGGCGGTCATAAACGCATAGGGTTCCGTCGTCATAGCCTCATCCAGGATGACCAGCTTCGTCTCGTTCTCTGCGTTGTAAGCAGCCACCATCTCTGCAGCCGTCAGATCATCGATAACCCACGCGTCTACCTTGCCGGTGACAAGTGCCATCTCCGCATCACTGTTTGCCTCAAAGGAGCTGACCTGATAGCCATTGTTCAGCGTAAATTTCTCGGCTGTTGTACCCGTCTGTACGGAAACCTTCTTTCCTTCCAGATCTGCCTTACTCGCGATGGCGCTTCCCTCGGTTACCACGATGGCCTGTGCCGCCAGGCAGTAGGGATCGGTAAACAAGGCGTTCTTCTTGCGGTCTTCATCGACGGTGATACCGGACATACCGATGTCAAATTTGTTATCCACAATACCCGTCAGAACAGACTCGAAAGCCATCTGCGTCAGTTCCAGTTCCACGCCTAAATCCTCGCAAATCTTCTCCATGATTTCAACTTCGATGCCGATCACGTTCGTTCCATCCAGGTACTCGAACGGAGGGAAGTCCGGGCTCGTGGCAACCACCAGCTTGCCGGCAGCCTTGACCTCATCCAGCTTGGAGGTCTTACCACCACAGGCACCCATCATCAAAACAAAAGCTACTGCCAGGAGACATGCTATTACCTTCTTCATTTTTTTCGTCCTCCTTTAAAAATGTATGCGCATCGTTTCTGCGCTGGTATTTGCCATTTTTTAAGTTGGAACGTTTCCTATACGGCGGTTTTTACGTGTATCGCCCACATAAGTCGCCTCGTTCGAACCTTTCAAAATAGCATGTCCTTATTATAACAGCTTCGTAATTTTATGCAAGACCCAATTTGATTTTTCGCCATTTTCCCGTATTTGCATGCAGTATTATATGCATTTTATGCATTTTCTACCACAAACTCTTCTTCTGCGTGTAGACAACCGCCTCATCCCCCGCCTGAAATTCAAACACGGCGGTAGGATAATGGTGTTCCTCGCCTCGCCTTACGTCCACGACGAGCATCTGGCTGCTGATATCCAGCTCCGACGCCTTCTTTCCGGCCCACGGATGATTTTCATCGATCGGAACCATCCAAAGCTGCCCCGCTTCCTCCCCTGCGCTGGCGGCTCCCAAAACCAGTTCGTCGCCCTCCAGGATATGCGTGTCATTCTGAGGCGGGATCGCCCAGCCCATCCGGCGGATTAACGCCAGCTTGATGCCTTCCGGCAGCACCAGCTCCTGCGCCTCAAGGCCCAGGAACGGATGCCCTTCCTCCACTTTCAGGCACAGCGACTGCAGTCGCCGGTTCTCCTGGTAGTCGTTATACACCGCCGCCTGATTTTCATCCGGCTCTTCCAGCCCGAATCTTCTCATCAGCCAAGGCGTCAGGAAACTCTGCAACAGGATCGACGTGACGACCGCCACCAGCACAAGCGGGATCAGAAAGCTTGCCGTATCCGGCGCCACGGTCCCCGCCGCAAAAGCCAGGGCAATGGACGGGCCTCCGGCCAGATACCCGCCGGATAGCTGCGCCACGCGCGGCAGCGGCTCCCGGAAAATCCGGGTGAGTCCAAAGACCAGAAGCGGCCGCACCAGGAGGACCGTCAAAACCAGAAGGATCGCCACCTGATCGAGCGACGAAACAAGTGCACCGGCCCGGATGCTAAAGCCCAAAAGGAAAAACAGGACCGCCTCGCCCATACCTGCCAGGCTTTCCATGCTTCCGGTCAGCTTCCGGCGGCGCGGCAGATCGCCGTTTCCCATGATGAGCGCCGCAATCCACACGCTTAAGAACCCATTGCCGCCTAAAATCGTCGAGATGGCATAGGCGACCATGGCGATGCCGATCAGGTACAGCTCCTCCAGGTTTTCCTGCAGAAAAATGATGCTGTGCAGGATGAAAAGGCCGCCCATGCCAAGGATGATACCGGCTAGAATTCCCACGATCAGCTGCAGCGCAAACAGCCCGGCCACCTGCCCGGCGTTCTGCCCCGCCAAAATGGCGGAATAGCCGGCCGTCAGAATGGACATCAGTGGAATGGACGCCCCGCAAAGAAGCGACAGGATTCCCGTAATCTTCTCGGAAAACTTCAGCCACCCGTTCTTAAAAAACAGATACGCGGCAAAGGCATCCCCGGCGCACACTAACGCCGCCCCCAGAAGGCCCTCCACGACCCGCTCGGATGTCAGGATCGCAAACAGCGGCCCACTGAACAGAACCGTCAAAAGCGCCCCCACAAGCAGCGTCCACACCTCCCGGTAGTTCTTCTCCAGGCGCTGAAGCCGCAGCCCAAACCCGGCGTAAAACGTCTGCAGAACCAGTGCCACGGCGGCAATCTGCCAGGTCTCCTCCATTCCAGGCCCCTCGCCCCGTTTGATCAGGAACGTGGCACACACAATTCCTGCCCCGATAAACAGGAGCAGAACCGGCAGCCCGATCCGCTTCATAACCCTTCCCAGCAGTGCATAGGAAATGGTCACCACTCCCAGCACCGCGATCATCACTGTCATGTTCATACGATCCTCTTAAATGGTGGTATTGTATCCATCATGGTGAACCTTCGTGATATCATAAGGCGTCACCTGGTAGACGTAATAATTCAGCCAGTTGGAATACAGAATGCTGGCATGGGCTCTCCACATCAGGAGCGGCTTTTCCGCCGGATCATCGTTCGGATAATAGTTGAGCGGAACCTGGATCGGAAGCCCCTTTCCGATATCCCGGCGATATTCGTTATTCAGGCTTAATCGGTCATACTCCGGATGGCCCAGAACAAAAATCTGGCTTCCGTCTTCCAGCATGCACAGGAAAACGCCGGCCTCCTCCGATTCGGCCAAAATCACCATGCCCGGAATCTTCTCGATATCCTCCTTCAGGATCTCCGTGTGGCGGGAGTGCGGCGCGTAAAACACATCGTCAAAACCGCGCACCAACGGCGTCCGGCGATTCTTGACCCGGTGCGAATAGATGCCAAAACGCTTTTCCGGAAGCAGGTATTTCTTCAGCCCATAGTGATAGTGGAACGCAGCCTGCGCGGCCCAGCACAGATGGAACGTGGACGTCACATGCGTCTTGCTCCACTCCATGATCTCACAGAACTCCGGCCAGTAATCCACCTCTTCAAACTCCATCAGCTCCACCGGCGCGCCGGTCATGATCATGCCATCGAAATTCCGGTCCTTGATGTCCTCAAAGGTCAGGTAAAACTGATCCAAGTGGCTGGATTTGGTGTGGGTGCCCCGGTAGGTGCCGGTGGTCAGGAAGGTAACGTTCACCTGCAGCGGCGTGTTGGACAGGCTGCGGAGAAGCTGCAGTTCCGTGTCCTCTTTTAAGGGCATGATGTTCATGATCACAATTTCCAGGGGACGAATGTCCTGGGTGATGGCGCGGTTTTCGTCCATCACGAAAATGTTTTCATCTTCCAGAATTTTCTTGGCGGGAAGACCCGCCTGTACACGAATTGGCATATTGAAACCTCCTTTAAGAAAAACCTCTCTAAACTAGAAACGTCCTTAACTGGACTTTGCCAGTTAAGGACGATGCATGACCGTGTTACCACCTTATTTCACCGGTTCCTTACGGCTCCCGGCCTTATCAGGTACGAAAGAAACAAAAAACATACCCGGCCTGTTAAACCAGCCAAAGTCTTTCTTCTTTGATACCCTTGTCCTGTAACGGGCACACCCGTCGCAGCCTGTGCCTTTTTCAGCAGTCGGTGCGAAGCTCCGAGGCCATCTTCCGCAAAGACGTCCGCATTCCCTTTCCACCCCCGGGAATTCTCTGTGCCGTTGTTCCTTGCGTACTATTCTCTTCACAGCTTTTTGTTTATGAAGTTCTCCGTTACCATAACACCTTTTGTATAATCTGTCAACTCATTCTTCTCGCACCGTGGATGCCCTGGCGCCTGGCGGGGAAAAGTCTTGAAATTAGAGCATTTCCCCGTACCTGAGTTTTTTTAGAGCTGGACAAGCGGGGAAAAGTCTTGTAATTAGAGAAATTTCCCGTTCGAGGCGCCGGCTAAGGCTAGAAAAGAAGAGTTGCCTGCGCTTTCTCAACTCCCACAAGAGTCTACGGGCGCAGGCAACAGTATTTTTTAGAAGCACTTCTTCAGGACTTCTTCGGAGGGCTCCCGGTTCATGATCAGGCCGATCAGGAAGTATACGATACCGCCGACAAGGAGGCCTGCCACGATTTCATGGATGTTGAAAGGCAGGATCTTGACCTGGTTAAAGAAAACATAGGTAGCCACGCCGCAGATAATGGAACCGATGCAGCAGGCCGCATTGCCCTTCTTCCAGTACAGTCCGCCGATCAGCGGCCAGAAGAAGGTCGCTTCCAAGCCTCCCATGGCAAACAGGTTAATCCATACAATAATGTCGGGCGGGGAGAGCGCGATAATAAACGCGATCATGCCCAGGACAAGAGTCAGGCCAAAGCTGATCTTCGGAAGGATCTGCGCATGGGAATTCTGGTCAGGAAGTGCCTTTGCCTCCTCCTTGTTTTCCGCATCCAATGTCCGGTCCGAATGTCCGGTTTCTTCCGAATCTGTCTCCGGCTTCTTCCAGATATAGTTCACCAGCACTTCCTTAATGATTGTGGCGGAGGCCAGAATCAGGAGGGAAGAAACAGTGGACATGACTGCTGCCAAGGGCGCGGCCAGGAACAGTCCGGCTGCCCAGGCGGGCATATAGTTTAACACGACATAGGGAATAACCGCATCCGTGCTTCCGAGGCCGCCTTCCGGAAGGAGCGGCAGCGTCAGCGCGCCGGCGAAGTGCATGCCGATCATCAGGATGCCTACCACGATGGTTCCGTACATCATAGCGCGGTGCATGGACTGCGTGTCCTTAAAGCCCATGCTGCGGACCGCCGTCTGCGGCAGGCCCAGAACGCCGACGCCTACCAGTACCCAGAAGGAAATCAGGTATCCAGGCTGCAAGCTGGCGGTTTCCGCGCCGTACACGCCTTTTCCGAACAGATCCCAGCCGGGGTTGTTGGCGTCCAGGAAGCTGACAATGTTTCCCATTCCACCGCCGGCTTTAATGACAAAGAATAACAGCAGGAAGGTGCCTATGGTCATGATGATGCCCTGCACCGTATCCGTGGCCACCACGGCCTTAAAGCCGCCGACGGCCGTATAAACCACCACGATCCCGGCGAACAGAAGAAGTCCGGCCCAGTAAGGGAGTCCCGTTACGGTCTGCATCAGGGTCGCGCCGCCGATAAACTGCGCCACCATCTGCGTGATGAAAAATACCACCAGACAGATGCTGCAAAGAACAACGACAATAGGCGACTGATAGCGGGCCCGCAGGTAATCCGTGATCGTCACGGCGCCGATTTTGCGGGACACGATGGCCAGCTTCTTTCCCAGGACGCCCAGGGTCAGAAAGGCCGTTCCGATCTGCACCGCTGCCACCCAGCTCTGCGTCAAACCCCAGGAAGCCGAAAGGCCAGGTCCGCCAAGGAAGGAGCTTGCGCTGGTGTAGGTGGCGACTAATGTCATGGCCAGCACCAGGCCGCCCATGGTCCGCCCGCCGATAAAGTATTCTTTTAAGAAGCTTCCGCTCTTGCCGCCGCTTCGGGACGCAATAATGCCTACCACCAGGTTCAGCACCAGGTAGGCAATCAGAAGCGTAAGAATCACAGCCGTCTGGTTCATGCCTCTTCCTCCTCGTTCAGATCAAAATCGACAAAGACATGGCGAAGCAGATACGCCAGGCCTACCACCGCCACCACAAACACTCCGGGGGTGCTAAGCAGCCACCAGAGCGGCAGCCCGAACAGCTTGATCCCGCTGCCACTTAACGCGAGAGCCCATCCGATATGCCAGACGGCACAGATGACGAACAAAAGCACGGTTGCCCTCGCCTCGCGGCGGATCTGTTCATTCTTTTCCGCCTGCGTTACAGGTTGTTTCTTTTCCATTTGAGGAACTCCTTTCCACTGTTGGTGTGGGGTGGACCTGGCATCACACTATATGATATCGCCCCTACGGATTGCTTCGCTGCTGCGCAGCTCTCGCAATCCTACAAAAACTCGCAACTCGCCCCACTCACGTTGTTCGTGTGGCTTTATTGCTCGTTTTTGTTAGCGTCTCTCGTGAATGGAAGAGGGCTTGCACGGGGTGCGCCCTCTTCCTTCAC
>JAFVBO010000092.1 GCA_017479935.1 Lachnospiraceae bacterium
AAACATATGGTCAAAGCCGTCAAACCAATCATCCATTAAGCTTTCTCCAAAAACACTCGGTGTATACAACATAATTCAACCCTCCTTGTTTTCGGTTCAGGATGCTGTTCTGAACTGATCTTTATAAAATTTTGTGATCGTTTTTTGTATTTGATGCTTTGCATCAGAAGCGATTTGTGTTGTCCGGAGGTTTTCTTTCTTTCCCCTCCTGACGATTATGGTTATAGCACTTTTATTGGCACTCGTCAAGTGCGAGTGCTAGTAATTGTTTGTAAACTTTCTTTCCCTTTTCTTAACTAAATGGGAACGAATTGGCTGCCGGCCGGAAGAATGCTATGTCTTTGAGGACAGTTTAAACGGGGTTCGCGCGGGATATGCCGCCGGCTGCAAGACCATCATGATCCCGGATCTCATTGCGCCCACAGAAGATGTGCGGCAGGCGGCCTTCGGCATCTATGAGAGCCTGGCTGAGGCGCGGAAGGAGTTATTGCCGTAAGAAGAAGGAGAACTGGCGCAGGCAAGGAGTGGTTTGCAAGCTTTGCCTGCGCTTTTCTTTGGCTTTCAAATGAGGAAAGGGGTAGGCAGGAAGGGGTTTGCAAGCTTTGCCTGCGCCCTCAGGCGTGGGCATGGGAAACTCTTCAAATTGGTGAATATCCCCGCTCGATATTTCCTTTTCTAGCTTGCCAGGCGGGGAAATGTCTCATAATCGAATGTTTTCCCTGCTCGAAATATGTTTTTCTAGCTTGCCGGACGGGGAAAAGTCGCAAAATGGAAGGTTTTCCCCGCTCTGGATTTGTTTTTCTAGCTTGCCAGGCGGGGAAATGTCTCATAATTGAAGGATTTCCCCGCTCGAAACTTGTTTTTCTAGCTTGCCAGGCGGGGAAATATTTCATATTAGAAGGATTTTCCCGCTCTGGATTTGTTTTTCTAGCTTACCGAGCGGGGAAATGTCTCATAATTAGAGGATTTTCCCGCTCCAAAAAGCTGACAGGGGACGGGCCTGTGTCAGAAATTGTGACACAGGCCCGTCCCCTGTCACCTTTTTAGCGGAACCAGATCGTCGTGCAGAACAGGATGAACAGAACGATTCCTAAGCAGATGACGCCTACCACAAGGAGGGCGGCTTTCAGGGCGCCCCAGGTGGCGATGCGGGCTTCTTCGTCTGTGAGCCAGGAGTCGTAGGGATTGGTTCCTGCGGGGTTTTCCTGTGGGGAGTCTTCTTTTTCGGGGGCATACCAGGGCATGCCTTCTATGTTCATGTTGGCGATGGTGCGGCCATCGTCTCCTTCCGGAAGATTATCTTTCTCTCTTGTCATGGATTTACCTCCACAAAACAAAACTGTTTGTTTTCCATAACTATTCATCACAATAGTCCCAGGCGCAACGTGCCATGCACGTTGCGCCTGGGACCTATGCTGTTTGAGTAGTTACCTATCTGCTGTACTTGTACTAGAACTTGAACTTGTACTCGTACCTGCACTTACTCTTCCGGCTTACTCTCTTCTTCTGTCGCGTAGCCGCTTTCCGGATCGTAGATGTGGCAGGCGACGGTGTGGCCGTTGCCCATGTCCATGGTGCGCGGAGCCATCTTGCGGCAGACACCCTTGCAGTTGCGGCAGCGGGTGTGGAACTTGCAGCCGGACGGCGGGTTGGAGGGCGACGGGATGGAGCCTTCCAGGATAATGCGGTTCATCTTGATCGTGGGATCCGGCACCGGGATGGCGGAGAAAAGCGCCTGAGTGTACGGATGCAGGGGGTTCGCGAAGATTTCTTCCTTGGAAGCGTATTCAACCATGTTGCCTAAGTACATAACGCCTACCGTGTCGGAGATGTGCTGGACAACCGACAGGTCGTGGCTGATGAACAGGTAGGTCAGGTTGAACTTTTCCTGCAGGTCTTCCAAAAGGTTGATGATCTGCGCCTGAATGGACACATCCAGGGCGGAAACCGGCTCGTCGCAGACGATAAAGTCCGGGTTTAAGGCTACGGCGCGGGCGATGCAGATACGCTGGCGCTGGCCGCCGGAGAACTCGTGGGGATAGCGGTCCTTCTGGTAATCATGCAGGCCGCAGGCCTCCATGATGCGGGTGATATAGTCATCAAACTCTTCCGGGGGAACCAGGTTGTGCTCGCGCACCGCCTCGCCGATGATCTCACCGACGGGAAGACGGGGCGAAAGGCTGGAATACGGATCCTGGAAGATGATCTGGATCTTCGGGCGGAAGGCCCGCAGCTCTTTGGAGCTCATCTTGTCCAGATGGACGTTTCCGTTGAAGATGACTTCGCCGCTGGTCTTGGGCGTTAAATCCAGGATGGTCTTTCCGATGGTGGTTTTTCCACAGCCGGACTCACCCACGAGGCCCATGGTGGTGCCGCGCTTTAAGGTAAAGCTGACATCTTCCACCGCGTGGACATGGCCAACCACACGACCGAACAGACCGGCCTTGATCGGGAAGTACTTGCAGAGGTGCTTAACCTCCAGAACGTTATCGCTGGCACCCTCGCCGCTTTCAACAGAAATCTTCTGATCTTCTTCGTTTAAGATTTTTTCCTTTACTTCACTCATCTGCCAGTGCCTCCCTTCGTTTCGTCAAAGTAACGCCAGCAGCTGACAATGTGCGTATCCGTTACATGGCACTCCGGCGGATATTTTCCTTCGCACCGCGCCACGCACTTTTCGCAACGGTCGCGGAAATAGCAATAATCCGGCATGTTGATGGGGTTCGGAACGGAACCCGGGATGGAGTACAGACGATCCACCTTCTTGTTGATGACCGGCTTGGACTCCATCAGGCCGATGGTGTACGGATGCCGGGGATCTAAGAAGACTTCGTTTGCCAGACCTTTTTCCACCACACGGCCGGCGTACATGACAACCACGTAGTCCGCCATCTCGGCAATGACACCCAGGTCGTGAGTGATCAGCATAATGGAGGCGTTGATCTCGCCCTTTAACTTGCGAAGGAGCTCAAGGATCTGCGCCTGGATGGTTACATCCAGAGCCGTCGTGGGCTCATCGGCGATGATGACGCGCGGGTTGCACACAAGCGCCATGGCGATGACGATACGCTGGCGCATACCGCCGGACAGTTCGTGCGGATAGCGGCTGTAGATGCCTTCCGCATCCGGAATGCCGACCATCTTGATGGCGTCGATGGAGCGCTGCTTCACCTCTTCATCGCTCATACCGGTGTTGTGCAGCTTGATAACTTCATCCAGCTGGAAACCGATTCGGAATACCGGGTTTAAGCTGGTCATGGGCTCCTGGAAAATCATGGAGACCACGTTTCCGCGGATATTCCGCATGGCGTCGATGGGCATCTTGGCCACATCGTAGGCTTTATCGCCTAAGTTCAGGCGGATTTCGCCGGATACAATCTGTCCCGTCGGGCGCTGTAAGAGCTGCATGAGGGAAAGGCTGGTAACGCTCTTTCCGCAGCCGGACTCGCCTACGATACCTACGGTCTTGCCGGCCGGCACGTTGAAGCTGACGCCGTCCACAGCGTGAACCGTACCTACATCGGTGAAGAAGTAGGTGTGCAGGTCGTCAAATTCCACGACGTTGCCCGGATCCTTCATCGTCGTCAGATATTCGGATTCCGGAACATTCTTGCGGGAAAGACGTCCATCCAGCTTCTTTAAGATCTTGTTGTTTTCCTTGCTGATCTTTCTTGCTTCACGGGCAGAAATAAAATTCGTATCTTTTTTGCTCATCTTTTTCCCCTCCCGTTACCGTTTCATCTTCGGATCGAACGCGTCGCGAAGACCGTCGCCTACAAAGTTAAATCCGAGAACCGTCAGAACGATTAAAAGTCCGGCAGGGATCCAGATAAACCAGCAGTAGGTCATGACGTAAATGTTGGAAGCGGCGTTGATGATGCTGCCCCAGGAGGCCAGCGGGTACTTGATACCCAGGCCTAAGAAGGACAGAGTAGCTTCGGTCAGGATGATGCCGCCAAGGCCCATGGTTGCCTGCACGATCAGAAGAGGCATGACGTTCGGCACCAGGTGCCTGAAGATGCGGCGGCTGACCGCGATACCGGTGGCTTCCGTGGCAACCATGAAGTCCTGCTCACGTAAGGACAGGATCTGACCACGAACCACACGGGCCACGCCGGTCCAGCCCATGATACCCATGATGGCCATCATCATATAGAGTCGCACATACGGATTAACCTCGAAGGAGTCCATGATCGCGCCGGCGATGATCATCATCGGATAGTACGGGATGGAGTTGAACAGATCCACGAAACGCATCAGCATCGTGTCCACCCATCCGCCAAAGTAACCGGAGATACCGCCGATGACAATACCGATCAGATTCTCCAGGATCATAACGATGAAACCAACCATCAGGGAGATACGGCCGCCGTACATCAGACGTGTCAACACGTCCATGCCGTGATCGTCCGTGCCAAGCCAGTGTTCTTTGCTCGGCGGAGCATACATATCGATCAGGTCGGTTGCCTGCTCGGTGAAGATCACGTAGTTGTTGTTACGCATCGTGACCGTATTCTTGACGGTCTCGCCGTTTTCGTCCACGAAATCAAAGGTGGTGTGTTTTTCGGCGATGGCTTCCGCCACGGCCGCCTTGTAATCGATCGACAGGAACACACCGTTGTTCACTGGGTTGACAATGATGTTGCTGATGTTCACCACTTCGGTGTCGCCTAAGTAGGCCACCGCGTTGGTTTCGTCCTCGATATCCAGGCGGTAGGTGGTTCCATCCACCTCAAAGCTGTCCGCGCCGGCGTGCATGGCCGTCTCACAGGCCTTGCGGAATGCAAAGCTGCGCGCGAGGGTGTCATACTCGGAGGTAAAGGCATCGAAGTTCAGCATGGAAACCATGGCCACTTCCTTCATGCCGTTGATCACATAACTCTTAGCCGCGCCCTTGGTCAGGGTGTAGGTAACCCCCTCCGCCTCAAAGCTGGTCGCGCTTGCCTTGACAGCTGCCGTTGCGGCATCTTTTAAGGCCTTGGAAAGCTCCGCGTCACCAATGCTCTTGATGTCGGTGATCTTTCCGAGCACCGTCACCGTGCCGAGCTGTTCGCCGACAGAAAGGGTATAGAAGTTATCGTCCACCTTGCGGGCAAGATAGGTGACATCGTCCGCTTCGAATTTCACTTCCGCTTCCTCTGAGCCCTTGACTTTGCTGTTAAAATTGGCGCGGGTCATGGTGGTGAGGGTAAAGCCTTCCGCCGCAGTAAAGCGGTAATCCGTGTTTACAACGGCTCCGGCGTACTCTTTGTTTGCTTTGTCATATTTGTGGAACACCTGATCCTGGCGATACGGGGAGATAACACCTCCCAGAAAAGAAAACAGGAACATAAACACCAGAATGCAGATGCCTACGATGGCCAGCTTGTTTCGGATAAACCGCTTGAAGACCATCATTCCGGGGGACAGAACCTTGACGCGGCGTCCGTCATCGAGGGACATCGGCTGCTGTTCTTCGCCCGACTCGTTTGTATTCAGATTCATATTGGTATTGTCACTCATAACGCTCTCCTCTACGCTGGCTTAATTGACACGCACACGGGGGTCGACCACCGCGTACATGATATCGGCCAGCATCAGGCTGATCTGCGTGAGTATCAGGCCGAACATGGAATAGAACATCGTAAAGGGCAGATCGCCCGCCACCATGGCATCATAGGCAATGTAGCCGATACCCGGGATCTGGTACAGCGTTTCCGTGATCATGGATCCGGAGAACAGGCTGGGAACCAGGTAGCTCATGTAGCTGACCAACGGGATCAGGGTATTGCGGAATGCGTGGCGGTTGATGACTTCCTTCTCCGGAAGACCTTTCGCCCGGGCCGTACGGATGTAATCCGCGTTTAACACTTCCAGCATGTTGGTACGGGTATAACGGGTCAAACCACCGATATTTAACATGGCCAGCGTCAGAACCGGAAGGATCATGTGCTGCGCCATATCCAGCATCTTCCCCGCAGGGCTCAGCTGCTGATGGAAACGACCCACAATGCCGTACAAATCGACCAGTTCCAGTCGAATAGCGAAGATGTATTTTAACACCGTTGCCAGGAAGAAGGTCGGCAGCGAAATGCAGAGCATGGCAAATACCGTGATGCCATAGTCAAAGCCGCTATACTGCCGGCGCGCCGCCTGGATACCAAGCGGAATACAGGTGATGACCTGTAAGACAAGGGTGATAATATTCAAAACCACAGAGTACCAGATGACTTCATTAAACTTCTGAGTAACTGGAATGCCGTACATCCAGCTGGTGCCGAAGTCGCCGTGAAGAACGCCTCCCATCCAACTAAGGAAACCGACCACAGGATTGACATCCAGATGGTAAGTTTCATTCAACTGTGCACGCCATTCCTCAAAGGTAGGGCCGCCGGTTGTCGCACTGGCTGCTGCCCTTTGTCGTGCCATCGCATCCACAAAGCTGGTGGGCATGGCACGCATGACTCCGTAAATGATAAAGGATCCCAGGAAAACAATGATGATAGCCAGGAAGACACGTCGAACAATAAATTTCCACACTTTCTTTCACTCCTCCCATATTGTATTCTTCTCCCGTATCGAAAAAAAACGCGCACTTTCAACATGTACGCCGTTCCAGATCTGCTTTTATGAGAGAAGCCGGCATAATAAACGGAACAGCCTGACCAATCCCCTGGAAAAGAGAACTGGCCAGGCTTTTATTATGTCATTCATTCAAGTTAAGCTGGCGCAAATCGCTTTACATGCATTTGCAGTAGATGTCTCCCTTATAAGGAGCCACGTGGAAGCGTTTATGCATCCAGCTCACTTTCAAAGGGACGTGTCTTACTTCGTCGCCTCAACCATCTTCATCGTCTGAAGCTCAGCAAGCCATCCCCAGTACGTGGTAACGTCCTTGGTGACGGTGTCGATATCGACGCGCTTGGAGCTGGCGATAACGATGTTCTGGCGCTGATAAGCGGGGATCTCAACCGCCCAATCCATGATCTCGTTCAGGGCCGCGGTGTAAACTTCCTTGCGGTATGCCTGATCGGAGCTCTGACGGGCATCCAGGATCAGCTTATCCAGTTCTGCGGACTGGATGTGATAGTGGTTGGAATCGGAACCGCCCAGACCAACGATGTTGGAGCTGTGGTATACCTGATACATATCAGGATCGATCGTGGAGCCCCAAGCGGCAGCCCACATGTTCTGCGTACCAGCATCCAGAGCATCCCAAAGGACGTTGGAGTCAGCCGGGTCATTGATCTTCAGCTCGATACCGATCTGTCCAAGGGACTCACGGGCATCGGTCAGGATAGCGAACGAAGGATGATCGCCGGTACCATCGCCGGGGATGATGACTTCGTAGGACATGGAAGCGCCTTCCGGAGCCGCGGTGAACTTGCCGCTTGCTTCGTCGAAGGTGTAACCGGCAGCCTTGAAGAAGCCGATAGCAGCCTTCTGGGCAGCCGCGTACTTCTGTTCAGGGGTCATGTCAGCCGTGTAGATCGGCTTGCCATCTACGTCAACGGAGAAGGCAATCTGATATCCCTCATCGGTAGCCTGAGGAGCAGCCCAGGACGTAGAGGAGATCGGGTAGTTGATAACAGCAGCGGCATCGCCGTAGTAGCTGTCGAACGCAGCGTCACGATAGACGGCCAGGATGGTGGCAAAGCCCTTGCGGAGGTTCTTGGAAGCCTCGGAACCAGGCTCGCCTGCAACGTTCATGGTATCGGCGTTCATACCGATGTAACCATAACCAAGGTTAGCAACAGAGTAAGTGGTAACCACATCACCGGTCACTTCGCCATTGGAGTTGAAGGAACGGAGCATTTCAAAGTTAGCCTTGTTACCGGTCATTTCGCCGCCATCGGCAGTACCGGTCTGAACAGCGCTGGCTACTTCAGCCGCGTTGGTTTCCTTGTACTGGAAGCTCTTGATAATCGGCTCGCCAAGGTAGTAGTAAGGGTTCGCTTCGTAGTAAACAACACGGTTCTCGTACGCAACGAACTTGTACGCGCCAGCGCCCATAGGAGCGGCCGTCTTGGACTGAACAACGCTCAGGTCGCCGAAGGGGTGACCGAACTTGCCGGCTTCATAATCCCACTGCTCCGGATCGCCATAGTAGTGCATAGGAGTAATGGACAGGCCGAGGATGGAGTACACGGCGGGAGCGGAGAAGCCCTTCACCTGCACTTCCAGAGAGTAATCATCAATTCTCTTGATACCGGAAACGTGAGACACACCCTTGGAAAGGTCGATGTGCTGATCTTCCGCGATCTTGGTCATCAGAGCGCTGTTGATCGCATCGGTGGTAGCGCCGGTAGCGGACTCGGTCTCAAGGTAAGCATCGATGTCGCCCTTATATTTAGCAAAGGTAGCGTTGAAGTAATCTTCCAGAGTCGGGTATTCGCCCTTCTTCAGATCAAAAGTCTTCTCATCGAAGGTGGTGAACTTGCCGGTGAACTCGGTAACCTTCTTGCCATCGACTTCCTTCTCTTCGGTCTCGGCGCCGCCAAATCCCCACAGAGCCATACCAAGAGCAACCTTCAGGCCTTCGCTCTTCTCAACATCCTCGTACTTGTAGCCGAGGGTGTCTTCCGCGTAATCCTTGCCGTAGTTCGCGAACACGTAGTCGACGATGCCCTTGACATCCTCTAACCACAGAGCCTTCGCGGGAACATAGTACGCATCGTACTGCTCCTTCGTGAACAGGTCGCCTTCCTTCATTTCATAATTGAAGCCAGCAGCCTTGACAGCTTCCACTACAGGAAGAACGTCATCCAGGTTCGCCTCGGGGATCTGCGTTCTGTAGGACTGCAGACCAACGATGTTGTAGCTGGACAGAGTGGTGGAACCGTTGTAAGCGGGATCCAGGTAGACATAGTAGGTGAAGAGAACGTCATCGATCGTGACGGGCACACCATCGGAGAACTTCAGATCCTCACGCATCTTGTAGGAGTACGTGGTAATATCCAGATCCTTGTCGTAGTTGACCTTCAGGTCGCCGGTGCCATAGTAGGTGTAATCCGTTCCGTTATAGGAATGGGTTTCGCCTTCGATGCCGTTGTAGACGATGCCGCCCACACGGTCGGTGGTCATCATGCCGATCTGCGTCAGACCAACCACGTCCTGATCATACGCGGTATCCGCGAAGAACGGGCTGAACTTCTGAGACAGCTTGCTGGTTGCCACAACCAGAGGAGTACCCACGACGGTTACTTCGGTTGTTTCGGCAGCCTTGGTTTCGGGCTCTTCGCCATCAGCCAGAGCAGCGGTACCCATGGACAGAACCATAGACGCTGCAAGCAGCATAGCAAAAAACTTCTTCATACTCTAAAACCTCCCAAAAAAATTTCTCTTGGCGGTCGAAATTGCCGACCAAAAGTTAATTTTTATTGTACCGAATGGAGGCCGTTTTGTCAATCTTTGATAAAATTTTTTTGAAGGTTCACGGCTGATTCACATAAATGTAAAACGTATACATTATACAGGTTTGGTCGGGTTTGAAGTCGAAATGTTGAATTTGTGAGGGTTATTGGGGTTGGTATGCTTATGCGTTTTGAGAGAGTTGGGGCTGGTACCCGCGTATGTTCCTTTCGGGCGAGGGGTACGGAGTTCGGGAAAGTTCAAGGTCTTGTCGCTTAGAGGAACTTGCCCTTCTCTTCTTAAAATGGTATACTGTGGGTCGCCGGGATGAAGCATTGGTTCGCCGGGATAAATGCAGGAGGATATACAGATTATGAAAGAGCGCAAATACAAGAACGACTGGGTCAATGAACGCCGCCTGGATCCGAAGACCGGCCGCGAAACCACCGTACCCGTTTACAAAGGTTCCTATTTTAAACAGGAAAAGCCGGAAGACACGAAAAAGCGGGCCATTGTCTTCGGCCTTTTAGGTCTTTTGTTCCTGGGGCTTTTGTTCGCCTACTACCTGCTGGATTTCCCCGGAACCCGCGTGATGTACGTGTTTCTCCCGTCCTCTTTGTGCCTCTTTCCTGCCCTTTACTGGCTGATGGGGTGCTTCTCTTCCTTTGTCGCCCCGGAAAAGATGACGCGGACAGACCGGGAGGTCAGTGTGGGGCGCGTGCTTCGAAGCGCGGCAGGCGGTGCCATTTTCTCCGCCATCGCCGTGGTGGGCGATCTGGTGTTTCTGCTTGGCTTTCAGGCGCCTTCCAACGAGTGGCTGGGGCTCTTGCTTCTTGCGGGGACCTGTCTTGTTGCCCTCTTTTCGGCCTGGTACGCCCGGGGGATTTATCAGGGGATTAAGGAAGTGCCCGGGAAATAAGGAAAGAGGATTTGGGATTCGGAATTAAGGGAAGCCTTTGTAGATGGTCTGTAGGGATTTCGTCGGTAAAGAAACCGGTTAAGGAGGGAAACGCGCATGAGAAAATGGGGTTTTAAGCTGCTGGTTGGCTTTGTCATTCTGCTGCTGGCAGGCATTATCGGAAGCTTCGTATACCTGGTTCAGGCCCGCATGCAGCTGGTGGAATTCCGCTTCCAGATTGAATCGATCATGACGGCGGCCTCCATGGCGGTGGAGGAATGGGATTTGCCCACGTCGGATAAGGAAGACGCGGAAGCTGACGGTGGTTCGGTGGTTGGCGGCGCGGAAGCTGGCGGTGTTGTTGGCAGTGTTGCTGGCGGCGTGGCTGTTGACGATGCGGCGGCCGGCGCGGCTGTTGACGGTGCGGAAGTCGGTGAATTTGTCCTGCCGGATCTTTCCAAGGCAATTGTCACGGAATACCAGGGGACTCGCACCTTCATCGTCCCCGGAAACTACCGGGCACTCCTCTATTATTTAGAGCTCGATCCGGCCATGACACTGTTTCGGCGTCCGAAGCGGTCAGAAGCGATCCGGATTGACATCTGTGGCATAGCCACTGTGTATGCTGCCCCTCTGAATGCTTCCGGCGAGAGGGTTCTCGTGGAACTTCAGGTAGATGGGGAGACATTCGTGATGCAGGTGCACGGCTACGAGCATTGGGAGAAGCTATTGGCCTGCTGCACGACAGGCACTTACCACGACGAGAATGTGCCACTTTCGTAGGACTTTCTCCTGTTTGGAAAGAGGCATACCATCAGGCCATTTTCTGGCCTGATGGTATGCCTCTTTTTGCTTTCCCGGACGCCTTAGACAGACCTTCGGGGCCTTTTTAAGCTTCCGCGGTATGTCCTTCTCTTTTATTCAATCCCCGTCAGGTCATACCCTTCCAGGAAGCTCTTCGCGGTAGCGCAGACTTCCTTCAGGCAGGCTTCCTCAAAGGGGCTTACCAGGTTGGCCTTCGCAAGGAGGTTCGTGAAGACATCGCTGCCACCCTGGGCGGTGTAGTCCATGTAATGTTTCCAGGCATCCTTGAAGTCTTTCTGCTCCAGCGCCCAGATTTCCAGGGCAACGGTCTGCGCCAGGCAGTAATCGATGTAGTAGAAGGGGCTGGCGTAGATGTGCTGCTGCCGCTGCCAGCCTTCGCCTTCGCTGTAGAAGGGGATGCCGCCGTCCAGCTTCATCCAGGGCATGTAGACGCCAAGCAGCTCTTTCCATACGGCGTGGCGCTCCTTCGGGGTCATGTCGGGCTTTTCGTACACACGGTGCTGGAAGTCGTCCACCATGGTCCCGTAGGGGATGAAGGTGAGCGCGCCGGATAAGTGGCTGAAGTAGAACTTGCGCGTGTCATCTCCGAAGAAATTCTCTTCCCAGGGCCAGGCCAGGAATTCCATGCTCATAGAGTGCACTTCGCAGCCTTCCATCGTGGGCCAGACGGTGGACTGGGGCACGCGGTGGCGGTTGACATACTCGGCGAAGGCGTGGCCGGCCTCGTGGGTCATGACTTCCACGTCGTGCTGGGTGCCGTTAAAGTTGGCGAAGATGAACGGAATGTCGTAATCCGGCAGGCTTGTGCAGTAGCCGCCGCCCGACTTGCCTTCGGTGGACAAAAGGTCCATGGTTTCGTGCGCCAGCATGTCCTCGAAGAATTCCTTGCTTTCCGGGGACAGCTCCGTGTAGAATTTTGTCGCCGCCTTCACGATGTCGTCAGGCGTGCCGGCCGGCTTCGGATTTCCGGAGCGGAATTCGAGGGCGTTGTCGGCGAAGCTCATGGGATATTCCTTGCCAAGGCGCTTTGCCTGCAGGCGGTAGATCTCGTCCGCCACGGGCACCAGGTATTTCTTCACCGCCGCGCGGAATTTTTCCACATCGTTCTTGTCGTAGCAGTTGCGGCCCATGCGGTCGTACCCCAGCGGGATGTAATTCTCGTGGCCCATGATGCGGCCCATCTCATCGCGCAGGTGCACCAGCTTGTCGTAGATGTCGTCCAACTCTGCCTGGTTGTCTTTGTACCACTGCCCTTCTGCCTTCCAGGCCGCCAGGCGGCGCTTATCATCCGGATCGTTCTTAAACGGCGAGAGCTGGGAAATCGTGTACACGCCGCCCTCGAACGGGATCTGCGCGGAGGCGATGAGCTTGTGGTACTGCATGCGCAGGTCATTTTCCTGCTTCATGAGCGGTACGATCTCGGGCGAGAAGCTTCTCTTCTCAATCTCGGCGTTGGTGAAGACGATCTCGCCAAACTCCGCCTCCAGCTCCTTGCGGAACGGAGACGCCAGGATGGCCTTGGTAAACTCCTGAGAGTACTCTGCCAGCTCCGGAGCGGCACTGTTCCAGAAAGTTTCCTCCGCGTCGTAGAATTCGTCGCGGGTGTCGATGGAGTGGCGGATGCTGACCAGCGTCCCCAAGGTGTCCACGTGGCGCGACGCCGCGTCTGCTTCCCGGAAGATTTGAATGGCTTCTTCGGCAGTCTTCGCTTCCGCAAAGGCCTTGGTTCTCTCTTCCATCTCTTTCTTGATCGCCCCGATGTCGGGGCGCTCGTACGGCATGTCCTTAAATTTCATATTGGTTTTCTCCCTTCTCTCTTGCTTGCGGGGCGTGCGGGCGCTTTTGCGCCTCACGCCACGTATATAGATGCCTCTACTCTCTCTTATTTGCGTGGTGCGATAGCTGTTTTTAGCCTCGCGCCACGTATATGGGCCTCTCTACACCTTCTTGTTTGCGTGGCGCGCGGGCTGTTTTTAGCCCCGCGCCACGTATCCAGCACCTCGCGCCAGATAGAAACACATCAAACTCCTCTTGCAAAAGCCACCTTCTGCTCGCTTTCCTCATACTGCTGCCGGAAGAGATGGCTGTAATATCCGTTTCTTGCCATCAATTCCTCGTGGCGGCCCATCTCCACAATCTTGCCATCCCGCACCGCCAGGATGACGTCCGCGTCCACGACGGTGGAGAGGCGGTGCGCGACCATGAAGGAGGTGCGGCCGCGGATTACCTTGCCCACGGCCTCCTGGATGGCCTTTTCGGTCACGGTGTCGATGGAGGAGGTGGCTTCATCCAGCACCAGGATGGCAGGATCAGCGATGATGGCGCGTGCGAAGCTGATCAGCTGCTTTTCGCCGGTGGATAAGAGGCTTCCGCCCTCGCCCACCTCGCTGGAGAGGCCGTCGCCCATGCGGCGCACCACTTCATCGGCAGAGACAAGCGCCAGCGCGGCCCAGATTTCCTCGTCGGTGGCGTCCGGCTTGCCGTAGCGCATATTGTCCCGCACGCTGCCGGAAAACAGGTGCGGCGACTGGAGCACGTAGCCGATGTGGCTATGCAGCCACAGCTGGGAGCGCTCGCGGGCGTCCCTGCCGTCGATCAGCACGCGCCCCTTCGTGGGCTCGTAGAAGCGGCACACCAGGTTGACCAGAGTGGATTTGCCCGCGCCGGTCTCACCCACGATGGCCACGCTGGTTCCCTTCGGCACATGCAGCGTGAAGTGATCCAGCACCAGCTCCTCGCCGTCCGGGTAGCGGAACGAAACGTCCTCGAAGGTGATGTCCCCCGAGAGGTCTTCCCAGTTTTCCTTCTTCGGCGTAAAAACGTCCCCGTATTTTTCCAGAACCTCCGGCGTGTCCTTGACGTCCGGCTGCGTGCCCATGAGCGTGGTGAAGCGCTCGATGTTGGCCTGAGTCTGGATGATGGCGGTGAACATCTCGATCAGGTACTGGATGGGGTCCATGATCCCGATGGCGTAGGACATGAAGACCGACAGCGTGCCGATCTCCATCACCGCCTCGCGCGTCAGCTGGCCGCCCTGCCAGAGCACGAGCGCCAGAGCGATAGATGACAGGAGCGTGACCACGGAGACAAACAGGGCCGAGACGTGGGCGCTTCGAACCGCGGTGCAGCGCATGTCTTCCGTGTCTTTTTCAAATTCACGGCCGATCTTTTCTTCAATGACCAGCGTGCGGATCGTCTGCGCGCCGGTGATGCCTTCGTTGAAGTTTCCCGTAATGCGGGAGTTGATCTCTCTTACCTTCCTGTTTAAGCCGATGAGCTTTTTCTGGAAAAGGGCGATAAAGAGGGCCGCGATGGGGACCAGCATCAGCAGCACGAAGGCGAGCGAGCGGTTGATCGTCAGCATGACGACGAACACGCAGACAATGTAGGAGAAATTCCACACAAAATCCATGATCCGCCACGAAAGCAGTGTGCCGATCAGGTCCGTATCGCTCATGACGCGGGCGTGCACGTAGCCCACGCTGTTCTGATTAAAATAGGAAAAGGACAGCGTCTGCAGGTGCGTGAACGCGGCGTTTTTCAGGTCGCGCCCGACGCCGAGTTCCACTTTGGAGCTTAAGTACGTGCTGATGAAGTTCGCCGCCACCTGCACGAGAAGGATCCCTACATACAGCGCGGCAAACACGGCCACCGTATCCAAGACACCTTCTCCCACGTAATGGTTTAAGGCGTAGCGGTGAAACAGCGGAAACGCCGAGTCGATCACGCTTGTCAGCGCGCCGAGGAGCATCATGATGACAATCAATTTCGCGTACTTTTTCGCATACGGCAGAACCTTCGGGATCCCGAACCAGGGAAGGCGCACGGTTTTTTCATTCTCATTCATGGCCGCTGCCCTCCTTCCCGCCAGCTTCGCTTACGGTTGATTTCTCAACATTTTCCTGCTCCGGCGACGGCTGGTTTACGCCTTCGCTTTCCTGCCGGCCGCTGTTCTGAATGTCGTAAATCTGGCGGTAAATGCCATTTTTCTTAAGCAATTCTTCGTGCGTGCCGAACTCTTTCACTTCCCCGCCGTGCAGCACCAGGATCTTGTCGCACTCCATCAGCGTGGTAACGCGATGCGAAATCAGAATCATCGTAGGGGTGGCCGCGGCCTTCGCAGTTTCGGGCAGAGTCGATCCTGCAGCGGCCCCTGTTGACGGCAGAGGCGATCCCTCAGCGGCCCTGGTTGACGGCAGAGGCAATCCCTCGGCCCCCGCTCCTTCCAGAAGCGCCTTCCGGATCTTCGCGTCGGTCTCCGTGTCCACGGCGGACAAGGAATCGTCAAACACCATGACCGGCGGCCTGCCCAGCAGCATGCGGGCGATGGCCGTGCGCTGCTTCTGTCCGCCGGACAGCGTGACGCCGCGCTCGCCGACGAAGGTTTCATAGCCTTTGGCAAAGCCGGAAACCGTCTCCGTCAGGCACGCCGTCTGCGCCGCCTCCTCCACTTCTTCCATCCGCGTGACCGGCTGTGTGATGGCGATGTTATCCGCCAGGGTACGGGAAAACAGGTGTGGCTCCTGCAGCACGAGGCCGATGTTCTGCCGCAGCCATTCCTTTTTGATCTCCCGGATGTCCACGCCTCCGATGCGGATGGTTCCGTTTTCCTTCGGTAGCTCGTACAGCCGATCTAAAAGCAGCATGGCCGTGGACTTGCCGGATCCGGTGGAACCTAAGATGCCCAGCGTAGTGTGTGCCTTAACCGTAAAGCTTACATTCTTTAACACCCAGGGCAAGTCCTCGCCGTAGCGGAAGGACACATGGTCGAACGTGATGTCCTGGTCCATGGGCGCCGGTTTGGCCTCCGGAAGATCCGTCTCCTCCTGCCCCTGCATGATGTACCAGATACGGTCCACCGACACGCCGGCCTTGCTCATCTGGGAGATGACGCGGCCCAGCTGTCTGACCGGCCAGGAAATCATGGCGTTGTAGGAAATGAAGGCGATGTAGTCGCCTGCAGTGATCTGCCCGCGCGTGGCCAGCACCGCGCCGTACAGCACGACGGTGAGCACCTGCAGACCCGAGATTCCATCCCCGACCGACCAGAAGGCGGAAAGCAGGACAGATAGCTTCATATACGCAGCGGTGTAGATATCATTCTGTTTTTCAAACTTGTCCTTCTCCTGCCGCTCGCGGCCGAACGCGCGCACGACGCGCACGCCGGTCAGGTTTTCCTGCGCCACCTGCGACAGCGCGCCTTCCTCCTCATCCGCCTTGCGGAAGGTCTTTTGCAGGCCGTTGTGGAAAAGCAGTGAGTATAAAACGATGATAGGAATGAACACGGCGGCGGCTGTCGTGAGCGCCGGGCTGATCCCCCACATGAAAAAGAGTGCCAGCACAATCAGCACCACGATGCGAAACAGGCTGGTGAGCTGCTCAGAAAGGAAGCGCTTCACCGTCTCCACATCCGATGTGCAGCGCTGAATCAGATCGCCGGTGTCGTTTTTGGACAGCCAGGCAAATGGGAGCTTTTCGATGTGTGTAAACAGCATATCGCGCATGGTTTTCACCAGGCGCTCGGCTCCCCCCGCGTTGGCCAGACGGTTTACGTAGCGGAAAACGGCGCCCACAAGCGCCACCAGTATCACCACAAGCGCGATCTGCCAGAGACTCTTTTTAAGCACGCCAAGACCGCCGACCTGTTCCAGCAGAGTTTGCACCCCGGCCGGAAGGTTCGGCGTTTTCTCTCCGATGACACTGTCCACCGTGAAGCGGATGATCTGGGGATTGATGAGGTCCGTGAGCGCTGTCAGCGCCGAAAACAGGGCACCCGCGACGAAGAACCGTTTACTTCCCCGCAAAAAGGCTCCGATGAGGGAGCCTTTCGTTTTGTAGCTTTTTGTCATTTTTCTTTCCTTATGACGAAGACGGGCCGGCCGGCTTTCCAGCCTGACCCATGCGCAGAGTCTGCTTTCAAGGCTGACCCTCGCAAGAAGTCTGTTTTTCGCCTGACTCCTGCGCAGAGTCTGCTTTTAATCTTTTACAGATTGCCCGCTGCGACTTCGCCGTTTAAGACCACCAGGCGCGGCACGGCTGGCGCCAGGAGCGGCGTGCGGTCAAAGAGCAGAATGTCCGCATCCTTGCCGGCTTCCAGAGAACCCACCCGGGCATCGATCCCCAGGTGCTTGGCCGGGTTGATCGTGATGGCTTTCATCGCCTCATACGGATCCATGCCGGCCTGGGCAGCCAGGCTCGCGCACAGCACCAGGTGCTGCTGCGGGATGACAGGCGCGTCCGTGATGATGGACACCTGCAGGCCCTTGCCTGCTAAAATGCCGGGCGTGATCCAGGACTTGTTCTGCAGCTCCCACTTGCTGGCGTGCGTCAGCGTGGGGCCGACGGCGCAGGGGTAGCCTTCCTGGGCCAGCTCATCCGCAATCAGGTGCCCTTCCGTGCAGTGCTCCAGCGTGAGCTTCACGCCAAATTCCTTCGCGATGCGGATGGCCGTCAGGATATCGTTGGCCTGATGGGCGTGCGCCTTTAAGGGAAGCTCTCCTTTGATCACGGGAATCAGGGCTTCCAGGCGCATATCGAAGGCCGGGCTCTTTGCAACATCGTCCCCGGCGGCTTCCTTCTTATCCAGATACTCTCTCGTCTTAAAGAGCATCTCCCGGAGCTTGGCCGCCACAGTCATGCGGGCGGACACGCTCTTGTCCCGATAGCAGCGCTTCGGATTTTCGCCAAAGGCACACTTCATGGCGACGGGATTTTTCACCACCATATCATCCACGCGCACGCCCTTGGTCTTGACGGCAAAGAAGGTGCCACCCAGCACGTTGGCGCTTCCGGGGCCGGTGCCGACCGTGGTAACGCCGCCTGACAAGGCCATCTCGATCGCCTTGTCGAAGGGGTTGAAGCTGTCAATGCCGCGCAGCTGCGGGCAGCAGACATCCGTCATCTCGTTATAATCGTTTCCTTCATAGCCGATGCCGTAGATGTCCAGGCCCAGATGCGAATGCGCGTCCACGAAGCCGGGATAGACTTCCTTTCCGTCCGCGTCGATGGCCCACACATCCTCCGGGGCGTCCAGGTTCTTCCCGATGGCGGCGATTTTTCCGCCGTCCACCAGGATATCGCCCTCGTACGCCTTGGGGCTTACCATATCGTGAATGAGTCCGTTCTTGATTAAGAGCATGATTCCTCCTATTTGGGGTTTCTTAAGCACTCTGCGCGATTTCTCTCGCTTTCCTTAACAAGCGGCTTGGCACGTGCCTCACTTCTTAAGTACTTTGCGCTTTTTCTCTCGCTTTCCTTAACAAGAGGCTTGGCACCCGCCTCACTTCTTAAGCACTCCGCGCTATTTCTCCATCACGGCGCCGGTGTTGGCGCTGGTGACAAGGCGCGCGTAGCGGGACAGCCAGCCCGTCACTTCCTTCTTCGGCGGTGCCACAAAAGCGGCCTCTCTCTTGGCCAGGGTCTCGTCATCCACGTTCAGATGGATGGAGTAGTTCGGAATGTCGATCGTGATCGAATCGCCCTCTTCCACCAGGCGGATCAGGCCGCCGGATGCGGCTTCGGGGGACACATGGCCGATGGACGCGCCGCGGGAGGCGCCGGAGAAACGGCCGTCCGTGATCAGCGCCACGGTCTTGTCCAGCTTCATGCCAGCTAAGGCCGAGGTGGGATTTAACATCTCGCGCATGCCGGGGCCGCCCTTCGGGCCTTCGTAGCGGATGACCACCACGTCGCCGGGGTTGATCTTGCCGCCGTAGATGCACTCGATGGCCTCTTCCTCGCTGTTAAACACGCGGGCCGGGCCGGTGTGCACGAGCATTTCCGGCGCGACAGCACTGCGCTTTACGACGCAGCCGTCCTTGGCGATGTTGCCGAACAGGATGGCCAGGCCGCCCGTCTGGGAGTACGGGTTGTCAAGCGGCCGGATGGCTTCGGGATTGCGGTTCCTCACGCCGCAGACGTTCTCGCCCACGGTCTTGCCGGTCACGGTGGGGATGTCCAGGTTTAAGAGCCCGGCTTCCGCCAGCTGACTCATCACGGCCTGCACGCCGCCTGTCGCATACAGATCCTGCATGTGCGTGGGGCCTGCGGGGGCTAAGTGGCAGAGGTTGGGCACGCGGGCGCTCACCTCGTTGATGGTATTCAAGTTGATGTCCACGCCGGCTTCATTGGCGATGGCCAGCAGGTGCAGCACGGTGTTGGTGGAGCAGCCCAGCGCCATGTCGGTCGTGAGGGCGTTGATGAAAGCCGGATAGGTTAAGATATCGCGCGGCTTCACCTGCTTTTCGATCAGCTCCATGATCTTCATGCCGGCGTGCTTGGCCAGCTGAATGCGGGCGGAGTACACCGCCGGGATGGTGCCGTTTCCGGGCAGAGCCATGCCGATGGCTTCGCAGAGGCAGTTCATGCTGTTGGCCGTGTACATACCGGCGCAGCTGCCGCAGCCGGGGCAGACGTTCTCTTCAAACTCGCGCAGGCCTTCTTCGTCGATGAGGCCGGCCTTGTAGCTGCCGACCGCCTCGAACATCTTGCTTAAAGTCGCCGGCTTGCCGTTTACGTGTCCGGCCAGCATGGGGCCGCCGGAGCAGACGATGGACGGGATGTTGGTGCGGGCCGCAGCCATCACCATACCAGGGACGATCTTGTCGCAGTTGGGGCAGAGCACCATGCCGTCAAAGCAGTGCGCAAGCGCCATGGATTCGGTGCTGTCGCAGATGAGCTCGCGGGACGGCAAGGAATACTTCATGCCCGGATGTCCCATGGCGATGCCATCGCAGACGCCGATGGCGGGGACAAGCACCGGGGTGCCGCCGGCTAAGCGCACGCCATCCATGACGGCGCGTGCCAGCTTATCCAGGCACTGATGGCCGGGAACGATTTCCGAGTAGGCGCTGACTACGCCGACAAGCGGACGCTCCAGCTCTTCCTTGGTGTAGCCGAGAGCGTAAAATAAACTACGGTTCGGAGCGCGATGCGGTCCTACTTTTACCTGATCACTGATGTGCTGCATTGTTTTTTCCTCCTGTCATATCTATGGGTGTTTGTAACTGCTCAGCAACTGAGCAGTTACGACGCCACAGGCAATGCGCTTCGCGCATTCCAAATTGCCTGTGGCTCGGCATGCCAACTTTTGTTTTACGCCGCTTGCAGCGGAGTGCAAGCGGCTGTGCTGAACAGATACTGTTATTTTCCCTTTTTTCTTCTTTTCGCGAAGTTTCAGGAAATTTGACTACTTTGCTTGCTTCTTTTTTCCCTTTTTTTCTTCTTTCAGCAAAGTTTCAGGGAATTTGTTGGGCTTGCTCACTTCTTTTTTCCCTCTTTTTCTTCTTTCGGCGAAGTTTCAGGGAATTTGTTGGGCTTGCTTGCTTCTTTTTTCCCTTTTTTTCTTCTTTCGGCGAAGTTTCAGGGAATTTGACTACTTTGCTTGCTTCTTTTTTTCCTTTTTTTCTTTTTTCGGCGAAGTTTTAGGGAATTTGATTGGCTTGCTTGCTTCTTTTTTCCCTCTTTTTTTCTTTGAGCAAAGTTTCAGGGAATTTGACTACTTTGCTTGCTTCTTTTTTCCCTTTTTTTCTTCTTTTCGCGAAGTTTCAGGGAAATTGGATCATCTTTCTTCTATCTTGCTTTCTCCAGCCGATCTGCCAGCTCCGCAAACTGAGAAAGGGTGAGCGTCTCGCCGCGGACGGTCTCCGAAAGGTTCATCTGGCGGAGTGCTTCCTGGATTTCTTCCTTGGAGAAGGAAAGCCCCGCGTAATTGTTGAGCCCGTTCACAAGCGTTTTCCGGCGCTGGTTAAACGATGCGCGGATCAGCTTGAAGAGGAGCTCCTGCGAGTGAACGTTCACCGGCGGCTCCTCCCGGCGCGTAAGCCGGATGACGGCGCTTCCCACGTTCGGGCGTGGCATGAAGCAGTTGAGCGGGACGTTGGCCGCCAGGTAGGTCTCCGCGTAAAACTGCACCGCCAGAGACAGCGCGCCGTAGTCCTTGGTGCCCGGGCCGGCTGCCATGCGATCCGCCACCTCCTTCTGCACCATCACGGTGATGGAGGAAACCGGCGCGCCGGACTCTAAGAGGCCCATGAGAATGGGGGTTGTGATGTAATAGGGAAGGTTTGCCACCACCTTGATGGGCTTTCCTTCATTCTTTTCCCGCGCGATCTCGGCAATGTCCACCTTCAGGATATCCGCGTTTAACACCGTCACGTTGTCATACGGGCTCAGCGTGTCCTCCAGAATGGGCAGCAGCGAGCGGTCGATTTCCACCGCCAGCACTTCCCGGGCGGCCTCGGCCAGATACTGCGTCATGGTTCCGATGCCGGGCCCGATTTCCAGCACGAAATCGTCCTTCGTCACCTCCGCCGCACGGATGATCTTCTCCAGAACATGCGGGTCGATCAGAAAGTTCTGCCCGAATTTTTTCTGAAAACGGAAATTATACTTTTGCAGCACGGCGATGGTGCCGGCCGGATTTCCCAGTGTTGGCATGAATTCTTATCCTTTTCCTATAGTTCTTGCGCCGCCTGCCAGGCGATGCTCTCTTCCTTTGTTCTTGCGCCGCCTGCCAGGCGATGCTCTTTTCCTTTGTTCTTGCGCCGCCTGCCAGGCGATGCTCTCTTCCTTTGTTCTTGCGCCGCCTGCCAGGCGATGTGTTTTTTCTTTGTTCTTGCACCGCCTGCCAGGCGATGCTCTTTTCCTTTGTTCTACCGCGCCTGCCAGGCTCTGCCTTTCTCATTTTCATCCAGGCCCGCTCGCAAGAAGTGCCATCAAGAAACAACTTTTATTCCACCGGCAGATGATACAGCCGGCAGGCATTCTCCCAGGTGATGCGGCGCACTTCCTCCTCCGAAACGTCCTTGATGCGGGCGAGCTCGGCCACCACAAGCGGCAGGTATAAGGAGCAGTTGCGCTTTCCCCGGTGCGGCACCGGCGCTAAGTACGGGCTGTCCGTCTCTAAGACGATCTGGGAAAGCGGCGCGTAGGCGGCCACTTCCTTCAGCTTGCGGGAATTCTTGAAGGTTAAAACCCCGCCGATCCCCAGGAAATACCCGCGGTTTAGGTACTCCCGCGCAATCTCCACGGAGTACGAAAAGCAGTGGATCACGCCGGAGAGTTCTTCGTCCGCCTCCGCCTTCATGATCGAGAGTGTGTCCTCCGCGGCGTCCCGGCTGTGGATCACCACGGGCTTTTTCGCCTCGTGCGCCAGGCGAAGCTGACGGATAAACCACTCCTTTTGCAGCTCGTGATCCGGCTCGGGCCAGTAATAGTCCAGGCCGATCTCGCCCACGGCCACCACCTTCGGGTGGGACAGCTGGGCTTTTAACCAGGCGAAGGTTTCCTCATTTAACTCCTCCGCCTCAGACGGGTGAACGCCGGCCGCCGCGTAAATGTACGGGTACTTTTCCGCCAGGCGGATGCTCCCCGCGGTGGCTGCAAGGGTGGAGCCGATGTTGACTACCCGGGTGATCCCGTTTTCCGGCAGGGCCGCAAGGAGCGCTTCCCGGTCCTCGTCGAAAGCGTCATCGTCATAGTGGGCGTGGGTCTCGAAGATGGGGTGTTCGTTTTGCCCCATGACGGCGCTCCCTCCCTCGGCTTCGTTCTCTCTAACGGCGCTTCCTGCCTCGGCTTCGTTTTGTTCCTGTGTTTCCAAATTCAATCTTTTTATCCTCCAGGCGCTTCGTATCTGCTCAGTTCCTGATCAGATACGAAGCCACAGGCAATGCGCTTCGCGCATGCCAAATTGCCTGTGGCTTGGCATGCCAACTCTAGTTTTACGCCGCTTGCAGCAGAGTGCAAGCGGCTTTGTTGAAGAGATACAGCGCTTTCCACTAATGTCTCTGGCTCATATCGTCATACATCTCGCAGAACCGCGCGTGAAACGAGGGTTCCTCCCCGGCGGCCGTCAGGTGCGAGACATCGCCGAAGGTCAGCATGCGGAAGGAGGCGATCCCCTTCTGCCGCTCCTCGGTCACCAGTCTTGTGATGGAGCTGGTGCGGGCGCAGGTGGCGTGCCAGAGAGTGTACAGCGGCAGGTTTAACAGATGGCTTAAGAGCACCGTCTCCAGCCCGAAGTGGCAGAAGAAAACCAGGGTGTCGGTGTTCGGCCTCTCGGCCCGGTAGCAGAAGCTATCCCGCGCATAGCCGTGCTCAGCCAGGAGCAGGTCGAGGCCCTGGATCACTTCGTCATAATGCCTTTCCAAATCCCCCGACCTGGAAAGCTCCGTGTTTTTCCAGCCCTCCAGGGTAAAGTTTTCCGGGTGGCTCGTCCACTGCGCCGGCAGGGTGTCCCAGGGGACCGGGTTCGTGGTTCCGTCGTCCCGCGTCACCGGGTAGGAAAACTCCGTCAGCCACGGCAGGATCACCGCCTCCCGGTTTAACCGCGTCAGCAGCGGCTCAGCGGTCTCCCGCGCCCGCACTAAGGGCGACACGTACAGATAGTCCATGGTTTCTTTTTCCAGCCGGTCTGCCAAGAGATGCGCTTCCCGCCAGCCTTTTTCGGTCAGGCTGTCCTGTCCGTTTCCCGGCTCTCCGTGCCGGATCATCCATATTTTCATTTAAATTCTCCCGACGCAAATTGGTACTACTCTGGCAGCACAGGTCCCCGGCCATCCGCCTGCGGCGTGTGTCACGCCGAGTGCTACCTGCAAATTACTCCTGCCCTTGTATAATCGCCTGATCGCAATACGGGCAGCGCGCGTTTCTGCCTTTTAACACGCGGGTTTTCGCGCCGCAGTTCGGGCACTCCAGCGTGATGAATTCTTCCGTCACGGCCGGCTTGTCGGTGTTCAAAAGCGTAATCACGCGGGTGGCGCCGTTATACGCGACGTCCTTCAGATATCCGCCCTGGCGAAGCACAAGAAAAGTCTGTTCTGCCTTATCGTCTGCCAGCATCTGCGCATACTCATCCATAGACAGGGCGATCCCGGGCGCATCCTCCAACGCGAAGGCGTAGCGGGATGCCTTCACCTGCAGAAGGCGGTGGCGCAGGATTCGGTAAACCACATAGGCGTTCACCGCGACGATGACAACGCTCATGGCGGCCGAAGCGATATCTCCCTCTTTCATAAAGTCAAGGAAAACGCCAAAGCCGGCAAACACAAATAGAAGACAGATCGCAATGACGGGAATGTCCCAGATGCGTTTCTTGATTGCTTTATTGGTCATAAAATGATACATAGGATCCTCCCTGTGGTGACTATTTCTGGTATGCATTCTGATTGCCGGTCCTCCCCGACCATATTCATGTAGTATACCATCATCCTGCCTTACTTGTCCACCTATCTTTTCCATCCCAAGCGAATCCTTGACGGGAGGCGCCTCACGTATTACAATCTTCTAAAAGATAGAGACTGTTAAGGAGAAGCCATCTATGAAATATGCATTTACAAACGGTATCATATTAAACGGCAACGAAGACATGACCCCCGAAGCCGGCCTGACCGTCCTGGTTTCGGAGGATAAAATTGTTCGCATCGCCCCGGATCAGGAGTGCGACACGACCGGCTATGAAGTGATCGATTTAAAGGGGAAATATCTGCTGCCGGGCCTTGTGAACCTGCACGTCCACATCCCCGCCTCCGGAAAGCCCAAGAAGAAACCGACGGATGCCCGGAAGCTGGTGCGCCTTGTCACCTCCAACGCTCTGACGCGCAAATACGCGGAGATCATGTACAAGAGCTATGTGAAAACCGAGCTCATGAGCGGTGTCACCACGCTCCGCTCCGTGGGCGGCATCGAGACGTACGATACCTGGATCCGCGATCTGATCAGCGCCGGCAAGGTGGATGGACCGCGCATTTTAGCGGGCGACATGGCCGTCTCCGTGCCCGGCGGGCACATGGCGGGGTCCCTCGCGTATGAGGCCACGAGCCCGGCGGAGGGCGCGGATTTTGTCCGGAAGATTGCCGAGGCGAAGCCCGACCTCATCAAGCTGATGATCACCGGCGGCGTCCTGGATGCCACCGAAAAGGGCGAACCCGGCGTGCTGCGCATGAGCCCGTCCATCGTGAAGGCCTGCTGCAAAGAAGCCCACCGTTTAGGGCTCCCGGTCGCCGCGCACGTGGAGAGCCCGGAGGGCGTGAAAGTGGCGCTGGAAAACGGGGTGGACACCATTGAGCACGGCGCGAAGACAACCCCGGAGATCCTCGAGCTTTTCAAGTCCCGGAAGGCCGTGCACATCGCTACGCTCTCTCCCACCCTGCCCTACGCGCTGTTTGATCGGAGCGTGAGCTACTGCGATGAGATGAGCCAGTTCAACGGCAAGGTGGTGTTTGACGGCATCATCGACTGCGCGAAGAACTGCCTGGCAGAAGGCATCCCGGTGGGCCTTGGCACCGACACCGGCTGTCCTTTCATCACCCACTATGACATGTGGCGCGAGGTCAACTATTTCCACAAGTTCTGCGATGTCTCCACCACCTTCGCCCTTTATACCGCCACGAAGCGCAACGCTGAGATCGTGGGGCTGGGCGATGTGACCGGGTCCATCGAGGAGGGCAAGTGCGCGGACCTCATCGCCTGCGAGGGGAACCCTCTGGAGGATCTGTCCCGCCTGCGCTCGCTGTCCATGGTGATGGCACGCGGCAAACTGTTTATGGATCCGAAGGTGAAGAAGATGCCGCAGTGCGAAGAGGCGCTGGATAAATTCCTGTAGAGAGGAATCCCGGAAGGTGACAGGGGACGGGCCTGTGTCACAAAAGCTGCCGTTTTGAGGGAAGGTGACAGGGGACGGGCCAGTGTCACCTTCCCCAGCTAATTTTGTGACACAGGCCCGTCCCCTGTCACCTTTTTTATTCCATCACCAGGTCATATTTTTCCACGTCCATGGAAACACATCCGTCCGCTTCAAAGTTGATCGCGTCAGCATTCAGATCCGTGTAGAGCATGGCGGTTGCCGCCTGTTCGCCGTCATTCACGAACAATTCCAGCGAATGCCTGTCTAAGATCAGGCGCAGCTTGATTTCCTTCTGGCAGGGCCGCACCAGGAAATCGCGGACGCATACGATGTCGTGGGAAAAACCGCTGTGCGTCCGGTCGATCCGCACGGTGTTGCTTTCCGGCTTATAGCGGACGGTGACATAGTGCTCGCCGTCCATGGCCACATTGATCTTAAACCATTGGTAGCTTCCGTTTTCCATCGCAGGGCGAACCTTGACCGTCATATCCAGCACGCGGCCTTTAACATTCTGCAGGCTGGTCGTGCCGCTGAAGACCACGTTTTTGTACAGGATCTGGTAGCTGCGGTAGTTTTCCAGCTCACGCACCGGATTCTGGATCAGACGCCCATCCCGGACATGCAGTTCTCTCGGAATGGTCATCTCTCCAAAGTAGCGGATCCCGCGCGGCTGGCAGTTGGTGGTTTCCCAGTTCTGCATCCAGGCAATCATGACGCGACGGCCATCCGGCATCTGAAGGGTCTGCGGCGCATAAAAGTCCAGGCCGTAATCGATCGCCTGCACGCATTCCCGGATCTGATGATGCTTTTCCCGGTCATACCCGCCGATGATGCACACGGTTCCGTTCCCCGCATGGAATTCCAACCCGATCGGATTCATTTCCTGGGGGCTGACAAGCAGCACATATTTTCCATCGAGTTCAAAAAAGTCGGGGCATTCCCACATCAGGCCATACTGGTTGTGACAGGAGGCCAGCACGCCGTCATAGGTCCAGGACAGGCAGTCCTTGCTCTCATACAGAAGGATGGAGCCGCTGCCATCCGCCGGCCGGTTGCCCACCAGGCAATAGTAGGTGTCGCCTTCCTTGTAGATTTTGGGGTCTCTGAAATCGTGGGGACTGCCGCCCTGGGGCAGGTCCGCCGCGGTGATAATGGGGTTGATATCCAGCTTTTCATAGTTTTCGCCATCGCCGATGGCCACACACTGGGTCTGGATATCGGACACTTCGCCGTTTTCCGCCCGCACCTGGCGCACGCCCGTGTACATCAGCAGCTGCCTTCCGTCCGGGAGCTCAATCGCGCTTCCGGAAAAACAGCCGTCCTTGTCATAGGGCATATCCGGGGCCATCGCCGCGGGAAGCCGCTCCCAGCGGATAAAATCGCGGGTCTTGGCGTGTCCCCAGTGCATGGGGCCCCATTTGTTTTCGTAGGGATGGTATTGATAAAAGAGATGAATCTCTCCTTTATAGATCGAAAATCCGTTGGGATCGTTCATCCAGCCGATATTGGGCGTCATATGAAAAACGGGGCGTTGATCGTCCGGGATAAAGCGCCCGTAGCGAGCTTCAAAAGTCCTTGCTTTTTGCAGCAATTCACTTGTCATCCAGGTTTTCCTCCTGTTTCTATTCTATCCTTGTTTACATTCCCTGATCCAGGGCATCGCGGGCGGCTTCCTTCTCCAGGTCCTCCGGCTGCATGTGGAGACGGAAGATCTTTTCGATGCTGATGTTGTTCATCCAGCATACAGCCGCCGGTGTAAACAGTATCATAAACGGCACCATCAGACACAGGGCAAGCCCCGCCGCAATCTCCAGCAAGTTGAGCAACGCCTTTAACGGATGCACCCGCAGAAGAAGAAAGCCATAGTACAGAATCTCTTTGACGGTGCCGTTAAAACGGGCGGCATACGCCGCCACATAGGCGGTCCAGGTAAGGGCAATCAAAACCAGAAAGAGCGCAGCCCAGTACAGATTTCCCATCACGTCGCCGGTGAGCCGGATACTGCGGAATATAACGGTGTCCAGGATCAGCACGGCTATAATCACCAGCTCAATCAGCCAGGCGATGGTGGATCGCTTGAAATTCTCCCGGAATGCATTCCAAAAGTGTTTCCAGATGCCTGCCTCACTGCGGCGGAAACAGGCATGAACCGTCGCGTACAGAGCCGTAGAGGAGGCTCCGATTGTGAATACGGGAAGGGAGAATACGAGCCAGAGTACGCTTAAGCAAAGGCAGTCTCCTACTTTCATCAGTGTTTCAACCAACGGGCTGTCCATTCCAAAGATCCGGTTCATATTCTTCCCTCCTTGTATTTGATACACATGGGGCAGAAGAGCTTTCTCCCCCCATGTCACATAAAGTTATTCATCGATCAGTTTCTGGTATACTCACGCAGAGAGGTAAACTGGATCGCGTTGTTCTCTGCAAAAAACTGGATCGTCTTGCCGCTGACGCCGTAGAGGCGGACCGTAAGCGAGGCTTTTCCGTCCAGATAGAAGATGCCGACAGAACCCTCCTGAATGTAGGTGAAGGAGTAACTCTCGCCCGGCTCCAGCACGGCGGATGTCTCCGTGATGTGCGTGTTGCCCTCGTTAAAGACAAGACTGATCTTGTCATTCTTCGGATCCATCACGATCAGTTTGTTCTTTTCCGTGCGCCCGTTGTAATCAAAGCTTAAGCCGAAGGTGCCTTCCCCTGTGAAAACAAAGTCGCCGGTCAGCATAAAGCTTTCATAGCAGGTAAAGGCATCGGTGTAGCTGTAGCGGGAGCCGGATTCCAGGAACAGATGGCTGCCGTCCACCTGAAGGGCGCGGCGCACCTGGAAGCTGTCCTGTACAGAGTCCACCGGGTCGAGGATTAACGATCCATCCTCCAGCCGGATGACTTCCTGCACGACAAGATTGCCGGCCCAGGCAGCCACATCCTGCGTCGAAGAGACGGATTCGGAACGTCTGGCCCAGCCTACCATGTAGGTCTTCTCCCCGTCTTCCACATGCTTGGCGGCGTAGAAAAGCTTCGCATCCAGGCGGGTCGGTTCTCCGTAAGGCCCGTAGGGGTTCTCGGAGCTGGCGTACCAGAGCGTGTCGTCCTGACCGGAATAGGTGATGTACCAGGTGTCGCCGATCCGGAAGGTATCGCTGCACTCCAGGTTCCAGAAGGCGCCGGTGGGATCCGTAAAGATGATCCCGTCATAGGTGACCGTCTGCAAGTCCGGACTCAGCGTATATTTCAGCAGTCTTGCCACGCCGCCCTGGGAGGCGGTGATCGTCAGAATGATGTTGCCTGTTTCGGGATCGACATAGGCCTGGGGATCCCGGAAGTCGTTCTTCTGACCGAGCGAGGACGGCGGGGTAATCTCCCAGCCCTCGCGTTTTACAAAGGCAAGTGGGCTGTCACCCTCGGCCACCATAACCTTTTCCGCATATTCCAGGGTGGCAGCGTTGCCATGTCCGGTGTAGAAGAAATAATACTTTTCCCCCACCTTCACGACGGATCCCGTGCCGATCCAGCTGTCCTGTCCGCCGCTTCTGTTAGCTTCCAGGATCGGCGCGTCATACTCGGTATAGGTGATGAAATCCGTGGTCGTGACCAGATAAATGGAGTGATTGTAGGAGTCCCCGGCTTCCTTCAGGTAATAAATGTAATAGACGCCGTCTTCGTAATAGGGCATGGTGTCGCCCACATAGGGCTGACTCGTGCCGTCTGTCTCGGGGAGGAAAAAGAAGCTGTAGTCGTAGGCTTCTTCCTGGCTGCCCGGCGTGCGCAGGCGGGAGAAATCCTTGTCATTTCCCGGCTCCTGAATGGAATCGCCGGTATCCTTGTCCCACGCCGCGTAGAGGGTCAGATCGGATTTCACCTTGTCCGATGCCGTGTTAAAGGACTCCGTCAGGTTTTCGTCTGTAAACCATCCTTCAAATACATAGCCTTCCCGGACGGGTGTCTCTGAGTTAAGCGTCTGTCCTGAACTGACGCTGACTTCCCCTAAGTCTTCGCTTCCGGGATAATTGGCGTTTAGCTTGACGGTATAGCTCTGTCCGCAGCCTGTAACCAGCAGGCATACAAGGACGCAAAGAGCCAGCGCCGCCGAAAGGAGCTTCTGATTCATAGCGTATGTTCCTTTCCCTTTACGTAAAACCCCGAACAGAGGGGATGGAGTTTCATCCCCTCTGCTCGTACTCCGGCGAGGTTATAAAGATTTATAACCTCTCAGCCATTTTTAGTAAACACTTTTCTGCAGAATTGTGATGTCGGAAATCTCAATGGTCACATCGCCCATCTCCGCCAGCTTCGCCGATCCGAACTGGAACAGCATCTCAAAAGGCATATCCAGGATCAGAATATCGGTGGTTTCGAAGGTGAAGGTCTGCTCTTCGGTGGTAAAGTCGATGCCTGCAGAGACTCTCGGATCCCAGCTTCCGGCAGGATTGAGGAAGAAGCCGCAGGAAACGGGCTTGCTGGCCTTACCGGTGATCTGGACGGTGAAGTAGCTGTCAGCCGGCAGCGTCAGGTTCATGTAGAGCTTGTTGTGCCAGTCGGTAACGCCGCCCTGATCGATGCGGTAGAACAGGCTGCCGTTCTCGGTCCAGATGGAGCCGACGCCTCGCTCGTTCTCCTCGTCGGTGGCATTGAAGGTGCCCCAGCTGTACGCGTCGCCCGTGTAGGGAACGCTGAAGCTGTCGGTGGTCTTGACGGTTTCCTTATCGCCTTCCACGGTGCCGAAGACCAGATCCTTGATGGTGATCTTGTTGGACGTCTTTCCTTCGGGCGCGTTGCCAATCTGCAGACGGATCACAGGATCCGTGATATCGCGGTCAGCCGTGAAGACAGCGGAGACGACCACATCCTCGCCGGCTGCGGCGTTTAACCCGTTGAAGTTCACGCGGGCTTCATGATACTGGCTCAGGCTTTCTACCAGCGCCTCGCCGCTTACGCCGTTCTCCGCGTTCACGGTAAAGTGATAGAAGTACTTGGTATCCTTGGCGATGGTCTGGCCGCCCAGGCCTAAGTTGGCCTTGATGCTCCATACGCCGCCGTCGGTGGGATAGCGCTCGATGGTCACTGCGCCGCCTTCAAAGGCAGCCGCAGCGCCGTCGCCGGCTTCCACGGTGACAGCACCTTCCGCGGTCATGTCGGAAGAGAACGCTTCCACCTCATGCTCTTCGCCGGTGATCTTGTAGAGCTCGATCTTGTCAATGGTCACGGTGAAGTCCTTGGGGGTGGTATCCTCTGCGTTGTCAGGGTTCGGCGTGATCTTGCCCAGGTTCAGCAGAAGCTCTGCGCTTCCCTCTGCGCCAGACGTGAAGACCAGTTCAATGGGGGCAATGTTTTCGTCAATGCGGGCGTTCCACACGGCACCGAAGGTCTCCCATCCTTCCGCTTTTTCGTTGCGGGCGATGAGGTGAGCATAGGTAGGTGCAGAGGACTTGGCCCAGATCTTTACGCGATAGTCGCCGGCTTCCAGGGCGAAACCAGGCTTCGCCAGCTGGATGGCTCCGTCGCCGTCGCCGGGATTGGTGATTTCAAACACGAAGGCACCCTGCTTTAACTCGCCGGTCGCCTCGGCGCTCTCGCCGATACGGGCTTCCCAGCCGTGCGCGTCCGCCTCACCGCCCAGGGTGAAGTCGAAATCCTGATAGACAACCGCTTCGCCGGTCTGTCTGGTGACGGTCAGGGTCGCATAAGCCTTGGTCTCCATGCCGCCCTTGTCGGTGACCGAATAGGTCAGCTCGTAGTTGCCGGGATCGCTGATGGTCACTTTGCCATTCTGGAAGCTTAAATCGGGCATCGAAGTGATGACGATTTTCCCGCTGACATCGCCGTCCTCTTTGTCGGAGGCCGTCACGCCGGCCAGCGCGTCAAACACAGAACCGGCTTCCACCGCCTGGTCGAACACACCGCTGATTTCGGGAGCCGTATTCTCACCGGCAGTAGAACTGCCTTCCCCGCCGCAGGCAGCGGCAGACAGGACCATGCCACAGCACAGAACAGCCGCAAGAATCTGATTATGTTTCTTCATGGTAAAATTCTCCTTCGCATTTACGAATTGCTGGCGTAACGATCGTAGGCATCCTGGTAGATCTTCTGAATGTCAGGCAGATGCGTGCGGCCGCTTAAGTCTTTCTGGAAGGTTTCCCAGTCAGCATCCGACACACCGCCGTTCATCAGCCACTTGATGAGGTTGACGCGGATGTAGTCGTTGAGGTTGTTCTCGTAGCTGCTGAGGGTGTTCAGTTCCTGCAGGGTGAACTGCAGATTCGGGGTAGGCGTCACACCGGCAGGGATGTAAGGGGTTACGTACGCATCCAGACGCTCTAAGCGCAGCTTGGCGCGGGGCTCCATGTTGACGACGTTGTTCCAGGCGTAGTCAGAGAGGTAGATGATGCCAAGAGGCGCGTTCTGCAGACGCAGTTCGTCGGTGGTTACGCCTTCGGGCAGCTGCTTCTGAACGAGCATGCCGTTCGCATCCAGGTTCTCTTCATAGACGATGCCGATGGGGCCATAGTTGATCTGCGCGGAGATCATGGGATCATAGTAGCGGTCGAAATAGGTCAGCAGCACTTCCACGTTGGGAACGCCGTTGAAGAAAATCAGTTCGCCGGTGCTGATTTCAGGGCTGTTGGACACGCAGGCGGTCTGATCGCCGTTCGGACCGACAAGCGGTGCGCAGACGATATAGTTTTCCGGATTGGAGACAACCGTCTCACTCTCCCACCAGTAGAACGCGCCGTAGGTCTCAAGGCCCTTGCCGTTGGCAAGGAAGTTATCCTGGCTCAGCTCGAAGGAGACTTTGTCAATCAGGTCATTCTTTACCCAGTTTGCGATGAAGTTGGTGGCTTCCTTGAAGCGCTCATCCAGCACGGTGTAGGTAACTTTGCCGTCCACGATGACGCGGTGCTCCAGGTTGTCGTTTAAGCCGAACATGCCGTAGAGGTCGCACTGATTGCCCTGCCAGTTGTTGTAGACAAAGCTCATCGGACGCTCATCATCCGTCTTGCCGTTGCCGTTCATATCGTTGTCACGGAAGTAGGTAAGCAGCGCTTCCATCTGGGCGGCGGTCAGGGACACGCCATCCTTCAGATCGTCCTTGGAAAGGCCGGAAACAGCACCAGCCTCAATCGCCTTCGCAGCCCAGTTCTTGTTTAAGAACAGGATGTTGGGACTCTGTAACAGGCCCATCTCCTCTACGCGGGGCAGGGAGTAGATCTTGCCGTCTTCGCTGGTGAGCTGGCTCTTGATGTCGGGGCGCTCTTCCAGAATCTTGGAGAAGTTCGGCATGTACTCCAGGTAATCGCTGATGGGCAGCAGCACGTTGCGCTGCGCGTACTTGATGATTTCGCCGGCGCTCATGCCTGCGTGATAGATCGCATCGGGACGATCGTTGGCATTGCCGAAGATCAGGTTCTTCTGCTGGCTGTAAACCGATTCAGACACGTTCTCCCAGGATACGAAGACGTTGGTGCTGTCATACAGATCCTGCATGATCTTCATGTCGTTATAGTCGAGCGCGGACGCGTTCTTGGAAGAATAGATGTTGAAAGAAAGCTCCTTTGCACCCGTTTCGTTCAAGATGGGAGCGCTGGTGTCCGTCCACTGATAGCCGTAATTGGCAACCAGTTCGTCTACGCTGGACTTTGTGCGGTTATCCTGCTGCTTTCCGCCACCGCCGCAGGCAGGAAGGGCGAGGACGATCGCCAGGATCGTGATCATGGATAATACTCTTTTCATTTTGGTTTTCTCCTCTTTTTTCATTTCGTTGGAATAATGGGTCAGCAGTTTCATAGCAAGCTTACACAGTGAGGGACATCAACCCTTGAGGGAGCCGATCATAACACCCTGAGCAAAATACTTCTGCACGAAGGGGTAAAGCATCATAACCGGGGCGCTGGAGACGATAACGGAGACATACTTGATCTGGTTGGCCAGACGGTACTGCTCCAGGATGGTCTCGCCGCTGCCGCCCATGGTGCTTTCGGACGCGATCAGGATCTCCTTCAGCACGAGCTGCAGAGGGTAAAGGTTTTCATTCTGCAGGAAGATCATGGCGTTGAAATAGCTGTTCCACTGGCCGATGGCATAGTAGAGAGCCATAACCGCGATGATGGCCTTGGAAAGCGGGAGTACCAGCATCGTAAAGATGCGGAACTCTCCGGCGCCGTCAATCTTGGCCGCTTCCACCAGACCCTGCGGGATGCTCGATTCGAAGAAGGTACGGGTCATAAACAGGTTCCACACGGACAGGATCGAGGGCAGGATGACCGCCCAGATGGTGTTGATGAGTCCCAGGCTGCTCATGACGTTGTAGAACGGGATCAGACCGCCGCCAAAGAACATCGGGATGATGAAATACACCATCAGGAACTTCTTGCCGGGGATGGTCTGGCGGCTTAACGCCCAGCCACCCGGGATCGTGACCGCCAGGGCCAGAATGACGGTGAGGATGGTGTAGATGATCGTGTTCAGGTAGCCTCTCCATACGTCTGTGCGCTGCAGGATCTTGGCATAGCCTTCAAACGTGACATCCACGGGGTACAGGATGACTCTTCCTCCGAGTACCGCATCGGGATCGGAGAAAGAAGCAATGATAATGAAGTAAAGCGGGTAAAGGACAATCAGCGCGAGGAGCGCGAGCAGGATGGTGTTCACCATGTAGAACGCTCTGTCTCCTGTTGTCAGTTTGATCGGGCCGCCTTCTGCCTGTTTTCTTTTTAGCATAGCATTCGTCCTCCTTTACCATAAAGAGTTCTCAGAGAATCTCTTCGAGGTCGTGTTGGCGATGATCAGGAGCACCACGTTGATAATCGAGTTAAATAAACCGATGGCGGTCGCGTATGCCTGATCCGGCACGCCGGTAAGACCTTGCTTGTATACGTAGGTGGCAATCAGTTCGCTGACGCCCAGGTTGCCATCCGTCTGCATCAGGAGGGCTTTCTCGTAGCCAACGCCCATCAGACCGCCGATGGACATGATCAGCATAACGCTGACCATCGGCATGATAGCCGGCAGGTCTACATGAAGCACGCGCTGCCAGCGGGTCGCGCCGTCCAGGATCGCCGCTTCGTGCTGACCGGGGTCAACATTGGACAGGGCTGCCACATAGATGATGGCGCTCCAGCCGAAGTCCTGCCAGTTGCTGGACAGGATGTACATCGGACGGAAAGCGGAGCTTTGCAGGAAGTACGAGACGCGCTCGCCTCCGATGGCTGCGATGATGTTGTTTACCAGGCCGTAGCGTCCGAAGAACAGGGTCAGCATACCGACCATAACGACCAGGGAGATGAAGTGCGGGCCGTTAAAGATCGTCTGGAGGATCTTTGCGGTCCGGCGGCTCTTGGTGGCATTTAAGAGCAGTGCCACGATGATGGGCAGCGGGAAGCCGATGATGAAGCCGAAAATGCAAAGCAGGAACGTATTCGACATCAGGGGCCAGAACTGCACGTCGTTAAAGAACCGTGTGAAGTTATCAAAGCCGACCCAGCGGGTATATTCCCCCAGAATCGGATCGCCGGGCATGAAGTCCTGGAAGGCGATCAGTAAGCCGTAAATCGGCAGGTAGTTAAACAGGAACACGACCAGCACGGCGGGGAAGATCATGACCAGAAAGGGATAGTTCTCACGGAGTTTTTTCAGCCATCTTCCCTTCTTCTTCACCGGTGCCGGAGAGGTTTTTGCAGAATCCATACAGGTTTTCTCCTTTCCATTTCTTTTGAATGTCTATGAAGCGTAAACGGATCTAAAACTCCAGGTTTTTGTCCGTCTCCTTGGAGAATACATGCGCCACTTTGCCCTTGAAGGAGAAATGAACGGTATCGCCCTGCTTATAACTTTCTTTCATATCGATGGTCGGCACGATCACGATCACATCCTTGCCATTGGCATCCAGATGCAGATGGACGGAGGAACCCATCATTTCCGCAACTTCCACCTTGGAAGCAATGCCCTGCTCGGTCACATCCGTATGCTCCGGACGAACGCCCAGGGTAACCGGCTGAGACTGTACGTCATTGGCTAAAAGCCGCTCTTCCTTTTCAGGAGAAAGCTCTACCTTGAAGCCGTCTACCTCGACGAAGTACTGCTTGCCTTCCCGTACCAGATTGGCATCAAAGAAGTTCATGACCGGCATGCCGATAAAGCCGGCTACGAAGAGGTTTGCGGGATGGTTGAAGACTTCCTGCGGCGTACCGATCTGCTGAATGTAACCGTCTCTCATGATGACGATCCGGTCGCCAAGGGTCATGGCCTCGGTCTGGTCATGGGTTACATAGATAAAGGTAGTGTCAATGCGCTTTCTGAGCTTGATGATTTCCGCACGCATCTCGTTGCGGAGTTTGGCATCCAGGTTGGACAGAGGTTCGTCCATCAGCATGACCTTCGGGGCGCGTACGATGGCACGGCCGATGGCGACACGCTGACGCTGACCGCCGGACAGAGCCTTCGGCTTGCGCTCTAAGTACTGGGTGATATCGAGGATTTCAGCTGCCTCGCGCACCTTCTTGTCGATTTCATCCTTCGGCACTTTGCTGAGCTTCAGGGAGAAGGCCATGTTGTCATAGACGCTCATATGGGGATACAGGGCATAGTTCTGGAACACCATCGCGATGTCACGATCCTTCGGTGCGACGTCGTTCATGAGCTTGCCATCGATGTAAAGCTCGCCGCCGGAGATTTCTTCCAGACCTGCGACCATACGCAGTGTGGTGGACTTGCCGCAGCCAGAGGGGCCGACCAGGACGATGAATTCCTTGTCCTTGATGTCCAGGTTAAACGCCTGTACAGCCACGACACCCTCGTTGGTGATCTGCAGGTTCACCTTCTTCTTTTCCGGTTCGTCAGCTTTTTTCTTTTTTACCTTCTTTTCGCCGCTGACGAAGGGGTAGACTTTTTTGATGTTTTTCAGTTGTACCTCAGCCATGTTTTTGCCTCCTTGTTTTAGTTCGACAGTCTGCAGGAAAATGCAGTCATCCTGTCCATGAAGAGATGACGTTGCGTTACGTCACGTGCTTGGTTTACATTTTGTAAATCTTGGATTACATATTGAATCCCTTGTTTGTGCATATCATAGCCTGATCTTTGCAAAATGTCAATATGCCCTTGCCGTATTGAATTCAAAATGTGATTTTCCACAAATATCCCTCTTGATTTTTGTACAACATGCGAACGGATTTTTAATCGGTTTACAAAATGCACACGTTGTCTTTTCAATTTCTTCATGCTATAATAAAAAAGCCCTATGTAACATGAGATCCTGTTGTATAGGAAAGGAACCCCCTGCTAGTCGGAAATCATGGTTTTAGGAGGATACTAAAATGGCCTTGCGACGTGTAACAATACAAGATGTGGCCGAGGCTTGCGGCTTATCCAGGAACACCGTCTCCAAAGTCTTTAACGACCGCGGCACCGTACCGGAAACGACCAGACAAATGGTACTCAAAAAAGCGCAGGAGCTGGGGTATCTGCAGCTGTCGGAGGAAGGGTCTGCTTCACCGAAACTTCATACACGTCACGTTGTCCTCCTCACTCGTCACATGCCTGGCGATTACCATTTTGGCAGCATTTTTATTCCTGCCTTTGCCGCCCAGCTGAGCCGGGCAGGCTACACGCTGATGATGTACGAAATCTCGGATGAGGATCTTCGAAAGGGAAACCTGCCGACGCAGATCAACCTGGAGCAGACCGCGGCTATTCTGGGGATCGAACTGTTTGACCAGGACTATATCAACCAGATCTGTGACCTTAGCCTGCCCCTTATTCTTGTAGACGGATGCTGCGGCGCTGCTACCTCACTGATCAATTGCGACATCATCTCCATGGAGAATCTGGCCAGCACCATGGCGCTGGTCGACCATGTCATAGACAAGGGAGCCCGCCGCATCGGTTTTATCGGTGACGCCGATCATTGCAACAGTTTTCACGAGCGCTGGATCGGTTTCTACACCGCTCTTGCCAGGGCAGGGCTTACCCTTGACCGGGATCTCTGCATTCTGGACAAGGATGGCGAAGCTTACAGCGACGAGACATGGCTGGCTGGCAGGCTCCGCCAGATGCCGCAGCTTCCCGACGCCCTCATCTGTGTCAATGACTATATCGCGATCCATGTCATGAACGCTGTCAAGCAGCTCGGCTTTTCCATTCCCGGACAAATCATGGTGACCGGTTTTGATGGCACGGCGCAGTCCGCCGTCGTGGAGCCGTCGCTCACCACCGTTTTGATCCCCGGGGTTGATGTCGGCCGCATTGCCGCCGACATCCTGCTGAACCGGATCGAAAACCCCGGCCGCCCGCCCATGCTCAGCTATGTAAGGACGCAGCCGGTCTGGCGGGAGAGTACAAACAGGAAGGAATAAAAAACGGGGACTAGCTGACAGGGGACGGGCCTGAGAGTGACAGGGGACGGGCCTGCGGGTGACAGGGGACGGGCCTGTGTCACATTTTCAATGTGACACAGACCCGTCCCCTGTCACCTTTCCCAGCTAATTTTGTGACACAGGCCCGTCCCCTGTCACCTCCCTGTCACCTGTCAGCTTTTTTGCTGCATTTTTCTCCTTGCTAAACGCCTTCTTATCTGTTAGAATAGGCAGGCTTGCGCCCGGCAGTCTTTCGCCTGCCACCGGCGCATGTAAAGCGGTCAGTTCGAGACCTTCCTGACCTAAAACAAAACTAAAGGAGAAAAACAAATGAACAAAAAGGTAACCTTCATCGTCCAGGCCGGCATCATTGCCGCCCTCTATGTCGTGCTGACGTTCCTGGCCAATGCCATGGGACTCGCCAGCGGAGCCATCCAGTTCCGTCTGTCGGAAGCGCTCACCATCCTGCCGTACTTTACGACGGCGGCCATCCCGGGCCTGTGGATCGGATGCATTCTGGCAAACTTCCTGACCGGCTGCGCTCTCTACGACATCATCTTCGGAAGCCTGGCAACGCTTCTTGGCGCCATCTTTTCCTGGCTTCTTCGGAAGAACAAATGGCTGGTTCCGATCCCGCCGATCGTGGCTAACGTTTTAATCGTTCCGTGGGTTTTGCGACTTGTCTACGAAGTTCCGGATGCCATCTGGTATCTGATGCTGACGGTCGGCATCGGGGAAGTGGTCTGCTGCGGCGTGCTGGGTATGCTGCTGCTCTTCGCGCTTGAGAAGAGACGGGCGCAGGTTTTTCCGGAAAATGTATAACCTTTTAGATGTATGAAAAACGCAGGCAATCTCCCTACTGGGAGGTTGCCTGCGTTTTTCTTCATGCAGAATAGCTTCTGGAAGCTTCTGATTTGCATGGGGTTAGGCTCAATTGGCCTCTTCCCCATGCAGAATACAATGATTTGTCGGAAAACAGGGAAAAAAGGAAGAAAAGAAGCTCTTGGCTTCCCTGAAATTCAACGATTTGTCGGAAAACAGGGAAAAAAGGAAGAGAAGAAGCTCTTGGCTTCCCTGAAATTCAACGATTTGTCGGAAAACAGGGAAAAAAGGAAGAGAAGAAGCTCTTGGCTTC
>JAFVBO010000093.1 GCA_017479935.1 Lachnospiraceae bacterium
ATGTGACACAGGCCCGTCCCCTGTCACACCCCAGGCCCGTCCCCTGTCACACTGTCACACATCCCCTGTCACACCCATTTCTCAATCTGGGACAGGTAGCTATTATGATACTTCGGATTCTCCGTCACATCCTCGGAAACCCAGGCCGGGGGCACGTAGGCCAGCGCCTCCTCCACGGAAGAAAACTCGATTTCCATGAAGATAAGCCCCGTGAGAAGCCCGTGAAATACATCCAGTTCCCCCGTAAGGCCCCCCTCAAGCGGAATCAGGTAGCGGGTTTTGGTGATCGGATGGCCATCCGCCTTGGCTTTTAAGTGCTCGTAGGCCTCGGCGGACATCGGGAGGTTTAACTCCTCGCGGGCCAGCATGCCGCTTCCTTTGACGGTCAGCGTGTAGTGATCGTCGGTTTTCCGGGCGCGGATCACGGGCGAGGTGCATACGTACACCTGCTCGATTTCTTTTTTCTGATAATCCGAAAGCGATCCGGGGATCTCCTTCAGTAAAAATTTCCGTTCGATTTCCATAGTTTTTCCCCTAGGTAAGGCTCATCTGAACCGTCATCTCGTTCCCGCGCGTTTCCACCTTCGCCATCGCGCCGGTGATGAGCGGCATGGAGGGCGGCAGATGGCCCAGATCCGCGTCCATGATGATGGGTACGTTCAAGTCTTTTAACATGTCCGTCACGGCCGTGTACTGATTGAGTCCCATCACATCCTGCCCGAAATGGACCGGGCGGCCGAAGATAAAGCCCTTCACATATTTGAACCACCCGGCGTTTTTCAGTCTCCACAACGCCCGCCGGATATCAAACACGTGCAGGTCGCAGGCCTCCATAAACCAGAGGATGCCGTCTTCTTTATATTTCTCGCAGAACGCTTCCACCGCGTCGTACTTCGTCCCGCAGATATTTCCCAGGCAGTCCAAGCACCCGCCTAAAAGCCGCCCTTCCATCGCTACGTCCCCTTCCGGGAAGTTGTGCAGCACGGTTTTCTCCGTCAGGTTGTACGGCGCGCAGGGGTTTTCATCGGTTTTGAGCGACTCCTTCTCCCACATCCCGTAGCTGGTAAGCGCGGTCTTCTTTCCGGTTAAGAGCGCCAGGGCATCGCTGATCACCGGATGCCAGGGCTCCATGCCAAAGGACGGCGCGCAGGGGCCGTAGATCGTGGCGGTATCGCAGAGCGTCGGAAGGAGGAAGGTTAAATTCGTGTTGTCCGAATAACCCATGTACCACTTCGGTTTCGCTTCCTTCAGCTTCTCAAAATCCACGTACTCCAGGATCTCGCACATCATCTCCCCGCCGCCGCAGGAAATCAGGGCGTCGTTTAACGGGGAGGTGTAAAACTCGTTGATTTCTTTTCCGCAGTCTTCCGGCTTTGTGCTGATGCCGATCCCATCTTCCTTGTAGCAGTTCGGGCCCAGGCTCACCTGATAGCCCATGCTCTGAAAGACTTCCTGTGCCCGGCCAAAGCAGGTCAGATAGGGCTCCGTGGTGCACCCGAAGGACGGGGCCACAAAGCCGATGGTGCCGTTTTCCGGCAAAAATGTAGGATAACGCATGTTCTCTCCTCCCTTATTAGTCTTCGTTCCCGTCCTTCGCCGACTTTTCCTGTGCCTCCGCCTTCAAATCGGCAATATCCCTGAAAAATCGCTCGGTCGTCTCCGTCACATTATCCGTGACCTCCTGCCAGAAGCGGTCCGTTTTCTCCTTTGCCTCCGCCTTCGCTTCCGATACGCTCTCAGAGAATTCCTTTTTGATGCGCTCCGAAGTCTCCGTCACATTATCGGTAACCTCCTGCCAGAACCGATCCGTCTTCTCCTGCGCCTCTTTCATGCCCGCGGAGACATTCTCGCCAACATCCTTCAGGAAATCCGCCACATCCCCGCCGCTTTCCTGGAAGTTCTCCATCATGCCGCCCGTGGCCTCCTGCAGATAGCCGATCATATCCTCGCTCATCCGGCGAAGGCGCTGCGCCGCCGGGCTCATCTCCACACTGTGGGCCAGGTCCATGCCGGCTGCGGTGGCGGAAAGCAGGTAGTCTGTGGGGATTTTCCGCTTCGCGGGGAGCGTGCCGGCCTTCTTTTTCTCGAGGATCAACTGATAGCGGTCATACGCCTCCGCCACCGCGCTCTGCCACGAAATGTAAATCTCATCCATCGCGTGCTGGCCCACCTCGTGCAGGTGATTTAAGTCCTTCGTCAGCGTGATCAGCCGCTCGGCCATGGCCTCGGCGGTCTCCGGAACCGTAAACCCGTTGCGGTCGTCCGTGATGCCCTCCGCCGCGCACGAGCTCTCGATCAGCACGCTTGCCAGCCCGCAGGCCGCCGCCTCCCGGACCACCAGGCCGTTCGTGTCAAAGGTGGACGGGAAGACAAACAGATCCGCGCGCGTGTTCCAGGCGCGAAGCAGGTTCCGGTCGTAGACCGGCCCCACGAAAATGCATTTGTCCTTCTGCCCTTCCTTGTCTAAAAGGCCGTATTCCCTGGCCTTCTCCTTCATGAGCTCTTCGTCCGGACCCTTTCCCACGAAGACCATGCGGAAGTCCTGGCCGGACGCCGCCAGAATCCGCAGCGCGTCCATCAGAAGAGGCAGCCCCTTGTAGGTGATGATGCGCCCCACAAACAATAGCATCGGCACGCCCTCCGGAAGATCGTAGCCCTCCGTCACCTTGCGCACCGTCTCCGCATCCACGCGGCCCTTCGCGAAGTCCACGCCGTTGTTCGCGACACGGTACTCCCCTTCAAAGCCAAGCTGCACCAGGCTCTCGCCCGCCCCGCGGCTCACCACCCAGATGTCGTCGCAGGCCTCGATGTTGGACACCATCAGCTTGATCGTCTCGTCCGCCACCGGCTTCACCTTCAGCGTCCGACGCAGGTCGATATCGTACTTGGTGTGATAGGTAAAGATGATCGGAGCCTCGGTCTGCTCTCTTAAAAGCCTCGCCATCACGGTCGCGGAGGCCGGGCAGTGGGCATGAATGATATCCGGTTTAAAATCCGCCAATTCCGCGACGGCTTTGCCGTCAAACGGATTTCCCGTGCGGTAGCCGCTGGCCATGGCCGCCGTGTCAAAGCTCGGGTAGGCCACCACCGGATAGGCATACTTCTGATAATCCGCTCCCGGATAGCTCGGCGTTCCCACGATCACCGGGGACGCGTAATCCTTGATCAGGTAATCGGCGTAATTCATCATCACGTTTACCACACCGTCAATCACGGGCGGAAACGAATCATTCAACAGACAAACTCTCATTTTCTCACCTCTATGTTTTTCAACCTCTGTAGGCGATCACCTTCGCCTCATAGGGCCTCATCTTCACCCGCTCTCCCACGGGCTTTCCCTCCCCGGGGTAATTGTCCAGCGCGCAAAGCCCTTCCCGGCCCCGAAACGCTTTCGGCAGGCGGAAGGAAAACTCCTTTTCCGTAAAGGAGCAGGCGATCAGAAACCGCTCATTTCCGAGGCTCCTCTCGTACAAAAACAGCCGCCCGCTAAGCGCGTCGTACTCCTTAAAGCTGCCTTTTAACAGCGCCGGTTCTGTTTTGCGGAGCTTAAGCGCGCGCCGGTAAAAATTCAGAATGCTGGCCGGATCTTTTTCCTCCGCCTCCCGGTTTACCTGCGGGTAGTTGGGGTTCACAAAAAACCAGGGCGTCCCTTTCGTAAACCCGGCATGTTCTTCCCCGCTCCACTGCACCGGCGTGCGGGCCGAATCGCGGCTGGACACGTGGATGCGCCACAGACGCTTTTCCACGCTCTCCCAAAGATGAAAGCTGTGGTACGCGTTCTTGGACGCCACGTCCAGATAGTCGTCGATGGAGCTTAGGCGAATGTTCGTCATGCCCAGCTCCTGCCCCTGATAGATAAACGGGCATCCCTGCAAAAACAGGTACGCGGCCGCCAGCATCGTGCCGGATTCCCGCCAGAACTTCTCGCTTCCGTAGCGGCTGATCACCCGCGGGTGATCGTGATTTTCCAGATACCAGGCGTTCCACGCCTTCCCCGCCAGGCCATACTCCCAGCGCGAGATGGCGCGCTTTAATTTCCGCAGCAGGAAGCGGTGGTGCACGTACTCCGTGAGGAAGCAGTCCGCCATCATATGGTCAAACTGGATGACCATATCCAGCACTCTGCGCTCCCCGCTCACATAGCGGCGCGCGGTCTTCATGGGCGTCATCGGCGCCTCCCCGATCTGAAGCGCGCCGTACTCGTCTGTCACCTCGCGGAACTCCTCCAGGTACTTCATCAGGTTCGGCCCGTCCTTGTAGTGCGGCAGCCCGTTGATGGCCGGCAGAAACGACAGCCCGTCCGGTAAATCTTCCTTCTTGGAGATGTAGGTGATGACATCCTCCCGGAAACCGTCCACGCCCATGTCCAGCCAGAAGCGCATGATCTTCTTTACTTCCTCCCGCACCTTCGGATTGTCCATATTGAGGTCGGGCTGCTTTTTCGCAAACACGTGCAGATAATACTGCCCCCGCTGTTCGTTATATTCCCAGGCCAGCCCCTCAAACTGCGAGAACCAGTTGTTGGGCGGCGCTTCTTTTCCCTTTTTTCGGCGCCCGTCGCGCCAGATATAGTAATCGCTGTAGGGATTATCCTTCCCCTTGCAGCTCTCGATAAACCAGGGATGTTCATCCGAGGTATGGTTGACCACCAGATCCAGGAGCACCAGAAGCCCTAACGAATGCGCTTTGTCCAGAACCTTCCTGAATTCCTCCAGCGTTCCGTAATCCGGGTGGATATTCTGATAGTCGGAAATGTCGTATCCGTAATCGGCGTTCGGCGACGGATAGATCGGCGAAAACCAGATGCCATCCACCCCCAGCGATTTAATATACTCCAGTTTATCGTACACCCCATACAGATCCCCTATGCCGTCTCCGTTTCCGTCCGCAAAGCTCCGGATCCAGATCTGATAGAACGACAAATCCCGAAAATCCCGGCGCTCCTTTCTCCTAAGTGGCTCACCCGCAGGCCTTCCCTCACCTGCAGATCCCCGCCGCTCTTCTTCCTTCTCCATCTTACATCTGCCTTCTTTCCCTGTTTTGTAAAGCCAACAAACCGGAGGGTCTTAAAAACCCTCCGGTCCATCATTTTTACAGCGGCAGTTTGACTACCAGTTTCTTCTCAAAAGCCGGTTCTCCCACTATGCGAGACGGCATGTGAGCATCCTCCGGGTACACGACGTAGCACATCCCGGCCTGGCAGTAAACGGGCACGGAGTCCTCTTTCCTGCCCTCAAAGAACTGAATGTCCTTCTCCGGATTGTAGGGAACCGCTTCCTTTAAGTTTGCCACCGGCTGGTAGTACATGATCTCCTGCCCTTCCAGGATGATCTGAATGTCCAGATAACGGCTGTGCGTTTCAAACTTATCAGCGGCGAACTCCTTCGTGGTGGGCTCCTGGCTTAACACGTAACCGCCCTCAAATTCGCAGCGTCCGACCGGGTAGCCGGTCTTTCCGAGCTCCTCCACAGCCTTCTTCGCCTGGGCGAGGTTCGGGATAATGCTTTCGTAACGATCAATTTCGTTCCATGGACAGACAATCATGATTTTTTCTCCTTTATTTGACTCTCACATCCACCTTGGTCAGGTGCCAGATATCGCGCACGTATTCCTCGATGGTACGGTCGGAGCTGAACTTGCCTACGTGCGCCACGTTCAGGATCGCGGAACGGGTCCAGCGCTTCTGATCGCGGTAGGCTTCCTCCACGCGCTTCTGCGCATCGGCGTAGGAGCGGAAATCCTTCAGGATGAAGTAGATGTCCGGGCGGCCATTGTCGCCGATCAGCAGAGAATCGTACAGCTCGCGGAACAGGTTCGGGTTCTCGGGCGAGTAGTAGCCGTTGATCATCTGCATCATGACGCGGCGGATATCCGGGTCGTTGTCGAAGATCTCGCGGGGATTGTAACCGCCGCAGGTCTCATAGTGAATCACTTCATCGGAGGACATACCGAAGATGAAGGCGTTCTCCAGGCCAACCTCTTCCACGATCTCCACGTTGGCGCCGTCCATGGTGCCAAGGGTCAGGGCGCCGTTTAACATGAACTTCATGTTGCCCGTGCCGGACGCTTCCTTGGAAGCGGTGGAAATCTGCTCGGATACGTCGCTCGCGGCAAAGATGATCTCGGCGTTGGAGACGCGGTAGTCCTCAATGAAGACCACCTTGATGCGTCCGCGCACATCGGGATCGTTGTTGATCTTGTCCGCGACGGAGTTGATCAGCTTGATCGTCATCTTGGCACGGCGATAGCCGGCGGCTGCCTTCGCGCCGAAGATGAAGGTGCGGGGCACCATATCCATATCCGGGTTGTCCTTCAGCTGGTTGTACAGGTACATAACATGCATGATGTTTAAGAGCTGTCTCTTGTACTCATGCAGACGCTTGACCTGGCTGTCGAAGATGGAGTTCGGATCCACGTCGATGTTGTTGTTCTTCTTGATGTACTCCGCCAGACGCAGCTTGTTCTGATACTTGATCTCGCGGAATTCCTTCTGGGCTTCCTCGTCGTCCGCCCACTTTTCGATGCCCTGAATGACCGGCAGATTGGTGATCCAGCCGTCGCCCACCTTCTTGGTCACCCAGTCGGCAAGCAGCGGGTTGGCGTGCAGCAGGAAACGACGCTGCGTAATGCCGTTCGTCTTGTTGTTGAACTTCTCGGGCATCATCTCGTAGAAGTCCTTCAGTTCCTGGTTCTTTAAGATCTCGGTGTGCAGTCTTGCCACACCGTTGACGGAGAAGCTGCCGGCGATGGCCATGTAAGCCATGCGGATCTGGCCGCCCGCGATGATCGCCATGCGGTCGATCTTGTCCTGGCGGCCCGGATACATCTCGGCGATCTTCGCGCAGAAGCGGCGGTTGATCTCCTCGACGATCTGGTAGATACGAGGCAGCAGCACGCTGAACAGGTCGATGGGCCACTTCTCGAGCGCTTCCGCCATGATCGTGTGGTTGGTATACGCGCAGGTCTTGGTGGTGATATCCCAGGCTTCATCCCACTCCAGATGATAGTCATCTAAGAGAATACGCATCAGCTCCGGAATAGCCACGGTCGGGTGCGTATCGTTTAACTGGAAGCAGACCTTCTCGTACAGCTTGTGAATGTCGTGATGCTTGGACATGTACTTCTTCACGGCCGTCTGAACGCTGGCGGAAATGAAGAAATACTGCTGCTTTAAGCGAAGCTCCTTGCCGGCATAGTGGTTGTCGTTCGGGTAAAGAACTTCCACGATGTTCTTGGCCAGGTTTTCCTGCTCCACAGCCTTCTTGTAATCGCCCTTGTCAAAGGACTCCAGGTTGAACACGCTGACCGGCTCCGCGTCCCAGATGCGAAGGGTGTTCACCACGTTGTTTCCATAGCCGACAATCGGCAGGTCGTAGGGAACGGCCAGAACCGAGTCATAGCCTTCCTGCGAGAAGTAATAGCGGCCTTCGCCCTCGTCGTACTCATAGCGGATGTGTCCGCCAAAGTGAACTTCCACGGCATACTCGTCGCGGCGCACCTCGAAGGGGTTGCCGTTCTTCAGCCAGTTGTCGGGAACTTCCACCTGATAGCCATCCTTAATCTGCTGCTTGAACATACCGTACTTGTAGCGGATGCCGCAGCCATAGGCGGGGTAGTTTAAGGAAGCAAGGGAGTCTAAGAAGCACGCCGCAAGGCGTCCCAGACCGCCGTTACCCAGCGCGTAGTCCCTCTCTTCATCCTCAATGGCGTTCAGATCAAAGCCAAGCTCATCCAGGGCTTCCTTCACACCATCCCATTCGCACAGGTTTATGATGTTGTTGCCCAGGGCACGTCCCATTAAGAACTCCATGGAGAGGTAGTAGACCGTCTTCACATCATAGACATCATAGGTCTTGTGCGTGGCAATCCACTTGTCGATGATGACATCCTTCACCGCGTAGGCAACCGCCTGGAAGATCTGCTGGTTGGTCGCCTCCTCGATGTTTCTCCGATAGTTGTTCTTGACGTATTCGATAATATTCTTTTTAAACTCTGCCTTGTCAAACGTATTATTCACGAATTGATTTCCTCCGGTTTTATCTCTTCTCAACGCCCAGCGTTACGCTTTCGCCGTTGATGTTCCACTCCTTGCTGTATCCAATCGTCTCATCCAGGCGCACTTCGTCCGCCAGGACTTCGCCGGCAATCTCCTTCTCGTGATCTGCAAACAGCTTCTCCAGTTTCGCATTGCCCTTCACGGATACCGTGATGTGATCCATCACCTCAAACCCGGCTTCCTTGCGCATCGTCTGGATCTTGGATACACACTCGCGGATGAAGCCTTCCTCTAAAAGTTCAGGAGTCAGCTTCGTATTTAACACCACGGTCAGGTTCCGGTCGGTCATGGTTTCATAGCCTTCCACCTGGGCCACGCTGATGAGCACATCGTCCATGCCGAGAACCACTTCGGTTCCGCCCACGTTCAGCTTCAGCTCGCCGGTCTCGTTTAACGAATCCATGGCGTCATTTCCGTCCACCTCGGTTAAGGCGGTGCGGATGCCGTTTAAGAGCTTTCCGTACTTCGGTCCCAGCGTCTTCATCTGCGGCTTGAAGCTGTAGGAGGAGAACGCGCGGACGCTGTCCACAAACTCTACCTTCTTCACGTTCAGCTCGTCCGCCACGATGGACGCATAGTAATCCGGAAGCACCGCGGGTGCCTTGACGAACATTTCCGCGATCGGCTGACGGTTCTTGATGTTGGCGGCGTTGCGGGCAGCGCGGCCTAACACCACCAGCTTTAAGACCTCGTCCATGTTGCTTTCCAGATCCTTGTCGATCCACGCTTCATTGACGGCAGGGAAGTCGCACAGATGCACGCTCTCCGGCGCGCTCTTGTCGATGGAGCAGACCAGGTTCTGGTAGATGCTCTCCGCCATGAAAGGGATCATGGGGGCAGCTGCCTTCGCGGTGGTCACAAGGGCCGTATACAGGGTCATGTACGCGTTGATCTTATCCTGCGGCATATCCTTGCCCCAGAAACGATCACGGCAGCGACGGACGTACCAGTTGGACAGATCGTCCACGAAATCGGACAGAGCACGGGCGGCCTCCGGAATGCGATAGTTCCACAGGTTCTCGTCCACAGCCTTCACCATGGAATTTAAGCGGGACAGCGCCCACTTGTCCATGACGGAAAGCTTGTCATACTCAAGGCTGTATTTCGTAGCGTCAAAGTTGTCAATATTGGCATACAGCACAAAGAAAGCGTAGGTGTTCCACAGGGTTCCCATGAACTTTCTCTGGCCTTCCACCACGGCATCGCCGTGGAAGCGGTTCGGCAGCCAGGGCGCCGAGTTGATATAGAAATACCAGCGGATCGCGTCGGCGCCGTACTTCTCCAGCGCTTCCATCGGATCCACGGCGTTTCCGTTGGATTTGCTCATCTTCTGGCCATCCTTGTCCAGAACGTGTCCTAAGACGATGACATTCTTGTACGGCGCCTGATGGAAGATCAGGGTCGACACGGCCAGAAGGGAATAGAACCATCCTCTCGTCTGGTCCACGGCCTCGGAGATAAACTGAGCCGGGAACTGGGACTCAAAGAGCTCCTTGTTCTCAAAAGGATAGTGATACTGCGCGAAAGGCATGGAACCGCTGTCATACCAGCAGTCGATGACCTCCGGCACACGCTTCATCTGCTTCCCGCAGCACGGGCAGGTGAGGGTCACGTTGTCTACGTAAGGCTTATGAAGCTCAATGTTGTCGGGGCAGTTCGGGCTCATGGCCTTCAGCTCTTCGATGCTGCCAACGGCATGCTGATGCCCGCACTCGCACTCCCACACGGGCAGAGGGGTGCCCCAGTAACGGTTACGGCTGATGGACCAGTCCTGCACGTTCTCCAGCCAGTCGCCAAAACGGCCGGTGCCGATGCTTTCCGGGATCCAGTTGATGGTCTTGTTGTTGTCGATCAGCTCCTGCTTCACTTCCGGATCGCTCATGCGGATAAACCAGGATTCGCGCGGATAGTAAAGGAGCGGCGTCTTGCAGCGCCAGCAGTGCGGATAGTCATGCTCAAACGGGATGGCGCGGAACAGGAGGCCTGTCTCGTTTAACTCTTTTAAGATGGCGTGATCGGCGTCCTTGACCCACATGCCGGCCCAGTGCGTATTCTCCGTCATGCGGCCCTGGGGATCCACAAAGATAAAGGAAGTCAGGTCATACTTCTTGATGATGCGGGCATCGTCTTCACCAAACGCAGCCAGGTGAACCACGCCGGTACCGTCTTCCATGGTGACGTACGGATCCATCGTGATGATGTTGGCTTTCTTTCCGTCCTTCGGAACCTGGAAATCAAAGAGCGGCTCATACTCGCGCATCTCCAGATCGGAGCCCTTCATAATCTCAAGGACTTCATACTCCTCGCCCAGCACCTTCTCGACCAGCGCTTCCGCCAGGATGTAGTGCTCTAAGCGCTCGGTGTCCTTGTTGTAGGCTTCCACCTTGACATAGGTATCCTTCGGGTTCACGCAGAGCGCCACGTTGGATGGCAGGGTCCAGGGCGTGGTCGTCCAGGCGATGACATAGGTATCCTCGCCCTTCAGCTTGAACTTCACCATGCAGGAAAGCTCTTTGACATGCTTGTAGCCCTGCGCCAGCTCGTGGGAAGACAGCGGCGTTCCGCAGCGAGGGCAGAACGGAACAACTTTGTATCCTTTATAAAGAAGACCCCTGTCAAAAATTTTCTTTAACGACCACCAGCAGGATTCGATATAATCATTTTCGTACGTGACGTAGGGGTGCTCCATGTCGGCCCAGAAACCAACCTTATCCGAGAAGGTTTCCCACATGCCCTTATACTTCCACACGCTCTCCTTGCAGTGTTTAATGAAGGGTTCCACGCCGTAGGATTCGATCTGCTCCTTGCCGTCAAGGCCCAGCATCTTCTCCACTTCCAGTTCCACAGGAAGTCCGTGGGTATCCCAGCCAGCCTTTCTCGGGACCTTAAAGCCCTTCATGGTGCGGTAGCGGGGGATCATATCCTTGATGACACGGGTCAGCACGTGGCCGATATGCGGCTTGCCGTTTGCTGTGGGCGGGCCATCATAAAACATGTAGGTTTCATTGTCCTTCCGGTTCTCGATACTCTTTTCGAAGATATGATTATCGGCCCAGAATTTTTCGATTTCGTTTTCTCTCTGAACAAAGTTCAGATCTGTCGATACTTTCTCGTACATGTCGATTCCTTTCTTCATCGCAGCAGAGGGTTTTCCTGGCGGATTTATCAGAAAAAAAGAAAACGACAGACCTTCCCTAACCGGGACGGACCTGCCGCTATACCACCCAATTAAAAACAGCCCTGCTGTATGTTCTATCCTGTAACGGGGACGACCGTCCGGATCTACTAATCAAAAGGGCATCCAAAAGCACCCCTTGTCTATAAAAGGAGTTGCTTTCATGCCTGCCCTTAGGCGTTCGGCCGGAAGCTCAAAAGGGATGTTCCCCTAAATCCTACTCATACCGGTCTTCCACCGCCACCGGCTCGCTGTTTTTGCCCCCAAAAAAGCAAGGCAAAAAATTTTCCGATAAAGGGTACTGTCTTTCTCACAGCTTTTACAACGCAGACATTATAGGAAGGAAAGCGTGCCCTGTCAAGAAGGAATTCCCACTTTTTTCCTGCAGTACACCTGGCTGAAGCCGCAAACGAGCCCGGTGCATCCGCTCCGTGCAGATCGCAGTCCGTTTTGTCCATCCCAAATGGTTTTCTCCCATGAGCATTGCATTCCTTCCCTGTTCATGATAGAATAGGCGGGCTGAATATCACCATCTTCAAAGGAGGCTTTTCCATGATTCGCGCCATTCTGACGGTTTTTGCCGCCGTCTTTTTTCTCATCGGCTGCTGCCCGCTGCTTTTCCTGGAGCGGGGCATTTTTAAGGAAATCAGTCAATCCCTGATGTATCGCACCTCCCACTTTCTGGTGCGCGGCGTGTTTAAAGTCATGCTGTTCTTTTCGGGCGTAAAGACCACCGTTGTCGGCCTCGAGAAGGTGCCGGACGACAGGGCGGTTTTATATATTCCCAATCACCGCAGCTATTATGATATTTTCCTCATGTTCACCCTGGCCAAGGGGCAGTGCGGCATCGTCGGAAAGGACAGTATCAGGGTCGTTCCCTTCCTGGCTCCGTGGATGGACTGTGTGCACTGCCTTCTTTTGGACCGGGATAATCCCCGGCAAGGCTTTCGCGTCATCCTGCAGGGCGCTAAATTTATGGAAGAAGGCGTTTCCATGGTCATCTTCCCGGAGGGACACCGCTCCAAGACGGACGACCTTCTTCCCTTTAAGGCCGGAAGCTTTGTGATGGCCACCAAATCCGGCTGCCCCATCATCCCCGTCGCCATCAAGGGAAGCGATGAGATTTTCGAGAAGCACGTGCCTTTTGTAAGGAGCACCCACGTCACCGTGACCTTTGGGGATCCCATCGAAACGGCAGGCCTTACGAAGGCCGAACAGAACGCCCTGCCCGATCAGGTGCGGGACATCATTAAAGGAATGCTTTCATGAGTGTTTTAAGCAATTATGTGATCCGCACGGTTACAGAGGAGCGGCATCCCATTCTGGATTCCACGACCTGCATCAACCGGCGTCAAAAGCGGAAGCCCTGCACCGTCTGCAAGGACGTCTGCCCGGAAGAAGTGTTTTTACAGCAGCAGGGATCTTCTCCCCGTTTTGAAGCCTGCACGGGCTGCAACCTGTGCGTAAGCGCCTGCCCCGGGCGATGCCTGACCCCTTCCGCCGCCACCTTAAAATCCTGGCTCACCGGTTATGACAGCACCGACATTGTCCGGATTGGATGCACCGGATGCAATAAAAAGATCAAGCTGGAAGAATACTGCATCGCCTCCATCCCCTGGGAATTTCTGGCCTACCTGGCCTTTGTGAAACGCCTCTGGCTCTATCTTCCCTGCGAAAGCTGCGAGGACAGCGTGGCCAGGCGTCTGATGGACGAGCATCTGGAGAACCTGCGCCATTTCCTGGGCGAAGAACGGTTTGCCGCCCGCGTGACCCTGATCCGCTCCGCCGCCGACGAGCCGGAAGAAGAGCAGGAAATGCTTGGCCGCAAAGAGCTCATGACCCGCATGACAAGCGCGGTCAAAAAGCAGGCGTTTTCCATCATCGGAAATGTGGACGCCTCCGATATGAACGGGCTGTTTTTCCGCAGACTTTTGCGGGATCTGGTGCAGGAGCTGTATCAAAAGGAAAAAGCAAACGGCAGGCGGACGGCTTTCGAAGTAAAACTTCCGCACTTTACCGCCTCCTGCTATGCCTGTCAGTCGTGCCTCAGGCTCTGCCCGCAGGAAGCCATCTCCTTCGGAGAACTGACAGACGGAAAGCGTGGCATTTACATCGAACCCTGGAAGTGCACCGGCTGTGAGGTATGCCAGGTGGTCTGCCGCGAAGGCGCGATTGACGGCCTTTCCTTCATGAAGGTGCCGCACCTAAGCCGCCTTCTTGTCACCCGGGTGAACGCGAAAGTCTGCGCGAAATGCGGCATGGCGTTAAAGCCGGACAGCGCGGATGATCTGTGTACGTTTTGTAGGTCCCGGGAACGGATTAAGCCGTATATGAAAACCTGACGCGGCAGCAGATCAGCTCTTTTGTACCTTGGCTTTCCTATCCTTTTAAAAACGAGCCCCAAAGCCTTCTCACCGATTACCCGTTAGGAGATTTCTCCATGCCCAAATACCCTCCGCGCTATGCGCGCTTTTTCTTCTTTTTTCTGGCGGAAGCCTTGTTTCTGGCCTTCTTTCAGAACCTGGCCAACGTCGATAAGCTCTGGAACTACACGTTCGCGGAAAACATCGCCTCCGGGCTTCTGCCGTATCGGGATTTCAACATTCTCCAGACGCCGTTCTCCGCTGCCTTAAACGGCTTTTTTCTGACTCTGTTCGGCCATCACATGCTGGTGATCGAAATCGCCGGCGCGTTTCTCTTCGCCCTGATCTGCTGGCAGCTCTACACGATCAGCGTGCGTTTTTCGATGCCGACGGCGCCGGCCCTCATCTTCTCCCAGTGCTTCCTGTTGCTGTTTGAGTGGAACGTCTTTCTGGAGTACAGTTGCCTGATCGTCCTGTTTTCCCTGACTCTCGCCCGGACCGACCTGGCCTCCCGGGACGGGATGAACCGTTTTCTGGACGTCCCCGCCCTGCAGATCTTACCCGGTCTTCTTGGGGGCCTGGCCATGATGAGTAAGCAGACCTACGGATTTTTTGTCGCCGCCGGGTCCTGTATCTCGCTCATGTATCTGTGTCATGTGAAGCGCCCGGTATATGTTGAACCAGTATATGACGCAGCTGAATCGGGAACTGACGTCTGCCCGCAACAGGCTCTTCCCTTTTTCCGACCGGGCACCGTAAAGCTCCTGGCCTGCCGCTTGATCGGCATCCTGATCCCGAATTTCATCTTCCTGTTCTACCTGCTTTATACCGGTACCTTCGCGGATTTCTGGGACATGGCCATCGCCGGGGTCTCCACCTTCTCATCCCGCTTTCCTTACCTTACGCTCGCGAAAGAAAACATCGGCAACACTATCCTGTGCATCGCCGTGCCGGTCATGATACTCTCGTCCATCCTGTTCGGGCTCTTTAAGCGCAAAACCCGAAGCGGGCAGGCAGCCCTGATCCTTTTGATCTACGGGCTTTTCGGGCTGATCAATCTGTACCCGATGGCAAACTTCTATCATTTTTCCACCTGCCTGATCGCGTTTCTTCCGCTCTTAGCGCTCCTGATCGGAAGGCGTTTCTGGCGCTTTCGGCTGCCCAGGCAAATCTGTCAGCTGATCAACGCGGCCGTCCTCGTGGTCTGTGTGCTCTACATTCCCATAAAGATTGTGCGCGAGCACCATTTAAGCCTGGACATTCCGCAGTTTGAAGGCGTTTTCATCTCGGACGAGCGCGAAGCGGACATTCGCCTCATCACGGACTATGTCCGTGAAAAAGAAAAAGACGGCTACACCGTCTACATCCTGGACAACCGCGCCAGCCAGTACTTTTTGCCGCTTGATCGGTACAACAAGTATTTTGACCTGTTCCTTCTGGGAAATATGGGCACCACGCCCCCGGAAGATCTGCTGGCCGCAGCCGTCAAAGAAAACACCATTTTCCTGATGCCCGGCAAGGACCTGACGGAATGGCAATACCCCTATGACGCAGTGAACGCGCTGAAGAAGGAACTGGTGAAAGGGGAGGAGATCGGCGGGTTTACCGCATACTACTCAGCAGCACAGGTCCCAGGCCATCCGCCTGCGGCGTATGTCGCGCCTTTGGCGCTTATGCCTGGGACTGTCGTGGTGGGGGAGCCACCACGACATATGCTTAAAAAGCAATGGAAAAGTGGCTGCAAGCAGCCATTTTCCATTGCTTTTAAGCATACCCGTGCTGAGTAGTTATGAATCAGAAAGCTGCCGCACAGCCTGTGCAGCAGCTTTCCATTTGCTTGTTTGATTTTAGGGCACCAATTATTTGATGGTAACCTTTGCGCCTTCGGCTTCCAGAGCAGTCTTCGCAGCTTCGGCTTCTTCCTTGGAAACGCCCTGCTTTAACACCTTCGGAGCGGAGTCAACAGCGTCCTTCGCTTCCTTCAGGCCAAGGCCGGTCAGCTCGCGGACAACCTTGATAACCTTAACCTTGTTCGGGCCGATCTCGGTCAGCTCAACATCGAACTCGGTCTTCTCTTCAGCAGCCTCAGCGGGGCCAGCAGCAGCGACAACAACGCCAGCAGCGGCGGAAACGCCAAACTCTTCCTCGCAGGCCTTAACCAGCTCGTTCAATTCCATAACAGAAAGCTCTTTGATGGCTTCGATAAATTCAGCAGTCGTTAACTTTGCCATGATAATAATCCTCCATGTTTATATTCGGGACTTTTCTCCCGTATTAGAATGAAAACGCGTAACTCACGCGATTTTTCGCGCCGGTCTTTTCCGGCGGCTGATCTGCAGCATTTTTTTATGCACATTCGTGCGGATTGGTATTGGATGCCTGATGGCATCCCGCACGAAGCGCACAAAACTCGCAAGCGAGTTTTGATAGCCAGTCTGAAACGGCTTTATTCCGCAGCTGCTGCGGGAGCTTCGTCCTTCTCCGCGATCTGCTTGATAACGCGGGCGAAGTTTGTGATCGGGGACTGGATGCTGCCAAGCAGTCTGCCGAGCAGGACTTCGCGGCTCGGGATCGTCGCGATAACGCTGATGGTCTTCTCATCGTAGTAGGTTCCGTCTACCACGCCAGCCTTCAGCTCCAGCTTGTCCGCCTTCTTCGCGAACTCGTACAGAAGCTTTGCCGGTACGGAAGCGTCTTCCTTGGAAACAGCCAGGGCGGTCGGTCCTTCCAGATGCTTGGAAAGGCTTTCAAATTCCGTTCCCTTGATCGCGAAGTTGATCATCGTGTTCTTGTACACTTTGTACTGAACATTTGCTTCGCGCAGCTGCTTACGGAGCGCGGTATCCTGTTCCACCGTCAGACCGCGGTAATCGACGATTACGGCAGCCTTAGCGCCATCCAGCATTTCGGAAATCTCAGCTACTACCGGTGCTTTCAATTCCACCTTTGCCATAATGGGTACCTCCTTTGTAAATTTTGTACCGCCGATGGATCAAAAGCAAAAACGCCCCGGATCGCCAAAGCAATCAGGGACGCGAAATAAACATGGATAAACCCATATGAAATCTTTCGGATCCTCCCTCGGCAGGCGGCCATAAGCCTTATGCAACATGCACCTGCTGTCTTCGGCAGTAATGCGCGAGGAAACCTCACACGAAGGGTACATTACCACAAGCCGAGGGAGTTGTCAAGGAGTTTTTTATGATCGCAGCGGTGCAAAGTGACGCGACCACTTCATCTGTATCTTATTCCGCCAACGCCTGATCAATGGCCAGCGAAAGCTGATGCGGGCAGGAATTGGCTCCCTGGCAGGGAATTCCCCTTAAACGGTTTGCCACTTCCTTTGCCTCCATGCCCTCCGCCAGAGACGCAACGCCCTTGGTATTGCCGGCACAGCCACCCACAAACTTGACGTTGCGAACAACACCGTCAATCAGGTCAAACGTGATCTTTCTGGAGCAAACGCCATGAGGCGTATATTCTACATGCTTGGTCATACTCTATGTTTTCTCCTCTCTCTTAGTATCCTTAGGATCTTTTGGGATCTTTCCTGTTAAGAATAACCGCTTACAGTTTTCCTGGTTTTTCTTAAGACAGGAGGATTGTATCACATCGCCTGAATTTTTTCCAGTACTTCTATGGCCTTCTCCGCCACCCGCCTGTGTCCCTCCTCGGACAGATGTACGCCGTCAAAGCACAGAGGAAGATCCTCTGCCGTCATATCCACAAAGCTGAATTCAAACAGCTCCGCTATCTTCCGGTAACACTCGCCAAGCTTTCGGGATTCCCTGATCTGATCCGCCCCGAGAACCCAAGTTCCCTCACGCAAAGCAGGAGGAGATAGGAGCACGAATCGTTTTCCCATGCGGCTGATTTGCCTTCTCTCCTCTTCCGATTCTAAAAAAGCCTTCATCCGTGCCGCCACTGCTTCCGCGGAAGGACTGCCCTGCAGCAGGAGATCATTACTTCCCAGCATAAGCAGAACGCATCCATCTAACGGCACCCTGTCAACCATGTTTTCAAACAGGCGAAAAGCCGGAAGGGAATCCGGAATGGTGCGGCCGTTCATCCCCGCCTCTATCACGTGGTATCCTGCCGCAGACAGAAGCCCCGTCCACCGAATGTCCGCCGGATATCGATCCTCCAAAAACGATCGCGGATCATACCCGTATGTATTCGAATCGCCAAAGCACAGGACGGTTCTTTTCCTGTCTGCCATCGCATGGACCTCCTAATCCACCTGTTTTTCCACAAAATCGGCGATATATCCCGCAATCTTGAAGGTCAGGTCATAATCCGTTCCCAGCTCATCCCCAAAATAGGCATGTACCTGATCGGAAAACTCCAAGGCTTTATCGGCCACTTTCCCAAGAAGATCGGCGTAATCACGGAAACGCTGTTTTTCCACTTCACCCTCAAGCTCCGCGCGCGTTTGTTCAAAATAGGCAGAGTCTACGCCGCGTGGAAGGACATGCTCTGCCATAAAAACATAGCTTCCATACAGGCGGTTTAATTCCTCATCCTTTTTGATCATCTGCAGCAACTCATCATTCTTGCTGATCGCCTGCGTGTTTTTCGCCTTTTCAAAGGCTGCCATGATCTTTGGCATAAACTCTTCCATGAAGGCAACAAGATCCGGATTCACCCCGTCTCCGTCAAAGATCTGGTCGTTGAACGTGGGGATGTACCAGTCATCGGCCACCAGATCCAGGATCTTCGCGTAATCATTCTCCGGAAGCGGGAAAAGGAATGTTCTCCCATCCCCGTCCGTTATCTCAAGTGCCGCCGATCCGCGCGCCATCAGTGCCTGTTTCATGACGTTGATGGCAAGAATGCCATCCTTCATATCCGGAAGCAGTACAAGACCAGTCCCGTCATCTTTGGCTTCCTTAAAAGGTTTTGCGATTTCGTTCACATATCCTTTATTCCAGACCAGACGGCAGGAGATCGGTTTTGTTTGAGAGTTCGTGATCAGCTTCTGCTCTTTGTCAAGGATCGCGAATTCCATTCCCTTGTAGGAACGCAGAAGGATCAGATACGCTTCCTCCTCCGCACCATTTTCCGCTGTCACGGTTCCGGGATACGCTTCACGATTTCGAATATAGAGGATCCCGTCTTCTGTGTGCGTCTTCACCCAGTCCCATTCGTACGGATTTACCTCTTTCGAATCCGAAGATAACGCTGTCAGCGCCCTTCCATCTTCCGAAGCAGCTTTCTCCGTCCAGTCCAGTTCCCAGGCTTTTTCATACAAACGTTGAAAAACACCGTCATGGGCCGGGATGGAAAAATAATAATTGACATTTGTGACGTTCCCGTCTCCATCCGTAAAGGCTAAGCCGAATGCCACATCCACACATCCGCCTTTGGCCAGTTCCCCTAAAATGGTTTCATCGTCCGGCCCTGACCACTTGTCTTTGTCTGCCGGGAAACGGAACTCAGAACTTGCGTAGGTAAGAACGACGCCGGTATCCACCACCTTGCCGTCCCCGGTCCGTATAGCCGCCCATGTCTGGAAGTCTTCTCCCCAGTTGGTAATGGGCTGCCACTCCCCATCTGCATATTGATCCACAGAAAAAGAAAACACATACGGATCCACATAGGCATGCACCATGGCCAATTCCCCGGTCAGATCCTCATGAACCGCCGCGCATTCCAGCTCGGCGGTCAGGTAGATTGTGTCCTGAATAGAACCGGTTTCGGAATTCGCATAATGCCAGGCAGTCCATTTCGGATTACGCTCTTCCGAATCCGGAAAAGCCGCTCCGGACACCGGTTCTTTCATTCCCCAGTCCGCTTCCCTTGCCTGGGTGATCAGCGTGGTAAACTCCGGATCTTCCATGGTTACGGTAAAGTACACATAGGCAGACGGATCCCTCGGCTGCAGCATCCACTCGTGCAGCAGAAAAAAGAGATCGAAGGATTCCCCTCTCTCCATGGTCTGCAGAAGGAAATCGTTCACCGTCATCCCCTGGATCAGCTTATCACCCGTGAAGTACAGTTCTCCGCTGTTCGGGCCCTGTACCATCTGCGCCACTCCGAAAACGCCTGTTTCCGTCCGGAAACACACATTGGTGTAAGCATTTCCCTCCGCATGCATGTTCGAGAACGCGGCTGTATGCCAGTCAGCCGACACAACAAGGGTATCCTGGGCGATCTTGATCTGGTAGGGAATCTTATCGTTTCTCCTGCCTGTTGCCAGACTGATTCCGTAGTAATACGGCGATTCAAGAAAATATCCCCCGTCATAGCTGCGTGTTTTCAGCTGCCAGCGGGCTTCTTCTTTTGTCTCCTCTGCAGACTCCACGCTTTCCGCTTCCCCTTCTGCGTAAGTTTCCTGCCTGCTAAGGGGCAGGAGCAGCAAAAGCAGCAGAATGCCAACGAACCACCTTCCCATCCATTTCCCGCGTTCCCGCTTCTTTACCATAACCTTGCATTCTCCTTTACCGTTTAATAAAGGTGGGGGCATACCCTTTCCCCCACCTGCCTTTATCCTTCTTTAGCTTAAAACTCCACTGTTTCCGGCGCTTCCGTAAAGGAACTGAACGTTGCCTTCGCATTTTTCATATACAGCACCTGCGTGTTATCATCATCCGCACTGTACATGGCTTTTAGGCTGGGCATCTTCTCCAGCATGGCTACCTTAGCCTCGCGATCATCGTCATTGACAAGCTCGCAGGCGATGCGAAGCCATTTGCCATCCTTAAACGCGCAGATTTCCGCTTTCGGATTCGCGGCAAGCTGCTTGGAAACATCCTTTACCTTACCGGTCTGAATGTACAGTTTTCCGTTGTAGAGCAGAATCGTCCCGAAAGGCCTTACCCTCGGCTGATCTCCCTCTACCGTTGCAAGATAATAGGTACCTGCTTCGTCCAGGAAGCGGCAGACTTTTTCCATTCCGTTCATTTTTTTGTCTCCTTTCTAATGCTGTCCTCCATCCTTGCGACAGAGCTACTCTTTTTTTAGCACAGAACAGGAATAAATGCAACACAGTGCTTTCAATCTGACAGGGGACGCATCTTGCGTCCCCTTCAGAAATTTACTCCACAACTTCCTTCTTCACGGACGAAGTCAGTCCGTTTTCATCCGCGTCAATCACGATCGTATTCCCCACGCTCACCTCTCCGCTTAAGATTTCGCGGGCGGCCAGGGTTTCCACGTGCTTCTGCAGGTATCTCTTTAACGGGCGGGCACCGTACACCGGATCATACCCCTGCTCCGTGATGAATGCCTTCGCGGCGTCGGTCAGCTCGATACGGATTTCCTTGTCAGCCAGACGTTTGTTGATATCGTCCATCTGCAGGCGCACGATGCCGGCGATGTTGTCCTTCGTCAAAGGCTTGAAGAGGATCATCTCATCCAGACGGTTTAAGAACTCCGGACGGAAATGGCTGCGCAGGTCGTTCATGACCATCTGCTCCGCTTCCGGTCTGATCTGTCCGTTCTCATCAATTCCCTCTAACAGATACTGGGAACCGATGTTGGAGGTCATGATCAGAATGGTGTTCTTAAAGTCCACGGTGCGACCTTGCGAGTCGGTGATTCGCCCGTCGTCTAAAACCTGCAGCAGGATGTTAAACACATCCGGGTGAGCCTTCTCCACCTCATCAAACAACACGACCGAATAAGGTTTGCGGCGCACGGCCTCGGTCAGCTGGCCGCCCTCATCGTATCCAACGTATCCGGGAGGCGCTCCGATGAGACGCGAGACGGAAAATTTCTCCATGTACTCGCTCATATCGATACGCACCATGTTGTTCTCATCGTCAAACAGGCTCTGTGCCAGGGCCTTGGCAAGCTCGGTCTTGCCGACGCCCGTGGGGCCAAGGAACAGGAAGGAACCGATGGGCTTCGTGGGATCCTTGATGCCGGCTTTGGATCGCAGGATAGCCTCCGTCACCAGCTCCACGGCATTGTCCTGGCCGATCACGCGCTTATGCAGCTCGTCTGCCAGATGCAGGGTCTTGCTGCGCTCGCTCTCGTTCAGCTTTGCCACCGGAATGCCGGTCCAGCGGGAGATAATCCGGGCGATTTCCTCCTCGGTCACGCTCTCGTGTACCAGCGACATATCGCGGTTTTTCACCAGTTCCTCTTCTTTTTCCAGCTGTGCCTTTAACTGAGGAAGCTTTCCGTACTGGAGCTCCGCGGCCTTGTTCAGGTCATAGTTCTGCTTGGCGATCTGGATCTGGCTGTTCACCTGGTCCATCTCCTCACGGAGCTTCTGCAGGCGCTCCACAGCGGTCTTTTCATTGTCCCACTGGGCCTTCTGCTTGCCAAACTCGTCCTTCAGCTCCGCCAGTTCCTTCTGCAGCGCTTCCAGACGCTCGGCGGATAATCGGTCAGTCTCCTTCTTTAACGCCGCCTCTTCAATCTCCATCTGCATGATCTTTCGGGACAGCTCATCCAGTTCTGTCGGCAGAGAGTCCAATTCGGTCTTAATTAACGCGCAGGCCTCATCCACCAGGTCGATGGCCTTATCCGGCAGGAAACGGTCCGAAATGTAGCGGTTCGACAGCGTGGCTGCGCTCACCAGAGCGGAGTCCGTGATCTTGACACCGTGGAACACCTCATAGCGATCCTTTAAGCCACGCAGGATGGAAATCGTGTCCTCCACGCTGGGCTCATCCACCATGACGGGCTGGAAACGGCGCTCCAGCGCCGCATCCTTTTCAATGTACTTGCGGTACTCGTCTAACGTCGTCGCGCCGATGCAGTGCAGCTCGCCTCTGGCCAGCATGGGCTTTAACATGTTGCCGGCGTCCATGGAACCTTCGGTCTTTCCGGCGCCCACAATCGTGTGCAGCTCATCGATGAAAAGAAGAATACGGCCTTCGCTCTTCTTCACATCCTCCAGCACGGCTTTCAGACGCTCCTCAAACTCGCCGCGGTACTTGGCGCCTGCCACCCGCGCGCCCATGTCCAGCGAGAAAATGGTCTTATCCTTTAAGCCCTCCGGCACATCGCCCTTTACGATACGCTGAGCCAGCCCCTCCACGACGGCAGTTTTGCCGACGCCGGGTTCGCCGATTAAAACAGGGTTGTTCTTGGTCTTTCGGGAAAGGATCCGGATCACGTTCCGAATCTCCGAATCCCGGCCAATCACGGGATCCAGCTTCTGATCCCGGGCCTTCTCCACCAGATCCGTGCCATACTTCTGCAGCGTATCATAGGTCGCCTCCGGGTTGTCGCTGGTCACGCGCTGATTGCCGCGGACCGTGGACAGCGCCTGCAAAAAGCGCTCCCGGTTGATGCCAAACTGGCGGAACAGCTCCTTGATCTCCCGGTTCGGGTACTTCATAATCGTAAGGAACAGGTGCTCCACGGAAACGTACTCGTCTCCCATGGCCTTGGCCTCTTCCTCCGCACTCACCAGAACTTTATTGAGATCCTGCCCCACATACACCTGGGCGTTAGCCACCTTCGGAAGCTTCCTGAGTTCCGCCTCCACGGCGTCCGTAAAGAGCTCCTTCTGGATGCCCATCTTCTCGAGGAGCTTGACAATCAGGCTGTCCTCCAACTTCAGCAACGCGTACAGCAGGTGCTGCTCCTGCATCTGCTGGTTGCCATACTCATAGACGATCTTTTCACAATCGTTGATGGCCTGTATCGAATTTTGTGTGAATTTATTTAACTGCATACACTCACCTCCTTAAGGGTGCGTCAAGGATCGCGGCTCATCCGTGCTCCTTGAAAGCGAGTGTTTCCCGCCATGCTGTGCCGGCGTCACTTGTTTGACTTGTTCTATCTGATATAGAACACTCGCTTTCCTATATAGTAGCACAATGCGGATTCTTGTCAACGGGGAAATTTGTAAAATATTTATAAAGAACGAAGAGGGACGGTCCCTCTTCGTTCTCCCTCCTTGCTCTGAGCAACTACCTTTTTCTTGACAAATCCCCTGCAGACTCCTATAAAGAGGATTGAAGTCGTCCCGGTCTGAAGATCGATCCCGGACGGTAATCCAACTTCGAGGTTTTTTCATGAAAATCTATCTGGCAAGTCCCTTTTTTAACGAAAAAGAAATCAAGTATGTAGAAAAAGCCGAACAAATTCTGCGTAGCCGCGGCTTTGAAGTCTTCAGCCCGCGGGAGCACGAATGCCGGGACGAAGAACCCGGAAGCAAGGTCTGGGCGGAAAAGATCTTCCGTGGAGACCTGGCAGGCATTGACTCTTGCGACCGGATGGTAGTCTTAAGCCACGGTGCCTACAGTGACTCCGGAACCTCCTGGGAATGCGGCTATGCCTTCGCAAAAGGCATCCCCGCCGCTGTCGTGCACGTAGGAGAAGACGCCAACCTTATGTTGACGGAAGGAAGTTTTGCAAACTTGAAGATGGAAGATCTGGCCACGTACGACTTTGAAGCCATGCCCGCCAAACCTTACATGGGAGCGCTTTTCTGACAGGGGACGGTTCTCTGTCATGTTTTCTGACAGAGAACCGTCCCCTGTCAGATTTTCTTCCATAATCTATACTGAAACGGAGACTTCTACATTATGGTCCTTTTCCTTGTGTTTTCTTTTTTTATGTGTGTCCTCACCTTTCTCCTCTTTGGCGTGGACAAACGAAAAGCCATCCGCGGTGACTGGCGAATTCCCGAAAAAGTACTGCTTGGGTGCTCTGTCCTGTTCGGCGCTATCGGCGGATTCTTCGGCATGCTTCTGTTTCATCACAAGACCCAAAAGCGGACATTCAAAATTCTGATCCCTCTGTTTGCGCTCCTGCAGTGTTTGTTTCTGGCCTTCTTTGTGTGGACATTGGATTATTATCAGGCAGAGCCATCGGCACTGGCAGCTCTGCAGTCGGATTCAGGTGTCACGGTGGAAGAAGCTGCGCACTACTGGTTTTTTGACGGTCCATCCGAAGAAACGGCTTTTTTCTTCTATCCCGGCGGCAAGGTAGACACCACCGCCTATGCCCCGCTCCTTCATGAACTGGCTGGAAACGGAGTGGATTGTTATCTTTTGAAAATGCCCTTTCATCTTGCCTTTTTCGGGATGAACGCACCTGAACCGATCATGAAAAGCTCCTCCTATGTCCGGTATTATATCGGCGGACATTCGCTCGGAGGCGTTGCGGCTTCCTCCTTTGCTGCGTCACATGCCGTGGATGGAATTGTCCTGTTGGCCTCCTATCCTGTGGACGAGCTGGACACGGATGTTCTTTTGATTTACGGAAGCGAAGATACCGTGGTAAACCGGGAACGAATTCGGGAAGCGAGCGGGCTGGTACATGGAATCTATTCGGAAGTGCTGATTGAAGGAGGAAACCATGCGCAGTTTGGAAATTATGGCGCACAAAAAGGAGACGGGATGGCCCGCATTTCTGCCGAGGAGCAGCAAACGCAGGCCATCGAAAAAATGCTGCAGTTCATGACGAACGAGTAAAATCTGCCACGGAATTTCTGAAGGGGACGGGCCTCTGTCACATTTTCTGACAAAGGTCCGCCCCCCTTCTTAAAACTCCTCAGACTTCCCTCTGAAAGAACAGGACGGCCGCGATGGTCAGAAGAGGAACAGCCGCCAGAAGCCCAGTCGGCGCGGGCCCCAGGAGTCTGAAGGATCCGGTATTGGCCAGGCACACTGTGAACGGAATCGTTGCTGCCGCATTGAAAGCGCCATGGAAAATTGCGGGTACCCAGATGCTCTCGCTCTTTTCATACAGATAGTCGTGCAGAATGCCAAGACAGGCTGTAATTAAGCAGAACAACAGCATTCCGACTATCGGGAAGCCGACATATCCCGCTTCGTTGCCTGTCGCCGCACCATATTCATAGCCGATCAGCCATATCAGGGGCCAGTGCCATGCGCCCCAGATAACTCCGCCAAGAAGCCAGCCCTTTTTCCGCCCAAATTTCTCCTTTAACTGCGGGTACAAAAAGCCGCGCCAGCCGATTTCTTCTCCCAGCGCAACAAACATGTTGAGAAGCGGGGCGTAGGTGATACAGGAAACAGCCATGACCAGTACGTACGTCGGATACGAAATTCCCTGCGCCTCGAGCTGCTTTAGCAGCTCGGGCCCTCCGCTTGTCACAAAATAATCCCCGCTCAGGTCGAAATGCCCCGGGAAGATCAGAAAATACAAGAGGGCGCCAAGGAAGGTCAAAACGGCCGGCGATAGCCAGGCGATCAGAATGTTCCTGACATTTTTTCTAATCTGCGGCTTCCAGCCTATCTCCCGCAAACCTGCCCCGGACAGGAGCACGCCAAGCGCTGGGACGAACATCATGGCAGCCATCACCATCTGCGCGATTTCCCGGTTCCCATTGTTGTAAAGATATGCCGCGCCGATCTGGATCACATACGCAAGGCCGAAGGTCCAGCCCAGATACTTTGTCACCTGCGTTTTCTTATACTGAGATTTAAGCATGTTTCTTCCCCTCCTGACTACGTAAGGCTTTGCCAAGGTTTCTACGCATGGTCCTTCCCCTCCTGACTACGCGAGGCTTTGCCGAAGATGCCCGATGAGCTGTCCCCCTTTGTCTCCTCAGGGCTGGCCGCTACTTCCACGCAAAAGCCATGATGCTTGCACGAAGGGCAGGTCAGTTTCCGCGTGGCAGGGGAATGCTCCGCGAAGATCGCCTCCTTCAGCGACGGCTGAAATACCGTATGACACTGCGGGCAGATGTACGCGACTTTCCGAATGTACCAGCGGGAAGCCAGGATACCATAGGGAATCGCCACGATCACCCACACCAGAAACACCCACCAGATTCCTTTCGTAATCCAGAGCACGATAGCGGACCACTGCAAAACGGAAAGGGGAATTCCCGTGAGCAGCATCGTCCTGTGAACCCTTTGAAGTTCCATTTTGTTGGTCATGATGTACGCTATGTCGCCGATGGATTCGACGGAGATGTTGTCTATGCTCTTCAGCCCCGTTTTCAGATCAAGGATGTTTTTCAGTCTCTCTTCCCTCTCGCCAATCTCTTTTCTCAGCGCCTTCTCCTGCTCCTCCAGCAAGAGGGCGATCACGCTGCCCGGATCTTTCTCCGAGAGAAACTGTCCGATCGAATCGATGGAAAGGCCAAGATCCCTTAAAAAGCAGATGATCTTCATCCGCTTTACATCGTCTTCGGAATACAGCCTTCTTCCACCCTCCGTGAGTTCCGACGGCACCAGGATCCCCCGGGTATCGTAATACTGCACGGTTCTGACTGTCACGCCGCAGAGCTTTGCCATCTCACCTGTCGTATATTTGGACATAGTCTTTCACCTCCTTAGGGCCTAGAATACTTCATGACGCAGCGTCACAAGCAAGCCCTGACGCAGGGTATGTTCTGAAAAAGTACAATTTGGGAGAAATATGAAAGTGTGAAGGGGACGGGTGACAGGGGACGGGTCTGGAGGTGACAGGGGACGGGCCTGTGTCACAAAAGCTGACGGCTTTTGTGACACAG
>JAFVBO010000094.1 GCA_017479935.1 Lachnospiraceae bacterium
AATGTCCTGAATTGTATGGATAAAACGCGACCAATGAAATGAGCTACTTGTCACAAACTTATCACAAAAATCAGTCTAAAAGCGCGCAATCCCTCATGAAATAAAGGACTGCGCGTTTTGACTTTTTAAGCTTCGATTAAGGTTTTTATGGTAGACTTACAAACCGTAACACGGCGAGACGCACTGAACACCAGGCAAGCGCAGTGCGAGCCCGGCGTTCAGTGCTTCGCTCCAGCAATGGGCTTGCTTTCATGGCGATTGAAGCAGCGCGCAAAGCGCTGCAAGGGGGTTTTTATGAGAAAATACGGAAAAATTCTGGTGGCTGCTTTGTTGGCCTTGTCTATGACCGCGTGTGGGGGAGTGAGCTCTGCAGCGGGGAACAACACGTCCGGCGGTAACGCGGAAGCAAGCGGCAGCAAGACAGAAGCCGTTGCGACAAGCCAGACGGGCAGCAAGACAGAAGCTGCCGCGGGAAACAGCAAGGCGCAAAATGCCGTGGGTAGCAGCCAGACCGGGGCGAGTTCTTCCGCAGATAGCGCAAAGACGGAAACCAGCACTTCCGCCGAAGGGAAGAACGGAGAGGCTTCCGAGGAAGAAGCCGGCGAGGCCGCGACGGTTCAAAAGGCAGCAGATGCCTCCGATGCCTACAAGGAAATCACGGGCGAATTCAAGCTGGAGTCCGAAACCGGCAAGGGCGTCACGCAGAACGGAAATGTCTACACCATCACGGCGGCAGGCGATTATACGGCCTCCGGTCTTTTAAAGGAAGGCCGGATTGTGATTGATGCCAAGGATGCCGAGGTGAAGCTGATCTTAAACGGCGCGTCCATCACATCCAGCGAAAACTCGCCGATCTTCGTGCAGGAGGCGGAAGAAGTCAAGCTGAACCTGGAAAAGGGTACCTACAATGAGATTACAGACGCCCGCGCGCAGAAGGAAGCCGACGAGGAGGACACGGAGGACAAGACCATCGGAAACGCGGCGATCTACTCCAAGGTGGATTTAAAGCTGACCGGCAAGGGCAGCCTGGTGGTGAATGCGCAGTTCAACAACGGCATTCAGTCGACGAAGGACCTGGAGATCAAGAACAACACCCTGAAGGTGACGGCGCCAAACAATGCGCTGAAGGGAAACGACAGCTTTACGATGGAATCCGGCGATGTGGTCCTGATCTCCACGGGCGGCGACGGCATCAAGACCGAGGACAGCGATGTCTCCTCCAAGGGGAATCAGCGCGGAACCGTGTCCCTTCTTGGGGGCAACCTGGAAATCTATGCGGCCTGCGACGGCATCGACGCGTCCTATGACGTGGCGATCGCGGATGGCGTAAACCTGCAGATCTATACCGATAGCTATTCTCCGTACACGGGCGAGATCATGCAGACGTCCGGGAAGACGATGGATTTTTACCTGATCCTGGCCACCTCGAATTATTCAAAAGACAAGCGTTACGCGGCCTATTTTTATAACGATGACACGGAAAACGGCGTGTGGGCGGAGGCCACCTACTCCATCAACGTGCGAAGCGGCCGGTCCATGCTCTACGGCCTGCTCCTGAAGGCGCCCTCTGGCTATGACAACGCGGCCTACTTTGTGTTTGACGGCGATGTCAAGGAATTCTCGCTGGACAATTACGAGGCGGTTTCCGAAAACGCGGCCCGGAACACGACTATGAATGCTTATTACATCAGCGGCATCACGGACGGCACCGTGGAAGGGGAGTACGTGTCCCTGTCCTTAAGCAGCGGAAGTGAAGTGTCGACGAAGGGCATCAAGGCGGATAACGCGATTGTGGTGGACGGCGGCATCATTTTGGTGCAGAGCAAGGATGACGCGTTTCATGCCAACGGAGACGTGACGCTGGAAAATGGGGAAACCGGCGTGGGCGACATCACGGTAAACGGCGGCAGCATCACGGTGACCAGCGGTGATGACGGCATGCACGCCGACAACGCCCTGACAATCAACGGTGGAAGTTTAAAGGTGTCCGCCTATGAGGGCCTGGAGGCGAATGTCATCACCTTAAACGACGGGAAGGGCTATGTGTATGGCTCGGATGACGGCATGAACGCGACATCCGGAAATTCCAGACCGCTCATTGCGATTAACGGCGGATCCTGGGAGGTGGAGACGCCAAGCGGCGATACGGATGCGATCGATTCGAACGGAGACATCACGATGACAGGTGGTTTTGTCCTTGTGAAGGGCGGGAACTCTTCCGGCGGAATGGCCGGCTCGGTGGACTTAGACGGAACGATTTCGGTGACCGGCGGCACAATCGCAGCCTTTGGTGGCATCTGTGAGACGCCCAACGGCAACGGAAATGTGTGCATGGTGGGCATCAGCGGCCAGAGCTTTGCGGCCGGCAGCTATGAAGTGACAGACAGCAAGGGAAATGTCGTGGTTTCGTTTGAACTGAACAAGACATTCACCGGCGCCTGGCTGGCCTCCGAGGACTTTACGCAGGGCGAAAGCTACACGCTTTTGCTTGACGGAAAAGAGGTTTATTCCTGGACCCAGAGCTCCCAGGCGGTGGGAAGCACCGGCTTTGGCGGAATGGGTGGCTTTGGCGGCCGAGGCGGCGGCTGGAGAAGGTAACAGGAATCTGACAGGTGACGGGCCTGCGTCACAAAAGCTGACAGGGGACGGGCCTGTGTCACATTTTCTAACAGAAAATGTGACACAGACCCGTCCCCTGTCATATATCGGTGGACTAAGAGCCTTTTGTGCTTCGCTTTTGCTGTTGTATCAGATCTGGTGCCGCACGACCTTATATTCATCGCCATCTCGGTAGAAGCGGCAGGAGGAGGCGTTTCCGGAGGCAAGACGAACGTAATCGTCCTCATCCATGTCCGCTTCACAATAGTATTCTTCATATTCTTCGTCGTAGACGTAATAAGCGCAGGTTTCACATTGATTCATTTCAAAAATCGTTCCTTACAATTATTCCGCTTTCCTGTTTGCATACAGGTACAATATAATTATTCAGTTTTCCTGCTTGCATACAGGTACAATATAATCATTCCGCTTTCCTGTTTGCGTACAGGTAAAGAAATAACACCATAAACAGCTCGCCAAACATACTGATAAAAAAGATCAGATCCGCATTGCCTGTCGCAGGCCCCAGCGCGGAAAAGAGAAACATGGTAAAGCCGGACAGGAACAACAAAGGCGTTTTCTGTCGGATCCATACAATCACACCGGCGATCATCATCGGGATGACGGTGCCAAATGACAGGATTTTACTGATCATATCGGCCCAGGCAGGCGTAGCCGAACCTGACGCAAAACGGGTCACGCCGGCAATCTCCCGCATTTCCAATACCGTGCTGGCTCCCTCTGCCGCGCCTGCCGCCATGAGAAGTCCGGTAAGAAGCCAGAGTACACGCATAACGGGCTTTTTCAAATTCAGGGCATAGCCGCAGATCGGGAACAGAAGCGGAATCAGCAGCCCGTGTGCGATGAAGCGGATGGGGCTGATCGCCTGGAGTGTATGGGCGTTTAGCGTCGATCCCAGGCCAATGATGGCAGCATCCAGGATCAGGCCTATGGTTACAAGAAATGCCAGCAATGCAATCGGCTGCTTTTTTCTTTGCCAACAGAAGAAAAGCAGGATGGCTATGATTGCCTCACAGAAAACAATGCACCAGATGGCATAAGGACAGATGGCTAATAAAAGATCACGCATGAGACGCCTCCTTCTTAGATTTTATGAAAGCGGAGTGAGGATGCAAGGCATGAGCGGAGAGCTTGCTCTCCGGCTCATGCCATTGCATCCGAACGAGCAACAAAATGAGCCATACAGCTACGCGAACCGAAGGTGAGCGGAGCGAATGGCGAATTTGTTGCAGCAGCGCGAGAGTTGCGAAGCAACGAAGCGATGCGTCCGCTTTCATGGGTAGTGCAGCAGCGCGTCAGCGCTGCATGGGTGTTTCTATGAAAACAGCGTTGCGAGAGTTGTGAAGCAACGCGGCCGCTTTCCTGGGATTTGATGTATTATGAGATCAAGGTATGTCTCACCTTGGATTTACAGGCCAGCCGGACATACCATTTCATGAATTTAAGTAGAGCTTAGGCAAACGCCAAATCCAGCCCAGGTGTATAAGCCACCTGACCGTTTCTTTGCAGGTACACAGCCGCTACGTCATAGTAGGCGGCCAGGCGAAAGCCAAGGTCGGGGCCTAAAACGAAGAGGGCGGTGGTGATGGCGTCCGCTAAAAGAGAGTCCTTACAGATGGCGGTTACGGTGAGAATATCGTTTTGCACCGGGAAGCCGGTGCGGGGGTCCAGGATATGATGGTACAGGACACCGTCCTTCTCAAAGCTGCGCTCATAGACGCCGCTGGTGACCAAGGTGCCATCCACGGATGGAACATAGGCCCAGAAATCCTTCCCCCGCTCGCCGCCCGGGGTTTGCAGGCCGATGCGCCAGGGGGCACCGTCCGGCTTGGTTCCGACGGTAACGATGTTGCCTCCAAAATTCAGGAGCGCATGTTTGACTCCTGCCGCCCGCAGTTCATCTGCAATGCGGTCAGCAATGTATCCTTTGGCGATGCCACCTAAGTCGATCTGCATTTCTTCCGGGACGGTTACCGTGTGCCCTTCCAGGCGAATACGGGAACAATCCGCTTTTTGGGCGGCATCCTTCAAGACGGTGGGATCCGGAATGATGGCGCTTCCATCTGTGAAATGCCACAGGGCGATGGCGTTACCAATGGCGATGTTAAAAGCTCCCCCCGAGTTTTTGTTCATCTCCAGTGCCAGAGCCAGAATCTTTGCCGTGTGCTGCGACACTTCCACCGGCTTTCCACCCGCATGATTGCAGTTCCACACATCACTTCCCGGGACCGTTTTGCTGAGAAGGTTGTTATAGTACGCACAGCGGTCCATGGCGGCCTGCAAAATGCCTTCCTCATAAGGAGCCGTGATGGTGTTGATCGTGTCAAAATATTTTCCGGATACAGAATGCATAATTGTTGTGTTCATGGCCTTCACCCCCGTCTGATTATCATGCCACGAGAGGAGAAACTTTGCAAGGTGTTTTTGAATGAAAAGTATATAGGGGAAGGGCGGTTTGCAGGAAGTGTATGTGCAGGGAATTTATAGTTGACAAGCCTCCCCCCCAAAATGCTAAAATAATAAATGAAACGTTTCACACAAAAACTGCCCCAATTACACTATAGACTAAAAAAGGACTATTGTGCAGGCGTGCATCATGTTTGTATGGAATTTTCACGACGAATAACTATTTCTCTAATACGAAAGGACTGCTTGAATTATGAAAATGAACAAAAGCTTGTTAAAATGCACCATACTGCTTGTTCTGGTCATTGCAATAATATTCGTCATCCGCAGCCGGGACATAACAAACAAAAATCAACAGACCGATATCATAACAAAACTTGGCTCATCACAAGTTGAAAACATAATCGCAATTGGGAAGCACCCTATTCGAGAATTAGAACTGACGCCGGAAGATCAAACAAAAATTGCGAACTGTTTGACTCAGATCAGACTGTACGACACAGCTGATCCCAATTATAATGTGACGGTGGGAGAAACACAAACCTACTATCCGTTTCGTATAGAATTCAATGACGGACAGGAATTTATCGTAGAAATCGGATATAAATATTATATTATTTGGTCTGAAACTGATGCATTTTATTACGAAACCCTTCCTAAAGATAGTGAAAAACCGGGGGCGTTACCTGTTTTACGTGATGATCTGCAGAAAAACGAGGAGTTTATGGATCTGGTCAAGGAGATATATACGAGCTATGTAGCATCCTGAGGGAGTGATACTCCATAAAAAACACTTATGCGGCTTACGGCCGTGGGCCGCGCTGCGCGCTGATACATAGGTGATGTTTCTCCTCGCCTTGACTGGCTTGACTAAACCTTGATTCGCATGCCCGCTCAGGATTTGCTATACTGTATCTGGATACTTATCTATTCAGCACGGATATGCAAAAAACGCAGGGAAATGGCTGCTAGCAGCCACTTTTCCTTGCTTTTTTGCATATGTCGTGGTGGGCCCCCACCACGACAGTCCCAGGCAAAAGCGCCAAAGGCGCGACATACGCCGTAGGCGGATGGCCTGGGACCTGTGCTAAGTAGAAACAATAATTTTTTGAAAGGATAAACAGTGAAGAAGGAGGAACCCCTATGAGAGATTTCAGCAGACGCAGTTTCGTGAACTACCCACCACCTAGCTCGCGCTTGAGGTGGGGGCTTCCAGCCCTGACGGGCCTTCTGTTTTGCTGTGCTACACCAGTATTCTGGTGAGATAATGGTTCAGCCTAGCCCCGGCGTTC
>JAFVBO010000095.1 GCA_017479935.1 Lachnospiraceae bacterium
CCCGCTGCAAGCGGCGTAAAACAAAAGTTGGCATGCCAAGCCACAGGCAATTTAGAATGCGCGGAGCGCATTGCCTGTGGCTTCGTAACTGCTCAGGTGCTGAACAGTTACGAATTTCTTTAATGCCTGCGCCACCATCTGCGTATACAGTCTTGCCCCCTCGTCGCACAGATGACTGTCAATCAGGTAGAAGAGCGTTCCAGGATACAGGCTTTCCTCCATGTCAAACAACACCGGAACTGCCAGCTTCTCCTCCAGATAAGCGGCCAGTGCCTGCCTGGCTTCTTTCGTGCTCCCCTCCGTCAAAGAGGACCAGTTGCGGGGCGCGTAGGCGAAGAAGACTCTCACGCCTTTTTCTTGCAGTTCCCGGTGGACCCGGTTAAGCGATTCAACCAGTTCCTCCGGAAAGGCTTTCACGGTATAGTCCGCGCGGAAATACATCAGCATCTTGTCTTCCACTGCACCCGGCCGGCTTAAGGTATAGTCCCCGTATTGGTTGTACGTGTCATAGATAATATAGTTCCCGTCATCATCAAAATGCTTCGGGGAATCCTCATAGGAAAGCTCAGGCATATCCGCCCTCAGCATCAGATAGGTGGAAAAACTGTCAAACACCTGCGTATACTGCCGTAAATTCAGTAGCGTCACGTTCCCGTAGTCCGCCTCCACCATCGCGAAGAAGAGATAATCCAACGCATTCGACGGACAGAACTGGGTCTCTGTGGTATCAAACTCCGGGGCGGAGACAAGCACATCTCCTTCCCCAGCGAACAGCTCGATTAAACGATACTGCGGAAGCATGTTGGCGTAGGCGTACACTCCCATATTGACCGGCACATACTCCGGAAGCTCCTGTAAAAGCCACACGCTATTGTAGGCAAATCGGGTGGCCGACCCGCCCGCCAGGATCAGCTTCTTTTTGTCCCTGTTGGCCTTAAGCCAGTCCATCTTATCCGCAAATGTTGCAAAATAGCTGGTGGAATAGCGGGGCTTTGTATCCGCCCCAATGTGCAGGGTCTGCAGGTTTTCGCAGCCTTCAAAGCAGGCGTCCGAAATCTCTGTCAGACTGTCATACAGCCAAAGTTCTGACAATACACTGCCCGAAAATGCCCCTGGCTCAATCGTCCGAAGGGTGGACGGCAGCACGACACTGTCAAAAGCGCTTCCGGCAAACGCGCCGGTGGCGATTCCTCTCACAGGGAGTGCACCGAGGGTATCTGGGATTACAAGCATGGTTTTGGAAGTGTTTGCATCGATTGCCGACTTCTCAGCTTTTCCAGCTTCCTTTTCATCGTTGGTCGTATTGTCCGCAAAACCTTCTGCCAATCCCGTGATATATATTCCGCCTTCTCTCTCTTCCCATACAAAACTCTCTTCCGGGGTTTCCGGAACCCATTTAATATATAAAACAATTCCTTCTTCATCACCTATGCGGCTATCAGGCTTGGTTTCTTCTTCGCTACCTGCATTACTTCCAGATTTAGTTTCTTCGCCACCTACATTACTTTCAGATTTGACATTTTTTCCGCTACCTGCGCGGCTTCCGAACGCGATATCCTCTCCGCTGCCATCAACCTTCGTGTTCCAGCAGAGGGGTTGATATCCTGGGCGATGAAACATTTGCTGTCCCAGTGGTGTGTTGGTTCGGAGGTGCTCTTTGGACTGGGAAAGAATGACGTAATCCATTGCCAGATCTTCATGTCTTGGTTCCTCGTTTTCGCCTTTTGTCGCTGCTTCCGCCCCTGAAACTACCTCTGCCAAATCTTCTTCCGCTTCTGCCTTTTGAGGCTCTGACGTTTCTTTTGAAGGTTTCATCGCTTCTTGCGTCGCTAATGTTTCCTGTTTGGGTTCCGCAGCGCATCCCAACGCCAGCAGAAACAACACGGTTATCACCCATAAACTCTTAATTCTTCCTACTTGCTTCCTCCACTTTCCCATCTCTCCCACTCTTTTTCCCTCCGCTTAGATCCATCTCGGTCTTGAGCTTTCGCCGTCTCCGGGCATACCTTTTCTCGCTCTTTACGCAAAAAGGTATGCCCGATCTCAGCTCTTCGCCTCTCCCGGGCATACCTTTTCTTGCTTTTTCCCCTAAATGGTATGCCCAAGGCACAGGCTTCTGCCTTCGCCCGGAACTACCGGCTTCTACTTTACTTTACAGCTTCTTACGCACAAAACAACTACTTACACGCAAAGCATCTTCTTACGCTCAAAGCATCTTCTTACACGCAAAGCATCTTCTTACGCATAAAGCATCTTCTTCCGCGCAAAACGTCTTCTCCCCGCTTACGCCTTCTTATACGCCTTCTTCAACATCACCAGCGACAGAAGCGTCAACGCGGCAAACACGCCAAGGGCCGCCCGCAGGGCAACCTCCCACCAGGTCATGACGCGCACGATCTGGGTGCTGGCCTTGTAGCCGTTCATGACGGCGCTGTAGTTCACAACGTTGTACAACACGCGCTTGCAGGCTGCGCGCATCGCGTTTACGACGGAGGCGTTGTTCCGGTACGCCATGAAGCTGTGGTCCTTGCCGGAGGACAGCCAGATGTCGGTGCCGGCCATGATGCCGTCCACGCAGGACATGTAGACGGTGCCGTTGGCGTCCGCCATGTCGGTGATGATGATGCCGTTAAAGCCGAACTCCTCGCGCAAAATTCCGTTGATCAGGCCATCCGAGGCGCTGGTCCAGATATTTCCCGCGCGGTTAAAGCTGCTCATCACGCCGTGGGCATTGCCGCGCGTGATGCCGCAGGCATACTTCCAGGGCCGCAGGAAAATCTCGCGGGCCGCCTGCTCGTTTAACCAGATGCCGACACCGTTGCGGTTGGCTTCCTGATCGTTAAAGATAAAGTGCTTCGGGTAGGCGATAACGCCGTAGGCCTGAATGCCTTCGATCTCCGCCTGCACGCACTTGCCGGTCAGGTACGGATCTTCCGAGAAGTATTCATGCGCGCGGCCGCCGTAAGGCGTGCGGTGCATGTTGATGCCCGGGATCCACATGCCGTTGTAGCCCACGAACAGACAGTCGTTGGCCAACGCTTCTCCCACCAGATACAGCATTTCCGGGTTCCAGCTGCCGGCCCAGATGCCCTCGCAGGGGAAGCGGGAATCGGTCTTGCCTTCCTTACAGTAGGTAGGGCCGTCCATCTCGTTGGTCTGAGGCTTGGCGACGCTGGAAATCTGCGCCGTGATGCAGTAGGCCGTGGAGAGCAGCGTGTTCATGTCCTCGTACGTCATCTCATCGAGCAGCGCGTCCCAATCCGGATCGTCGAAGTCCTTACCGCGCAGCATGATGAGCGTCAGGCCGTTCTGCTCGCCCATGGCAGGCAGCGTGCCCACGGACTCCGGCTCCTTATCGCTCTTCAGCTCTTCTAAGAATTCCGGGGTGATGGTCAGGGCGATGGCGCTTTCCGGCCAGGTACCCTCCCAGTCGTTGCGGGACACATAGGTCACCAGGTTGCTGCCGGCGCCTACGTTCCGGTTCGGATCCGCAAAGGCCAGACGGTTTGTCACGGCCGCGCCGGTCTCGGAGGAAACCGCGTAGGTTGTGGTGTCAAGCTCCGCAACTGTCGTCATCCAGGCAAGGGAGGCATCGCCATCGGCGTCCATGCCGTCCGCCGTACCAAAGCCCTTGGCCGCCAGGATATTGTTCATCGCGTCATGCGCATTCTTTCCGGCCGCCAGGTAGTAATCGCCCGCGTCCAGAATGTAGGTTTCCGCGCCGTAGGTATCGTAGGAGGCAAAATCCTCCTTCTCCACCGTGATCGTCACGGTCTCGGAAGCGCCGGGGGCCAGCACGCCGGTCTTGGCAAAGCCCGCCAGCTCTGCCGCCGCCACCTCGATGCCGTTTTGGATCGCGTACTCGGTGTAGGGCTTTTGCAGGTAAATCTGCACGACTTCCTTGCCGGAGTAGGTATCGCCGGTGTTGGTCACGGTCAGGGTTACTTCATAGGTCTTTCCGTCCGCCGCTTCCTTCACCTGCATGTCGCTGTAGGCAAAGCTTGTGTAGGACAGACCGCTGCCGAACGGGAACGCCACGGTGTCCGTGTACGCGTAGTCGCCGGCTCCCACGGCGCCTTCCACCACGTCCGCGTAGCGCGTCTCATAGTAGCGGTAGCCCACGTAGATGCCTTCGTTGTACACACCGTAGAAGTCCTGGGTGTTGTTCAGCTCCGGCGCGCGATACGCGCTCGAAAAGACCATGTTGGTGTTAAGCGCCCAGGCCGCCATGGCCGGGGAGGATAAGTTGTCGTAGACAAAGGTGTCGGCCAGACGTCCGGAGGGCACCACATCGCCCACCAGGGCCTTTGCCACGGCGCGGATGCCGGTCATACCGGTGTTGCCGATCCACAGGTAGGCGTCCACGTCGATCTTCTCGTTCTGCAGGAAATCCATCTGCATCGCCGGCGCCTCGTTTAAGAGCACGATGATGCTGGAGAACGTGCCGGAAGCCTTCAGCTTCGTCAGCTCCTGAAGGAGCTCCGTCTCCTCTTGCGACAGCGCCAGGTAGTTTCCGTCCTTGCCATCGCTGCCGTACACGTTTAAGTCCGCGCCTTCGGTGTCGTCACGGGTGATGACGACGATGGCCGCCCCGCCGTACTCCGCGAAGGAGGAACGGATGGTAGAGTCATAGACGCTCCAGGGCGCCTCGTTGATGTAATAGGTCTGGATGTTGTTGGCCGCGTTTAAGCGCTTCTCTCCGCCGTAGGAGGCAGCGGCGCCCGTGCGGTAGAAGTCCCACAGCGTCGGGTTGACGGCCACGTTCAGCTCCTCCAGCGCGTCCTTTAAGGTGGGCAGGGAAGCCGCCGAATCCTGGGCGCCACCCACGCCGCCGCGCATGCCCTGCACGGAGTTGTTGATGTTGACAGAGCCGGTGGCAAACAGGCTCACCTTGAGGCCGTCTTTGGCGAGCGGAAGGGCCCCGTTATTCATCATGAGCACCAGGCCTTCCGCCTCCACTTCCTCGCTTACCTTCGCGCTGTTTTCATGGATGGCCTCGGCCGTGGTGAACTTCGCGGTATAATAATCCGCGCTTGTGGTATCGTCGCCGCTGTCCACAACCTCATAGTTTTTAAGGCCTAATGTGGCGTTGATCAGGGTTTCGTAGCTGTACGCGATGGTGTATCCTGCCATCAGGATCACCAGGAACGTCGCGAAGAGGACGGACAACACCGTCCACAGTCTGGTGGAATGTTGTTTTTTCATGATGCCCTCCTTATTCCGAGACGGCCACGCGGGGCTTCTTTACGATGCCCGCGATCAGCGCGAACAGACAGGCCGCAAACGAAGCGGCGATGGTTACGTAGAATACGGTCGGGAAGGTGGAGCCGTCCACGCCGTATAAGATGTTGGCGATCAGGTTTACCTGGGAGACAACGTAGTGAATAAACGCGTACAGGAAAGCCAGATAAGCCAGGAAGTAGAAGGTCCGCAGGCGGCTCACAAGGCCCACAAGCGCCAGGAAGATGCCGACGCCCATTCCCACGATCGCATACATGGAATAGTTGGGGTCGAAGGAAGTACGGCCGTCTTTGATATACAGGAACAGCTCCAGCGCGCCACGCGCCGCGGCGATCAGCAAAAGACACGCGGCAAAGGCCCCGGACGCGGATTTTTTGTTATTGTTATCCATAGTGTACATGTCCTTTCTCACGCAGGCATGTCTTTAAAAAGCCATGCCCGCGCGCTTTGTCGCTTTCTATTTGGCTTCCGTGTCATAGGTCACTTCGTAGGACACATCGTCCATCGTCTGGCCTACGTTCTGCGGGTAGCACTTCGTCCACGATACCTCCGAGTTGCTGTAGATATACAGACAGTCGATCAGAGGCGTCTCTGCGTTGAAGGTGCCGCCGTGATCGTTCTTGTTGTTGGTCGTCAGAACGATGTGGTTGTTGCCTTCCAACAGGTGAAGCGAGGTGGTGAGCACGTAGTTTTCAAACGGGCGCTTGTTCATGTCGCCGTTGATGGCGTTTCCAAACTCGTCAAAGTCCGTCTGGGCGATGGCGCCGTCTAAGTTCAGCTTGCCGTACTCGATGCGCTCGTCGTTCACGGTTACCTGCCAGGTTTCATCGGTAAAGTACATGTCAAACAGGTCGGGCGTTAAACGTACCACGAGGACCGCGTCCGTCACTTCCTTTGCGGATGTGATGTCAAACTCCACAAACGCGCCGTTGTAGTACAGCTTGCCGACATAGTAGCCGTTGCTCATGCCCATCTGCGTACCGTTTCCAAGCACGTCCTTTAAGCCCTGGATGATATCGGTGCCCATGCAGTTATCGGAAGATCCCTGGCCGGGCTTGCCGTCCATGAAGGTGTACTCGCCCTCGAAGGTGTAGCCCTTCAGCCACTTGGCATAGAGCGTGGTGGAACGGGTGGACCGCTCGCTGGAGAAGTCGTACAGAACCGTTCCCTCCGGATCTCTTGCCCAGCCGGCGAAGTAGTAGCCGGCGCGGGTCGGAGCATCCGGTGCCTTCACGCGCTTGGTCGAGGTAAACTTCTGCGTTTCGTACACTTCGTTCTCCCCGTAGTTTAACAGGTAGGTGTAGATGCGATCTCCGCTGGCCTCCGCCTGGGACAGCCATCCGGCGTACACCGTCATCTCCTCTTCCACAGGGTTCGCTGCGTTAAAGAGCTTCGTGGCTTCCTTGTCCAGATACCAGCCGGTAAAGTCAAAGCCGTCGCGGCTGGGATCCTTCGGTGCGGTCACGATTTCCTGATACAGGGCCGTCGCGGTCTCCGTCTTTCCGCCCTCGTAGTTCGGGTCGAAGGTGACGGTCAGTTCCTTCTTCTGCCAGCCCGCAAACAGCGTCATATTCTCTGTCACGGCGGTCGTCAGATCATATTCTTTCGTGGCTGCCGCATCGGCATACCACTGGGTAAATTCATATCCGGTCCGGGTAAGCGTCGGCGCCTCCGCCACGGCCTTCCCGATTTCCACGGCCACTTCGGCCTTCTCGCCGCCATCAAAGTTGGCGTCGAAGGTCACAATCGCCGAGGTCTGTGTCCAGTGCGCGTAAATTCGCGCGTTTTCCGTCACCGGCTTGGCAAAATCATAGACTTCGCCGCCGGCCAGCGCCGTGTACCAGCCCTCAAAGGCATAGCCCTCGCGGGTCGGGTCCGCGGGAGCGGCAAGCGCCTTGCCAAACTCGGCGCTCTCGGTCACGGTTTCGTCATCGCTGATCACGTAGGTGATGACAGCCTGTTCCTGGATCCATTTCGCGTAGACGATGGCGTTTCTTGCGCCGATCGCCTGCGTCTCGTCAAACGCCTTCGTGCAGGCCGCATTGGCAAACCAGCCGCCAAATTCAAAGCCATCCCGCGAAGGAACGTCCGGAAGGGCTACGGTGCTTCCCACCGCTGCCTTCACCTGCACATCGTCCGTGCCCGGCGTGCGCAGGCGGAACGTCACGGTCACTTCCGTGGGCTCCCACCCGGCAAACAGACGCATATTCTGCGTCACGGGAGCGGAAAAATCATACGCCTTGTTGCAAACAACGTTTGTATACCATCCGGTGAAGCGATACCCCTCGCGGGAAGGATCCGCGGGTTTATCCAGCGTCTTTCCGGATTCCACATACGCTTCCTGTGCCGAAGGTGCCCCTTGATAATTGAAATTCAAGTACACCTTGACGGTATCTGCTGCCAAAGCCGCGAGCCCCTGGCACAAAAGCGCCACCAGGCAGATCGCCGTCAGATATCGCAGCAGTCTGTTTCCTTTCTTCTTCACGTGAGCACCTCCATAGGGAAGGCGGGCGCCGGCCTTCGCCGGCACCCGCTTTCATCATCCGGTTAAAACCCGGGTCTTGCTTTGTGCCAAGCGTGCGGGAGCTATCCGCTCCCCACGCTGTTTTTGCATCCGATTACTCTGCGATCGTGATCGTTACATCGTACTCGTAGCTGTCGCTGACGGTTACGCTGAACCATCCCTGACGCACCGTGTAGGAACCGTCCACACCGATGGTAGCGGTGTACTCGCCGGCGGCTTCGGGCGTACCCTCGATCTCGCCGTCCTCGTTCAGCTCCAGACCGGCCGGAAGCTTGCCGTCCTTGACGTAATACTTCACGCCGTTGCTGTACTTCTCGGTGGTAACGATGTCGGACTCGATAACTGCGTAGAACTCTTCGCCCACGGCACCTTCGGTCTCATCGATCGTGAAGGCGCTCTCCACCTCGATGGAGGTAGGACGGTTGGCGGTTACCCAGTTGTCGGCGCGGCCCTGTACAGTGACATTGTAGGTGCCGGCCTTCGCGGTGGAGGTTCCGGTGATGGTGCCGTCCGCGTTCAGCGTCAGGCCGCTCGGAAGCTCACCGTTTAAGATCACGTACTCAACCTTGTCGGCTACCACATCAGCAGCCACGTTCAGGCTGGTTTCAACACCCTGCTGGGCCATCTGTGCGGGAACTTCCCATGCGGAGAAGTCCACACCGTTCTTGTTCATAGCGCTGTTGGCGTGTACCCACAGGAACACCTTCGCCATCTCACGGGTGACAAACCACTGAACAGGGCTTTCTGCCTTTTCTTCGCCAAGGACGACCATATTCTTCTCGGCATCCCAGGCACCACTCATGGTGTTGGTAGCGATGTTGTCTGTACCGGCGCGAACCAGCATGTCAAGCGGCGAGCAGGCGCGCATACCGCCGTAGTTATCGGTGGTGTTGGAGATGGTGTCACATCCCCATTCCTTGCGGAACAGAGCGGTACAGAAGTTGTAGTTCACGTTGATGCTCACGCGGCCGGCACGGGCGAACGCACCCATCAGACCGGTGGACTGGCCTTCCTGTGCACAGATCTGGAAGGACTTGAAGTAAATCTCACGCATCGCCTGCTCGGATACCCATGCAAACAGGTTGAGGCCGTTGCGGAAGGTTTCCTGATCGTTTAACGCGCAGTGCTTCATGTAGGTGGTCAGACCGCGGGATACGGCGCCAAGCGTTTCATTTCCACTGATCATACCGGCAAGGTAACCGTCTTCCGAAGGATACTCGAAGACACGGCCGCCGAAAGGCGAACGATGGGTGTTGGCGGAGTTGCCCCACCAGGTGTTGTTACCGGAAAGCAGAGCCATGTTGCCGATCATGATACCCTTTGCGCGGGACAGGTTGGTGTTCCAGGTTGCTGCTAAGATCGTGTTGCAGGTGAAGTTGAAGGTGGACGCGTAGTTCCATGCGCTGTCCTGGCCGTTTAACTGGTTCATCTTGATGGAGTCAAGCGGTCTCTTCTGCAGCTGACCGACCAGATCCATCAGATCCTGCCAGGTTAAGGTGTTCATGAATTCATCCCAGGCTTCGTTTCCGGTCTTGCCCGCGAAACGGCCTTCCTCGATGACTTCGTCCGTAAAGTCGATGCCGGCCATTTCCTTCAGCTCGATGCCGTATTCGCCGGTCTGCTTCCAGGATGCCATGCGCTCGACAGCGGCTTCCTGATCCGCCATCCAAGGATAATCCGAAGGATATCCTTCTACTTCGTAAACAATGCCTTCGACAGTCTTGCCATCGCCATAGTTGGCGGTGTCATCTGCCTTAAAGTTATCCCAGTACTGCAGAGCCTTGTAAGTCTCTTCGCTGATGGTGACATCGGCTTCGGTCGGAGCCTGCGGGAAGGTGCCTTCCCAGTCGGCGCGGCTCAGCTGCGTTTCCTTAGCTTCCGGATCCGCGTTGAAGGTGTACTTACCATCGTTGGTACGCAGGGTGTAGAACAGACCGTTCTCGATGGAGAACAGGTTCTTGATTTCGTTGCCGGAGAAGTCATCCAGCTGCAGGTAGGCATCCGCATCCAGGTTGAAGTTCACAGCCTGATAGTTCGCCGCATCCGGGTTCGCCCAGCCGTGAGCGTTGGCGATGGCGTACAGGGTGTAAGCGCCCTCATCCAGTTCGTAGCCCTTGGTGCCGTTTCCGTTGGCATCGGTGGCATCGTAGGAAGCCATATCCTGCACGTTGACCGTGATTTCCAGGGTCTGGGTCTGGCCAGGCAGAAGCTTGTCGGTCTTTCCAAAGCCAACCAGCTTCACGTGAGCCTTCTCCACCTCTCCGGCGGTGTAAGGAGCCTGCGCGTAGATTTCCACGGTTTCCTTACCGGCTACCGCGCCCTCGTTGGTGACGTCCACGCAGACGGTGAAGGTCTTCACCGCAGCCGGTCCCGCTTCCACGGAGGAAGCAAGCTTGGCGGCCTCTACGGTCGCGCCGTCTTCGATCGCGGTGCCGTCTTCCATGGCAACCTTCATGTTGGAATAGCTGAAGTTCGTGTAGCTAAGGCCGTAGCCGAAGGGGTACACAACCGCGTTCTGATACCACTCTTCGCCGTCGGTTAAACCGCGGGTTTCATAGTAGCGATAGCCAACGTAGATGCCCTCTTCGTAGTCCACGCCGTGGTACGCGTTCGCGCTGCCGCCGATGCCGGCCTGCTCGTTGTTGTCGCCGGCTGCCTGTCCTGCCACCACGTACGTGACGGAGGAGTTCACCTGCGCGTTGTTGATGGCGTTCTGCCAGGTCGGATCCGCCGTGAAGTCGCGATACCAGGTATCGACGGTCTTGCCGGAAGGATTGATGCGGCCGCTTAAGATGCCGGCGGCGCTGATCGAGCCAACCTGACCCGGACGGCCAATCCAGAGGATGGCGTCGACGTCCTCATCGTTCTGCAGATCGCCCATTTCAAAGATTTCGGAGCTGTTCACCAGGTAGACAATCTTCTTAAAGCCCTGCGCCTTGACGTACTCTAATAACTCTTTCTCGCTGTTAGTCAGCTGCAGGAAGTGCTTGTAGATCTTACCGTCTGCCTGCGCCTGATAGCCGGCATGCGCCGCGATATCCTCTTCGCTGGCTTCCTCACCGGTTACGGTCGCCATATCGGAACCCTCGCCGCCGCCGCGGGAAAGGATGATGACAGCGGCATCCTTGTACAGACTGAAGGAGTTCTCAATACCCTTGTTAAAGCTTGTTACTTCCTGACCGAAGCTGGTCGGGATCGTTTCATAATAAGAGCTTAAGGTGCGGTTTACCTTGAAGCCTTCCGCTTCTAACGCCTCACGGATCTGCATGTTGTTCGGATCCGCCGCGAAGGAATAGTTGCCGCTCTGTCCGGCCATCGCATCCTGCGCTACACCAAAGATGCTGATAAATTCACCGCCTGCCATCGGAAGCGCGCCTGCTTCATTCTTTAACAGCGTGTCACCTTCCGCCGCAATCTCTCTTGCGATGTCCGCTGCCGCCGCCTTCGCGTCATCCAGCGTGTTAAAATCGGTGTAGTACATACCGTCATCTGCGACACCTACCGCGGGAGCTGCCATCACAGGGATGGCAAAGCTCTGTGCGACCATCGCCGCGCTGAGTACAACCGGAAGCACCTTCTTCAGTTTTCTCATTTACGTTTTCCTCCTTTTCTGACAGGGGACGGTTCTCTGTCAGATTTTCTGACAGGGGACACATCCCCGTTTTGCCGGACAAAGGCTACGCCTTCTGTCCTTTTGTTTCACTTGCAAGGTGTGACAGGGGACGGGCCTCTGTCACAAAGTCTGTTTTTTTGTGACAGAGGCCCGTCCCCTGTCACACCTTGTCACACACTCTCACCCGGTAACCGGCTCCAGGCTAAACGACAGAAAGTCGATCTTCCCGGATCCTTCATACCGAAACCACAGGGGATACTTTCCCGCCGGCAGCTCTGCCACCGCAGACGAAGAAGTCCACTCCTTCCCGCCGGTAAGCGGCACCGTCGCCAGCACGTTTCCATTCGTTTCCGCACCAACCTTCATCACACCGCCAGCGCCCCGGGTGGTCACCGTCAGCCGGGTTTTTCCCTTCAGGTCGAAGTACTTAAAGCCGGCCACCGCGCCGTCCTGCATCTCGCGGATACACTGCTTGCCCTTTTCATACTCACCAATGCACGGATGCTTGACGTATTTATGACGGGATAGCGGCCCGTACGCGCATTTGAGCGCCCCCTCTTTGCTCCGCAGGTTGCAGGCGATGTACGCCGGGTAATGTCCCACCCCCGGAAGAGGTTTTCCGGATAGGCCCTGGCTGGTCATCTCCGCCATGACGATGCGGCCGTCCTCCAAAATCGTGATCGGTTCCGCACAGGCCTGACGGGTCTGCTCGTTTTTGTTGGTCTGCCGATGGTAAAAGACGTACCACTGTCCGCCGATGTTTTCGATGGAGCCGTGCACGTTTCCCCAGTAGTTTGATGCATCTTCCTGTCTCCGGCCCTCGTAGCCGATGTCGCCGTTGCTGATGATGGCCCCGCCAAAGCGAAAACCCTCATCCGGCCGATCGCTCACCGCGTAGGCCAGCTCGTGGCTCAAACGGGAAGAGTAGATAAAATAGTACTTCTCCCCGATCTTGCGTATGGAAGACGCCTCGTAAAACTCGTGGCCTTCAAAGCCGGTTCCGGCGCTGTTTTTGTAGCCGGGGATCAGCATTTTCGGCTCGCCGTCCACAGTCAGCATGTCCGCCTTCAGGCGCGCTACCTGGTTACCGGTGCCGTCCACGTTTTTGATCCCGCGCCCGTTTAGCATCCTTTTCAGATCTTCGTTGGCTGAGTATCCGGAGTACAGATAGGTCCGTCCGTCCGTGTCCGTAAAAACACCCGGGTCAAAACACATGATGTCCTTCGGCCCCTGCCCGTACAGGGTCCCGTCCGGGTGATGCACGTAGCCGTAAAATGTGAACGGCCCGTCCGGCGCATCGCTCACCGCCACGCAGATGCGGTTGTCAAAGTCGAAGCAGTAATAGAGGTAATACCGTCCATCCTGGCCTTTCGTGCAATCCGGGGCCCACATACAGCGGAAGCCCAGCCGGTTGCGCACCCCCCTTCGGGGATAGGAGACGCCCCGTAAGCTCCATTTGGACAGATCATCCACGGGGGCAGACCAGAACGTATAGTCCCCCGGACAGTAGCGGGGTGATCCGCACTTGTCGTGGCTCCCGTATACGTACACCCGGTCTCCGAAGACATGCGGCTCGCCGTCGGGAATGTACACGCCCTCCGGCAGATACGGGTTAAACACCTGTTTTTCCAACGCATCACCTTCTTCCTGATCTTTATGATGGGCCCATCATAGCATCCCGTTTCCTGCTTGCGTTCATTTTTTCCTAACTCAACATGCCCCCGACATAAACCAACATGAAAAAAGCTGTACACAGCAGTAAAATAGGATCTCATAAAATCACAACTGCATCTCCCTGTGGCAACGAAACCCGCCTTGAAGCGGGGCGGTTGATTCCTGTTTTTATTTATGATATAGTAATTTCATTCCTGTGAAAAACCTGGAAACAGCGAAATGCGCGGCATACCCGACTGGCCCGCAAAGAGGTGACATCATGATTGAAGTAGCGATTGTTGAAGATGATCCAATGGAACGAGACCGCCTGCTTACCTATCTGAAGCGCTATGCGAAGGAAAAGCAGGTGCCTTTTTCGTTCTCCGTTTTTTCCAACGCGTTCGACTTTCTGGAGGCCAAAAAAGCCTTCGACATCGCCTTCCTGGATATCATGATGCCCAACATGACCGGCATGGAGGCGGCCGAGCGCCTGCGCGAGCACAACCAGCGCACCGTCCTCATCTTCGTGACGACCATGCTGCAGTTCGCGATCCGCAGCTACGAGGTGGACGCCTTGGACTACATCGTCAAGCCCGTGAGCTACGAGCGCCTCACCATGAAGCTTTCCAAGGCCATCCAGGTCAATGCCTCCAAGGAAGGCGGCACCGTAGTTGTAAACGACCCGCGCGGTATGATCCGGCTGTCTACCAATGACATCTATTATGTAGAAGTGAGCGGTCACAAGCTCACCTTTCATACCAAGGACGGGCTCTACTTAGAGCACGGGTCTTTAAGCGATCTGGAAAAGGATCTGCTGCCGCACGATTTCATGCGCTGCAACGCCTGCTACCTGGTCAACCCGCGTCACATTCAGCAGGTGAACACCAAGGACCTGCTGCTGACACTCGTAAACGGCGAGCAGCTGAAAATCAGCCAGGCCAAGCGAAAGAACTTTATCAGCGACCTGACAAACTGGATGGGGCAGGGGAAGTGTTAGAAAAAGTCTTTGCTTTTCCGTACGGAAGCGGCAGCTTTCATAGAGCAGCGTGTGTCGCTGCATGGAGGTTTTCATGGTAACGGAATTTTTTACGGACAACGGCTTTGTCTTGGAGCTTCTGGCGGCCACCGCGCTGTTTTGCCATTTTCTGGATCGCCGGCCGCATTTTATCGGAAGGGCACTGGCCTTCGCCTTCGCCATGATGGCATTTTCGGTCGCCTATAATTTTCTTTTTCCGCTTTCCTATCCGGTCCCGGCCATCCGAACCCTGATCCGCATCGCCAAGTATCTGGGGTTCTTCGCCATCGGCCTGGCCGGCATATACTTCTGCTTTGAGACGAACCTCTTTGGCGCGCTCTTTTGTATCAACTGCGCCTTGGCCACCCAGCACCTGTGCTACCGGGCCTATGCGGTGATCCTCATCGCCTTCGGGAAAACCTATTCGTCCCGCGGCTCCACCATCATCATCCTTTTGGGCACGGCTTTTGTGTACACCCTCGTTTACATCTTCTTTGTACGTAAACTTAAAAAGCACCCGGAAGAGCATCTGGAAAACCGCCTGAATATCGTCGTCGGCGCCATTTTGGTAGTCACCAACGTCCTGCTGCTCTTTATGATGGAAAACTACATTGCCTTTGAAGGCGAGGCGAAACCGTTTCTCCTTTTGTCCTGCTACCACGTCATCCTCTGCGTCTTCACGCTGATGATCGAGCAGGGCTTTCTGCAGAACATCGCTCTGTCCCGGGACAAAGATATGCTGGAGCATCTCCTGTCCATGCAGGAGGAAAAATTCCAGACCACCAAGGCCAGCATGGATATGATCAACATCAAATGTCATGACATGAAGCACCAGATCTCCCACATGACCGGCCGCCTGGACCACGACTCCGTGGAAGAGCTGGAGCGCATCATCAACATCTACGATTCCAACCTGAAAACCGGCAACGAGGCGCTCGACATCTGTCTCATGGAAAAAAAGCTTCTGTGCGAGCGCGACGGCATCAGCTTCGACTGCATCGCGGACGGCTCCTGCCTGTCGTTTATGCCGGCGGCGGATGTCTTCTCCCTCTTCGGAAACGCGCTGGACAACGCCATTGAGGCCTGCACCAAGATCCAGAACGCGGAAAAGCGGATCATCTCCCTCACGGTGCGCCGGCAGCTCGGCATGGCGGTGATCCATGTGGAAAACAACTTTGAGGGCAACTTAACTTTCGCAAACGGTCTGCCCCAGACCACCAAAAGCGACAAGAACTACCACGGCTTCGGCATGCAGAGCATCCGGATGATCGCGGACAAATACAAGGGAACCGTGGCCATTTTAAACCAGGACGGGGTGTTTAATTTAAACATCACGATCCCGATTCCGGCATGAGAAAAAGAAAGGACTATCATGAGCATCTACTTAGACCGCGCGAAAGAGCTTCGCGCCATTGTAACCCCTCACTATAACTGCGCCCAGTCGGTTGTCGTCCCCTTCGCGGGTGCGGCCGGCGTCCCCGAGGAAACCGCCCTGCGTTTTGCGGACGGGTTTGGCGGCGGCATGAAGCGCGCCTCCGTCTGCGGCGCCATCACCGGCGGCATCATGGCCTTAGGACTCTTTGGCCTGGGCGACCCGGGGACTCTGGGCGAGTATCACAGGCGCCTCAAAGAAAGCCATGACGGCATGCTGGAATGCGCGGATCTGCTGCGCGTCAACGCGGCCGCCGGACGGGAGAAAAAGCCCCACTGCGACGCCATGGTATTCGAATGCGTGTGCCTGGTGGAAGAGATTTTGCGGGAGAAGGGGAAGCTGTAGGGCTGGCTAAAAGAGTGGGGGCTGTCGCGCATGTGCGACAGCCCCCTATTTTTCCCTTATTATATCTACGGCCTCTGTAAGGCCTCCTTCATCCCTCGGAAAGTGTCCGCCAGATCCTCGTGCTCCACGTCCCGCGGCTCATAGTGGCAGATTCTGCAGACCATCTGGAAGATGGCCGCCTGCAGGGCCATGACGAGCACCGTGCCGATCCCGAAGGGCGCCCCTAAAAGCACGCCAATGAAGAGGACCGCCAGTTCCATCACGAACTTGACAACGCCAATCGGTGCCGCGGGAACTTTCCTCCCCAAAATCACCATCAGCGTATCCCGCGGCCCGCAGCCAAGCGCCGGCTTCATGTACAAAATCGTAGCAAAGGAGCTCACCGTCTGCCCCGCCAGCGTAAGAAAAGCGCCAAGCACGCCGTTTTCCGCCTCGGGCCAGAAAGAAAGCACTCGCAGAAACACGTCCGTGGCCACGGAGATGACAAACATATTGAGGATGGTCCCGAGGCCAATCTTTCCTTTTCCGAAAAAGTCAATCGCTATGATCACCAAGCCGACGATCATGTTGATGGTGCCGAAGCTGAAACCTGTCTTTTCAACTAAGCCTAAATTGAGCGTATTCCAGGCGTTTGTGCCGGCCCCGCCCGCCTTCACGCCCAGAAAATTTCCAAATCCGTACAGGCAAAGCGCCAGCACGCAGAGCCAGATCCGTTTCCCATAGTTTTTTTGCATGGATTAGTCCTTCTTCTTATTGATTGCCACTCAGCTCCGCCAGCGTTTCCTTGTTCAGGTAATACGTCAGATCTTCCGGCTTTGTGATGCGCGCGTTTCCAATCAGCTTCTTCGCAAGCCCTGTGTACTTCTCCCTCTCATCGTACGTCTCGAACATGGCGCTTCGCTCAATGGGCCCGATGTCCATCCGCGGCCACACTTCCTTGGCTTTTTCGGCAAAATACAGCACCGCGCCGTCATAAAGCTTCTGCAGGGAAACCTCCGCCTCACCGGAAGGGGCCGGGGTCTCCGCCTCGCGCCGCGTCATGATTTTCACCAGGCGGTCTTTGATCTCCGTGTCCTTTTCGATCGTGATTCCGATGAGGACATTCTCCGGCGTTCCAAACTCGATGGTCTCGATCGTCTCGCCGTCGAGCCCGGAAAACGTAGCCGCCATATCCTTTAAAAAGTAGGCGATGACCATCTTCGGGTCCTTGCCCCATTTCTTCTGCAGGGTTTTGCAGGCTTCCAGGTTTTTGGCGACAACCGCCTCGTCCTCCGTAAACACCGCCTCTCCTTTGATGGTCAGGACCCGGCCGCTTTTGGCGTCATATCCGCATAAAACCAGCTGCGGATACTGGGAAACTTCCCCGTAATAGGTCTCGCACTTTGCGGCTGCGAAGTAAAACGCTCCGTCTTCTTCGTAGCCAAATTCCACCGGCCGCACCTGCGGGGTCTTGTCAAATCCCATTGTGCCCGCAAAAAGTACCCGGTTTGCCTGTAAAAAATCCATGACGGCCTGTTTTCCGGCCGCTGCCTTCTTGTCTGCCATGATCGTCCTCCTGTTGTAGTTTTCCTTCATGGTTCTTGCTGTTTTTTTATCTGACATCCTCTTGCGGTTGCCATCCAAAGTTTATCGCGCCCCGCAATCTGACTTCCTCATTATAACATAGCTGCAGAAAACCGCCACAAAGAAGAATCAAAAAGCGGCGGACAGACTTTTATCTTAAGTTAGGTCTTTCCTATGCTAAAATAGGAAAAACCAAGTTCAAATTCTTTTCCTTCTGATATTCTTACACAAAAGAAGAACACTGGCTGCTCCTCCCCATTCATATCAAGACTCGCATCATGACGCCTGCGCAAATTTGCAAAAAGGAGCCGCTTCAATCCAAGGAGGTTTTTCATGCAAAAAATCAGCTTTAACGATAACTGGCAGGTTTCTCATCTGGGAATGGATGACAAAAGACCCGTCACCCTTCCCCACGATGCCATGCTGGAAGAGCCGCGCATAGACTCTCCTTATGGCCATAACAATGGATTCTTTGCCGGGTGTGACTACCTGTACGAAAAGGAGTTTTCCCTGCCGGCAGACTTGGCTGGCAAGCATCTTTGCCTGGAATTTGAAGGCATCTATCACAATAGTTCCATTTTCTTAAACGGAAATGAAATTGCATCCGAGGCCAATGGATATTTAAGCATCTACGCGGATATCACCGATCTTGTGCAAGAACGCAATACGCTTTCCGTCGTCGTAAAAAACGCCGACCAGCCCAACTGCCGCTGGTACACCGGCTCCGGCATCTATCGCCCGGTATGGCTCTGGTACGCCGACAAATCGCAGCGCCTGATGCAAAACGGCGTCAGGATCACCACGCTCTCCCATGATCCCGCCCAGGTGGAAATTCGGGTGAAGACCATCGGAACCGGGGAGGTGGCCCTGACCGTCTTAGACGAAGGAAAAGCCATCCTGGAAGAAAAGCAGACTGCCCGCGAAGGCGAGGCCGTCTTCACCGTCACGGTCCCGAACGCGAAGCTTTGGAGCGCGGACAACCCGCACCTCTACACGGCCTGCCTCACTTTCGGAACGGACCACGAGGAGATCCCCTTTGGCGTCCGCAGCCTGAAGCTCGACCTGGAAAAGGGCTTTCTTGTAAACGGAAAGCGCAAGATCCTGCGCGGCGCCTGCATCCACGGCGACAACGGGCTTCTTGGCGTAAAGGAGTACGATTTTGCCGCGGAGCGCAAGGTCCGGCTCTTAAAAGAGGCCGGCTACAATGCCCTCCGCTCCGCCCACAACCCCGCCTCCAAGTCCCTCTTAAAAGCCTGCGACAAGCTGGGCATGTACGTGCTGGATGAGTATACGGACATGTGGTACATCCACAAGAACAAGTACGATGACGCAAGCCGCGTTCCGACCAGCTACCGCCGGGACATCGAGGCGCTCACCACTAAGGATTACAACCACCCCTGCGTCGTCATGTACTCCTCCGGAAACGAAGTCTCCGAGACCAGCCAGGCGCGCGGCATCGCCTTCACCAAGGAGCTGACCGAGTGCTTCCACGCCTTCGACCCCACCCGCCCCGTGACGGCCGGCATCAACATCTTTTTCAACTTCCTCGCCTCCATCGGCATGGGGTTCTATTCGGATGAGAAAGCGGATGCGGCTGGAAAAGATGCGGACAAGGCGAAGAGCAACGCAGCTGGCAACGGCGCAAAGGGAAAGAATGCAGATCAGGCAAAGAGCACCGCAACCGGCAACGGCACGACGGGAAAAACCGCGGACGGCAAGGTGAAGAAGCAGAAAGCCGTCGGCTCCGAGTTCTTCAACAACCTGGCGGGCACCTTTGGCAGCGATACCATGAAGGTGATGGCGTGGTTCCCCTTCTGCGACTGGGCGACCAAAAAGGCCTTCGCGAACATGGACATCGCCGGTTACAACTATGCAAATACCCGCTACAAAAAAGACCTGAAAAAGTACCCGAACCGCTTCATTTTGGGCGCGGAAACCTTCCTCACGGACGCCGCGGACTTTGTAAAGGTTGCGGAAAATAATCCCCGCATTCTGGGCGATTTCGCCTGGTCCGGCATCGACTACATCGGCGAGGTGGCCTTAGGCTCCTTAGACTACGCCGACTATGCCAAGGATTTTGAAAAAACGCCCGGCTGGCTGACCGCCGGCTGCGGATGCTTAGACATCACCGGCGCCCCCCAGGGGCACACTGCCTACACGCAGGTAGTCTACGATAAGCGGGACATCGCCATCGCGGTGCAGCCGGCGGACCACTCCGGCGAAGGCCACATGACCAGCGCGTGGCGCAAAATCCACGCATTTGAAAGCTGGTCCTGGAACGGATGCGACGGGCATCAGGCTCTGGTGGAGGTGTATACCAAAGCCCCGAAGGTACAGCTTTATGTCAACGGAAAACTGGTCAGCACCGGCGTGAGCAAACACTACCGCTTCCAGTTCCGGATCCCGTATGAAGCCGGCGAAATCACCGCCGTCGCCTGCGCCGAAGACGGCCGCGAGCTCGTCAGAACCAGCCTGCGCACCGCCGGAGACGAAACGCTCCTGGCCGCCATCCCGGAAAAGGAAACCATCGCGCCAGACGAGCTTGCCTACGTGCGCCTGCGCTACACGGACAACGCCGGAGAGCGAAAGCCCCTAGCCCGCGGCGACATCCACGTGTCCGTCGAAGGCGGCACGCTCCTCGCCCTTGGCAGCGCCTGCCCCTACAATGAAAGCGGCTATCTCGTTGACACCACCGACACCTACTATGGCGAAGCTTTGGCCATCATCAAGCCGGACGGCAAGGAAATCCGACTGAGAGCGGAAAGTCCTTATGGAAGCTGCGAGCGAGTGATTTCGGTGGTTGGGTAGATGTAGACGGAGCGTGACAGGGGACGGGCCTATCCGGTTCCAGGGTTCTCTTTCTTTGACAAATTATTACCAATATCCGTTCCTGCACACAAGAAATCAGTTCAATTTCCCGATTGAATCCTTGAAAAAAGCATGGTATCCTTTGCCCTAACCACAGGCTACGCACCGTTTCAGGCATCGTAAACCTGTTGTTTTCGAAATCGGCACAGGCATTCCCAACGTATCGCAAAGGAGAAAACATGATTGCATTCAAGGATTTTCTCAGGAAAAAGAACATTGAAATCTCGTTAAAGCGCTACGGCATTGACGCGCTCTCCGCCATGGCGCAGGGCCTTTTCTGCTCGCTTCTCATCGGGACGATTATCAACACTATCGGTACCCAGTTTCACATTCCGTTTCTGACCACTCCTGTGGCCACCGTGATACAAGGCGAGCATGAAATCGAGTACACCGTGGGCGGCATCGCGTCCGCCATGAGCGGCCCGGCCATGGCCGTTGCCATCGGCTACGCGCTAAAGTGCCCGCCCCTGGTTCTCTTCTCCATGACGGCGGTAGGCTTTGCGGCCAATGCCCTCGGCGGCGCGGGCGGCCCTTTGGCCGTCCTGATTGTGGCCATCTTATCGGCCGAGTGCGGTAAGGCCATCTCCGGGGAAACCAAGGTGGACATCCTTCTGACGCCCCTTGTGACGGTTCTGGTCGGCATCCTCTTTTCCTGGCTCCTCGCACCGCCGCTTGGAAAAGCCGCCATGTGGCTGGGCGATTTCATCAAGTGGGCCACGGAACAGCAGCCCTTCTTTATGGGCATCCTGGTATCGGTCGTGGTCGGCTGTGCCTTAACGCTTCCGATCTCCTCCGCCGCCATCTGCGCGGCGCTCACCCTCACGGGGCTGGCCGGCGGCGCCGCTGTGGCAGGTTGTTCGGCCCAGATGATCGGCTTCGCGGTCATCTCCTTCTCGGTCAACGGAGTCGGCGGCCTGATCTCCCAGGGCATCGGCACCTCCATGCTGCAGATGAGTAACATCGTGAAAAACCCCTGCATCTGGATTGCCCCAACGGTTGCCTCCGCCATCACCGGTCCCATAGCCACCTGTCTCTTCCGCCTTCAGATGAACGGCGCGGCGGTCTCCTCCGGCATGGGCACCTGCGGCCTCGTAGGCCAGATCGGCGTCTACACCGGCTGGGTCAACGACGTGGCAAGCGGCGCCAAAGCCGCCATCACCGCCTTCGACTGGATCGGCCTGATCCTGATTTCCTTTGTGCTTCCGGCCGTGATCTCCCTGCTGGTTCACAACTGGACCAAGAAGATGGGCTGGGTGAAGGATGAGGATTTGAAGTTAAGCTAATGATAAACAGCAAAGAGGGAGGGTTCTTTTTCGCAAATCTGCAAAAAAGAACTCTCCCTCCTTACTTTTCTTCTCTTCGTCACTGACCTATGCAATCGCAGTCGTGGAAGCGCTCTTCTTACCGTTCAGCTGCTTCGCCCGTGTCTTGGCGTCAGCCTCATCGTGGGTTATGTAGCAGGCGCCTTTAAGATCAGCCTCACAAGGCGCTGAGCATACATAAGCCACTTTCCGGATGTCAAAAAACACGCCGTACACTTCCTTTTTTCTCATAGGTACCACCCCCTTTATTTCTCCTTTTTGCCGGTTGTTCTCCCTCTAAAAACACGCACATGAGGAAACGGCTTCGCCAGGCCGCGCCACAACCCATGAAAGCCAACACGCTTGCTCCGCTGCTTCGCAGCTCCCGCATGCGCTTTCATAACAGCGACAACGGCCGCCGTACCTTTTCTAGGATACAGCGGCCGCCTGCTTATACGTATGCTTTTCTTTCGCTACAAGGATAGAGCCCCGCCTATCCGCAAATAAATCCCCCGGATAAGCGCCGCCCCCAAACAATATAACGGATCGAAGCGTTCTGTAAAAACATTCTTTTCTCTCCTCTGTACCTGATTGTACGTCTTTGCAAACAATCATACACCAGCACGTTGTAATTGTAAACAAGGAAATTCTAATTTTTTTGTAAATTTTGGGCATAATTGCGTTTGGAGATGGCTGTGTCACTCTCCACCCCCCGAAAAAATGTGACACAGGCCCGTCCCCTGTCACAAAAAGGGCCCCGGTTCACAGTCACCTGTGAGCCGGGGCCCTTTTCTATGTCAGAAACCTTGTCCTGTTTTGGTTTGCCGCATCATTATAAAATGGGGTGTTATGCGGAAAGCCGGAGCAAAGGTTTCTTTATGCCGCTTTCTTCTCCTTGATCATCGCAACGATCGTCCACAGTGCGCACAGAGCGAACAGGGCGATGAAGCCGATCTGGAGACCCTGCAACATGGTCTGCCACCAAGGGGTGATCTGCACGACGCGGGTGTTCGAGGACACGCCGTTCATCGCGTTGGACCACAGAGTCTGGTAGCACAGGCGCTTCGCGGAGTCGCGCATTGCCCAGGCCATCTTGCCGTAACCCGTCGCATACTTCGCAAAGTGGTTCGGAACACCGTTCTGCTCGTTGCCGGCGGGCTGGTTACCATCCGGGATATCGCTGCCGCCAACATAGGTGCCGTAAACCTGCTCGAAGTAAGGGTCAACGTTCTGGTTACCGTTCATGTCGCCGTAGTAGTCGGTGACGATGACGCCCTTCATACCGCACTCGCCGCGCAGGAAGTGCTTCGCTAAAGCTTCGCAGGCAGCGCCGCTGTAGGTACCGAAACGGGAGAAGGAAGCCATGGTGTTGTACGCGCCGCCCATCGTGATCGGCAGCTCGAACGCACGCAGGTAGATCTCACGAAGAGCCTGCTCAGGCAACCATACCTGAACGCCGTGACGGCAGGACTCAAGGTCGTTAAGAGCGCAGTGCTTGTTGTAAACATGAACACCCTTTTCTTCGCAGCCGCGGCTCCATTCCGCGCCCATCAGGCCGGACAGAGTTCCGTCTTCGCTGAAGTACTCACTGGTTCTGCCCAGGTAAGCGCTTCTGTGGATGTTCAGACCGGTACCGTAGATACCGGACCAGCCAGCCCATACACCTTCGTTGCCGATGGCGTTGCCAACTGCGTAAGCAACCTTCTTGTTGAAGGTAGCAGCAAGAAGACCGTTGGACGGGAAGCCGGCGCTCATGGCCTCGCCACGAGTCTGGGCGATACCGTTCTGGTCAACCTTATCGGTGATCAGAGCGCCTTCTGCGTCTACATTGCCTTTTTCCTTCTCGTACAGATAGAACAGACCGTTCTGTCTGCTGGTGTAGTTAAAGCGGGTCCAACCGTTCGGGCCGTTCTCGTCTCTCGTGGAGGGCTTGCCAACGGAAGGAGCTGCGACGGTTAAATGGAAACCATTGGAGCAAAGGCTCATCAGGTCTTCCCAGGTCAGCTGATCCAGGAAGGTATCCCAAACCGGATCGAACATGTCGATCGGCTGGCCTTCGCTGTCGTACATCATGTCGATCAGCTGCAGACCGGCATCCTTGCCCATGGTCGGGTAAGCAACATCGTCCGTCGGGATCGGCTGTACGTACTTGTCCGGAGTGTGAGGCGGCGCATTGTAAACACCGGTCTGATCCGGAACCTGAGCATAGACTTCATACGCCATCTGCTCGGTCATGACAAGCTGCGGGTGACCGTTCACCATATCCAGGGAAACGGCTGCCCAGTTGTCACGGCTGTAGTAGTCAACATGGTTCGTGCCACGTCCGCTGTAGCGGTTGATATCCGCTTCATCGAACAGGTTGGTAACAACATGATAGGTTCCATCGGTGGAGGAAACCTGATCAGACATCTGATACTTCGTCTTGTTGTAATCGATACTGAACTTGGTAACCAGGGAAGCGTCGCCGCTGCCGATCATCTTGCCTTCATCGATCGTGACGCCATTGGCCTTCTTAGCCATCAGCAGGTTGTTGGTAGCTTCATGAGCGCTGCCGCCCACGCATACGTAGTAGTCGCCGCCCATCAGGACATAGCCCTTGGCTTCTTCTGCATCGTAGGAAGCAAAGAACTTCTCATCCAGCTTGATTTCCAGGGTCTCGCTCTGGCCGGGCTGCAGGATCTCGGTCTTGCCGAAGTCGATCAGTTCGACGGAAGGAACCTGGATGCCATTCTTCTTCGCGTAGTCGCCGTACGGCTTGGAAATCCATACCGGAACGGAGAACTTGCCAGGAAGCTTGGAGTCAGCCTTGTTCGTAACGGTAACGCTGACCGTGTACTCACGATCGCCGGTCTTGGTGACCTTCGCGTTCGAAAGTTCAAAATCGGAGTAGCTTAAGCCATAGCCGAAGGGGTAAGCAACCACTTCGTCATAGTTGTAGGAACCAACGTTCTGGGTGCCAAGAACCAGGTCTTCGTAACGGGTCTCGGTGTAGCGATAGCCCATGTACATACCTTCCTGGTAAACCATGTAGGAGCCCAGGGTGATTTCCGGATACTGACCGGTGCCAAGGAACGTGGAAACGCCCAGTTCTTCGGTGTTCGGGTATACCCACCAACCAAAGTTTACATTGGTCGGGTTCTTCGCGTTGTCCATGAACATGGTGTCGGGTAAACGACCGGAAGGGTTGTACTCGCCAACCAGGATCTGGCCAAACAGGTGGTTGCCTGCGCCGGGAGCGCCGGCCCAGATCGCAGCGTCAACAGCTTCATCTTTGATGAAGTCGCCTTCGATCATGCTGGAGAAGTTCACAACAACGATGATCTTCTTGATCTCGCCGGCAGCCTTCTTCTCTTTCAGGCCGTTGAAGATGCTCCACTCGTTCTCGTTTAAGCCAAGGTAATCCGGGCCAAGGCCGTCGTTGTTATCGATACCATCGCAGTCGCCGTTTAAGTCGTAACCTTCACCACCGCGGCGGGAAACGACAAAGATCGCGGCATCGCCGTACTCGGCAAAGGTGGAACCCGTCGCTTCGGAAAGGACGGTCCACGGTACTTCGTTGATCAGGAAACGGGTGGTACCGAAGCTGCCGGAGGAGCCTCTCTTGTACTGCGCCCAATCCTCAGACAGATACCGCTCGGTGATCGTGGGGTTCACAACCAGGCCGGCAGCCTCTAAGGACTCATTGTACTTCACCTGCTTCGCGCCGCTGATGCCGCCGGAGCCGGTGCCGCCGTACACGGGATCATAAGCGCCTGCGCCGACTAAGGAAACCTTGGAGCCCTTCGCAAGCGGCAGGGTGCCGTTCTCGTTCTTTAACAGAACGGTACCTTCCACGACAACGCTCTCGGCCACGGAAACCGCGTGCTCGCGAACTTCGCCGATCGTGGCAAAATCAGAGGTGTAGTAAAGGGTGTCTTCCAGCTTGGTGTCCGCGCCTTCGACTTCTTCCAGCTTGTAGGTTTCCAAATTCAGGAAGCCGTTGATCTGCGGGGCGTTCTCATTGGCGATCACGGAACCGGTCACCAACACGGCAGACAGGAAGAAACTCAGCATCGTTAAGATTTTTCTGAAAACTTTCATGTTCTGATCCTCCTTCCCTTACTGTTCTTTCGCGGTGTGCGGTACAAAGCAGTTGATGATGGACGCAAGGAACATCACCACGTAGCAGGCTGCGTTGACGAAGAACTCGAACGGCAGACCCGAATACTGAATACCGTAAATAGCGGAAGAAACAAAGAAGTAAATGTAGTAGACGTAGAAGCACAGCGCCACCGTAACGGCACCGAACTGCAGGGCGGGAGCAAAACGTCCCAGTACCAAGCCGAGCAGGACACTGAGGATGGCTCCGCCAATCAGTGCGTAAACTGCCTGCATGGACAGATAGTTCGTCCCATTGTAGATCAGGTAGTATACCAGACCCGTGGCAAGCATTAACGCCGCTACCACGAGCGTAAAGGTAAACCCTTTGTTTTTCATACCTAGCCTTCCTTTCCAGATAGATCATAGTTAGTTGCAACGTGTCAGGGTTCTTTGCCCGCCGCCGGTGTTCGCGCCCGCAAACCGGAACAGAAAAAACCGCACACCCAACAGTTCTCTCTCCCGGGAAACAGGCGTGGGCTGCCAGATGCAGCCTGCAGCGCACAAAATCCCCCACCCGGACCACTAGCCCGTCCGGGATCATTTGTGTATGTTGTAGCAAAAAAAGGAAATCCTGACAGGAATTCAGAAAATTCTGTCGGTTTTTCAGAAAATTCTGTGACCAAAATGTGAACGTCATTTGAACAGCGCAATGTTTGAAATAAATACAATTTCTCGTCTTTCATATGTTATAATATCCTACACAACCGTGAAGGGAAGGGACACACATGAAAGTAGACAACGCCATCATCATGGCCGCCGGCACAAGCTCCCGCTTTGCCCCGCTGTCCTATGAGCAGCACAAGGCCATGACCGTCGTAAAAGGAGAAGTGCTGATCGAGCGGCAGATCAGGCAGCTTCAGGCCGCCGGGGTGCCGGAGATTTACATCGTCACCGGCTACAAGGCAGACCAGTTTGAGTACCTGACTGGCAAATATGGCATCCGGCTGCTGCACAACCCGGAGTATCTGACAAGAAACAACCACTCCAGCATCTGGGCGGCGCGGGAGGTTTTAGGAAACAGCTATGTCTGTTCCTCGGACAACTACTTCGCCCAAAATCCCTTCGAAAAAGAAGTAGATGAGGCCTATTACGCCGCGGAATATGCCGACGGCCCCACGGCCGAATGGTGCATGACCGAGGATGAAAATGGCTACATTAACTCCGTCACGATCGGCGGCGAAAAGGCCTGGTACATGCTGGGCCACACCTTCTGGAGCCGGGATTTTTCCTCCGCGTTTCTAAATATTCTGGAGAAGGAGTATAACCTCCCGGAAACCACGGGCAAGCTCTGGGAAAAGATCTTCCTGGCGCACCTGGACGTCCTCAAAATGAAAATCCGCAAATACGCGCCCGGCGTCATCTACGAATTTGACACCTTAGACGAGCTGCGGGAGTTCGACGAAAGCTACCGCACGGATACCCGGTCGGCTCTCATTAAGGAGGCAGCCGGGCAGCTGAAGGTGAAGGAACAGGACATTCTTCATATTAAGAGCCTGCAGAGCCAGACGACCGCCGCCGCGGGTTTTGAGTTTGACTGCCCGGCCGGCCACTATCGCTACTTATACGATACAAAAAATCTTGTTCAAATCATCTAAAAACAAAAGGAAAGGGATACCTACATGGCAGAATTAGTCAGAAAAATCGAAGAAGCTGATCTTCCCAAACTGAAAGATCTGATGACACTTGTCTTTGGAAACGGAGACTGGACGGATATTGAGCGCCTCGGCGGCATGACCAACCATTCCTACAAAATCACCCGCGCAGACGGCCAGGAATACCTGGTCCGCATTCCCGGCGACGGCACCGAAGAAATGATCAAC
>JAFVBO010000096.1 GCA_017479935.1 Lachnospiraceae bacterium
CCTGAGCCAGGATCAAACTCTCGTGTTCAAGTTTGTCCAGCCAGAACGAAGCTTAGCTTGTTCTGTCCGTAATTTACCTTTTTAAAAGGTTGTTTTTTGTTCTTCTGAAATCTTCTTAAAAGAATTTTTCAGGGATGGTTATATTGTTCAGTTCTCAAGGTGCTTTGTTTGTTGCTCTCTCGAAGCGACCATGAAAGGATATCACTTTTGATTTCCTTTGTCAAGAACTTTTTTCAACTTTTTTGAAGAAGTTTTTTCGAAGCGGTGACGCTCATAAAAGAAATCCGTCTGTTGCCTCGTTCAAAAGCTCTTGTGTGTCGGTCACTCCCGATCACTTGACGTATGATACCACCCGACCTTTCCTTTGTCAACACAAATTTTTTGGGACTTTTTCGCCTCGAACGCAAAAACCACAAGATATTGTACTCATGTGCCTTACATTTTTCTTCGAATTGTATCCGAAGGGGCCGATTGCATACAATATTTTGTGGTTTTACAGGTTTACAGTCTTTGAAAAAAGTTTTTTCTTGTGGTCAAAAATTACACTCTCACGCCAAATTCGACGAGGAGTTTGATCAGCAGGTTGTTCTGGTGCAGTACCTTCAGCACCTGCACTTCATCGATCGCCGCCAGCGCAATCTTCCCCCAGTCGGTCTGGCTTCCGAAGACCAGGATCACCAGCTCGATCAGCCACAGGAAGAAGATTCCGCGCACAAGGCCCAAGACGCCCCCGGCTACGCGGTTTGCAAAGCTGATTAACGGAATGCTGCCCATCAGATCCAGCGCTCCTTTTACTATCTGAAGCGCGATCAGCACGATCGCCAGCGTTGTCACGAAGACGATGGCGGTCACCACCAGGTTGGCGATGAATGTCGCCACGTACGCCGGATAATCCGCCGCGCCCAGCTTTTCGTACGTCGACGCCTCGTTATTCTTCTCCAAGGCAGCCTTTAACGCCGGAATAGGCAGATACTGATCAATCAGTTCATTTAAAAAGGAAGTCTGTTCTTCCCCCGTCAAAGAAAACCCTTCCGGCAAAATAGACGCTATCTGATCGCCCAGGCCGGATATTTCCTCAGGAAGAAGCCCCTGCGCAGAGGACGCGGCATCTGCAAACCCTTCCTGCAGGCCTGAAAAGCCCTGCTCCGTCAGATTGGGAATGGTCTCCTCCAAAACCGTGCGCACGGTTTTCTCTACATTTTCATAGACGATCTGTTCAAGCGGCGTCTTCTCCCGGATCAGATTTTCGATCGTCGGCTGAAGCAGCAGCACCAGCACCACGGCCAGAATAATCTGAACCATGTCAAACGCGCTGCCCAAAAACCCCCGTGCAAAGCCCACGATCACGGAAACCAGCACAATTCCCGCAGCCACAATCAGCACGATCGTGGAGGGCTCTAACGACTGCAGCGATTGCAATACATCCATACGTTCACCTTTCCTTTCCCCTGCTCCCCTTTCGCAGCAAGTATCTCTGCTTTTTACACGTTCCCTGCGACGATGTCTTCGATGACCCGCGCCACACCGTCATCCTCATTCGAAGGCGCCACCTTGTCGGCGATCTTCTTTAAGCCTTCCTCGCCGTTTTCCATGGCAACGCCAAGGCCCGCCGCCGAAATCATGGCCGCGTCGTTATCTCCGTCCCCGAAGGCAGCGGTTTCCGACAAAGAAATGCCAAGATGCGCGCAAAGGGCTGCCAGACCACGCCCCTTATCCGCCTCCTTGTGGTTGATTTCCAGGTTGTTGACGACGGAGCTTGTCACCTTGACGAACGGAAACGCTTCCGATATCTCTTTTCTGGCCCGGTCCTGCCGTTTCCTCTCCCCCGCCTCAAAAAACAGGTTGAATTTCTCCACTCCGCTCCCGGCCGCGATCTTTGCCCGCCCATCCGGGATGACGTTTCGGGTGCTTCTCACCAGCTCCCGCATCTCATCGGTCAGCACATGCGTTTCCATGAGTGTCTGGTTCTGCGGCTCCATATAGCCCCGGCCATCCGCGTAGAAATCTCTCATTCCTTTATACTGCTCCATGAAATCCCACACGAGAAGAGCCTCCTCCGCAGATAAAATACGCTTGTATAAAACGGTATTCTCTCTGGTATCCCAGACAACGCCGCCGTTTAAGCTGATCACATACCGCATATAAGGAAGGGACATCAGCTCTTTCGGAAGCGCCGTCAAAAGGCGCCCGGTGGCAGGCACCAGCACCACTCCTTTGTCCGCCGCCTCTTTCATGGCCCGAAAGCAGCGGTCCGAGATCCGCTTTCTGTCATCTAACAGCGTACCATCCAAATCAAAAGCAATCAATCGTATTTTCAAGGTTTCTCCTGCTCGCGTAAACGAGTTATTCGCACAGCGAAGTATTTTGCGCCCAGACATAATCGCAGAATGCAACAGCAGGCAGAGAATCCTATCCTGCCCGCTGTCTTTTCATGTCATCGGCGCCTGATATATCTCTGCCTGTTTCGTCTTTTCTTCCTTATTTATGCATGAAATGCTCTTCGCGCAAAATCAGAAAGCCATCCTTATTATACTTTCCGGAGAACACGCCGCGAAGGGACGGTTTTTCCGCCAGCTCCACCGCTTCGTCCGTGATATCCTTCGCCACTTCTTCCGAAAGCACGATGCCATCGTCCATCAGCTGCTCCGCACGGGCGTAGATGGCCAGGCTCGCCTTATCGTCCAGCTCGCACTCCAGCTGATGCGCGTAATCCTCCACGCACTTCGCGAAGTCGCGCATGCTCATTTCGCCGGCAGGCGCTGCCTTTTTGGCAGTCGCGCGGGCTTTACCAGGGGCTTCTTCATCCCTTGACGTCCCGGCTTTTTTGCCGCCCTGCGCCGGCGCAGGTTTTTTCACGCCCTGCAAAGCGCCTTCCTTTTGTCCGGCGCTCTTTACGGATGCCTTCTCACGGATATAGCTGCAGATTCCACGCAGCGCGTCACAGGAGGGGATCAGCTTAGAAATACCGACCGCCGTATCAACCAGAACGATCACGTTATCCTCGTCCTTCTCCCGCAGTTCCCGCGCCAGATCCTCCACCGTGTCAATTGCCAGCACAGAGGCGTTTTCCACGATCAAATCCCGGCCGCCCAGCTTCGCGAAGGTTGCCAAAACCCCGCGCTCGTTTAAGCGGGAAGCAGACACCCGGGCCGCGCGCCCAGCCTCGGTTCCCCGGCGCTCATGAAGCTTTCTAATCGATTCCATCGCCCGCTCCGTGCGGGTACTCTCATCGCTCGCTTCCAAAAACGCGCAGCGCGCCGCTTTCTTCTCAGCAGCCGGAGCGGCTCCTGCTCTGCCTGAATTTGCTGCCATCGGTTTCTCCTTTGCCTTGTTTTCTGTCTCTTCCTCTGCCGGTTTTTCGGCACGTGCCTGCTCTTCCTCCTGCGAACGATCGCCCGCCAGGGAAGGAGCCTGCTCTTTCGCCGTTTCTTCCGAACCGCTTTCATCCGGAGCCGATTCTTCGGACCTTCCATCGTCCAAAGCTTCCTTCGCCGCCTCTTCCTGCAGCTCTTTTTCCTTGCGCCGCAGCCCAAGACGCGCTTCCCGCTCCTCTTCCAGCATGTTCACCACGCTGTCCGGAGCCGAAATCTTCGGCCGTCTGTCGTAAGCGTCCGTTGTCTCCGAAACAGCTTCCTTTAAATAAGAAAGATCTTCCCCGGCTTCCGCCTCCGCTGCAGAAAGAGCGGATTCCAGATCCAGCCTGGGGCTTTCCTCTCCGCTGCTCAGCATGTTCTCGGCCTGCTTAAGCAGCTCCTCTAACGTCATGTCGGCGGGAATCTGCGGATCCTCCTCCGGCGCCGCGCCGTAGGAGAACGCTTCCTTCTCGCTCTCGTTTTCCAGGGAAGAAGCCTGCTTTACACTTGTTTCTACCGGCAGCTTTTCTTCCATTCCGGAAACGGGGGTATCCGGCGCCTTAGGCACTTCGGGCGCTAACTCTTCACCCAGGATATCGCCCGTGTCATCCGGCAGCTCTTCCCGGTGGTCCGGAATAAACTCAGCCGTCTTGGCTCCGGTTCTCTTCACTTCACTGGTGGCCCCACCGCTCCAGACAGGATCCCAGCGGCGATGCTCCGTCACATTCTTCTGATGCTCTTCTTCCGCGGCTTCCTTGATCACATCCAGATCGAGCGAGGGAATGACCTCGCCGGCATAGGCAAGCGCATCATGAATATCGTTTAACTCCCGCGTTGCTTCCGGGACGATGGGGAGCTTCACTTCCTTGGTCTTTCCCAGCTTGGCCGCAAAACCCTCCTCGTCAAACTCCGGATCTGTGTATCCAGGCTCTTCCTTCATCATCGCGGCCAGGTTCTCGGAAAGCTCCTGCTGCTGCTGTAACGCAGCCACGTTCCACTGCTCCGTGATCCCGTGCTTATCTGTCTCCTGCAAAGGAGGCAGCACGGAATCGCTTCTGTCCGCCGTGTAGATCCCGTATTCTTCCTTCAGCGCCTTCGCCTTATTGACATACTCGCCGTCGCCAAACCATACGATGATCTCATCGCACAGACGGACGCATTCTTCCTTCCGGCCCGCCTTCTGATAAAGCGCAGCCAGCTCGTACGCCCATCTTTCCTCAAACTCCCGGCGTTTGTACGCTTCCAGGATGGAAATCTGTTTGTCGAGCGGCTCGCCTTTCGCGGCCGAGATTTCATAGCGCAGCACAAACTTGCCGGTATCATTGGGGGCAATCTCCTGATACTCCCTGAAATAGTCCTCCGCCTCCGCCAGGTTGCCTTCCTTGACGGCAAGCTCCGTCAGCCTGTAAACCATCCGGCGCCCTACCGGCACCTGTTCATAGGCGATCAGAAGCGTCTCCCTGGCTTCCTTATAACGTCCAACCTTTTCGTACGCATCCGCGACCGTCGATAAAAGACGGGTATCGGTTACCTTTGACCAGTCGATCGCGTCCGCGATTTTAGCAGCGGAAACATAATCCCCCTTTTCCGCCATTTTTTTCAGCTTGTCTGTCCTTACGGCAAATTCATACTTATCCACGGTTCTCTCCTCAAAGTTCCTTGCGCCCCTCGAGCGCACGCGTCAGGGTAATTTCATCTATATTTTCCAAATCTCCGCCCACCGGAACCCCGCTCGCAATCCGGGTGACAGGTATGCCGGTCGGCTTGATCAGTTTGCTGATATACATGGCCGTGGTCTCTCCCTCCAGGCTGGAGTTTGTGGCGATGATCACTTCTTTCACATCGCCGGCGAGCCGCGTCATGAGTTCTTTTAAGCGGATTTCATTCGGTCCGATCCCCAGGGCAGGCGAAATAGCTCCGTGAAGCACATGGTATACGCCTTCATATCGCCCCGTTTTCTCATACGCGGCCAGATCCCGGGTGTTTTCCACCACCATGATAACCTTATGGTCCCGTTTCTCGTTTCGGCAGATCGGGCAGATTTCTTCATCTGTCAGATTAAAGCATTCCCGACAGTAATGTACATTCTTTTTTGCGTCCACCATCGTTCCCGCAAGACGTTCCACCTCCGCTTCGGGCATGGCCAGAATGTGGAAAGCCATCCGCTGCGCGGACTTGCGCCCGATCCCGGGCAGGCGGGAAAGCTCTTCGATGAGCGCGTTGATACGACTGCTGTAAAAATCCATCGTTAGAAGAGTCCATTCAAGCTGCTGCCCAGCCCGCCGGTAAACTGGCCCATCGCCTCCTGCGTGGCCGTCTCCATCATGCGGAGTGCCTCATTCACCGCCGCCATGATCAGATCCTGCAGCATTTCCACATCGTCCGAATCCACCACTTCCTCTTTTAACTTCACCGCGACCACTTCCTTCTTGCCGGAAACCGTCACTTCCACGGCGCCGCCGCCGGCGGAAGCCGTATAGGTCTTTTCCTCCAGATCTTTCTGGGTCTCCTCCATCTGACGCTGCATGCGCTGTGCCTGCTTCATCAGATTGTTCATATTTCCGGGCATTCCCATGCCGTTAAAACCGCCTCGTTTCGCCATTTTCTATTCCTCCGTCTCTATAGGCATTAAAATTTTTTCCGCAGCCTCCTCGCGGCTGACATAAGTGGTTTTCTCCTGCTCGCCGCCATGCATAAGGGCTGTCTCAAAATGTATACTCTTCCCGAAATGCTCCGCCACATATTTTTCCATCTCCTGGAGTTTTTCGGGGCGATTGACAATAAAATATTTTCCTTTTTCCGTGAAGCAAAGCCGCATGGTCGAATTCTCCATCGGCTCAACCTGGCAGCTTGCAAGCGCCGGCTGCATGGTACCGCCCAAATCCCGGAGCATTTTCCTCCAGTTGCTCATAATAGCCTGGTAATCCGCATACACCGCCGGCTCTAATTCCACCACGCGCTCTTCTTTCGGCCCGGCCTCTTCTTCCGCGTCTTTCGCCAAAGCGCCTCCCGCTTCCTGCCGGAAAACCACGCCTTTTTCTATTTTTGCTTCCACACGGTCAAGGCGCTGTAGAACAGATTCCAGGTCCTTTTCCATCTCCGGCCGGCACAGACGAATGATCGCCATCTCCAGAAGCACGCGCTTATTCACCGCATAGCGCATCTGATTCAGCAGATCCGAGAACAGCCGGATATAGCGCATCAGCGTATCCATTTCCGCTAACGGCTCTTCCTCTTTCAGCGTCTTTAAATCCTCGGCGGACATTTCCAGGGAGTCCTCCTCCCCGTCCGCGGCCTTCACCAGCATCATGTTCCGGAGATACCAGACAAAATCCGACGCAAACTGCGACAGATCGCGCCCTCTCTCCGTAATCTCCTCCACAACCTTCAGGCACGCGAGCGCTTCCCCGGCCACCGCGTTTCGGAAGAGATGGCTGAACATCTCTGTATTCACGGCCCCCAAAGAATCCAGAACCCGGTCAAAGGTCAGCTCTTTGCCTGCGTGAAACGCAATGCACTGATCCAGCAAGCTGATGGCGTCGCGAAAAGACCCGTCGCCCTTTCTGGCGATAAACTTTAACGCCTTTTCCTCTGCAGGCACACCTTCCGCATCGGTCATCTCCCGCAGACGATCATAGATCGTCTCCAAAGGGGCCCGCCTGAAATCGTACCGCTGGCAGCGGGACAGCACCGTGATCGGGATCTTGTTCGGCTCCGTTGTCGCCAGGATAAAGATCACATAGGACGGCGGCTCCTCTAACGTCTTTAGGAGGGCATTGAAGGCGCTGCCGGACAGCATGTGCACCTCATCGATGATATACACGCGGTATTTTCCCTCCGTGGGCGAGTATTTGATTTCCTCCCGCAGGTCGCGGATATTGTCCACGCCGTTGTTGGACGCGGCATCGATCTCGCTCACGTTCATGGAGGCTTCCCGGGCGATAGCCTGGCAGGAGGCGCACTTCCCGCACGGGCTCCCGTTCTCCGGATGCTCACAGTTGACGGCCCTGGCAAAAATTTTGGCCACCGTCGTCTTTCCGGTTCCCCGCGTTCCGCAGAACAGGTAGGCATGTCCGATCCGCCCGGTTTCAATTTGATTTTTTAAGGTTGTCACGATGGGGTCCTGTCCCTTTACGTCTTCAAACGTGGTCGGACGCCATTTTCGGTACAACGCGGTATAGGACATTCTTTCCCTCCACCAGTCTCTTCTTCATCGGACGCGGTCAGCCGTTTATCCGGTGCGTCCTCATTTGGACTCATTATACAAAAGAATTCCCCTCGGGGCAAGGGGAAATGAAAAAATGGGCTGCTCTGCTTCATGCTCATTTTGTTGCCACTCGGATACAAAAGCCCCCCGTGGAGAGTTTACTCTCCACGGAGGGCTTTGTATCCTCGTTCGGTTTTCATAAAAGTGCCCGTACATCCGGCTTTGAAATACTCACAACAGACGTTACCTTCGCAGTTAGCTCAGCCCAGGCACCCTTACGGCACCCGAAAGCTCCCGCTTAGTGCTGCTCCATTCCTGACCTGACACGGTTCACGGGTTTCCGTCGCGTAAGACCCGAACATCAACGCCACTTACAAAGGGCAGCTCCGCCATGAAATACCCCGGGGCCGGATATCACTCCTGCTGTAGCGGGTTGCAGGTACAGGGCACCGCTATCTCCCCAGCTGTACGGACCAAAATAGTATAACGTCTTCCCCGCCTTTTGTCAAATGCTAAATAAAACATCCGGAATCCCGTGCTACTATTCGCCGGTCAACAGGAACGATTCCGGTTACATCAGAACGTCTCCGTGATGATTCCTCCGCCGAGCACGCAGCCGTCATCATCGTAAAAGACTGCGGACTGCCCCGGGGCAGGTGCCCTGACGGTACGGTCAAATATGATTCGTGCCCTGTCCTGCGAAAGCTGCTCGATCCTGGCCGCCTGTGCCGTATGATGATAACGGATCTTTGCCTTGCAGCGCACCTTTTCCCCTGTTTTCAGCTCCGGAAGCCCCATATAGCTGAGCCGTTCGCATACGATCCCGCTGCAGAAAAGCGCGGCATCATCCGCCAGTACGATTTCATTTTTATCCGGCCGGATGCTCTTGACATAGACAGGCGCCCCGAGGGCAATGCCCAGCCCTTTTCGCTGCCCGACAGTATAATGAATGATCCCCTTATGTCTTCCGAGAATCTCCCCGTCCTCATTCACAAAATTGCCCGGACCCGGGAGTTCACCGGCGGCGTTCTGTTCAACGTAGCCGGCATAATGATTATCCGATACAAAGCAGATCTCCTGAGAATCCGGCTTTTGCGCGACGGGAATGCCGGCCTCTTCTGCGATCTTTCGTACCTCCTGCTTCGCGTAAACACCAAGCGGCATCAGCGTTGCCTCCAGCTGTTCCTGCGTGAGGCGATACAGCATGTACGTCTGGTCTTTTTCGGCATGATCGGCAGTTCGGAGGGTGAACCTTCCGTTGCCCAGACGGATGACCGAAGCATAGTGACCGGTAGCGACATAGTCTGCCTGCAGGACCTTTGCCATATACAGCATCCACTCCCACTTCACGTAGCGGTTGCACTCAACACACGGATTAGGCGTCCATCCCCGCAGATACGCCTGCACGAACGGCTCTGTAACATACTCCCGGAACGTGCCGATACAGTTCAGTGTATGATAGGGAATCCGCAGCTTCCGCGCTGCCGCACGCGCGTCATCGATCTCACAGCAGCGCCCTTCATCACCATCAGCGGACATCCAGCTGCGTAAAGTCAGACCGATGACCTCATAGCCTGCTTCCTTTAAAAGGTAAGCCGCGACGGCGCTGTCCACGCCGCCCGACATACCCACGATTACTCTGGCCATGTGATTTACTTCCCGCTCAGGGTAAAGGCCAGCGGTTTGGAATCCCCGTACAGCCAGGCGGACGCGAACTCTTCCAGATCTACACCCGAAACGTCCTTCGCCAGGGCCAGGAAATCCTCGGTTGTCTTCCCAATGCCGTCGTTTCTGGCGCTCCACTCCTTCAGAATCCGGAAAAACGTGTCGTCCCCCAGTTCCTGCTTCAGAACAGCCAGGGCCAGCGCGCCGCGGTTGTATGCCACCTTGGCGCCTCCGAACAGATCACTCTCACGGACAATGGAGGCCGGGCCGGCTGCCCACAGAGCGGAATCCTCGTCCTTGCTCTCCCACAGCTTCCGGTACTTGCTGACCGATGAGAAAAACGTGCCATCCTCATTCAGCGTTCCCAACGCCTCATAGTACAGGTCCGTTCCGAAGGTGGCAAACCCTTCGTTCAGCCACAGGCTGTTCCAATCCTTGATCCGGACCGCGTCACCATACCACTGATGCACGAACTCATGCACAAAGGTATTCTCGCCAACCAGCCGGGCGTTCGTAAAGAACGGGCGATCTTTCGTTTCGATGGCGCCCCAGCCGGCACTTTCACCGTTTCCATTCCCTACGTTCTCAAAAACGAAGCCGGCCGAATCTCCCGGGTACGGGCCAAAGAGCCTTTCAAACGTCTCGATATACTTAGGAAGCAAACCATAGAAGCGGTCCACGGCATACCGGTTTTCCTTATAAATATCCTTGTTTACAAAGGTATAGAACGGGATGGACCGCCCGTCCGCCATAACATAGGAATCCCTGGCGCGGGAGAAGCTCTCCAGCTCCAAAAGGTTCCTGCTGAAGGTGGCAAAGATCTGATATCCGGCCGTTTCCGAATTCACTTCCCAGTGCGTACGGGAAAGGCCGTCCTCGCCCGCATCCACCTTTTCGGTGCGCACGCCTGCGCTCACGGACGTGTAGCCGACCGGAGCCCGCAGGGTGATGCCGTAGGTGGCTCCGTCATCCGGTGTGTTATTGTTCGGGAACCAGTAGACCGATCCAAACGGCTCGCCGATGGCGGTGAAGCCCTGACCGTCCATGTGCACGTTGAAACCTTCAGGAGAGCTCAGCCGGGCCACGCTATAGTCCACCGTATAGGTCTTGTAGCTGATTCTCAGCGAGAACGTCTCCCCCTCATCAATGCTCCCGTCAAAGCGGATGATCAGCTTCTGCAGGTCGTTTTCATCCTGGTTGATCTGCTCGTAGCTGACGCCCTGAAGCGTTTCTTCCTTCACGGTGTTGATCAGCTCGATTTCACGGATCTCCTGTCTGCGGAAGTCCAGGATGATCTGTCCGTCCAGCGTCTGGACCGCCGTGCCGAAGATCGTCGTGGTCCCGTCAAACACGGCATCCACCGGATCGCCGCTTTTCGCCTCGATCAGCTGGATGTCGATCTCGTAACGAGAAACATTGTATAAACGGGAGCCCTGGTTCGGGATCAGCTTCTCCTGGTACAGGTTGTCGATGGGGTCGTTATCGTCCCCGCAGCCGCTGTCCAGTTCGCTGTCCACTTCGCTGATTCTGGCCACCGGAGGCGTATATACCAGATCGCGGGCCCCGAAAAACAGCGCCAGATCATACCGGCTGATGGCCTTCTGCTGGTTGGAAAGCGTGCCCGAAGACAGTTCGTTGTCAATCAGATCGCCGACCTCCACACCGCCACCGCTGTAGGGTATCTCCCAGTCTTCCACCAGGTGCAGCCAGGCGCCGGTTACCGGTGTTTCCGCATCCTTGTCGAAGCGGAACAGATACGGAGAACGGAAGGCCGGGCCGGAGGATGTCTTATATTCCACCGTTAAGAGGCCATCTTCTACCTGAATGGCGCCTTCCGGGGTATACTGATAAGTGGTATTCACGGCCCCGTTGATGTAATCACTCCCGAAGATCTCAATCAGTTCGTTGCCAAGATAGCCGACACGGGAGACATAGTTGCGCGACGCGCTGTAAAATCCCTCGTTTCCCTGGATGGCCGTCTGACGGTTGGACTTAACGCTGTTGGTCAGGCGGAAGTCGAACACATAGACCGTTTCCCTGCTGTAACGGGAAGATGCCTCCACGATGAACGGAAGCGCCAGATGACCGTCGCCGCACCAGGATCCGGAGGCCAGAAGGATATGCTCACCCTCCAGTGAGAGAAGGTGACGCAGCTCGTAGTAGGTGATCGCGCGCAGGCGGAAATTGTCCTTATACTCGCTGTAGTCCTTGTAATAAGCCCCGGTGTTGTTGTCCCTCCACAAGGAGGAATTGAAATAATCGAAGTTCGAATAGGTGGTCGCGACGGATTTTCCATCCTTGATCACGGAAGAAAGAAGGGCCTCCACCGCTTCGTCCTGACGATTCTCCGACGTGATCACGACGCTGCCCGTCAGAACCTTTTCCGGTTCCTCCTCCGTCCCCTCATCGTCCAGGAGAAGCAACAGCACATGCTCCGCCGCCACATAGTCCTCCGGGACATCTCGCAGGGCCGTCTCCGTGACCAGGTACTTCTTCGCTTCCACGAAGGCCTGCGTCACGATGGTGCCGTCGTGATCGTCAAATGGCTCCGTCGCGGCTTCCGGCCAGTATTCTTCCGGGTTATCCCAAAAGTTTACTCCGTATTCCCCAGCCAGAATGGGGTCGAAATAATAGATCTTCGTGATGCCCAACGCTTTGGCCTTTTCGTTGATGGCCGGAACGGCGTCGGCCGCCGCCGGTGCGTTTACATCCGCGAATACGATCAGGCTCTTTCCCGGAAACTGAGCGGCGTCCGTCAGCTGGTTTAACCTGTCGATGGTGATGACCTCGTATACATGTCCCGGAATGCCGTATCGATCGGCAATATAATCCAGTTCCGGTGCGGGTTCGTTATCCCCGGCTTCTTCCTCCCCGGCCGCCAGGGCCGAAAAGCCCACGGTCTGCGTGATCGCAGCGCCGGCTGCCAGAATGGCACTGCCCTTTAAAAAGTTACGTCTGGAAATCGCAAATTTCTTCATGATGTTTATCCTCCTGTTTCGCGGTTTTCAAAATGTTGTACAACTAACTGTGTTTCCCGGTGAGAACCGTGATGCCGCAGATCCCCACAAGCAGAAGCAAAATCGCGCCTGCCACAAGGCGGCTCCGGTTATGGGACAGAAGCCGGAAGACAGCGTTTCCCGGATCCGCTTCCGGCTGAACTGCCGGCGCCTGATAGATCAGGCCCTGGTTCTGCATCATGCTCCTAAAAACCTCCGGCACGCTTTCCACATCCTCCGCCAGCGCGAATACCGGAGCCGGATGCGCGTTCTCGTCTTTTCTGGCAGGATTGACCGCCACCAGAAACGGAAGAGCCGGAAGAGCGACTTTCGCTTCTCCGTCTTCCGGGAAAATCATCCCCTGCGTATAATCCCCCAGATTTCCCATCCGGTCGGATATCAGGCTGGCATACAGACCGGCAAATCCGCTGTCTTCCCGGGTTATGTCCGGCGTTTTTCCATAACCGAATATTTCCGTTCCTACTCCGCCGTCCAGCTGCGGATCAAACAGGTATACCATCGTCTGGTTGGCTTTTGCCTCCTGCGTTGCCGCCTCCAGCATGAGCCGCGTGGCCGGGTCGTTCCTTCTGCCTACCAGCACCAGCGTGTCCTGCTTCTGCTTCAGCTGCCATCGGATCTGCCGGAGAGTCGCGGTAACGGCCTCTTCTGCCTTCTGCCCATATAATGCCTCTATAAAATCGAAATCGGTCAGACAGCTCGTTTCGCCCTCCTTCAGCGCCTCAAAGACGGTTTCACGAAGCAGTTCTCTGTATTCCTCTTCCTTTTCCCGGTCGATAGTTCCGTCGATATATAGAAAATCATCGCGTTCCTTCATCTCCTCCAACGCCGCGATGATCGGCGCCGGAGAACCCTCCTCGTCCACATGATCCCGGTTGTAAACGAACAGGAAAGGCACCTGCAGCCTGGAAAGTTCCCGCACATTTCCCTCCTTGTCGCGGAAGGAAAAGACATCCCCCGAGGCCAGGTTCTGCTCCACAAATCCGTCCAGATTGGTAAGATAACGCTGTACCATCTCCCCGTACAGATAATTGTACAGACTCCCGGTGATGACACTGCCCCTGCGCATGGCGCCGTCCGACTCCCGCACATGGGTATCCGCCGTAGCCCCGTCCAGTCGCAGATCGAACAGATAAATGGTTTCCACCCCATATTCCTTCGCCACTTCGTTGATATAGCCGACGACCGGGGAGGTATTGGTACACCAAGGGCCTCCGATTAAGAACACGTGGGTTCCCTCGGTCCGAAACAGGAAATCCGCCTCCGCCCATGTAACCTCCCGGAAAACAGAATTTTCATCCCCCAGATACTCATAGGCATCCGCCAGGCAAAGCCCGTCCGGGTTCGGGAGAGCGTCCGCGCTCGCGGAAAGGCGAAGGCTGAAGGCCAATGAAAGTGCCATGACTATCTGCGCAAAACGAGATGTTTTTCCTAAATTCCACATAACTCCAGTTCCTCCTCTTCCGGCTCCGTCTCCTTGATGGCCGGCGCGGCAGTCTGATAGGCGTTTTCCACTTCCACCAGATCACCGAGATTGGAGATCCTTTCGGTGTCTTCCGGCAAAAGCCAGCCGTCTACAAGCGCGCGGGCTATTTGCATCTTTTCCAGGATCTCCGTTTCGCTTCCCGTTTCCAACGTGAGGTATAAATCCCGGATGGCCAGCCGAATGTATTCCACCTGCGCTGCGGTAAGCGCCTCCAGGTCAAAGAGTTCGGAAAGGCCCAGCCCGGTGTCCAGGGCGCGTACGGCCTGTGTGGCGTCTTCGATAGCCTCACGGGATTCTTCGGTATAAGTCACCGGGCTGATCCGGGATAATGCTTCTTTCGCCCTCGAAACGCTCTGCGCGCCGGTCAGCACAGCGCCTGTCAGCGCGACAAACACGACGATGAGCAGAACTGTCATCAGTCGTTTTGTTCCATTCATCTTCTTCATATCCTCTCCTCCTCGCGTACTCCCGCTTCTTCCGTCTCAGACGCCACCCGATCCACCAGCACGGCGGCGGTCGCGGCTGTTGTGGCGTTGTCTACCGTCCGGATCATGTCGGTGATGGTGTTGATGGGGAGCATCAGAACCACGGCTGCCACAGGAAGGTCCAGCGCGGTAAACAGAGCAACGGCCGATACCACACCGATGCCCGGAACGCCGGCACTTCCCAGGGAAAGCACCACCGCGATCACCCCCATCCGGATGAAATCCGGAAGCTGCCAGGAAAGCCCTGCGGCGTTCACGTAAAAGATGACCAGAAGTACCGGCCATATGCAGGTACACCCAGGCATTCCGATCGTGGTTCCCAGTGGTACCGTAAAGCCCGCAATCTCATCCCTCACTCTCATATCCTTCGTGATACACCGGGTGGTGACAGGAATCGTCGCAATGCTGCTCTGTGTGGTAAACGCCGTCAGCTGCGCCGGGATCATAGCCTTAAAGAACCGGAACGGCGACGTACCTCCCTTCACCCTCACGAGAATCCCGTTGTACAGATAGGTATGAACCAGGCAGACCAGGTAGATCAGCGCCAGCAGAATCAGGAGCTGCGCCACGCTCTCCCCGCTGCTGATCATCCTGCCGGCGGAACCGGCGATCAGGCAAAGAACGGCAAACGGCGTAAGGTCGATCACATATTCCAGGATCCGGTACAGGACAATCCGAAGCGCTTCCACGAAATCAAGGAAGGGCTTCACCTTCTCTCCCTGACCGTCCCGGATGGCACCGATGCACGCGAGCGCCACCATCAGGCCGATCAGGATGACCGCCACGATATTGGTATTGGCAATATCCAGGATCAGGTTGGAAGGAAACAGGCCTTCCAGCACCTCCGAAAAAGGCCTTGCCAGCGCCTCATATGCGGAAACCTGACTCTCCCTGACCTGGGCGATCCCGGCAAACAGATCGCCCGCTCCCTTTCCTACCGAAAAGATCAGGCCCGTCACAAGCGCCAGTGCTGCAGCCACCAGCGATCCAAACAGGAGCCAGAAGACCGATTTCAGTCCGACCGTTTTCATTTTTTGCCTGTTCTGTAACGAGACAAAGCCCGTGATGATGGACACCAGGATCACCGGAGCCGCCAATGCAAGAATCAGATTGATGTAGATGGATCCGATCAGCTCCACCCAGACCAGATATTCCCCGCTGTCGGACGCAAACAGTATGCCGACCAGAACCCCCAGCACCAGACTGAGCAGCACCACAGCCGTCCATGAGATGCGCTTTGCCATCTCATTCAAAAGCAGGAACAAAAGTCCTGTTATCGCGATCGCCAATATGGATACCCATTGCGCCAATGTCAGTCCGAACATGATGTCTCCCTTCTTGATAAAAAACCTACCTGCGGCCTGACGGCCGCGCCAAACCATATGATATCGCCCTTACGCACAGCTTCGTGCTTCGCACTCCCGCTGTGCTACAAAAACTCGCAACTCGCCCCACTCACGTTGTTCGTGTGGCTTTATTGCTCGTTTTTGTTAGCGTCGCCGATGCATATGGTCTTCTTTGCGTGCAAGCACGCAAGAAGCCCTATGCACCGCGACCGGGCGATATCATAAAAAAAAGTGGATGCTATGATGCATCCACTCTCCATTGATCCTCTGCCTTGTCTAAAAAACCGATGACCCATCAGGAACAATCGGCGACCTGCGAAAACCCCTGTTTTTTGTGCATGCACAAGTACTTATGAACATTTCGTCCATAAGACAGCACATACAATGGCGGTTTTCGCGGTTCTGTGTAAACATGGCAGTTTTCCTTTCCAATAATTGCCTACCCTTATAGTAGGTTAATAGGTTATTGCCTATGTTACCACTTTTTTTCCTTTTGTCAAGAGTTTTTTTCATACGGTGCCTGTCACCATAAAGAAACCCGGACACCCGCAAAAAAAGCAGAGGCCGTTTTTCACCGGGCCTCTGCCTTTCTATTTCGTTATATTCACTGGCAGCTCTTTCTCACTCTTGCCCTTGCCTTGCCGCCAGCTTTTCTTCCTTCACCCGGACGCGCAGCTCCCGGAAGAAATCCTTTAAAAGAAGACTGCACTCTTCTCCCAGTACCCCCTTCTCCGTTTCCACCTGATGATTAAATTCCTGCATATGAAACAGGTCCAGAATGGATCCGGCGCAGCCGGCTTTGGGATTCATACATCCCATCACCACCCGGTCGATGCGGGCCTGCACCAGGGCTCCGGCGCACATCTGACACGGTTCCAGAGTCACATACATGGTGCAGCCTTCTAACCGCCAGTCGCCAAGGCGTTTGGAGGCGCGTTTAATGGCGGTCATCTCCGCATGGGACAGCGTGTTCTGATCCGTCTTGCGGCGGTTGTATCCGCGGGCGATCACTTCATCGCCGCAGACAATCACGCAGCCAATGGGCGTTTCCCCCAGCTTGTAGGCCTTCTTTGCCTGGCGCAGAGCCTCTTTCATAAAAAGCTCATCCCGCGTCCAGGTCCGCTTGGAAGATTGCGTTTGCCCTGCGTTTCCGGCTTCGTTTCCCGTTTTTTTCATGCCTTCTCTTCCAGGACCGCGTGGTCACGCATAAAGCGAGTGGCCCGTTCCATGGTGACGTTGTACTCGGCCAGATAATAGGGGAAAATTTCCTTGATCTCTTCCACCGTCCGGTGATTTCCCTTGGCTACACCTTCATAGAAAGCCTCTACAGCCGCCTCGTCCGGCCAGATGCCTTCCTGCTTCGCGATGGTTCCGAGAAGCGCCCGGATGTGCGCACCGCTTTCCGCCTGCGCGCGGATATGATTCTCAAAGTCCTTTTCAGTCATATGGTTGTGGGCAAGGAACTGTTCCATCGTCTTCTTGCCCAGTGCCAGACGCACCTTAAACTCCTCGATCACTTCCTTCGTCGCTTCGTCCTTCATCTCTTCCGTGGGGACCAGATGGCCGTTTATGCAGGCGGCTTTCACAAGCTCGTTGTTCATGTTCTGCACAGCCTGACCGTTGTAATAATTCTGGATCTGCTCCTTGATGGCTTCGCGGAATTTTTCCGCAGATTCCTCGCCCTTGGATTTGGCAAATGCATCGTCAAACTGCGGGCGCTTCTTCTGGACGATCTGGTGAATGTGAACTTTAAAGACAACCGGCTGCCCGGCCAGGCTCTTTTCCTGATAGTTGACCGGGAAGGAGAGCTTTACATCCACATCCTCACCGGCGGCATGTCCCACCAGCTGGCTTTCAAAACCGGGGATAAAAGTGCGGGAACCGAGCCCTAACGGGAACTGCGTCCCCTTTCCGCCCGGGAAGGCCACGCCGTCCTTAAAGCCTTCGTAGTCGATCACGGCGGTATCGCCCCAGGCGGCCGGGCCGTCTTTGGGTTCATTCGTCGCGTTGCTCTCTAAGATCTGCTGGATCTGGCGCTCCACTTCCATCTCCGACACCTTACGGACCGGATTTTTGAGGTGAATTCCTGTGTAAACGCTTTTGTCCAGCTCATATAAATTCTTCATGATAACATCCTTCCTCTCTTACTCTGTCTTAACTGAAAAAACGGATCGCAACGTCGACGCATTGCTTCCTTGCAAACCTACATTTCTCCCCGAAGCTTTCTTCGGATGGCTTCTTCCCGATCCTTAAACAACAGTCGCCGGTTATATTCATAATACCGCTCGCATTCATTTTCCTTCAGGAACCGGACGCTGAAGCGGTTTGTGTTGCACTCCGTCAAAAAGATCACCATCTCCTGGCTGTCCCCGAAGGCCGCCTCCATAAAGTCAAAGGCATGCTCCAGCTTTTGAAGGGCATCGGCCGTCCTCTCGTCAAACTCATCCTGCTCTTTTCCGAAGGCTTCCCGCACGCGCGCGATGGCTTCCTCCGGCTCCGTAATCCTTTGCGCCTGCAGCGCGTTTGCCTGGCTTTCCAGAAACAAGATGGCATCGCCTAACAGATAATCCTCCTCGCGGGTGATGAGCTCGGCCCGGCGCTTTTCCTCCCGAACGTCGGATAAGACCGAAGCTTCCGCCAGAAGGCTTTCCCAGGGAAGGAGATCTGCTTTACTACCATCCTCCGATGCCTTGGGCAGTGCTGCCTCTGCGCCGTTTACTCCGCCTTCAAGCGCCTCTTTCCAGGGCGTGATGCGCTCAAAGACCAGGGTCAGCAGATCTTCCTTGCGAAGCGCGGCGGAAAAGCCCACCGACAGGCGCGACAAAAGCAAGCTGATGACGCTCAGCTTTTCGTCAAAGGGTGCGAGGGAAATCTGCCGCAGCGCATGTTCATCAAAGACGCCGGCCAAAATCTCGTCCACCCGGTAATCGGTCTGGTACTTGTAGTACAGCTCCAGATAGTTCGCGAAATCCTTCGCGATCTTCGGGTGCTGCAAGTATTGCACCGTCACCTCGCGGTCCACCGTTTTCCCTAGTTTCTCATACATCCAGACCAGGGTAGACAAATCCTCCCAGCCGCGGGGCGTGGCAAAAATGCGGCCTTCCACGGTTGTCTCCAGCCGGTAAAAGTAGGCCGGCTTCGCGTTCAGATAGGCAATCACCGCCGGGTGCACGTGGTTTCCGTAGGCGTACTCCTTCCAAACCTCAAAGTCCGCCTCCACCTCAATCTTTTTCACGCGGTCCAGAGTGGCCATATCAAACTCCCGAACCGATTTGTTGTATTCCGGCGGGTTGCCCGCGCAGACGATGATCCACCCCTGCGGGACGCGGTGGTTTCCGAAGGTTTTGTACTGCAAAAACTGCAGCATGGTGGGCGCTAAGGTCTCCGACACGCAGTTGATCTCATCGATGAACAGGATACCTTCCTTCCGCCCGGTTTCCTCGATGCGGTCGTACACGGAGGCGACGATCTCGCTCATCGTGTACTCCGTGACGGACTGCTCTTCCCCGCCGTATTCCTTCTTGACGATATAAGGCAGACCGATGGCACTTTGACGCGTGTGATGGGTGATGGTATACGCCACCAGGCCAATGCCGCATTCCCGGGCGATCTGCTCCATGATCTGCGTCTTTCCGATCCCGGGCGGGCCCATGAGGAGCACCGGCCGCTGGCGCATCACGGGGATGATAGTATTCCCATGCTCATCCCTGGCCAGGTATGCCTCGATCGTATTTTTGATTTCATCTTTCGCTCTTTTTATATTCATTCCGACAGTGTTCCCCTTTTTAAATCCTCGGGATCTAAAATCAGTTTGATGGCCCAGGACGGCACCTCGATGTCCGAATAGTCATCCTTCAAAAACACAAAGGCCGTGTCATAAGACGGCATCTGTACCGGGTAAATCCCGTACCCGTCCGTGAAGTAGATAAGACCCTTGAGTTTTGTAAACTCCCCGGCTGCCAGAAGCCGGTCCACATAGGCAAAGGCCGGGCGAAAATCCGTCCCGCCAAGGCCTCTGATTTCCAGATGGTCCATGTAATCGGCCAGTTCCTGCCCGTTTGTGATGAGCGTATCGCTCTGCACCTTTTCATCACACTGCAGGATGTGTACGTGGATCTTTCTGAAGAAGCTTTCCTGTGCCGATAACACCTCGTAGGTCTGCGAAAGAAACCGCCGCACCAGATCGCCGGAGCACGAAAGCGAGGTGTCAATCACGATCACAAAGTCCTCGATCCGCTTTTCTTCCTTCGTCTCCAGATGCTCGATGAGCGGCATGTTTCCGTACATCTCCATCCCGTAGTTGTAATAAATATAATCAAAGGAATCCGTGTCCACCCGCAGCGTTTCCTTCATGACGGAAAACTGGCGCAAAAACCTCCGGTAATCGTAGCGCTCCCGGTTTTCCATACGCACGGCATTTAGTAAGTCCCGGGCTTCCTCGGCCGCTTCCTTCCCCACGTACTCCATCTCAGCCTGCATCTTTTCGCGCTTTTCATCCCAGTCCTTCTTCCGGTTCGGCATTTCGGCCTTCGGGCCTTCATTTTCCTCCCAGATGCGGTGATCGTCCACAAAAAATTCCAGCACCAGCCGTTCGTACTGTTTTTCCGACAGCTCCATCTCCTGAAGGTCCTGGTAGATGCTTTCCGCGTTTAACACCGGCCGCATGGCCTTTAAGCGCCGGTATACATCGGCCCGGAACATTTTGGGCTGCACATGGACGCACCGGTGGGGAAGGCGGTCTAAGATGGATTCGACGGCGATGTCACACGCCAGGTCCCAGTACTCTTTCGCTCTGTTTCCCCGCCCGTCCGGATGGCAGAACAGGCAATGAAGGAGCATATGCATGTACGCACGGTTCACCGGAATCCGGCTCTCATAAAAGATCGCCAGAAGTTTTTCCGGGTGATACAGGAGCCTGTACCCGTCGGTGGCAAACACCGGGCCTTCCGCTGACGGGGTGAACTTGAAGGAGGACAGCGCAATGTCTAAAAAGCGCATGCTCATATACAGCTCTGTCCTTGCGTTTCGCAGGATATCCTCACACAGATCCTCCTGTTCCTTCAGGCTTAAGAGGTGCTGCTGCATGGGAGTTTTCTTCTTTTCCGTCCCGGAAAGCAGCGCTTTCATGGCGGGCGACGCCCCGCCGAAAAGCACCTCTTTTTCTTCCGCTAAAAGGCCGGAGCCTGTCAAATCATCCATCATACGTCTTTCTACCCATGCGGCCTTACGGCCGCGTCATACCATATGATATCGCCCTTACGCACAGCTTCGTGCTTCGCGACCGGGCGATATCATCAAAAGGAAAATCTTCTCTTCTGCGCCGGAAAACGCTTGTGCCGCGTTTCCATGAGCCACCCCGTAAACTCCGTCCGGCCGGACTCCCGGGCCAGATCGATCATCTGCGACAGCTTCTCTTCTTTAAGCCCCGGAAGGAGCGCCAGAAACTTCAGATTTTCCACAGCCTTTTCCTTCAACCACAGCCGCGCGATGGCATCGCTCCCCTCGGCCAGAAATCCCTCGTATCGCTTCCTTGCCTCTTCAGAAAGCCGGAAGGGAAAGCGCAGCCTGGTGATGGCCACCTCGGCCGCGAGGGACGCCCGCTCCTGCTCCATCAGCCAGGGGAACAGCCCATCGTATTCCGCAAACAAAAAGGCCTTGTCGTGAAAACAGTAGCGGTAACGATGCCCGCAGCCGTGCACCCGGGTTTCCAGCTGTCTGGCCGGCGTGTTCTCGATGGCCTCCTCAAAGTATTCCGGAAAGACGATCCGCGCGCGCTCCGTCTCTTCCTCCGCATAGAAAAGGTGTACGGCCAGCGTTTCGTTTAACTCCGTAAGGAGCTCCCGAAGGCCGCTTTTCTCATCCGCGCCCAGGCGAAACGTCAGATCCGTCACCTTCCGGCAGCCGTTAAACGAGCCTCCGCCGATATCCCGCAGATCGGCGGACATGCGCAGGTGGCGCAGCCCGTCACAGTTGTAAAAGGTATAGCGCCCCAGGCGCTTTACGCTGTCCGGAAACAGGACGGAAACCAGCTCCGGCCCGCAGATGGGCTTCTTCATCTCTTCCGGATCAAAGTGCTCCGGCAGGCTCTCCCATTCCCGGAAAGAAAGAGGCCCGTCCGTCACAGGTCCGTCCCCATCCGGGCGAAGAAAAAGATCTTCCGCCTCGAGGTAAACCGTCTCCCCTTCCGGCTCCCCATCCCGCGCGGCGGAGAACAGATAGGGGGCGCCTTCGGTCAGCGGCCGCCCGCCGACAAACGAAGGGAGCGCCGCCAGGTGCGATCTTCCGTACAGGCGCTCCGCCCGCACCGTCCCATCCGGCTTGATCGTAAAATATAGTTTTAGCTGCAGGCTTGTCGTCATGCTTAAAGGCAAATATCCTTTCGTAAAGGTTTCCTACATTGTACCATTTCCCTCGGAAAATTCAACCGTAGGCAAAAGCAGGGTCCGCCGGAACCCTGCTTTTCCATTTATTCTTATTGGGTAACCGTTTATACGGTCAGACCCGGGCCATAATTTCTACGACACCGCCATCTGCTTCACCCGCTCCATGGCGAACTTAACCGCCGGGATCAGAAGCAGCACGATCGTGATGGCGCCTTCCAGGAAGATGTAAGCGCCATTGTAGGCCGCCGAATAGGCTTCCGGGGACCAGCCTTCCGGAGCATATTCACCGAAGAAGATGACGCCGGAAAGGAACGAGAAGACAAAGCGGCCGATGATGCCGACCACGTAGCCGATGACCAGGCCATTTTTCGCCTTATGGAAGAAGCCGGACAGGCCAAGCGCGCCGAACGCGAAGACGTAATCCATCAGGACCTGCGGCAGGGTCACGATATACGGTCCCTGGATCAGCTGCAGGAAGCCGTAGGCGATGGCAGCCGTAAGGCCCGTAGCGGGGCCGTACCAGTAACCGATCAGCGTGACAAACAGCATCGAAAATGGCGTGACCGCGCCGCCCATGGGCATTTTGATCATTTCAAACGTGCTGGTGACATAAGCCAGGGCCAGCGCCAGGGCCGAGAAGGTCAGCTCCTTCACGCCGATTTTCCGTTTGTTCCCGGCTAAAAGACTTGCCAGGATGATCAGCAGAAAAATGATGATGGCGGACACGACATAGCCGGCCGTCGTCAGACCATTGTCCTCGTTCACGAGGAAACTAAAGAGAGTATTCATTTGTGTGCCTCCTTACGCCAGTATTATCTGGATCAAGTAATAGGGGTTACGCAGGGAATGCGTTCTCAGCCGGCGGGCTCCCCCAGCACAGATTATCCTATAACACATCTGTGAAAAAAGCAAGATAATTTTAAAAAGCCCGCCCAGGGCTTACCCTGGGCGGGCTTCGTTACTCTTATGAAAGAGGGGCCGTTATCCGCTTATTCTTCCGCGCCGCCAAGCAGGCTGTTGATCAGCTCGGCAGGAACGCCAGCCGCGATCACTTTCTCAAGCAGGCCCTGCACGTCGATCTCGCTACCGTATGCCTGGCCGTCTTCTTCGCTTTCCACATCGTAGACGGTGGCATCCTCAGCGGGGATAGCTTCCACCACTTCAGCCGTGGGAGCTAAGCCGAAGGAAAGCTTCACAAGTTCAGCCTGATCCGCGTCAAGTGCGCTGATGTTCAGGATGGCAGCCTCGCCGTTCAGCATCCAGTCAAACTTCAGGCTGTAGCTTAAGAGCGCGGCAGCGCCGTCGCCCAGAAGCATGCCAAGGCCGTAGCCGGGCTTCACGATCAGAGCGCCGGTTAAGCCGTCAGCGGTCTGACCAACATTCTGCAGTTCGCACTCCAGCATGGTCATGCCGGCAATGTTCAGCTTGTAGTTTCCGTTGAAACCAGTCTCGGTGACGCCACCCTTACCGAATAAGGAGAACATCTCCATACCATCGGAGTTGACAACCAGCTCAAAGCCATTGCCATCCTCCAGGGTCAGCACGTACAGATGCACCAGCTCCATGGGCTCTTCGCCATCGTTGGCCAGCACGAACGCGATTCCGGCAGGCATGCCCATCGCATCCACATAAACCTTCCCCTGTAAGTAGTTGCCGGCCTTCGCGTTTCCGCCTTCCGTGGTGGAACCCTGAGCGCTGTCTGCCAGATAGCCAAGCTGAGAGGAAATTCCCGTCCAGATTTCTTCCGCATCCAGTTCAGAAATGCCCAGTTCCGGAAGCTCCTTGGCAAGCGCGTTGACGTACTCGACGCACTTGGTTACAACACCCTTCAGCTCCTCATCGTCTTTCGCGCCGGAGAACAGGGCATAGAACGCATTGGCCAGTTCTTCTTCGGAGATGGTGCAGGTGTAAACCGTAGCTTCGGCCTTCGCCTCAAGAAGCTCCGCGTTAATCTCGCCCGGCTGTGCCTTGACATCCTTAAACATGCCGACAAGGATGTGGCCGTAACGGCTGACGATGCTCTCCACTACGGTGCCTTCCGGCAGATAGTCGGGAAGCATGGCGATGGCCTTCTGGATCGTCGGGGCCATGGCTTTCAGCTGCTCTAAGACAGCGCCGGCCTGTCCCGCAGACTGCTCAGCCGCCTGCTCGATGTACTTGCCAAGCGCGATCTTGATAAAGGACTGGGACAGCTCAGGAAGCTGCGCGTACAGAGTCTGGGACTCCGCCACATAGGTTAAAAGAGCGGTGACAAGGCTGTTATCGTTCAGGCTTAAGGCCGCGTTCACGGTCGTATCCTTCATCGCCCAGTCAAGTTCTGCGTTCTTGAACCAGGAAACATCCATGCCAACAAGGGCAGCTACCAGCTGCGCGCCTGCATCCGGAAGCTCCGCGCGGATACCGCCGGACAGAGCCGGGAACTTCACCTCCGGCAGCGCGGTAGGGATGTCATCCAGGGTCAGCTCATTCAGCTGAGACAGATCTGCCGCGCCGATCTCGGCAGCGATTTCCTTTAACGCATCCGGGATCATACCGGCGATGGAAGCCATTCCATCAACGACAGAGCCCAGCGCTTCCTGTACGGGCGCGCTCAGATCCTGTACCTGCTCTTCCTCCGCTGCGGCAAATGCGCCAAACGCCATGGAAAGCGCCATCACCAGGGTGAGGAACATTGCCATGCTGCGACGGCCAAGACCATTCAACAAGTTCTTCATAATTGGTACCTCCTTTTTTAATTCCCCCCTCAGGGTCTTCCCTAACAGGGATAAAAAACATGTTACTCTATCCGGTCGGGAAAAACCCTCCGATAGTGCTACAATATTATAGCCTATGTCGCAATAAAAGTCCATAGTCATATTTGCAATTACTGCGAATTGTGATAAACTGTTTACATATTTTCACCTGATACTCAATCGAAAGGATCTTTCCATGCAGTTTGAAATTCAGAACATACAAAAACGCTTTGGCAGAAAGCAGGTGCTAAACGGCGTAAGCCTGGCGGCCGACCCCGGCACCTGCGTCGGAATCGTGGGCAAAAACGGCAGCGGCAAATCCACGCTGCTTTCCATTCTCGCCGGCATCTTAAAGCCCGACGGTGGCAAGGTCACCTGGGGCGGAGACGATCTGCTCTCCTCTCCCAAAAAGCTGGCCGATGCCATCGGCTATGTCCCGCAGGGAACGCCGCTTTTTGAGGAGCTCACCGCCCTCGACAACCTGCGCCTGTGGTACGCGGGCAAAAGCCGCGATCTTGCGCAGGATTTAAAGGACGGCGTCCCGGCCATGCTGGACATTCCGTCTTTCTTACATGTCCCGGTGCGCCAGATGTCCGGCGGCATGAAAAAACGGCTCAGCATCAGCTGCGCCATGGCCCACCGCCCGCCGGTGCTGCTCCTTGACGAGCCCTCCGCCGCCCTGGACTTATCCGCGAAGGCGGCCATCCACGCCTACTTCCGCGAATTTACACGCCAGGGCGGCATCCTGCTTTTATCCACGCACGACGCCCCGGAGTTTGAGCTCTGCGACAAACTCTACCTGCTGAAAGACGGCGCGTTAACTCCCTATGCCTACGACGGCGACCTGCCTTCCCTGGTCGCCCGGATGTAACGGAAAGGGGTGGATGATGAAGCTTCGCTGGCAATATCTGAAAACGCAAATACACCGCATGCTGATGCGCTTTCCCGTCCTGTTTCTCGTGACAATCCTGCTTCTTGGCGCCATCTGCGGCCTTGCCTGGGCGCAGTTTACGGCCGGAAAAGACGAGGAGGATTTCCAGAGCCTCGCCAGGCAGAAGGTTTCCGTCGCCGTCGTGGGCGACACCTCGGAAAGCTACTTAGGGATCGGCATCTACGCGGTGGAACACATGGATTCCTCCCGTTTCTCCGTCAACTTTATCGATTGCACGGAGGAAGAAGCGCGCGCCATGCTGGAGGCGGAAGAAGTAGAGGCGTATCTGCTCATCCCGGAAGGCTTTTTAGACGCCGTCACCACCGCGGAAAACAAGCCCGTCACGCTCGTGATCGGGGGCAATCAGGGCGGCATCGGCGTGGAACTGGTGCGCGAGCTGGCCGACATGGTCTCCCGCGTGCTCACCTCCAGCCAGACTGCCATCTATACACTGGTCGACGTGGAGGCAAACTACGGCCGAAACGCGTACGACAGCAAGGATGTCACCCAGATCAACCTACGCTATTTTGACGTGATCCTCTCCCGGGAAGAGATGTACCAGAAGGAGACCGTGGAATCCGTGCGCACCTTAAGCCGGATTGAGTACTATGCCTGCGCGGGCGTGGTTCTGTTCCTCCTTTTGTGGGGCTTAAACGGCACCCTGCTGCTCACAAAGCGGGATTTTTCGCTCCCGAAACTGATCCGTACCCGCGGCGTAGGCGCCGTCTCCCAGGTGACGGCCGAACTATTCGCCTACAGCCTCGTGCTGCTCCTTTGCCTGGCGCTGTGTGTGGGCGGCCTTCTCTTTGGCCTTTCCAAAGCCGGCGTCTCTTTTTCGCTGCCCGGGCCTTCCGAAAGCGCGCCGTCCTTCCTCTTAGGCCTTTTTCCGCTGGTCTTCTCCATGGCCGCCCTGCAGTATTTTCTGTGCCAGCTTTCCGACAACCCCATCGTGACGCTCCTTGTCACCCTGCTTGTCTCGCTGGTGCTGGGCTACCTGTCCGGCTGCTTTTACTTCCTCTCCTATTTTCCGAAGGAAGTGCAGGAGCTCCAGGTCTATCTGCCCACCGGCATGCAGGTGAACCTTCTGCAGAGCGCTTTTCTGGAAAAGGATGCTGCCTTCTGCATCAAAGGGCTGACAGGCTACACCTTCCTGTTCTGGCTCTGCTCTGTCCTCATCCGCGGATACCGGCTGAAGAAATGAAAGGAGAAGAGAAATGAAACGTATCACACTCTGGTTTCTTCTCCTGGAGAAGAGACTGTTCAAAAAGCCGCTGTTTCTCGCGGTGCTTCTTCTGATCCCGCTCATGGTCCTAAGCCTCCGCTCCATGGCCACCAAGGAAACCGGCATCCTCTCCATCTACCTGTACGAGGAGCCGGCCGAAGACCCCACGCTGTCGGAAAGCCACGACCTGATCTTTCTGCCGCTCCTGGAAGCAGGCGGCCTTCTGCACTTTGAAATCACGGAAGATAAGGAGGCGGCCTTAGAAGCTGTCGCCAAGGCGGAGGCGGACGCCCTGTGGGTTCTTCCCGCCGACTTAACTGCTCAGCTGGCCAGATATCTGCAGGGGCGCGGAAAAGCGCCCATCACCATCTACTCGCGCGAGGAAACCGTCTATCTGACGCTGGCGCGTGAAAAGATGTACGGCCTCCTGCACGAGCTCTTAGCCCAGGAAGCCGCGATCCAGCAAATGTCCCTCGTCCGGGATTTCCGGAAGGTGGACAAGACAGAGCTCCGGCTCCTTTACTATGACCTTTTGGAAAGCAACCGGATCCCCAACAACCTGGTGCGTGTGACGCACCTTGACGACGCGGACTTTATCGGCGTGCGGGAAGGCCGCAACTACCTGGCTGGCCCCTTGCGCGGCATCCTGGCCCTCCTCATTCTTTTAACGGGCTTTGCGGTCACGCTGTTTTTCCTGCAGGATAAAGAAGCGGGCATCCTCGACTGGATGCCCATCTCCCACAAAAACGTCTTCCCGCTCCTGTTCCTTTTAACCGGGGTGGGCGACGCCGCCATTGTCTCCTACGCCGCGCTGTACGTATCCGGCGCGTTCACCACGGCAGCCACGGAGCTTCCTCTGATGATCCTGTACATCTTCTGCGTATGCGGCTTTTGCCTGCTTTTATCCCGGCTGCTGCCCAACATCTGGTTCTTCGGGGCCACCATCCCGGTATGGCTCCTCGCCTGCCTGATCCTGACGCCCATCTTCATCGACGTCAGCGGCTTCCCGTTAATCCAGTACCTGCTGCCGCCCTACTACTACTTAAACGCCCTGCACAATCCTCTGATGGGGCAGCGCATGCTCCTCTATGCTGTGGTTGTGTGCGCGGCGGGGGTTTGCCTCGGGCGCTTACCAAGAAGGCAGTGATCTGAAGGGGACGGGCCTGTGTCAGGTGACAGGGGACGGGCCTGTGTCATAAAAGGTGACAGGGGACGGGCCTGTGTCACAAAAGCTTGCAGCTTTTGTGACACAGACCCGTCCCCTGTCACCTTTTATGACACAAGGCCCGCCCCCGTCACATATTCCTTTATACCGCTCCGGTGATCGCCGGTTCCGGCTTGGAAGCAAAGGCGATATTCATGGAGTAATCGCCGATACGCTCCAGGTCGTGAAGCGCCTTCGCGTAGATGATGCCGGGCTCGGTCTCGCACTCGCCAGCCTGAAGGCGGGCGATGTGGTTGTCCTGCGCCTCGATCGTCAGCATATCGATTTCCTTTTCCGTATCCTTCAGCTTCTGCTGTTCTTCCTCGGAAAGATCATCCTCCAGGAACGACTCCACAGACTTTCCATAGACGAAATTCAGCTTCTCGTAAATCTTCTGAAGCTCCGCCTGCGCGGCCTGCGAATAAATCAGGCCGTTCTCGCAGAAGCTCTGCGTCTTCTTGGAGATGGCAATCAGGTGATCGCCGATACGCTCTAAGTCGTTGACCACATGGAACATCTGTCCCACAGTCTCCGACGTGGCCTTGCCAAATTCCAGCGCGTTTAACTTCACCAGGAAGTTGGTGATGTTCTCGTTCAGCCAGTTGATGGTTTCCTCGTTTTCCGCAATCTTCGCGGTCTGGGAAATGTCGTTGTGGATCAGGCCGTATACCGACAGATCCAGGTTTTCCTGCACCAGGTTCGCCATACGCTCCACCTCGCGAAGCGCCTGCGACACGGAAACCTCCGGCATGGCAATCAGGTTGACATCGATAAACTCCAGACGCATCTCGCCCTCGTGATCCACCTTGGGAACAAAGCGGTAGCTTAAGGATACCAGCCAGTTGATAAGCGGCATCAGAACCGCGGCGGTGACCACCTTAAACACAATGTGGTACACGGACACCTGGAACATGGCCGACGGGATGTTGGCGGCCAGAATATCCGTATAAGGCGTGAGCAGAGTAATCGGCACAAAGATGATGGCACCGATCACGTTGTAGATCAGATAAATCCAGGCAGCGCGCTTTGCGTTGTTCCGCGCGTTGATGGCCGACAGGAACGGCGGCACGCTGGATCCAATGTTGATACCGCAGACGAGATACCCCGCAAATGCCAGCGGCATCAGCCCGTCAAGCGCCAGCACCTGCACAACGCCGACCGCGGCCGAGGAACTCTGCATGACGGCCGCCATCAGGATACCGACTAAAAGGCCAACCACCGGATGCGTGGCGGACGCGACAAAATCCTTGAACGCAGGCATATCCTGCAGGAAGGACATAGCGCCGCTCATGGTGTGCAGACCCTGGAACAGAATACCAAAGCCCAGGATAATCTGGCCCAAATGCTTCTGGGAATCCTTCTTGAAATACAGCATCAGCACCGCGCCCGCGAAGATGCAGAACGGGGCGATGGCGGAGATGTCCAAAGCGATGAGGACAGAGGTGATAGTGGTACCGATGTTGGCACCGATGATCACGCCGGCCGCCTGTGCCAGATCCATGATGCCTGCGTTGATCAGACCCATGACCATGACCGTGGTAGCCGCGGAGGACTGAATGACAACGGTCACCAGCATACCGAGCAGAAAGCCCTTCACCGGGTTACGGGTGAGCTTTTCCATCAAATCCTTCATTCGCGCGCCAGCCACGCGCTCCAGGCCTTCTCCCATGTACTTCATACCAAAGAGGAAGGCACCGATGCCGCCTAAGAGCGTCAGAATGTTTCCAATCATGTTTTTCTCCTTCATACTCTGAAAGAATTATAGCGCAAAACGCCGCCTATTTTCATAACACAGACAGCGGGGCTTTGTAAACCCCTGCAGATGTGAAAATTTCTTTGTACGTCATTCGGAACAAATCGGTACGCTTGTACAAACAAAAGCGGCCCTAAAGGCCGCTTTTTCTAACTCTTCAAATATGCCTGTGCATGCTCCACATAAACCTTCGCATTCTCCAGAATATTCCGGACCTGCTCCTCCGACACATGCCCGATAATCTTCCCGGGAATACCCATGACAAGCGACCCGTCCGGGATTTCCTTTCCCTCCGGGATCAGTGCGCCTGCGCCGATCAGGCAATTCTTCCCGATGCGGCAGCCGTTTAAGAGCGTTGCGTGCATGCCGATCAGTGTGTTGTCTCCCACGGTGCAGCCATGCACCACCGCATTGTGCCCGATGGTCACGTGATTTCCGATATTTACCTCAAAGCCCTCGTCGCTGTGCACCGTCGCATTGTCCTGCACGTTGGAATTCTCTCCGATCGTGATCTTCCCGGAATCCCCGCGCAGCACGGCGCCAAACCAGACAGACGATCCCGCGCGGCATTCCACATCGCCAATGATCGTGGCATTCTCCGCGACAAACACGTCCAGCGCCATGGCCGGATACAAATTCTGGAACGGTATAATCATACAATATCTCCTGTTTTCAAGCGGAATCCCCGGCCTTTTTCTGCCGGAACAACGTATTCCCCCGCAAAACACTTTCCCCTCATTATCTCCATATTTTATCGGCAGGGTCACGCAAAGTCAAAGAAATATGTATGACGTTTTTTTAAATATCCGTTACAAAGTTATTATTTAAGCACTACGCAAGCATCGCGTACAAAACCGCGCCCAGCACGCCGCTCCCCAAAATCGCCTGCACGGGCCCCAGCTTCTTAAAATGCAGCAGCACCAGCATAAGCGCCATCACAAAGAGCGCAATCAGGTTGGTATGCGGCAGATCTACCACGTTTACGCCGCCCCACAAGGCATTGCAGGTCATCTTGACGGCGGAGGCCAGAATCATGGCCGCGATGGCCGGGCGAAGCCCTTTTAGCACCCCCTGCACGCCTTTCAGCGACCGGTATTTATAGTACACCACGGCCATCACCATCACGAGAACGACCGAGGGAAGCACGTAGGCCAGCGTGGCAATCACGGATCCGGGAACCCCCGCCACCCGCACGCCCACAAAGGAAGCAATGTTAATGCCTAACGGGCCCGGCGTCATCTCTGAGATAGATACAACATCCGAAAACTCCGGCGTGGTCAACCACCCCTGCTGGTCCACCACCCGCTGGCGGATCAGCTCCATGCCGGCCAGTCCTCCGCCGAAGCTAAAGCACCCGATCAAGAAAAACACTTGTAAAAGCTGCAGATAAATCATAGATTTCCCCCTATCGTTGCCGCTCACTTCTGCTCCGTCCGGCTTTCATAGAAGGCCAAAAACCCTCCGACCACACCGCACACCAAAAGGATCACAATAATATCCACGTTCAGGAACACGGCCGCCACCGCGGCTCCAATCAGCATGATAAGCGCAGACAGTTTCTTATCCTTTAGGACGTTCGCGCTCATCGTGTAGGTCATGTGGATCATGACGGCCGCGACGCCGGCCTGCATCCCCTTTAAAAGAAGCGCCACCACATCGTTTTCCCGGAACTGTTTGTAAAAAACAGAGATCACCGACAAAATCACCATGGGCGGCGTGACCGTGCCCAGCATCGTAATGATCGCGCCTAAAGGCCCCGCCACCCGGTAGCCGATGATGATCGATGTATTCACCGCCATCACCCCGGGGCAGGACTGGGCGATGGCGATCAGGTCCATCATCTCGTCCTGGTCGATCCACTTTAATTCCTCCACAAACTTCTTCTGCAGCATGGACATAATCACCAGCCCGCCGCCAAACGTGCAGGCACTGATCACAAAACAGGTGGAAAACAGCTTCCACAGCAGATGATCGGTCTCAATTTTCTTAACTTCCATCAAAATCTCCCGCCCGTTGCCTGACGTCATCAAGTTTGACGGTGTCAGGCAACGCTGTGTACCTGCTTAAATCTCCTGATACTCCCCGTTCTCATCCTTCTCAAAGAGCGGCAGTCTTTCCAGAAACGCGATATCCGTGCGCTTCGCCGCATCGCCTTCCGCCAGGATAGCCACACGGGAGACCACGTTCCCGCCGGCTTCCTTTACCAGCTCTTCCAGAGCCTTGATCGATTCGCCGGTGGAAATCACATCATCCACCAGGCATACCCGCTTTCCGCGCACGCGATCCGCGTCCACGCCGTCCAGGATCAGCTTCTGCGTCCCCTTCGTCGTGATGGAATTCACCTCGCCGCCCACGAAATTGCGCATATAGGACTTCACGCTCTTGCGGGCTACCACAAAGCACTTCATGTTCATAAGACGGCTGAGCTCATAGCAAAGCACGATTCCCTTAGCTTCCGCCGTGACCAGAATCTCCACATCCGCCGGGATTTTCTTCACCAGTTCCGCCGCTGCCGCGCGCACCAGCTCCGTATCGCTGATCACCACAAAGCTCGCGAACGCCAGATTATCGTTGATGGCGATAAAGGGAAGGGTTCTCTTCACGCCGCAAACATCGATCTCGTAGTTCTTCACAGGTTTATACCCCCATTCCATTTTAATCTACTCAGCAGCATACCCATGCTGAGTAGTTACTTTTCATCATTTTCTCAAAAATACCCCGGCAGGAATTCTCCTGCCAGGGTGATTATTTGCTGAATGCAACGATCGACTTACAGCCCAAGAAGTCTGGCCGCAATGCCGGCCACCATGCCGATGAAGGGGTTCGTGACAGCCGTCACCACCATCGTGATGCTGCCGACAACCGGTGCGGAAGCCAGGGCCGCGGGAGCGTCTAACGCCACCGTCTTAAAGATACCCAGCACGAACAGGAAGCCTGCGATGGAGGAAGCCGGAACAAATTTGCCGATCTTCGGAAGCAGACCAGACAGAAGGATCACGCCGATCACCACCATCATGGCGACACCGGCCCACACCGCATGCGGAGCCGCCGCCGTCGCGGAAATGATGGACTCGACAGGCGCGCCGCCGAAGAGGGACGAGAACATATCCGCCAGGGAAGAAATCACCGTCAGCTGATCCACGTTGTAATGCGCCGCGGGAGCCATGCTGGCCGTGATGGATCCGAAGGAGATGTTGGAGCCGATGTTCAAGCACACCATGCCCAGCGCGCCCAGGATCACGTTGCGGTTGAAGGTGAATTTCTGGATCTTGAAGTTGTCGTCCACCACGTCGATGGTCTTCTTTTCCTTCTGCACCAGGTTGCTGACCACGCAGGAGGCCACCACCGAAATCACGATGGTGTACACCAGCACATTTCCGTCCGCCTGGAAGAAATAGTAGGTAATCAGAGCGGAAGCCAGGGAAACAAAACCGGCCAGCTTATCTGCCGCGATCATGTCGATGGCCGCCTTGGTTAAGATGATACCGACACCGGCCATCATACCGTTGGCAATGTCCACGCCGATAAAGTCAACCAGACTGGTTAACGCGCCCATAAAGCCGATGACCGCCATAATGGCGCCGCCCACAAAAATCATGGTGCAGCACTCCGAGCGGTTCTTGCCCGCGGTTCCGGCGTAGGTGATGGTCTCCGCCTGGAAGGAGATGGGAGCCACGTTCTGCGTCACAGCGTTTCCGATGGCACCCGTAAAGAAAGCCAGCGCGGTCGGAATGGACGCGAACCCAAGGCTAAGAGCTAAAAGTCCCTGCGGCAGGCCGTTTAACACAACGCCAAGCACGGCCAGAATGTCAGTGATGATACTCATTGGTACAATCCTCCTGAAGACTCATATTTGTCCTGCAGCTTATATTCTGCCGCAAGACACCTTATTCCGGAGAAAAGTATAACCAAATTCTAAACAAAAAGCTGATGGATTTTCGAAATTTTTTATGCTTTCCCTTGTGCTTTTCGCACAAGATGCAAGATAAAGGGTGGCCACCTCCACCCTAAACAAAGCCCCCCGGCTGTCCGCATGCGCGGACAGCCGAGGGGCTTTGCTTCCAAATTTACGCCTTCTTCCGGCTTCCCAGGAAGGCTCCGACAAACGTCACGACAGATGCCAGCAGGATCAGCGCGAATACCAGCACGCGGGGTCCCACATTGTCGGCGTTTCCGAAGTAATCGCCCATGCCGACAAAGAATGCGGTCAGATCGTTGACGGAGTCCTTGCCCAGCGTGATCAGGCCAGCCGCGCCAAGAGCGGTGGCGATCGCCGGAAGATAATCCGTAAAGACCCCGGTGTACAGGCTGCTCAAAAGCCCAACAAGCGTCATGACGCAAAGGATGCCAAAGATGGTCGTGTTAAACACATGGGCCGAAAGCCCGAAAACAGAATAGGCTACGCAGGCTACCAGGCTTAACACCGTAGCGGCAAACAACACGTGGCTGCCAGCGCTCTTCCCCTTCAAAAACTTCATGCTTCAAATCCTCCTCTTCAAAATACGTCCCTGCAGGATCCTGTCCTGCCTTACAAGCTCCTACCCTCTTTTACTGCCGCTTTTCCTTTCCCTTGCTGGCGGTCAGCATCACAGCGGACAACACGGTCAGCGCCGCGAAGGCGTAGATCGCCGTCGTAAAGGCCGTCTGCCACCAGGGCGTCAGATGACGGATTTCCGTGCCGGAAGACATGCCGTTTACCATGTTGGAGCGGCTCATCTCATAGCAGTAGTTCTTCGCGGCGCGGACAACATACTGTACATAATCGCCGTCGTCCGTGGCGTTCAGGTAATCCAGAACCTTCTGCTTGACCAGCTGCGCGTTCGTCATGCAGAAGCGGTCGGTGCCGGCGGCCAGCTGGTCGATGTAATCGCCCTGATAGCCGTCCTCGCGGGCGTTGGTGCAGTCGGTGATGATGGAACCTTCAAAGCCCCACTCCGCGCGGACCACGCCGTTGTTGAAGGCTTCGCTGCGCATGGTGCTGACCAGACCGATGCGGAGATAGCTCTGCATGAAGCTCTGGATATCCGCCTTCTTAAAGGCGCCTTCGCAGGCTCGTAAGGAGCCTTCGCGCCATGCCTGCTCATTGAAGAACGAGCTGCAGCCGATGCGCATGGTTTCCTGATCATTGCCGGCCGGGTGCTTGGCGCAGCAGATCACGCCGTATTTCTCCATCTCGATGGCTTCGGGGACAAGCGCCATGTAGCAAAGGTTCGCGTCCTCGGAGCAGTACTCAAAGTTTCTTCCGCCAAAAGGCGTGCGGTGATAGTTGGCGCCCAGCGTCCAGAATTCCTGCTTGCCGGCCCACAGACCGTACTCGCCGATGAATTTGCCGCGGTTGGCCCACAGCTCGCGGTTGAAGGTGCCGGTTAAAACGGCCTTTCCGGTGAAGCAGCACATGGAGGTACGCTCGGTTCTGCCGCTGCCGTACTTGCCGGTGGTATCTTCGTAAGGAAGGTTAATATTGGTTCCGTTCGGGCCGTCCACGCCATCGCCAAGGCTCATGGGAGCCAGGCCGATGCTCTCGGAAACTGCCCACTGATTGCCCTGTCCATCGTCCATGACGTTCAGCATCTCATCCAACGTCATCTGCTTGATAAACAGATCCCAGGTTTCCTCATCGTCATAGGCGACATCCATCATGTCTACCATCTTCAGACCGGCGTTCTGGCCGAAGGCAGCGGTGGCCTGAGAAACCGTAGGCGCTCCTTCCGGCGCGGTATACATATGTCCGGCCAGCACACGGATCATCTCTTCTGTCGCCGTTACCTGCACCGGTACCGGGAAGGTGCCGTTCCAGTCGCTTCTGCTCAGATAGGTGCCAGCGCCGGGAACCCAGTAATTTAAGTCCGCATCGTCAAACTTGTTGGTAACAATCGCGCCCGTTTCCGTATGGCTGTAGGAAGTCGCGTCAAATCCGTTGCGGAAGGTATACGTCTTGGCGGCATCGCCGGCGGCGGTCATGCGGCTTACATCCGCGCCCTTGGCGGCCAGAATGTTGTTTAAAGCGTCGTGTGCGTCATTTCCAACGGCCAGGTAGTAATCGCCCTCGGAAAGGATATAGGTCTTTGCGTTCGAGTAATCGTAGGAAGCTAACAGGTAACGCTCCACCTCGATGGTCACGGTCTCGGAAGCGCCGGGGGCTAACAGACCCGTCTTCTCAAAACCGACGAACGTGACAGCCGGTTTTTCCACCTTATTGGTCTTCTCGTACTCGCCGTAAGGCGTCTGTGCGTACACCTGCACGGTGCGCTTGCCGGCCATATCGCCGGTGTTGGTGACGGTAACCGTTACTTCGTAGACATCCTTGTCCGCGTTGTACTTGACATTGTCCAGCTTTTCCTCAAAAGTCGTGTAGCTTAAGCCAAAGCCAAACGGATAGGAAACTTCGTTTTCATATTTCCACTCGGCTGCGCCATTACTTGCGCCGTTGGCGCCGGAGGCATTGCCGCGGCCAAGGACACAGTCCTCGTAACGGGTTTCATAGTATTTGTAACCCACGTAGATGCCTTCCGCCTGGAAGTTCATCCACTTTCCGGTATCGCCGAAAGGAGAGATGGTGCCGATGACGGCCGCTTCCACGGCATCTCCGTTTAAGTAAGTCTGCGTGTTTCCATTGGAGTTGACCACCGCGGGGCTCGACAGGGAGTTCACCGCGTAGGTGTCCACGATGCGTCCGGAGAAGTTCTCCTCACCCGCAAGCAGCTTTGCAACGCCGTGCGCGCCGACGCCGCCTAACAGGCCCGTAAAGACGCAGGCGTCTACATCGTACTCATCCAGCCAGCCCACTTCCATCGTGTTTCCGGTGTTTAACAGCACAACGATCTTATCAAAGTATCCGGCTGCCTTGGCTTCCTTTAACATGGACAGGATGTCCTTCTCTTCCTGGATCAGCGCCAGAGAGCTCATGCCGGTGGGCGTTCCGGGGTTGATCGGCGGATCAAACATGCCCTCGCCCTTGACGAAGCCAGCCCTGTTGTCGGTCAGCATATCGTAGTTTTCCTGCCCGCAACGGGTCAGAACCATAATCGCCGTGCCGCCCTTTTCGTTTTCCCAGGTCTTCTTCAGCTCCGGAGTGTAAAAGGCAATCGGATCCTCGCCGTCCGCGATACCCTGCGTTGCGTTCGTGCAGTCCATCCAGAAGTAATTAGACTTTGCTCTTGTGGTCGTGGAGGCCGACAGCGCTTCTACCAGCTCTTCGTTTAACGTGAAGCCGGCCATCCTAAAAGCCGCCGGAAAGTTGATGCGGTAACCCGGCATGGGGTCAACGCCGGCCGAGTTCCCCTTGTAGATCGGATCCACGGACGCGTGTCCGAAAAAGCTGATCCGCTCACTTGCCTTGTCAAGCGGCAGCGCGTTGTTCTCGTTCTTTAACAGGGCCGCGCCTTCCACCATTTCCTGGATGGTCTGGTCAAAACTGTCTTCCACCAGCTTCTTTAAATTCTCCTCGGTGAACTCGCCGTAGGATGATTTGAAGTAAGCCGTGTCTTCCTCTGCGTCTCCCGTGTTGATGATTTCCACGGTCTTCACGCCAAGGAAATTGTTGATGGCGCCGTCATAGGACATCGCCAGCTGGCTGCCAAGAAAAGCGAGCACCAGCAGGAAAGCCATGACGCTTGTCAGTCCTCTCCATACACTTGTTTTCATGTTTCTCCTCCTGTGAAAATGAAAGATTTTATCTTTTGACGGGGTTCCCGTCGGTTCATGGCCTCATCATAGCCACCGGAGAAATAAAAAAAACAGGTTTTGATTAACCTGTCGTTTTTTCGGTTTAGATTGTAATGATATCGCCCGGTCGCAATGCGCGAAGCTGTGCGTAAGGGCGATATCATATGAAGCGGCGCGTCCGTAAGGCCGCATGAAGATTGTTACGGGATCGGAATCATCACATTGGTATTAAAAACATCCCCATCTGCCACGAAAGACAGTGTTCCACCATACTTCTCCGCCACATAGCGCATGCTCTTGACTCCGTAGCCGTGGAATACCGGGTCGTCCTTGGTGGTGACGGGCAGGCCGTCCACCATCGTCAGATCGGAAGAGAAATAATTCTCACAGTGAATCAGGATCATCCCGTTCTGTGTCCGCACGTTCAGGTTGATGATGGCTTTCTCCGGATCCTCCAGATTCTTCACGGCCTCAATGGCGTTGTCGATCAGGTTTCCGAACAGGCTCACCATGTCCATGCTGCTGATGAACTCTAACGGCGCGCCATCGATCATGCAGCCAAAGCGGATCCCGGCGCGGTCGCAGTAAATGCTGCGGTCCGTGACGATGACGTCCAGCACCTGATTTCCCGTGTTGATCCCGGCGTCATAAATACTGACGGCGTCGGTGATTTCCTTTAGCGCCGCCTCATCCACCTTGGCCTCCCGTCCCAACAGGCGGATCTGCTTGCGGATATCATGGCACTTAATATTGATAATATCAATATTATCCTTGGTCAGATCGTAATGCTTCTTCGCCTCGGAAAACGCGCGCTGCAGATTTTCGTACTCCATCTTCTGAAAGGACTCATCCAGGAAATCAAACTGATACGCCAGCACGAAAAAGCACAGCAGGATCATCGCCAGGTCAAACAGGATGGCATTCTGCATATCCTCATAGGTGACCAGCACGCCGATCCATAGGCACAGCACCACGCACACGATCGCCGCGAAGGTCATCCGGCGGTTGTTGATATTCGGAAACGTCCGGCTTTTCAGCTTCCGGAAGAAGGCCACGTACATCACCGCGTAAACCGCGGTAAAAAGAACAACCGTGACAATCAGAAAAACAGCGGGGGGAACGCTTTTCAGGCTGCCGCCGACAGCCGCCGTGAACACCAGATCGCGCACGCGGTGCGCCAGGTGCTGCGTCGCCTGCGCCGCCGAGCAGCAAAACAGCAGGCTCCAGACCTTTTCTTTAAAACACAGCTTCAGGCACAGGACTGTAAAGGCCAGCACCAGAATATACCGCCAGCCGGCGCTTAACGCGCCTGCCAGCGTCCCGTACGGAAAGAAATTCGGAAGTTTTAGCGTGAAGGCATACAGCGCCACCGTAAGCACGCAGGCACAAACCGCCCGCGCCGCAAACCACTTTCTTCTCTGAAACCCCAGCGACACGAGCGCTTCCGCGGCCAGAAGCTGCAGCGCGTACTCAATCCGGATAAGGTCAAACAAAACCGTATTCATCTAGCATGTCCCTCCCCAGTAATCGGTCAGCTCCTGCATGAACTGTTTCTTCCGCGGACGGCTGATCTCCAGGCTCTCGTTCCCTAAGCGCACCTCGTCCTTGTAAACCTCGGTGATATAGCGCAGGTTCACCACGCAGTAATTGTTGCAACGCCGAAAGCCAAATCCGTACAGCGACTGTTCCCAGTCCTTCAGCGTCCCGTTGGACAAAATCTCCTCTCCCTGTGTATGGAACACCAGCTTGCGCGCCACCATCTCCACATACTTCACGTCAGCCGCGTCCACGCGCCGGGTTCCGTATTTCACGGGGATGGTTAAGAGGTGCGGTTCTTTCCGGGCGATCAGCTTCAGCGCCTTTTTTAAGGTCAGCTCCAGCCCATAGTAGGTGACCGGCTTGATCAGGAAATCAAACGCGCCAACCTCATATCCCTTTAACGCCATCCGCTTCATGTTCGTCACGATGATGATCGGTACCTCCGCATCGACGTCCCGGATCCGGCGCGACACGTCGATCCCGTTCATATGCGGCATCTCAATGTCCATGAAAATCAGGTCGTAATTCGCCTTGTATTCCGTCACGAACACGATCGGCTGCGCGTACACATGGATGCTGCAGGCGATCTGATTTTTTTCGCAGAACGTTTTGATATGGTCCTCCAGCGCTTTTGCGGCTTCCGCCTCATCCTCGCAGATCGCTATATCCAGCATCTTACGCCCCCTTTCTTTGGATGTATTTTCCGTTCACACGCCTTTTGCTGCCTGCCTTGCCCTGTGTCAAATCCGGCGCTCCGGGAGTTTTTCTTCCTTACCTTTTACTCCGCCAAAAAACCTTCCACCCGGTTCTTCCAGTCAAACAGATCGTTGTGCTGCACAATCTCATACTCCCTAAGGAGCGGCTCCGCCGCAATGGCTTCCTCGGTCACCTCGTGCACTTCGCCGTCCGCCGTAAAATAGAAGCCTGCCGTGACCGCCGGAAACGTTTCCCTGAGCTCATCTAAGTAAAGCTGGAAGTCCGTCTTCGGAAGACCCGCCGCCTCCATGACAATCGAGGACAGGTAGTTGGCGCTGGTATCAAAGTCGCTTCTCTCCATCTCGCCCAGATCGTAATTGGCCCAGATAAAGTACGGCACCTGATAACGCGCCACCTGCTCCTTCCAGGTCAGCTCAGACGGGTTCTTCCCCAAAAGTTCCTTAAAGAACTTGGTTTCGAGCAGCGCCGGCTGATGATCGCCAAAGAAGACAATCAGCGTCTTCTCATCCACCGCCTTAAAGTATTCGACCAGCTTGCGCACCGCGTCGTCCGTCCAGCGGCAAAGCGTCAGATACATCTCCGTCTTGGGGAGCTTGCCTAAATCCGGATTGGTAACATAAATATCAGGGGTAAAATTATCATAGCTCTTGGAATAGCTGCCATGGTTTTGCATGGTCACCGCGAAAGCGAACAGCGGCGCGTCTTCCTTCTTCGCCTCGTACTCCCGGATGATCTGGCGCACCACCGCCTTGTCCGACACGTAGTTCCGAAGAACCGCCCGCTCGGCAAAATCCGGCTTGAACATGGCCCGGTCAAATCCCAGCCAGGGATAGACCTCATCCCGGTTCCAGCCGGTGGCGCCGTACGGATGCATGGCCAGCGTCTCGTAGCCGTAACTCTTTAAGATCGAAGCCATGGACGGCGTATCATGCTTGATATACTGCTGGTACGCCGTACTCCCGGAAGGCAGAAACGCGCAGGACATACCGGTTAACACTTCAAACTCCGTATTGGCGGTATTACCGCCGAAAACGGACACATACAGAGCCCCGGAGATCACGTTATCTCCCCTTAACAGCTTGTCGATATTCGGCATCACAGCCTTGTTCGTCTCAAAATCTCCCAGAACGGTCAGATCGGAAAAGGCCTCATCCATGATAATAATAATATTGGGATAGTCTTCTTGTTTTCCGTCCTTGTCTTCTGCCGCACTTCCGGAATTCTGTTTCTTTTCTGACGCTTCCTTTGCCTCCTGTAAGATGGCTTTCGCCGCGTCGGGCGAGTACCCCGCCGGCACGGACAGATCCATGAAGCGCATATTGACAAGAAAACTCACAAAGAACCCGTTTTTCTTATATACATGCCACTGCGTAAACGGCTCCTCGTAAACCTGGGTTTTTGTCTTGAACTCCTTGACCTGCAGCGCCTTAAAATACGCAAACGACAAAATGCAGACAAGCGCGAGCCAGAAGACACGCACCTTTCCCGTGCGAATGCGAAGGTCCAGCTTCGGAATAACCGCGAAAATCCCCAGAAATCCTAACAGGCTCCACATAACCTCAAAGGTTCCCTGATAGACAAAATTATCCGCAACGGAAAACGCCGTCCCGGCCGCGGTTAAATCCCAGGGCAGGATCGGGTTTCCCCGGAAATCCATGACAAAATAGTTGGCCAGGCCGATCACCAGCACAAACGCGGTCGCGAGAAAATACCCCACGTCCGCCCGCCCGCACAGCGAAAACGCAAGCATAAATAACAGCCAGTAGAAGATATATTCCAGTACCTTCACCGACATCACGATCATCTCCGGATCGTGCGTCATCCACTCCAGCAGGTAAAAACTGCCGACGGGAATAACAATCATCAAAAGAGCCGACAGCCCCCTCGGCAGCTTAACAGGAAAGACGGCCAAAAGAAAGCCCGCCACACACGAAATGAGCGCCAGATAGTACCACTCATCCGCAATTTCCGCCGTATCCTTGCACCAGCTTACCACAAACAAACCGGCTGCCGCAATCACGAGCGCATAAACAATCCACAAGAACACCGTCCACTTCTTATTTCCTTTTCCCTTGCTGACATTCTCTGTCATGTCCCTGGAAAGCACCTGTCCGGTTTCGTTCTCCTTCTCCATATTTTGTCCCTCTCTGATCCTGCTGTATAAACAAGAACAGGACTGTTTTAGCGGCAAAGCTTGCTGCTAAAACAGTCCTGTTTCACCGAACCTATTTTAAGCTCTTATTCTGCCTTGGCCTTCGTCTCAGCTTCCGCCTTGGTTTCAGCCTCAGCCTTCGTCTCAGTCTCGGCCTTGGTTTCTTCCTCCGCCTTGGTCTCTTCCTCAGCCTTCGTTTCAGTCTCGGCCTTGGTCTCTTCCTCAGCCTTCGTCTCAGCCTCCGCCTTGGTTTCTTCCTCAGCCTTCGTCTCAGCCTCCGCCTTGGTCTCTTCCTCAGTTGCAGCTTCCGTCTCCGGCGCAGCCACAGCCACAGCCTTCTCCATCAGCTTCTCCATGACCTTGTTAAAGAGCAGGTTATCCTCGATCTGTACGCGGCCGCCGGCCTGCTGCTCCAAAAGGGTCATGTCCGTGTAGCCATATTGTGTCGCCAGCTCCTGCAGGTGCGCCTGATACTCCTCTTCCGACACGGCCAGGCCATACACCTCTGCTAACGTCCGGTTCACGATGGCGGACTTGGAATTCTCCGTCGCGTAATTATGAAGGAGCTCCTCTACCTCATCCTCCGTGCGGTTCATCATCTGGCAGTACTCTGCATAGGTAACGCCATAATAATCCGCATACTGGGTAAGCAGACTCTTCTGATCATTATAATAATACTCTTCCAGACCCTCCGGGAAGCCGGAGAATGTGGCGTTGTTTACCACCTGCGTCCACACCGCGCCGTTGTCTTCCGTCTTGGCCGAGTTTGCCTTGTTTTCCGTAAGTCGGTCGTAGATATAACCCTTCAGGCCGTCCACGGTGGTGTAATCGCCCTGGGTGTAAGATGTCACCCATTCGTTGTTTAACACCGCCGGGATCTCCTCGCCCTGGATGTAATTCACCGTAATCTCAAACGTAACAGGCTTTCCGGCCTTATCCGCAGCGTGATAGTCTTCCGGGAAGGAGATGTTCGCGGTAACCGTCTCTCCCACCTTGGCACCAATCAGACTTTCCAGGAAACCGGCAATGTAATTGCTGACACCGATCGTAACAATCTGATCCGAAGCGGTACCGCCGGCGAACTGCTCGCCTTCCATAAAACCCTTAAAATCGATGTTCACCGTATCCTGATCCTTCACGGTGCCTTCCATGATCTTTTCGTGATCGGGGCTGGCGGCCAGCATCTGCTCCACTACCGCCATGACCTCCGCTTCCGTCACAGTCGTATCAAAGGGGGTATATTCCATGCCCTCATAGGCACCTAAGGTTACATAATCCGATGCCTTCTTTCCCTCCCAGGAAAAGGTGACCTGCTCGGCGGCGCTTTCGTTTGTTTCTGTCTCGGCTGATCCGGTCGGCCCCTCAGAGCTTCCGGGAGTGCTGTTGCAACCCGTCAGGGCCGCCGTCAAAGCGAGGGATAAGGTGACTGCCGCAAGAATCTGTTTCTTCATTTTTTTCTCCTACCACTTTCATTTATTGTGTATAAATTCGTATTGTACCATATCGCGTTCCTCCCGCGGCGTGTGTGCGAAATGAAACGCGCATACAAGCTTACCTACTATAGCACAAAAAAAGGTGCCTGAAAAGCACCTTTTGTCGGTTTTAGATTTTCGTTACATTCTAATCTTGCAATGTTTAAAAAGCTACACTTTAGGAAGAGATGGAATTTCGTCTATTTCCTTACATATGAAACCAGTGGCAAAAATCTTCAATCCAGTTGGCGATCCGCATGCGAAGAAGAGTCAGCCATCGAAAGTGTGTCACATATGCCACATCGCCTGTCTGCGTTGTCCCAAAGGAGGCAATGGCAAATGAAAAAGCCACCTGCGAATCTGTTATCATGGCAGGTTTGGCCAATTGTGGCATAGAGGACATCGCCGAGGTGGAGTTATCTTTCCATATTTTCCCTATGAATGAATGGGGTGGTACAATTAAAGATACAGACCCCATTTTTTTAACATTTGAGTAAATTATTGAGAAGAGCAGGGGAATATACCATCACCCTGCTTTTCTCGATTCCATATTAGTAACTACCTGCTGCAAGGCAGGATTTTTCTTTGTGAATTGCGTCACGGATGGAGAAGAAACCCCATACAGCACAGCTGAGGAGGATCACAATATCCAACAGTATCAATGCGATCTTCCAATACGGCATCGCATAACCATAGACAATGCCCTCACCCATACCGTTCATGGCATTGGAATTGGCAACTGTGTATAGAATGTTTTTTGTTGCGTTCCGCATGGCGGTGATGTGGGAGGCATTCGCAACAACACCCGAGGTGGATGGCCTGCCATCCTGCAATAGGACGAGATCCCCGCCTGCGCGGAGCATCTGATCAGCGTACATGTAAGAACCCGTCGCGTAGTCTGTGATAACCATGCCCTTAAAGCCCCATTCCTTACGGAGCAGTTCTGTTAAGAGTTCATAGCTTCCACCAGCCCAAACCGTGCCAATGCGGTTAAACGAGGACATAATACCTCGGGTTCCGCCTTTCTTTACTGCATACTCAAAAGGTCGGAAGTAGATTTCGCGCATCGCCTGCTCGTTTAGCCATGTGATCAGTCCGTTGTTGTCACGATCGGTTTCCTGATCGTTAACTGCAAAGTGTTTCACATAGGTATAAACACCTTTCGACTTTGCTCCGGCAACCACCTCAGCAGCGAGCTTGCCGGAAAGAATGCCATCTTCGGAATAGTATTCCCAATTGCGTCCTGCAAACTGACTTCGATGAATGTTTACAGCAGGAGCATACCATCCTGAGTAGGTTCTCCCGTCATCGCGCTCATTGCCGACCAGCGATTCGTCGCCGATTTTTTCCCCCATCTCTTTTGCCAGTTCTTTATTCCACGTGGCACCGATCACGCATTCTCCTGCGTAAAAGCAGGTATCATAGACGACGGCAGTGGAATCAATCATGGTCATGAAGTTTGTAAATCCCGCCGGCCCGTCCGGATCGGTCGTTTTCGGCTTGGCGATGTTGGCGATCTCTGCTGTGTTGAAGTTTCCCGTTCCGATCAGGTTTGCCATCTGCCTGACGGTGAGCTGGCTGAGGAGTTTCTCCCATTTTTCATCTTCATAGTCGGCTCCGATCAGGTCGAATAGTTTCAGGGAGGTCTCATCGTAAGTCAGTTCTGTCCGCTGCTGACGAGGACGTTTTGCGCTGTACCACTTCTTATTCTCGTCTATTTTGTCTCCCTTGCCGATATACGCGTCCATTGTCATGGATTCTATCAGATCTGCCGAAACGTTGCGGTCTTCTTCCGTGGGTGTCGCAGGAAACGTGCCCTCCCAATCCGAACGAGACAGATATACCGGAATATGCCCGCTGACATCATCAAACAGGTTTCTGATTTCAGTTCCGGTAGCACTGTCTGTTTGGAACAGGATGGTCTCATCCAACAGAAAACGGAACGAGATCCCATTATCCGACCATGCGTCATGAGCATTTCTGCCAATACGAAGGATATACTCTCCGGCGTCCGCCTCAAATGTTGCCTCCCCATTGCCATTTGCGTCCGAGTAATCATAGGATGCGACAAGAGATAGCGGCATTTCAAGCGTAACAACCTCTGACTCGCCAGGCTGAAGAAGCGAGGTTTTCATGAAGTCGGTCAACACAACGTGCGCCTTTTCAACGCCGCCGTATACATAAGGAGCGGTAAGATAGAGCTCCACAACGTCCTTGCCTGCTATGGTGCTTGAAGAACGGTTATCGACTTGAACATCGATAAAGAAGGATTTGGCAGCGTCCTCCTCCGTTAAGGCGGTACCCTCTGGAAGGATAGACGCGGTATTTATGCTTTCGCCGAAACGTACCTCTCTGATCTCCCAGTCAAAATCGGCATAACTAAGACCATATCCGAACGGATAGACGACATTCTCTTCATACCAGGTTTCACCATCCGTGTAACCTCGTGTTTCATAGTAGCGATAGCCGACAAAAATGCCTTCTTCATAATCGACAAAGTGCGCGTCCTGTTTGGCACCATCCACGAGATAGGTGTTGCCCAGTTCGGTGAAATTGGTTGAAAAGTTAAAGTAAGACGGGGTCTTTGTAAAATCCCGTGTGTAGGTGTCTACGAGACGTCCGGACGGATTGACCTGACCGACAAGAATTTTACCGAGCGCTTCCATACCGGAGCCACCGGGACTACCGATCCAGATTGCAGCTTTTAAACTGTTCCCAAATGTGCCGTCTTCAAGAAATCCGAGCTCCATCGAGGTTGAACAGTTGATGATAACGATCACATTCCCGAACAGTTCACAAACCTCGTGCAGCAGCGCTTTTTCATTGTTGTCAAGCTCAAGATAATGGTCCCCCGCATTCGCGCCTTCCACAGCCGCGCCGCTGTTTGTCTGCATTGTCCGCGGAAGGTCGTAGCCTTCACCGCCGATACGGGAAATGACCACAATCGCTGCATCACTGTATTCGCCCACCATGGACTCAATACTGCCGTCATATTCAGCAAGTGCCAGCTCGCCTGTTGCGATGCCTGTCGGCTTATCACCCATGCTTGGGCTTGAAGGACGTCCTTTTCCTTGTGATGCTTTGCCCTCATAGAAACTCTTAAGTACAGGATTATAAGCTATCCCCGCACTTTCCAGGCTCTGATACAGATCGGTTACGTTGGAGGTGGACTTGGCGCTTGACCCGCTCCCCCCGTATACGAGATTAACTGAATTCATGCCAAAGACACTGATTTTCGCGCTTGCGGCAATTGGCAGAAATCCGTCGTTTTTGAGAAGGACGAACCCTTCCTCGCAGATCCGCTCGTTCAGTTCGTTGGCTGCGGCAAGCGCATCGGCCTTGGATTCGATCCCTTCGCTCAATTTGTAATATTGTGCTTTTTCCGGATCGCCGCTTATCAAAACACGTCGCTCCTCACCAAACACAGTATTCATGGTATTATTTAAAAATGGTACCTGCGTTACGACAAGGGAGACAGTCAAAAAGAAGACGATCAGCGCGATGGAGGTTGCCATCCACACGCGGGTATGCTTCCAAGCATAGACGATGCCCTTTCCGATTATTTGGAAATATTTCATAAGGCGCTCCTATTATTTCAGGTTTGAGACAACGGGCCGCCAGCCGATCCTGGCATCGCCGGTTTCAGTCAGTTCGATGTAGTCAAAGATCGGTCCCTTTGCCTTCATTGTGCCTTCCGGCAGAGGCTCGTTGTAAGGATTATTCTCAGCGGTCAGTTCAAATACCTCGAACGCGATCGTATTGTCGCCCTCTTTCACTTGGATTGTTCCGATCTTGACGCTCATAAAGTCTTTTGTTGTCGCATCGTCATCCGGATCATCCAGGACAAACGGATCGTAATCGATCACTTCGCCGTTAACCTTTATGCCAAGCAGAGACGGATTAAAAATGATATAACCCAGCTCAGAGCCAATCCGCAGATTGAGCACAGCATCAGTCGCTTTGTCGGACGTGAATTCAAATATGAACGAAACGGATTTGTGCAGATACCCAAGAGCATGGTTGTTGCTGACCTCAATGTCTCCGAAATCACGCTGCGGCTGAATCATGTTTTTACCCTGTGGACTGGAAGAATAACCGGATCCTGTCAGAGCGGTGACATCGATGTATTCAGCCTCGAACCTTGTGGTTTCCACATATTGGTCATAGACATGCAGCCACACATTTACAGTCACGGAGTCACAGCCTTCAGCGGAGGCAATGATCTGGAAGCGCATGGAACCAACCGTAGAAGTTGAAGGAGTACCGGAAATCATGCCAAGTTCTTTATCGAAGGACAGACCTTTGGGCAAGCCTACTCCGTTGATATACTTGATCTTATACTGGATATTCGGAGTACCGTATGCCTTGGCAACGCTCTGGATATACTCTTCGCCAACGAGCCCATCAGGGAGCGTGAATTCTTCGAAAACAATTCTTCCGAGATCATCAGGCAGCTGCTTTTCGCCCTCCGCGATAGTCAGGGAAAATTGTGTTTCCACCGGATCAAAGCCTTCGGCGGAGGCTGTCAGGACAAAGTCTGCTGGCCCTGCATTTTCTGGCGTGCCGGACAAGCGGCCGGTTTCAGCATCCAATGTTAAGCCGAAGGGCAGGACAGAACCGTCCTTTAAAGCGTAGCGAATACCATCCGCGCCTTCTGCGGTGCCGAGATACTGTACGTATGGCTCACCCACAACCGCCTCGTCAAGCTGTTTTGCGGGAAATGTCAGCGTACCTTTTTCAATCAGCAGGGAAAACTCCGCCGACTGTTCCGTGTCATCATTGAACGCAACAATAGTGAAGGTAAACGAACCGGCTTCCCGGGGCGTTCCTTGTATTTTACCACTGTCGTCGATGGAAAGCCCTTTCGGAAGATCGGAGGAGTAGTCCAGCTCATAATACACATTTGCTTCATCAATGGAAACATCTCCTGAATATGCCGCACCGATCTTTCCGGAAGGTAATTCTTTCCCTTCAAACGAAAACCCCTTGCTGCTGCCACAGGCGCACAACGCCAATAAACAAGCGATGGAAACAAATCCTAGAATTACATTTTTGATCATATTCATCTTTATAATCTCCGATCTTCCAATAGGGTAGAGAAAGGCACAGCCTTACTCTACCCTATTGCGGGCTGCTTGAACCCTAATTGCAATGTTTCAAGTTCAAATGGACAGTGAACCCTATTTGTTTACAGTTATGGAATAATAGGTGACACTGATAATAGCATCTTCCGCGTCGAAAGCAGTTACGGTAAAGCCGTACTCACCTGCGCTCATTTCCACAACATTGCCTCTGCGGTCAAGCGATGTGAAGTCACCGCTTATCATGCCGGTTTCAGCATTGAGGGCAAGTCCGCTCGGCAGATTGCTTACTGCATAGCGAACACCGCCGTCTTTGGATACATCGTAGGTGGCTGCTGTACCAACCGTGCCGCTCTCAAGTTCTGCAGTTTCGCTGATGATGGACAGGCTGAAGAAATTCGTGGTCAGAGACGTCCACTCCTCGCCCGGGAGGATATCGCCGTCTGCGACACAGATACCGATTAAGTAGGATTTTCCGAGGTACTCCTGCCCAAGTGTGCCCTCAATCACACCTTTTTCGGCATCGAAGATTAATCCATCCGGAAGCTTTCCGAGTGTCTTTCCGTCGGACTTGACCTTGAAGAGGATATACTTGACATCGGTAAGATCCGGATCTGCAACTACGAATTCGACTGCCTCATCTGCCTTAGCAAGCAGCGGAGCGCCAGAGGAGATGTTTGCGGACGAGGTCTTAAAAACTCCGATATCATAATCGTATAAGGAAACGGAATGTCCGTTCAGGATGCAGGCGGTGTTCGCCATCACATACAGCGAACGTTTCGTGCAATCGCGCAGTGCCCACAGCATTGTCGGGGTCAAAGCTTCTTCTGTGGTGGTCAGTTCCTGTACCTTTCTTGCTACGTCAATACCGTCTTCCGGCATCTTATAGGCTGCTGCCCAACCGTCAAGACTCAGGTCATTTCCTGCACGGATCTCCTGTGCGGTGTTCATGTAATTGGCCGCCTGGCTCGTTCCGGCTGCATCGGTGATGTAAATACCCTTCCATCCCCACTCATCACGAGGAATTTCCGTCAGCAGTTCATAGCTTGCGCCTGCCCAGTCAAAACCAACGCGATTGAAAGAAGTCATCATGCCCAGGCAGTTTCCCTTCTTGACAGCCAACTCGAAAGGCCGCAGATAAATCTGACGGATTGTCTGTTCATTCGCCCATGTTGCAACGGCGGTGTAATCGCGGTCGGTCTCTTGATCATTCAAAGCGTAGTGTTTGATAAACGTGACCATGCCCTTATCCTGTGCACCTTTACAAACCGCTGCATTCATAAGTCCCGCAAATCTGCCGTCTTCGGAGTAGTACTGGCCATTTCTACCGGAGAACGGTGTCCGGTGGGTGTTTGCACCTGGTGCGTACCAGCCCAAGATCTTCGACCAGAGACCGAATTCGCCGTTGAGTTCGCCGTCACGATACGCAAGATCTTTGTTCCATGTGGCCGACAGGCTGATCTGGTTTCCAAGCGCCATTGTATCGCCATTTGACATTCTGCGCAGCTGCAGATACGCATAGGAGGTTTCTCCGACGCGGCCCGGACCGTCGCCCTGACTGATGTCAGGAATACCAAGGGCAAGATCCTGGTTCCAGTTGAAGGTTGTGATAATGTGGTTAACCATCTGCGCAACCGTAAACTGCTCCATATACGTATCCCACATCGGGTCATCATAATCCTTGCCGATCAGATCCTTCAGCTGGATCGGAGCGGGATTATCTGCTGTGTAGCGGTCCTCCCATGCACGAACGGAAGGCGCAATTTCGCGGTACCAGGGTGCTTTACCCGGATTACCGTTTTCATCTGGATAACGGGGGTTTGCTTCGTCATAAGCAGGGTCTGTAATATAGGTGGATGTTGCCTTGTCGGTATCGATAAGCGGCATCTGGAAATTGTCCAGCCACTCTTCTTCTTTAACAAGTTCCGCAGTGCCTTTTTTCAGGTACTTCGGGGTAACATCCGTATCATCAGCGGTCCAGTTCTGCCCGTTGTGGGTCGCTCGATATTCCGCTGCCCAGAACGGGTCAAGCGTCGTATCATTCTCTACATCGAACCAAAGCGGTCTCGACGGCCAGGTGCCTTCCCAGTCCGCGCGGGACAGGGTACGGCCTTCCATTTCTTCACTGATATAGTCGAACCGGTTCTGGACATCCTTCCCGCTTGCATCGTCCGTGCCAAACAGATAGCCATTCTCCGGGATGCTATAGGACTGTGACAGAGCAGCGTCATCGCTCCAGGAATGAGCATTGCGGGAGATATAAAACTTGTATTCTCCGCCATCCAGTTCCCAACCGGTAAATCCGTTCCTGTTTGCATCATTGTAGTCATAAGAAGCCATTTCACGAATGTCGATGGTGAGTGTTACGATTTCACTTTCGCCGGGCTGTAAAAGCTTCGTTTTTGCAAAATCCGCGAACTCCACCTTGGCTTTTTCGATTTGGCCAGTGTAGTACGGTGCTTCATAGAAAAGCTCTACAACGTCTTTTCCGGCAACATCGCCGGTATTGGTGACCTTCACTTCAACCGTGTAGGTATCATCTTCCGCAAGTACGGCACTTTCTTCGGGAGAAACACTTGCGATTTCCCAGTCAAAAGTTGTGTAACTAAGACCATAACCGAACGGACGGACAACCGCGTTGTTGTACCAATCTTCACCGTCAGTAAAACCTCGCGTTTCGTAGTAATGGTAACCGAGATAAATCCCCTCCTCATAGGAAACCTCATAATACGGATTATCCCAATAATCGGTGTAAACAAGGCCGCTGTCCAGAGTGTACTGGTTACCAAGTGCACCTGTGCGATCCGCGATCTGACCGACAAGGTTGTTGGCAAAGTTTTCCCAAGTGGGATCCTCTTTGAAATCGGCATAGAGCATATCAACAGTCCGGCCGGACGGGTTGACAGAACCGTTTAAAACACTTCCGACTGCAGTCGTTTTTGCAACACCGTAATTCCAGATACAGCCGCGGATTTTGGAATACTTCTCCATATTCAGCTGCGGAAGTTCCATCGCACGGTCAGAAGCAATCACGATGATGATGTTGTCAAAACGGTCGTCCTCCTGGAGCATATCGAGAATACCGATTTCGAAATCATCGAGTTCGAGATAGTGATCGAAAGCGTTCGAGTGGCCGCGCGAACCGACGGGGTTCCACTCCTCAATACCGAGCATATCGTTTTCGATGACTTCACGGGTCGGATAGCCTTCCTGGAATGCCGCCCGGGCATTGTCATTTCCTTCGCCCCCTGAGCGGGCAAGCACCACGATCGCTGCGCCGTTGTACGTATCGAATGAACCCATGACATCCACGTTTGCCTTATAATCGGCCGGATCGACCTGCGTGCTCGGGCTGAGGATAGTGGACCCTCTCGGTGCCGCCGGGATCAGGATGCTTTGTTCAAAATCGGAGAGTACGGGGTTGACCTCGAAACCTGCCCCTGCAATGGCGGCATAGTAGCCGGATGATTCCTTTCCGAAAACGCTGACCCTCGTATTTGCCGCAAGCGGAAGCGAATGATCTTCGTTTTTCAGCAGAATGATAGAGTCGTTGGAGATTTCCTCTGCAAGAAGATCTCCCGCAGCGATGACCTCGTCAATGTTGCCGTAGTCCGAGGTAAACGTTTTGGCGTTTGTGTCATTCTGTACTCCGGCCGCACTGACGACGTTCGACGACAAGGCGAGACATAGCAACAGATTGACAATTCTCTTGTTGTTGACTTTCATATGATTTCCTCCTGTTTTAATTTGGGGCAATCCTGCCCTTGAAGTCACCGGGAGCATACAAAAAACAGAAGGGTCCTTCAACCGCAACAGCATTTTCGGTTACTGAAACCACAAAATCCGTAAAATACGGCAGCATATGGTGCAAAGTCGCCCGCCATCAAAAAGGTGGCGGGCGACTTTGCGTTCATATAAAAGCGCTCCGCTTTATACGACGGAGCGCCTGTTTTTGTTTCCGATACAGTAAGACACAGCTTTGCATGTCGGCTTTCTTATATTGTGGCACACCCATAAGGCTGCATGGAACTCTATTCTATAGCCGGCATGGGCATGATGATGTCGGTATAGAAGATGTTATCCATTGTTCGGAGTGTACAGCTGCCGTTATACTTTGCGGCAATCATAAGAAGCGAGCGAGTCCCGAATCCGTGATAATCCCGATTATTTTTTGTCGTTTGAGGTATTCCGTCAATAAATTTCGGCGCGATATCATAATAGTTTTCGCTATGAATAAAGATAAAATTATTCTTTTCGTTCACCGTTAAGGAGATCAGCCTGTTTTCTACCGGGAGTATTTCCGTCGCTTCAATTGCGTTATCCAGAATATTTCCAAATAACGAATAAATGTCCTGCTCGGCTATAAATTGCAGTTTTCCGCCATCCGCAAGGCAGGTCAGCTGGATATTCTTATTCAGACAGGCATAGCTTTTCATTGTCAGTACCGTATCGAGCGCGGCATTTCCTGTGTGGAAATAGGAATCGTATCCATCGATTGCCTGCCGCATATCCTTCATGCTGTCCTTCCCGAATTGTCGCTCCAGGATATGCAACTGATGCTTTAGATCATGATATTTCACATTGATCACATCCATCGTGTCACGTTCTCGCCGATATTGCTCAGCCTCATGGTACAAGAGCTGCTTTAATAAGTCGCGTTCTGACTTCATATTCTGGTAGCCGATTTGATAAAATTCGATGAAAAGGCCCATTACACCCGCTATGATCGAGTATGAAGAAAGATAAAAGCGCAGGATGGCATATTTTTCACCTCTTGCCTCCATGTTGGCGAAACTGTTCAGATAAATCGCAGAGAGGATAACCAGTAGCGTTATGATAATCTGCATCTTGCTGCCGTGCTCAATCATCGCGATATCCATTTTCCGAATCGCAAGGTAATAAACAAACACATAAACCGCTGTTCGCACAAAAATTGTCAGTACTGCGGACAGCGGAAACTCAGGTGAGGCCACAGCCGCCAATTCAAGGTAAAGTCGCTGGCTTATATGCTCCATACAGTATGCCGCAGTCACGCAAAACAATGCCTGCCAGTTGCTGCATACATGCGCGAACCGAAGCAGCAGCATTGTAAAAGCAAACACCAACAGACAGTTTGAGTTTCTAAGAAACAGTCTAAGAGGATTCATCAATCCCGCGTTAATGATCAGCTGATCATAAAGATGGCTTAAAAGCAGTATCACGAAACTGCCGATCAGGACGCGGAGCCAATATTTCTTTTTTCTGGGAAACTTAAAGGAAACCATAATCGCTGCTACTAAAATGGCACCAACATAGGTGACGGTTCCCCAAATGAGTTTTATCCATTCCATACACTTTACCTCTTTCTCGCAGAGATATGATAGTTGGTCATTGCTTCAAGGAAATCCTTTTTCCTGGCGCGGCTGACTTCGATCTGTCCTCTGCCGTTTAAGAATATCACGGACCCGTCATAACCCGACACATAGCCTAGATTCACGATGTATCCGCTGTTCACCCGGAAGAACATCTCCTCCGGCAGTTGAACTGCCGCATCCTTCATCGTTCCGTACGCAGGAAAGTCACCCTGCTCCGTGTGGTATGTAATATGGTGGCCGTTGCTTTCAATATAAATAAGGGAAGAAATGGGAAATATAGCCTGGCTGTTCCGCGTTTTCACCGTGATTATATTTGTCGAATTCCGTTTGCAGATGGAAACTGCCTTTGGCAACTTTAATGAAAAAGCCTGATAAGTCAGTGGTTTCAGGAGATAGTCCAGAGCATCCACCTCGTACCCGCGGATAGCGTACCTCGCAATATTTGTTACAAAGATCAGTACGACCGACGTATCGATTTTACGAAGTCTATGCGCTGCTTCGATCCCGTCCATGTATGGCATATCCACATCCATAAAGATGAGATCAAAGCTGTCCCTTTGGTAATCCGTCAGAAACAGTATCCCGTTTGCGAACGGTTTTATATCGAACGTTTCATTCTTTGCTTCTCCGTACTTCTTGAGAAGTGCTGACAGGTGTTCCCGTTCCGTCTGCTCATCATCCACTACCGCAACCCGTAACATAGACCGACCTCCTTTCACTGTATTGGAGCATACCAACTAGTGTTTAAACATCCGAAACCTTTAAACACGGGAGGTATTTATTCAGCCCTCATTCTATCAGAGAAACGTTATCGTTGCAATAGAATGCAGGACTGTTCCCCAGCACCATTTGAATGAAGGTATGGCATACAATTAAGGATACAGATCCCATCTGTCTTAGTATTGAGCGATAGCTGTTGTTCAATGCATAGAACTCAACGCAAAAAGTGGCGCCCCATAACGGGACGCCACTTTTTTCTGTGCGCCGGGCATGGCGCAGTTCTTGCCGGTGAAAGTCCGGTCATGGATAACTTACCGTCCATGTAGTTAAACGCAAGCCGAAGCCGGTAACGGTGGGGTGAAGGAAGCGCGTAGCAAAGCCATGAGCCTACGGACAGAAACCTGATATGAGGCTAAGCGGTGTCTCTTGGAGACGTGAAAGCCGATCAGGACCTGGTTAGCGCGATGGCCGCGGAAGTGGTAAGCGAAGCCATTGTAAGAGCGGTGAACATCGCGGAGAGTGCGTTCGGTCTCCCCGCGGCAAGAGATTTGAGAAAAGAAGGATCATAATCCTTTGGTCGAAGGCCTTGCCGTTTCATTCTTTACTTCACGCAGCAAAAGCACCCGACGCCTTCCACACTGGCAACCTTCACGTTTGTGTACATCCCTTCCAGCCGTTTTTGCAGGCTTTAGCATCTGTCACTCTTCCGGTGTATATCAAACCTTATAGCTTCCTCTTTATTACCTTTATGCCCCAGACAGCCATCCCCGCCACGGCCAGAATGTCAAGGACAATGAGTGCCATCTTCCACCACTCCATCCGGTAGCCCAGGATCTTTACATTCAGGGAATTCGAATTTACCATGGCATACAGAATGTTTCTCGTAGCGTCCCGCAGAATCATCACGTCCTGCACATCTGTCTCCGATGCGTCTTTCCACTTCAGCGGCTCTAACGATGTCAGTATCAGATCGTTTCCCGCATAGAGCATCTGGCGGGAGTTCATATAGGAATTATCTGTCTTATAATCACTGATCACAAGTCCCTGAAAACCCCATTCCAGCCGTAATATTTCTGTCATCAGGCGGTAGTCTCCTCCGGTAAAGCGGGTTCCCACACGATTGAAGGAACTCATGATACCAGTGGCGGGAAGATACGCGGTAAGCCCGTCTTCCTTCGCGGTCTCAGATAACATGTCATCTGCCTTTACGGCAATCTCAAAGGCCTTTAAATACAATTCCCGGAAAGCCTGTTCCGTACAGTAGGTGGATACGCCGGATCGATTCGTTTCCTGATCATTTAACGCGAAATGTTTGACCTCCGGCACCACACCGCCGCGCCTTGCGCCGTTTAAGGTATTCACCGCCATTTTCCCTGTTAATACCGGATCCTCCGAATAATATTCATAATTCCGGCCGGAGAACGGCGAGCGGTGTAAATTGACAGCCGGCGCATACCAGCCTGTATAAGGAAGGCCGTTCCCATCCACATCTCCGTAAAGACCGGTTTCTCCAATGATTTTTCCCATCCGGTACGCCAGGTCCCGGTTCCAGGTGGACGCGATCACAAATTCCGTGGCAAACTGGGTATTCCCGGTATAATGCTCCTGAAGACCTGCCATAAAGTTCACAAACCCTAACGGGCCATCCGAATCATTGGTCAGATTTTTATCAATAGACGGGATAGCCACGGTTTTATAATCCCCGTTGTTCACAAGATCCAGCATCTCCTGGAACGTTACCTGATTAATCAGGTCATCCCAGCGAGGATCCAGATAAGGGGCCCCTGCCAGGTCTCTTAACGTCACCGAGGCACCGGTACCATTCGTCTTAAATACCGCGGCATTCTGAATACGGGTATTATTATGTGAAAAATCATTTAACGCATCCTTTTCGGATCCGATTTCCCACGTGAATATTTCGCGCTCCGCCCTGGTCATCGGCTTCGGGAAGGTCCCCTCAAAATCGGTCCGGCTCATGCCCTTTCGCGTCACGGTCGTTCCATCGGGAAGTTCCACTTCCACATTTTCCAGACGGTACTGTAAATCCATAAAATCGTCTGTCGTGTACCGATTCTCAACCGTAAACCCGGTTTTCGGGTCCAACGGGAACGAAAGCTCCTTTTCCAGATAGACCGCCTTTGTATCATAATATTCGTGGCTGTTTTTCCCTGCCCGGAAGAGATACTCTCCGGCCTCCAGTTCGTACCCCTGAAAGCCATTTCCATTGGCATCATTATAATCATAGCTGGCCAGATCGTACGCCTCTACCGTAAACGTAACGGAATACTTCTCGCCCGGGGAAAGTAAGGGTGTCTTCGCAAAGTCCACCAGCTGCACATAGGACTTTTCAATTCCGCCTTCATAATAAGGCAGCGTCACATACAGTTCCAGCACGTCCTTTCCGGCCACGTCTCCCACGTTTTCGGAGGTAATCGTCACCTGCACGCTGCTGTCCGGCCCGGAAAGCTCCCCTTTTATACTGTCAATCGTCTGCGAAAAGGCTGTATAACTGAGGCCATATCCGAAGGGGAAGCGCACCTGATCCTCATACCAGGTGCTGCCGGCATCCTTTTGTCGTTCTTCATAGCCGCGGGTTTCGTAATACCGATATCCCAGATAAACGCCTTCTTCATAGGTGATGAGAAACTTTCCGGGAAGCGGCGTGCCGTTCTCCAGGAAGGCGCTTCCCTCCGCACCGTCGTTTACCTGGCTGTTGTCGCCAAAATTCTGCCAGGTGGGATCCTTCGTAAAATCCTTCGCGTACAGGTCGGCCGTCCGCCCGGAAGGGTTGATCTCACCCGTCAGAAGCTTTCCGATCACCTCCGCGCCGGTATGTCCGGGACCGCCCATCCACAGCACGGCATCGATCCGCGGATCGGATGCTACGTTGTTATAATCGTCCAGAAAATCACACTGAAACGGTGTGGTCGTGTTTAACAGCACGATCACCTTGTCAAAGCGATTTGTCACCATGTCAAACAGGTCGTACTCATTCTGATCCAGCTGCAGATAGTGCCGCCCTTCTATGCCGCCGTTTGCCGTGTCCTGAAAACGCGGCACGTCCCAGCTTTCCCCTCCGAAGCGCGAAAGCACGATGATCGCGGCGTCCGCATACTCCTTCAGACTGTCCTTCACTTCCTTCGTGTAGGCACTCACGGGGGTTTCCCCGGTGGCTAAGGTAGGGGAGCTCCCCGCTCCGCCCGTCAGCGCCGGCGCGCCGGTTCGCCCGGGCCCGGAAGCGCTGCTCTCATAGAACGCCTTCAGGGTTTCGTTGTACGCAATGCCCGCGGCCTTCAGCCCGTCAAACAGGGTGGACGCGCCTTCCGGATTGGCTGATCCGGCGCCGGAGCCGCTGATCAGAAGATTGACCGAATTTTTCCCGAACACGCTGACTTTGGCATCCGCCGAAATCGGAAGCGCGTTTCCTTCGTTGATGAGCAGCACGGCGCCTTCCGCCTCAATCTCCAGATTCAGGGCATTTCCGGCCTCTAAAACCTCTTCTTTCGATGAATAGGCGGACGTGTAGATCGGCTGAATGCTCTCATCCAGGATCGGCGTCTTGCCGCCCAGCACCATGGAAAGCAGCGATTCAAACGTGGTGCATGCCAGAATGGTCACCGTGGTCAAAAGTACCGTGATACCAATGCTTGTGATTGCCCATATGCGGGTCTTTTTGTGTCGAAAAATCATGCTTTCCTCCTTCAGTAAATTCTACAGGAATGGTGTCATATAGATCGGGAGACAACATACATCCTGATCTTTCCTTAGATCCTTCGTATATATAAGATATCTCCAAAGAATCCGAGGCGAAAATTTCTCAAAAAAGGCATCTAACGAAGCATGGGTTTTATAACCGGAAGACTTCACTTCCAGCGGACAGATCTTATTCTGCCTTGTCAGCAGAAAGTCTATTTCATAATTATGTTTCGTGGCCTCATTAGGAAACGTATAATAAAACAACTCGTTTCCTGTTGCTGTCAGTATCTGAGCGACTGCGTTTTCATATAAATATCCCAGATTTGCCGAAAGCTTATCACTAAGTAATTTCTCATAAATACTATTTTCTGTAAAGTCCCTATCTTTAAACATCAATGTTGTAAATAACCCGGTATCGCAGAGATACATCTTAAATCTGGTAAGATCTTTGGCCGAAGATAAACCTGCATTCGGGTTATTCGCATGATAGGAAACAAGTACTGTCCGTGAATCTTCCATTTGAGCAATCAGTTCCAGAATATCTCCCGCTCGAAGATTCTCGAGAACGCTGGATACCTGAAATCGGGACGCATTGTTTGCCAACTGTGCCGGGATGGCCTCAAACAGCAGCGAAATTTTTCCCGTTGGATCTATTTTTCTAAAATCATCCTCATATAAGCTCAGGATATCCCTTTTGACTGCATCTACCATTTTAAAATTATTGGAGGCCAGATATTCTTTCACTACCTGAGGCATTCCACCTATTAGCATATATAATCGAAAATCCCGCATCAGCTTTCGGTTGATCTGATCTCCTAAAGATCTTTTTCCCTCAAAGCATTTTCGAAGCAGAGGATATGTACTATTATCTCCAATGGCCCAGAGAAATTCTTCATAGTCCATGGGATACATACTGATTTTTCTTTCTTCACTCGGAATTAAAATATCCTTGACATTTTTATGTATGGAAATCAGAGATCCTGTTTCTATATAATCGTAGCGTCGATCTTTTACTAAATGTTTGATAGCCTGCCGTGCCTTTGGGAATAATTGTACTTCATCAAAAATAATCAGAGATTTCCGAACGACCAAATCTACCCGGAACTGCAGTTGGAGCTGAAGGAAAAAATAATTCAAATCGGATATATCTTCAAACAAATCTCTTACCGCTTTCGACGCTATAGAAAAATCAATCAGAATATAACTATCATATTCTTTTTTCCCAAACTCTTCTACGACCGTTGATTTTCCGACTCGACGTGCGCCTTCTATAAGCAATGCCGTTTGTCCCTGCGATTCCTTTTTCCAATCTAAAAGGGCGTCATAAACTTTTCGTTTAAACATCTCTCCCCCCATTCCCGCATTATTTATTTATCGTGATTTTCGCATTTCCGCATTTTTTTATTATAGAAATACACGCATTTCCGCATTTTTCTTTTCGTAATTGTAGCACACTCCCGCATTTTGTCAAGCTGTATGGTATTGCTTTACCGCCATGCTTCACAACGATTCTGATGTCTGCGCATTGTAGCATCACGGGAAGGTGCAATTTTCAGTGCCGGCATTGCCTGCTGTCGGCACCGGATGCCCATCATCCGCACCTTCCCTTAAAAGACTGCCTCCATATCATCCACGAGATCGCGGAATGCGGGATCCGTCGGGTAGATATTACCGGTGGCGAGCCGCTTTTGCGCACGAACTTTTCCGAAATCGTCGGGGAACTCACCCGATGTGGCATCCAAATCGGCACGCTGTTTACGAACGCCTCCCTGCTGACGGAGGATACGCTGCAGATGCTCCAAAGCTATCACCAGACCCCGGTGATCCAGCTGAGTTTTGACGGCCTGGGCCATCATGACTGGCTGCGCGGTGTTCCCGGTGCGGAGGCACAGGCTGATCGGGCTTTTCGCCTTCTGAAGCAGTACGATTTCATGGTGATCGTTGCCATGTGCATCCACAAAGAAAACAGAGACAGCATCCGGGCGACCAGCCAACTACCTGGCGAATCTGGGTGTCAGATCCCTGCGCCTGAACGCGCCGCAGGAGCTTGGCCGCTGGAAACAGTATGCAGACGAGTACGCACTTAGCGAGGAGGAAGTCTGGGAAACCTACCGGCAGTATATCGGCGAGCAAGCGGTACGCGATGTGGCGGATGCGGCTTTGCGCCGGATGTGACAGGGGACGGGCCTGTGTCACAAAACTGAAATTATCAGTTTTGTGACACAGACCCGTCCCCTGTCACACTATCAGACCCGTCCCCTGTCAGATTCGTTTTGTGACACAGGCCCGTCCCCTGTCACACTCCATCAAATTTGCTTACTCATGCCTCAGCGCATCAATCGGGTTCAGATTAGCCGCCTTCACGGAAGGCAGAATACCAAAGATAATACCGATCAGCATCGAGAAGACTACCGCGATGCCGGCGGCCGGGAAGCTGATGGCGATAGGAATTTCGGCCATCCGGGACACCAGCTGCGCAAGGCCGATGCCGGCCAGAACGCCAAGAAGGCCGCCAAGGCTTGTTAAAACCGCCGCCTCCGTTAAAAACTGCCCCAGTATGCGGGACTTGGGCGCACCAAGTGCCTTCTTTAAACCAATTTCTCTCGTTCGTTCGGTGACGGACACCAGCATGATGTTCATGACGCCGATGCCGCCGACAAGGAGCGAGATGCTGGCGATCCAGATCAGCATCTGGTTGGTGGAGCTGGAGAGCTCCTGCAGGTTCTTCGCCTGCTCTAACAGGTCGCTGCTCTTGTACTTGATGTTGTTGCTGTTTTTGACCTGTTCGTTCAGATAATCCGCGGTCTTCTTGCCGGCCTGCGTCATATCGTCCGTGCTGATGGCGCGCACCACCACGTTCTGCGGCTCATCGTACTGGAACAGGATGGGCCAGCAGGTGTAGGGGATGTACAGGTTGCCGCTGGTTTCATTTCCCATGTAGGTGTAATAATCTTCGATGGAATTGATCACCGGCTGGAAGGAGCTGGACTGCACCGCCACACCGATCACGACAAACGGCTCGCCCTGAATCTCCAGCGTCTTTCCAAGGGGATTTTCCGACGGGAACAGCGTCTTGGCGGCCTGGTCATCCAGCAGCACCACCTTCTTGTACCCAGTCAAGTCTTCCTGGGAAAAGCTTCTTCCCTCCCGGACCGTATAGCCGTACACCTTCAGGTAGTTGTTGTCGGTTCCCATAAGGTTTCCGCCGTTTAGGGATGTGCTCCCGCGGAAAACGGACGGAGAGTTGCGTCTGTGGTAAAAGGCGGCTGCCTCCACTTCATCAAACCCAAGGATCTTCTCCCGGTCCTTCTCCGACAGTACCGGCACCCCCTCGGGGATGCCATTGTACTGCATTTCATATTGCCAGTCGTCCTGAAACAGGCTCACTTCCACAGCGTTATTTCCGGAGCCAATCAGGTTCTGCTTGATCTGTTCGTTGGTTCCGTTGATCGTCGACACGATGGCGATGATGGCGGCAATACCGATGATGATGCCCAGCATCGTGAGGAAGGAGCGCATTTTATGCGCCCAGATCCCCTGAAAGGAAAGTCCTATATTCTCAAACATGTCCTTCCTCCTCCTTTAACCTACCGCCGGGAAAGTAATGCCCGTCAGGTCATCCGCCCAGGTTCCCACCGTGCCTTCGCCGAAGAACAGATCCTCACCGCTCTCGTACATCCAGCCGTCGTCCACAAGGAACGGATCGGCTCCGCTCTCGAACATCCAGCCATCGTCCACGAAAATCGGGTCGTCGATATAAATCGGATCGTCCCAGCCCGGATAATAGGGATCGTCAAACGGGAAGGTCTCCTCGCCGCCAAAGTTCAACGGATTTCCGTTCTGATCCACCACCGGCGCGCCTTCCTTCACGGTCTTGCCGTACGGGAAGGCCACGTAATCCTCCAGCGTCAGGCCGCTCTTCACTTCCGTGTAGTAGCCGTACAGCGAGCCGCCGGTTTGGATGATCTGCTTGGTTAACAGGCCGTCCTCGCCTACCTTGTACACGTAGGACTGGCCGTTTTCCTCACGAATGTAGGTCTTTTCAATATACAGGCTGTTGTCGGTTCCGTTCATGTTGCCGGTGAAGCTGATATCCACGTACTCGCCTTCCCGTATGCCGGTGTCGGCATCTAAGTAGGCCGTAAAGTCGTAATAGGAAACGTTCGGGTTCTCCGAGTACATGCTCTGCGTGGACGGGATATCAGAGATACCGGTCACCTTGGCGGTGTAGGTCATGCCCGTATACCAGGAGTTCACCATCAGCTCATCACCGATGTGAACCTTATCCAGCATCAGTTCGCTGATGGTTCCGGTGACGTAGTAGCCAGTGGCCGCCGATACGGTAATCAGGGCGTTGCCCTTGCGCGCGTCCTCCTCGGATAAGACAGAGGTCACAACGCCGTCCACGGCGCTTAGCACGGTGCCGTTTTGCAGCTTCATTTCCTGTTTCTTAAAGTCAATTTCCGCCTGACGCAGATCCAGCTTCATGCTCTTGATCTGCTGCTCGGTCTGCTCAATCATGCGATCGAGCTCCTCTTGCGAGTATCCGGGATCATACTCCCAATATCCACCCGGATCATCCGGAATGTACGGTTCGGTCGGCTCGGGCGCAGTCGTCTCCATGAACGGATCCTCCGCCTCGAAGGTTTCCTCTTCCAGCAGCTGCTCCTCGTAGGATTCTGCCTCGGTGCTTTCTGCCTCAGAGCTTTCCTCCTCAGAACTCTCTTCCTCAGAGCTTTCTTCTTCAGAACTCTCCTCTTCAGAACTTTCTTCTTCAGAACTCTCCTCTTCGGAACTCTCCTCCTCAGAGCTTTCCTCTTCGGAACTCTCTTCCTCAGAACTCTCCTCCTCAGAACTCTCTTCCTCAGAACTCTCCTCCTCAGAGCTTTCCTCCTCAGAGCTCTCCTCCTCGGAACTCTCTTCCTCGGAACTTTCCTCCTCAGAACTCTCTTCCTCAGAACTCTCTTCCTCAGAGCTTTCCTCCTCAGAGCTCTCCTCTTCGGAACTCTCTTCTTCAGAACTTTCTTCCTCGGAACTCTCCTCCAGCGTCGTTTCCGGTTCGGTCGGAACTATGTATTCGTTGACAAAGCGAATAGCCGACACTTCCTCGCTGTTCTTGAAAACAACGCGGGAAACCGTCAGCACGCGTGCATCCTCCGTGACGGAGTAAACCAGGCGGCAGACCGCATGATCTTCCGCATAGCCTTCCTCATCCAGCCCCGTCTGAGAAACCGTGTACACATAGGTACCCGGCAGCGTGAAGGTGATGTTTCCTAAATAAATCTCTTCCTGCGGCCATCCGGTGAAGGTCATGCTCTGACCCCAGGCGCCTTCGGGCATCGGCATGTTGCCGGCCAGAGAAGGTACCGAGGTGCGGATGGCGGTAAATTCGAAGGTAGAGATGGCAGGCACTTCCGGCTCATCTCCCACGGTTCTCGCCGAGATAGACGGGATGGCAGCCACCACAGGCCGGATCGGTTCCGGCTCTGTCGGAGGTTCGGTCTCGGGCTCCGTCGGCGGCTCGGTTTCCGGCGGCACGTAAGTTCCGGCCTTCTCGGAAATCTCCTTGCCTTTTAAGGTATAGGAATACAGAGGATACGGCGTTCCCTCTTCGTCAAAGCGGGGCTTATCCTCCGGGATATATTTCGGAATGTAGCCATTTGCCTCGGTATCGGCTTCTGGCTCGTAGATGTCGATACGCACGGTGACGCCCCCGGTCAGCATGGCCACGATGAACTCCGTGGTCAGTTCCGCGGTGGTATCGCAGGTGTAGACAACCGTCTTATCATCCAGCACACGGGACGGCTTGACCGGCTTCTTGGTCTCTTTGTCCATCAGACCATCCTTCCGGATCAGCGTAAAGACATACGGCTCCTCCGTAGTCTCTTCTTCCGTGGTTTCTTCGGTGCTCTCCTCCGGGGAGGTTTCTTCTGCGGAGGTTTCCTCTTCGCTGGTTTCCGCCTCTGTGCTCTCCTCCGGCTGCGTACCCGTGATTTCCTCCGTCTCCTCCGGGGTCTCCGTCTCTTCCGGTGTCTCCGCGGACGCTTCCGTCTCCTCCGGTGTCTCCGCAGGCGCTTCTGTCTCCTCCGGCGTCTCCGCGGGCGCTTCCGTCTCCTCCGGCGTCTCCGCAGACGCTTCTGTCTCCTCCGGCGTCTCCGCAGGCGCTTCCGTCTCCTCCGGCGTCTCCGCAGGCGCTTCTGTCTCCTCCGGCGTCTCCGCGGGCGCTTCCGTCTCTTCCGGTGTCTCTGCAGGCGCTTCCGTCTCTTCCGGCGTCTCCGCGGGCGCTTCTGTCTCTTCCGGGGTCTCGGCAGGTGTCTCTTCCGGCGTCTCTACCTGGACATCCAACACCTCTTCCACCAGCTCTTCCGGAGTCTCCTCCGGCGCACCAACCGGCTCTTCCACCGGCACCTCAACAGGAACATCCATCGGCTCTTCTACCGGAACTTCGGCAGGCTCCTCCGCCGGCACCTCTTCCAAAGCTTCCCCCTGCATCTGGCCGGGCACCTCGCCGCCTTGATCCTCTTCCAGGTTCAGCTCCTCTTCGCGCCGAATCGGGAATGACTGATAAGACAGATAGGAGCTGCTTTCCTTCTCTTCCGCCAGCATGTGGAGAATCGGGCTCTCGCGCAGTCCTTCCACCTGCAAGGCATTCTGCGTTTCCATGGCGCCTTTCTGCAGCAGGCTTGTGGCCTCTTTGGCTATGCCCGGTTCCGCCTGCATGACAGGGTCATCCATAAACTCCGAAAAGTCAGGAATGTAAACCGGGAAAGATACCCAATGGCGACCCGCCGGCGCCGTGTTTCTTAAGGTCTCTAACTCTTGCTCCGCCTTTACAATCCTGTTGTTCAGGCTCTCGATCTGCAGGCGCTTTAACTCCACCTGGAGCTCCAAAAGGGTCATATCGTAGGCCAGAAGCGGGGTTCCGACGGTTACCTCCTGGCCCTCCTTCACAAAAATCTCCTGGATGGCATCGTCCTTTTGCAGGAAGACCGACTGGGTCAGGCCGGCGGATACGTTTCCGTAGGAACTTCCGCCGCTGTTCCAGTTATAGGTATAAATATTGGTGACCGGGATCACCTCCACCGGCGTGAGCACCGCATGGTTTCTCTGATAATAGGTAAAACCGCCGTAGGTTCCGCCTATGATCAGGCAAATGACGGTAAGCCAGACGACTGCTTTTTTCATATTTCTGCTTCCTCCGATCCTTCAGGAGCATCCGGCAAGCCGGCATCCGCCCCCTCCTCATCAAAGTCCTCTTCACTTACTTCCGGGTCGTAATCCTCTGTGTCCTCGTCCTCCGAATCATATTCATTCGGATCGTCTTCCTCCGGATCATCCTCATACAGATCCTCCTCGTCCGAATCGTCATACGCCTCGTAGGAAGATGCCGGCGCGTACAGAACAGGATCCTCGAAATACAGCTCGCCATCGCGGATGAACACCACTCGCTTGGCCTGAGCCGCGATGTTTCGATCATGGGTGATCATGACGATTGTCATACCGTCTTCTTCGTTTAACTGCGCAAAAAGCTCCATGACCTGACGCCCGGAGGTCGAATCCAGCGCGCCGGTGGGCTCGTCCGCCAACAGAAGCTTGGGCCTTGTCACAATCGCGCGGGCGATGGCCACGCGCTGCTTTTGTCCGCCGGAGAGCTGTGTGGGCAGGAACTTCATGCGCTCCTTTAAGCCCACCTTCTCCAGCGCTTCCTCCGCCCGGCGCCTTCTTTCGCGCGCGCCCACGCCTCCGTACAGAAGCGGGAGCATCACGTTTTCCAGGGCACTCTGCCGGGGCAGAAGGTTGAAGCTCTGAAACACAAAGCCGATGGAGCTGTTCCGGATTTTGGCTAACGCCCGGTCGTTCTTGCCGGCCACGTTCTGCCCGGCGAGAAAATAGCTGCCGGAGGTGGGCACATCCAGAAAGCCGATGATGATCATCAGCGTGGTCTTGCCGGAGCCGGAAGGCCCCATGAGGGCCAGGTACTCGCCTTCCTCCACGTCTAAAGAGACGTCCTTTAACACCGGAACCACCAGCTTATCCTGTACATAATCTTTATAAATATGCTCTAACTGCAGTATCATTCCATCCCTCCATAGCGGGCGGACGCGTCAAATTTATACACCGTGGCCCCCTCTTCGCAGGCTTCGTCGGGATAGGCGATGAAATCTTCCTCGCCAAGCCCCTCCAGGATCTCGTAGCGGTACAGATCATAGTCCATCTCGCCCAGGGTGACAGGCCGCTTCGTCAGATGGTTGGTCGCGTCCGCCAGCCATACGAAGGAGTTCCCCTCCTCGTCAAAGGCGATATAGCCCGCGTCCAGCCACAGGCCGGTCACTTCCTCTTCCTGCCCGAAGTCCATCTCGATGAAAACGTGCTGGCCCAGCATCAGGCCCTCGGAATTCTCCAGCTCCACGTAGAACGGATACTTGGTCGAGGTTTCTCCCTGCGGCCCGTAATAGAACTGATCGCCGCTGGAGACCTTGTTCTGCATATCCACCAGGGTGATCGTCCCGACCCAGGTTTCATCCTCGTGAATGCGGGAGCGGATCAGCACCTGCGAGCCGACGGCGATAGCCCAGACGTTGGTCTCGTTCACGGTTCCCTTGATGCGGAAGTCGCCCTCGGTGATGATGGTGATGAAGGGCTTGCGGTTTCCGTTATTGTCATACCCCGGCGTCTCATTCACGGTCAGAACGCGCCCGGTGAGTTCCGCATACACCTTGTTGTCGGTGAGGGAGGCCCGGATGCGCTCGATCTCGGCACTCTTGGACTTCTGGCTGTACTCATTTTCTTTGATTGACGCCTGCATGGACTGGATCTGGATGGCATAGTCGAGCTGCTGGTCTTCGCTTGCGTTCGCCTTGTCGGCCTGCAGCGTGGCCAGCTGCTTTTCGTTCTGCTCCTGCTGGGAAATCAGGCGGTCTAAATCCAGCTGTGCCTGATCCAAGGACATCTGGATATCCTCCGTGTCAAACTCAAACAGCGGATCTCCCTCGTTCACATGGTCCCCTTCCTGCACAAACAGGGTCTTAACCTTTTTGCTCTCGTCGTAAGGAACATCCAGGGTCTGCTGCGTCTCCACAACTCCCGAATAGCGGTTCTGCACGCTTCCGTTTACACCGCTTCCGACAATATCCGCCACTTTGTTGGCGTACACGTCCGCATCCTCCTGACTGACTTCCACTGGCTGCTTTTGAATGTAGTATTTCCAGACACCTCCGGCTACCAGCCCCACCAGTACCAGAACCAGCAGGAAATTTAACAGTTTACGCATAACAAACCTCCCTTTTGGATGTACATTTTCGGATATTTGTTCCCCTGGAAAACCGGCTGTAAACCCGGGTTTCCAAAGGGTCAAAAATCGCCCATAAGTAAAGACCATGATATCACACATTCGTCACATTTTACTACCGGGAATCATCACGTTTCTTTTACAAAATTCCATCAATAGTGTAACGGGCGGGCAAAAAAATTTGAAAAAAGACTGGGCAAAAACAAGGAAATGCGTTATGATACAAGAGAAAGGAAGACAACTCATGAACAAACGAAACGACATCCGCTCTACGCGCAGCAAATATTTCATACGGAAAGCCATGGTGGAACTTCTCGAGCATCACACGCTCGAGGAAATCTCTGTTGCCGATATTTCCGAAAAAGCCGAGGTCAGCCGCCGGACATTTTATATTTACTACGAAAGCAAGAAGGACTGTCTCCTCTTTATTCTGGATGAACTGATGGATGAGATGTTCGGAGATCAGGTATTTCACTACGATCCGGATTCCCGTCACGGCGTCAAGGACGCCTGGCTGGTCAGCCTGCAAACCCTCATCCAGGCCATCCACGACAACCGCGTTCTGATCCAGGCCATGTTCCGGGATCTGTCCGTGGAAGAATGGATGCCGCTGATTCAGGTTCCCTATGACGACCAGATGGAAGATTTCTGGGATCAGCTGAAGGAAAGCGAAAATATCCCGGATAACATTCTGCAGCTGTGTAAAACGATTGACTGCATGCAGATGGCCATGTACATGAACTTCATCGCCGCCTCGAACATCACCCCCGAGCACGGCCTGGACAACATTGTGCAGATGCTCCAAATTCAGAAAAAACGGCGTCTGGAATGGGAAACCGCTCTGTTCGGCAGCACGATATCCTTACCGCCATACATGTAAAAAAAAGCAGCGGAAACACCCGCTGCTTTTTCTTTTACTCTTTTTTCCGGAACAAAAGCTCCGCCGCTTTTTCGTCCTCTTCTTCTCTCGCCCGGATTTTGTTTGTCAGCTTTAAAAGCAGCGACAGGCTGCACGCGATCACCACCAGAAGCCAGAAGCCCATCAGCCCCGCAGGGAGCTTGATCCCAAGCTGTCCCAACAAAAAGAAGGCAGCCAGACTGAGAAGCACCACGATCCCCAGCACCGCTTCCACCGGGATTTTGCATTGTTTTTGACTGTTCTTTTCCACGTTTCTTCTCCCTCTATGCCTTTCCCTCGGGCTTTCTTACTTCCCGGCAGTTTTTTTCCACCAGCCGGCGCGCCACCATCACCTGATGCGCGCAGCCCAGACATTTTAATCGAAAATCCATGCCGACCCGCAGAATTTCCCACTCCGAACTCCCGCAGGGGTGGGGTTTTTTCAGCCGGACGATGTCCCCTACTTCAAAAAGCATGACAACACCTCTCCGATCGGCTCCTTGATCACCAGGTTGGCATCCTCGTCCAGCCCCGTCGCCGACTTGTTGATCAGCACCAGCTTATTCCCGCGGTAATAATGCACCAGCCCGGCCGCCGGGTACACCGTCAGCGACGTGCCGCCGATGATCAGCATATCCGCCTCCCGGATCCGCCGCACCGCGTGGTTAATCGTATCGTCATCCAGGCCTTCTTCATACAAAACCACGTCGGGCTTGATCGTCCCGCCGCAGCTGCATTTGGGGACGCCCTCCGAGTGCAGCATGTCGTCAAGCGAGTAGAATTTTCCGCAGCGCATGCAGTAATTGCGGTGGACGGAACCGTGCAGCTCCCACACTTCCTTGCTGCCCGCGGCCTGGTGAAGGCCATCGATGTTCTGCGTGACGACCGCCTTTAATTTGCCCTGCTCTTCGAGGCGCGCCAGCGCCAGGTGCGCCGCATTGGGTTTGGCATCCGGGAAAAGCATCTTATTGCGGTAAAACCGGTAGAATTCCTCGGTGTTGCGCATGAAAAACGTGTGGCTTAAGATCGTTTCGGGCGGAAACTTATACTGCTGATTATACAGGCCGTCCACGCTTCTGAAATCCGGGATGCCGCTCTCCGTGGAGACGCCCGCGCCGCCGAAAAACACGATGCTGTTGCTCTCCTCCACCCATTGTTTCAGTTGTTCTTTCGGATCCATGGTTTCCTCCTCCCTGTATGTACGCCGGGCCCTCTCTTCGATGCAAAGTCCGGCCGATTCCTTCCCTTCTCTTTACACATTTTCGTTTAAAAAGATCCGGGGTGCTTTCCACAAACCCGGGATTTCCGGGCCTTCTCCGTCCGAGAAGCGCCACTTCACGAGCCCCTCGGCAGTGGTTTTCCACAACTTATCCACTTTTTCCACAGAATATCCACCAGGTATCTCGTTTTTCCCCTCTGCGTCTGTGGATATCTTCTGCACAAGCGACTGTTTCTTGTGAATATCCCAGGTGTACCACCCGGAATTGTCCGGCAGAAAGGCATCCTCCAGGTGAAGAAGTATGCGGTAGGGCATCTCCTCCTCGTCCTCCGTGTACCGATGGACGGGAGTCAAAAAGCGCACCGGGTCTAACAGCCGGAACATGATGGCGGGCGTTTCCCCCGGGAGGGACAAGAACTTGCGAAACCCGCGTTTTTTACCGCTTGTCAGGATCAGCTCGCGGATTTCGCAGGGGCCGTCCGGCCACGCGGCCAGGTACCCCGCCACCTCGCCATCCGGCTCTACGATCACAAAGACATCTCCGTCCTCGCTCTTCATCTCCGTCTGGAGCTTGCGGAAGTACTCCGGGGTCCTGACGCAAAACACGCTCGAGGCTCCGCTTAGAAAGTGCTCCGCCATGCGCGCTGTCTCCCGCAGGTTTTCTTTTGACAGCGGGCGGATCACAAGCCCGGATTCGTCCGGAAGAACGGCTTCTCCCGTTTTCTCAGCTTCCTGTAAAGTCTCTGCCAGCGCTTTTTTCCCGCGAAACAGATGCTGATGCCAGACCGTGACAAAGCCAAGCGGCGTGTAGATCGCCTCCGCCGCCGGCATCAGAAACGCAAACGGCGCGCCCTCCCCGCGGGCCTGTACAAGCCCCTCTTTCAGCAGCTTTCTCATATACCCCCGGCTGCGATACGCCGGGCGTGTCGCGACGCCCACAATATAGGGAACCTTCACCGGATCCGGGGTTCCGTCATGCACTTCATAGGGGTTAAACTGCGCCATGGCAAGAAGTTTTTCCTCCGAGAGCATCCCGTAGATCCGGTTGTCCGCATGGGTTTTCGCGTAGGCAGCCAAAAAGGCGTCTGTATCCTCCGGGAAAATGTCCCGCCATAAATCCCAGGCCTTGTCCCGCTCAGGGGCCTTTAAAAGACGGAGCGTAAGGGTTTCGTTTTCCATAATATTTTTTTCAGATCTGTGCTTTCATAGTGTTTCCAGCACAGGTCCCAGGCCCCATGTGCTGCATTTTATTCTTTTTCGAATATGTTGAACTTCCTGGCCATAAACAGCGGGTGATACGACTGCTTGGCCTTTCGAAGGCCCGGCAGGCCCACGTCGTCCTCCCGGTTCACCAGCTCCGCGTCCGGGAATTCCTCCTGCAAAAAGCGCTGGTTGATGAACGGGTACAGTCCCCGGATCTCCGGGTTGGCCTTTTCAATGTGGATAACCGCCATCTTCCGCGGCGCGTTGTAGGTGCCGATCGTGAAGGCTTCCAGCCGGCCGTCGATCCAGATGCCGCCCATCTTCGCCCGCATGAACTCGCAGTGGTTTAACACGTCGTGCAGACCTACCACCTCGGCGTCTAAGTGATGCCCCACATCGTCCCCTTTATTCTGCTCCCAGCGGTCCAGAAACTGCCAGATTTCCTGCTTGCTTGCGCAGTTAAAGCGGCGGTATTCAAACCGGCCTTCGTATTCCTTTATAAAGGCATTGACGTGGTTTTTCTTCTTGTGGTAATCCTTTCCTGCCAGCGTGCGCAGGCTCTCGGCGCTGTACACGTAGTCCGCGCTGTCCACCGCCTCTTCCACCAGGTACTTCTCCGGGTCCAGATTTAAGATCTGGATGGCCTCCTCGTCCGCCTCGTAAATGCGCAGCGGCGAATGCAGCACCTCATGGCAATACTGTCTGGTCACTTCAAAGTACTTCGGAAGATCCTCCGCCTTACACAACGGCATTCCCATGGAATGCTGGCCTTCTTCCTTCATCCGCCACAAAATGGCGTTCTCATCGGGCCTGCAGAAGCAAACTTCGTAATAATCCCGCCACAGATAGCTGTCAAACCAGGTGCTGTCACACACCAGCGTGGGGCGCAGATAAAAATACGGCTCCAGCGTCTCGATATCCTCTGCTTCTATTCTCTTAAACGATAAATCCATATACTCCGGGTTTTTTTCGGCACGTTTCCCGGATGTGCCACAACAAACGTAACCTCTATTCTCTTGCCACCAGCTCTTTTACCCGCGTCCGGTGGAGCCAAAGCCCCCCTCGCCCCGCGAGGTCTCCTCCAGCTCGGATGCCTCCGAAAAGATCCCTCGTAAAAACGGGGTGATCACGATCTGCGCGATCCTCTCCCCGGGGGCGATCGTCTGCGGTTCCTCGCCGTGATTGTGCAGCGCCACGATGATCTCTCCGCGGTAGTCGGCATCGATCACCCCCACCTTGTTGGCCGGCGCCAAGTGGCGCTTGCTGGCGAGGCCGCTGCGCGCATAGACGAGGCCGGCGTACCCCTCCGGAATTTCCATCTGAAGGCCGGTATGCACCATCTCCGTCTTTCCGGGGCCAATGGTCAGTTCTTTGTCCAGCAGGGCATACAAATCCGCCCCGGCGGCTCCGGCACTCCCGTAGGTGGGGATGCGGGCCGCTTCGTCTAACTTCTTGATTCGTATGATCGATTCCATGTTTTTCCTTATATGAAGAGTTCCTCTAAAAGCGCCTCCATATACAACGGATCGCGCGTCCCGGTCAGCTCCCGGCAGGAGTGCATGGCCAGGATCGGCATGCCCATGTCCACGGTGCGCATTGGCAGCATCGTGGAGGCGATGGCGCCCAAGGTGGAGCCGCCCCTCTGATCCGAGCGGTTGACAAACACTTGGCAGGGGATTCCGGCCCGCTTGCAAAGCGCCTTCGCGATGGCCATGCCCTCCGTGTCGGAGGCGTAGCGCTGCGAGGCCGCCTGCTTTAAGACCACACCGCCGTTTAAGCGGACGGGGTTGGTGGGATCGCTCTTTCCGGCGGCGTTGGGGTGCGTGGCGTGGGCCACGTCCACGGAGAACATCAGGCCCGAAAACACATCGTCCCGCAGCGCCAGCTCGCTTCTTCCGAGCGCGTCATACAGCTTTTCCAGGTAGTGCGCGTACAGGACGGACGCCGCGCCCTGCTTGGTGGAGCTTCCCACCTCTTCGTTGTCATACAGCGCGATGGCGTTTAGCCGCCCGGAGGGCAGCGTGTCCTTCGCCGCGATAAGCGCGTCCACCGCCGCGAAGCACGAGGATAAGTTGTCGATGCGGGCGCTCGATAACAGGCTCCGGTCGAACCCGACAAGGCAGCCCTCCTCAACCGGGTAGAGCTTTAAGTCCGTGTCCAGGATCGCCTCCGGCTTCACCCCAAGTTCTGCTGCCAGGAGCGATAAAAAGCTCTGCTCCGGATCGGTCCCGCAAAGCGGAAGCAGGTCCACCTGCGTGTTGAATTCCTTGCCCTTGTTGACGTCCCGGTTCATATGGATCGCCAGGTTCGGGATCGTAAGCACCGGTTTTTTGAGGTCCACATAGCGCACCTCGGGGCAGAACGGATCGCCCGAGTCCAGCACCACGCGGCCCGACAGCGACAGCGGCCTGTCCGGCCAGGTCATCTTGATCATGCCGCCGTAGTCTTCCACGTTTAACTTCAGGCACCCTTCCGACTTCATATCCGGCGACGGCTTCACCTGAAAGCAGGGGAAGTCGGTGTGGGCCGAGGCCATGCGAAGCGTCAGCGCCTTTTCGCCGCCGTCCTTCACCGCAAAAGCAAACAGCGTAGTTCCATACACTTTCGTGTAAAACAGGAGCGTGTCGTTCCCGTTTTCCCGCGCTTTCCGGAAAATTTCTTTCCAGTTCCCGGAAAGCGGAAGTTCCTGAAAGCCGGCCTTCTGCAGATCCTTTTCCGCAGTCAGCACGGTAAACACCGGGGAGGTGGATTCCGAAATTCTCCGTAAAAGCCCCTCCGCGTATTCCTCATAGTTTTCTCTTTTCATAGTAACCCTTTACTGCAACTCATAAAAGATCTGCGCGATCGGCGAGTTCTTGTCCAGGATGAGCGTCTTGTTGCCGCCGGCCAAAGCCGTCCTGGCGGCATCCAGCGAACGCACGAAGAGATAGAAGTCCGCCTTGTCCGCATCGTTATACGCCTCCGACAGGATGCGCATGTACTCGGCCTCGCCCTCGGCCACCAGCATGTCGGCCTTGGCCCGCGCCTCCGACAGAAGGATGGAAACCTCCTTGTCCGCGGCGTTGCGGATGATCTGCGCCTCCGAATCGCCTAAGGCCGTGTAGGATGCAGCGATGTTGTTGCGCTCGGCAATCATGCGCTCGTACACGGCTTCCTTGTTTTCATCGGGCAGGTCTAAGATCTTGACGTCCACCGTCTCGATGCAGATGCCGTACTGGTCTTCCACATCGTCGAAGTTCTTCATGATCTCCTCGGTCAGGCTGACGATGTGCACCACCTGCGGCGTCGCCTCGCCTTCGATCTCCTCAAGCCCGGATACGTCCACATCCACGCCCACGTTGTCCAGCTCGCTGGAGTTGTTGGCCACGGTGATCTTGCCGTCGCGGCTCTGGATCACCTCGTCCTGCGTCATGTCGGAGATCGTGTTCTTGATGCCGTTGTAGACGATCGTGTCGATACGGCTCTCGGCTGTGGCCGTATTGCCGTTTAATGTCTGGATGAATTTTCTCGGATCCCGGATGGTCCAGAGCACGTAGCAGTCCACGATCATGGACTTCTTGTCGCTTGTGATGACATCCGAAGCCGGCAGGTCGTACAGGCGCAGGTTTTTCGGGATGCTGGTCACGCTTGTGACAAAGGGCGCCTTCATGGAAAGCCCCGGCTCCTCACGGATCGAGGTGATGCGGCCGAACTGGCGGATCACGTTATATTCATTCGGATAAGTCACTACAAAGCACTGCGGGAGGATGAGCAAGAGCACCGCCACCAGGCAGGCAATGCCGATCACCCGCTTGGAATTCTGATCCAACGGCTTTTTATTCTGTTGCCTGGGAGCCGCTTTCTGGCTCTGGCCGGCATTGTTTCCAAAAGGGGCGCCGTTCTGCCCGTTCCCTCCAAAGGGGAAACCGTTTCCTCCGTTTGGCCATCTTTCGTTGTCAAAAGGATTGTTCATGGCTGCTCCTCCTTTCTACTGCGCGCCGCTGCCTGTCGCGGCCGGGATGGTAGCAAAGCTGTCAAGCGGCAGCACCGTGTCCGTGCTTCCCTCTTCCCCCTGAAGGATCACCTTCATGTTCGGGAGAAGCTCTTCCATGGCTTCATAAAACATTCTCTGCTTGGTGATCAGCGGATATTTGGTATATTCCTCATACAGCGAGTTAAAGCGGGCCGCCTGGCCGGTGGCCTCGTTGATCTTGGCGGCTTTCTGCGCCTCGGCTGCCTGGATGACCATATCCGCGTCCGCCTTCGCCGCCGGAAGCACCTCGTTGGCGTACTTGTTGGCGTTGTTCAGCGCGGTGTCCTTGCCCTGCTTGGCGGTTTCCACGGCCTTGAAGGCATCGCTCACCTGCCGTGTGGGCGGCTCCGCATCCTGGATGCTGACATCCCGCAGCGTGATGCCAATGTCAAAGCGCTCCAGCTTTTCGATCAGCATATCCTTGATGTTCGCCTGAATTTCACTCTTGCCCGTCGTGAGAACCGAATCGACATTGTACGAAGACACCACGGTACGGATGCAGTTCTGCACCATGTTCTTTAACGTCAGCTCCGGGTTATCCGAGGCATACAGGGCGGCGATCGGATCCGTCACCTGATAGGAAACGTAAAAATCCACGTTCACGAAGTTGTAATCCTTCGTGATCATCAGCGCTTCCTTCTCCGCGGTCGTATTCGTTCCGTACTCGTCTAAGACATAGCCGATCGGGAAACCCTTGATGGAGGTGTTCACCATTTTCACGTTCTGGAAAAAAGGAACCTTAAAGTGCAGGCCGGCTTCGCTCACCAGATGCGGCTTTCCAAAGGTGGTCACCACCGCCTGCGTGTTCTCGCCAATGGTGTAAAAACTGGAAAAAAGCACAATGAGCAGAAAAATGCCAATTCCAACTCCTGCTCCGATCCGCAAGTATTTTTTGTTCACATTCATGTCGTCAAACCCCCCTACTTCTTAAAAACAAAGAGTTTACTGATCACATAGTTTAAGATGACAATCACCACCTGCGCCACGATCTTGACCGGCAGATTCGGGAAGGTAAGCAGCTTGATGCCCACGAAGAGGATCAGCTCCTCCACGAGCAGGGTAAACACCCGGCCGCCGTAGAAGGAAAGGATCTGCTTCAGAAAATCTTCCCGGTTCTCGGTCTCGGCGTGAAACACGTAGGTGCGGTTTGAGAGGAACGCCACAAGGACTGCCAGGATCCACGAAAACACATTGGCAATCAGGGGATCCACACCCAGCACATCCGCGCCCAGCCAGTAGACGCTCACGCTGATGACGGTTGTCACAAAGCCAAAGAACAGGTAAAGCAGCACCTCCCTGTGCTTTTGATAAAATGGTTCGAAAATCCGGAGGATGGGCAGTTCCATGATCCGGTCGAAAATATCTTTTTTCTTTTCCTGCATGTAACTCTTCTTTCTATCTTTTTATGAAAGCGATTGCGGGAGCCGCGCGTCGGCTTTCATGGGTGTTTTTTAGGAGCACCCGCGCTTCCTGCCCGGCTTACTGGTGCTTGATCTGAAGGATGCTCACCATAAAGCTGCCGAAGGCCAGCTGAACGCCCAGGATGCACAGCGCCACCGCGGGGATCGTAATCCGCATGACCACGCCGGGTTCTAAAGCGCCAAAGCCCGCTCTTCCCCAGATGACAATCGCCACGATGGAGACGATCACGCCCGCGAGGAACAGCAGCACGCCGATAAAGACGCCCTTATCCGTCTGGAAGTTCTTCAGCCTCTCCATGGATTTGGTCATCGGGATATACCCGGACACCGAAGCGTATACCTTCGTAAAGATGCTGAAGCTGATCAGGTTCATGCCGATGATCAGAAACGCGCTGGCAAACAGGAGCGTATTGATATCAAGCGAAACGCCGGACAGGTGGATGGGGCCAAGGAGCAAGCTGACCATCAAAACCAGACCCAGCACGCTTAAGAAAACGCCGGGGTATAAAAACAGCCAGTCCGGGCTGTGCATCAACAGGAACTTTAAATGGCGCCAGCCATCGCTCCAGGTGCTTAAGTACGGCTTGCGGCTGCGCCCGTCCACCGACAGCGTGCAGGGCACTTCCGCGATTTTGTAGCCGTGCAGCGCCGACTGCACGATCATCTCGCTGGCAAACTCCATACCGGTCGTGCGAAGCCCCAGCTTGCGCATGCTCTCCGTGTTAAAGCCGCGCATGCCGCAGTTAAAATCGCCGATATCGTTGTGATAAAACAGGCGTCCCAAGAACGAGATCACCGGCGTTCCCAAGTAGCGGTGCAAAAACGGCATGGCGCCCTTTTCGATGCCGCCCTTGAAGCGGTTTCCCATCACCAGGTCGTATCCTTCCCGGAGCTTTTTCACAAACTGGTCCAGCTTCGAAAAATCATAGCTGTCGTCCGCATCGCCCATGATGCAGTATTTTCCGGCCGCCGCCGAGATTCCGCCGATTAAGGCAGCGCCGTAACCGCGGGAGGGCACGTGCTCCACCCTGGCGCCGCAGCTTTCGGCGATCTCGATCGAGCCGTCGGTGCTGCCGTTGTCGGCAATCAGCACTTCGCCCTCGATCCCCATCTCCGCGATCGCCTTCTGCGCCTTGGTAATACAGGTTTTTAACGTCTCCGCCTCATTTAAGCACGGCATCAGAACGGTCAGTTCCACTTCTCTCATGTTTTTTCCCCCGCGCGGCCTGCTAAAACCGCATTTTTCCTAATTATTCTTGATTATTGTCTGGCACAGTTTCGAAAAACATCCTGCGGCTATTGTAGCATTCAGACACGCATTTTTCAGTAAAACATCCTGCCGCTTTTGCACATTCCGTTTATTTCAGTTCTTCCAATGATGTCCGTTTCTTTAAAAGGCGTCTGCCCCGGTGACAGCGAATGTTCTTCATCACCGCCACGGCTTCCCCTTCCCCGGAAGCATTCCGGGCCATCCGCGCGTCCAATTCCTTGTCCCGCCCGGCTGATTTCTGTGAAATCGTCTCCCAGATCAGGCCGCCGGTCATCCGCCAGACGGCGATGGCCATCAGCCCCACAAACAGGAACAGGAGCGGATAGCCGCCGGATAAATACCCGGCGTACACGGCCGGGAAGGCGGAAATATCCGTGTAGGAAACGCCGACGAGCAGAACCAGGAGGCTCGCGGCGCAGGCAAGCGCCATCAGGTACAGCGCGCCCAGGCGCTTTCTGGTATTCTTGTGCAGCATCAGGATCGTCATCATCGCGAAGACCGCCGCCGCAAAGGCTGCCGCCATCGGGCTGAAGCGCCGGTAGGCCAGGTCTACCAGGTTGGCGCGGTGCACCGCCTGCTCCGCCTTCTCGAGGACGCCGTCCCGGTTTTCGGGGAAGTAGGCGTAATCGATGTGCATCGTGCGGCTCTCGTCGGCCAGCACCCTTCCGGTGTAGGAAATCGGTACCTTCGCGATCCCCTTGCCCTGTTTGTCCACAATCACAAGCGAGTACCGGGTCTTGCTCGTCCCGGGTTCCGCCGGAAACACCGCTTCAAAGCGGCCCGCGTACACCTCGGCGCCGTACAGCGCGTTGATATCGCTCGCCTCATGAAGAGCAGCCCGCCCGATTTCCTCCTCGCCCTGATAGATCCGAAGCGAAATCGCATCGCTGTCCGCCCGTCCCAGGTCCAGATACCAGCCGGAAAGGTAACCATTCGTCCCCTGATCATACAGGGCCTTATCCCCGGTGAGCTTCTCCGCGTCGTACACGCGCCAGGGCATCTCCGAGGTGCTCTCCAGCGCCCAGCTCTCCGATTCGATCAGCTGGATCATATACACCAGCGCGTCCTGCATTTTCTCGGGCAGCATCTGCGCGTACTCATCCCTCCAGGGGGACATGAGCGCCGACGGCATCACCGGCTGCAGCTCTACCTGCCCGGCATCGGCCGCCGCATGGATTTCCTCCGCCACCTTCGCGTAGAAGGCATCCGCCGTCTGTGCGCTCTCGTGCAGGCCGGCCTTCATGGCCGCCATCCGGAAGCCCCAGAAAAACCAGCCGTCTTCTGTCTCCCCATCGCCCGGGTTATCGTCCACCTCCTCGGCGATGGCCAGCGACTCCTCCAGTTCCCCTTTCATCCCGGCGAGGGACGGGGAAATCTGATACAGAACGTCCCGCTTCTTTCTGGAAACGGAGACATGCGGCAGCGCCTCTTCCTCCACCTTCACCGCGTAGATGGCCTTCATCGCATCCGCGAAATGGCTGCCGCTTAGCTCATTCACCGTGCGGATCCCGTACATCTTCTCATTTAACATGGAAACGCCCGTGTTCACGCCCCCGAGGACGAGAACCGGCAGCAAAATCCAGATCACCAGCAGGACGCGGTTCGGGCTCTTTTTGGCATAGCGCTTTTCTTCCCCGTCCTCTTCCTTTTCCTTCCGGAAGGTCAGGTACAAAAGCACCACCGAAACCACCACGACAAACGGCAGCACCCACATGGCATCCTCCCGCGTATTCCACAGGGAGGCCAGCCCCGCCGCCGCGAAAAGCGCCCAGATAAAGCGCTTCGCGCCGGGCGTCTTCAGCCGCAAAAACAGGCCAAAATATCCGGCCAGGATCAGGTTCACCTCAAACAGCGTCACGCCGTTCCGGTACAACCGCTGCGCCACCGCCCAGGACGTAGACATCGGATTAAAAATCAAAAAGGCGGCCAATAGCACCACAAGCGCCCGGTTTTTGATGGCCGGATACAGCGCGATGGACAAAATCACGCAGGAAAGCGAATAGCACAGCGTGAACGCCGTCAGAAACGTCAGTCCCGGCACGCGGGAAATCACCGCCAGAAACAGCGGGAAAAACCATCCCTTCACCAACGTCATATCGCTATACGGCCCCAGCCACTGCCCGCTTGCGATGTGCTGCGCCATCTCCACCATGAGCCTGTCATCATACCCGGCATCCCCGATCACGTACAGCGGAAGCCCGATCACCATCAGCTGCTTCACCGCCACCAACAGGATGAGCGCCAGGATCATCGCCTTTTTTCGAAAATCTTCTTTTCTCTCGGAGTCAGTCATTCTTATCTTCCCTTTCCTTCAAAAACGCTGTCCTTTGCACGAAAGTTTTTGTCTTCTCATTATAATCCTTATCGTGCGTTCTGACAAGGCAACAATCCGTATAATCTTTGGGGGGCGGGAGGTGACAGGGGACGGGCCTGTGTCACAAAATTGACGAAATCTGACAGGGGACGGGTCTGTGTCACAAAACTGACAGCTGTCAGTTTTGTGACACAGGCCCGTCCCCTGTCAGATTTCGCTTTTGTGACACAGACCCGTCCCCTGTCACCTGCAGGCCCGTCCCCTGTCACACTTTCTTCTACAGCCCCGCCAGCTTCTTCAAATTCTCCCAGCGGCTGTTCACCACGCGACGCACTTCCTCGTAATCCTGCTCGTCGAGGTGTGCGAAGCGCTTCTGCTTCTGCAGGAATTCCGTCACGTCCTTCGGCTCACGGATGTTCTTCGTGGGTGCCGAGACGGTGAATTCGTAGTTCCGGTATTCATAAAGAAGGAAGTACCGCGACTGCACCGCCGCTCTTGCGTAGGCGATGCTGTTTTCCGGCTTCGTGCCCCAGCCCGTCGGGCAGGGATTTAATACGTGCAGGTATACCAGGCCGTCCTTGATGGTGGCGGCCTTCTGCACCTTTTCCACAAAGTCGTTCATGTAGGCGGGGGTCAGCGTGGCCACGTAGGCCGTGTTCTGCATCGCCATCATCATGGGAACGTCCTTCTTGAAGTTCACCTTGCCGCGGCCCACCGAGCCGACCGGCGTGGTGGAAGTGCGGGCACCGTGAGGCGTAGTGCCGCTCTTCTGGAAGCCAGTGTTCATGTAGGCTTCGTTGTCGTTGCAGACATAGATGATGTTGTCGCGCCGCTCAGCCGCCGCCGACAGCGCCTGCAGGCCAATGTCCGCCGTGCCGCCGTCGCCCGCGTAGGCTAAGCAGTGCACGTCCGGGTCCACCAGGTCATAGGCCGCCTTGATGCCGGCCAGCATGGAGGCGGAATTTCCCAGCTGCGGCATGGCCGCCGGGATTTTCGTTCCCAGGCTCTTGTTCCAGCCGCCCACGGCCGCGCCGGCCATGCATCCCGGGGGAACCACCAAAACGGTCTTTTCCCCGAGAACCTTTAAGATCACTCGCAAAGACAGTTCCGCCATGCAGCCCTGGCAGGCGGAGATTCCGGGAGAGAGAAGATCTTCCCGCGAATTTAAGAAATCAACGGTATTCATTATGGCATTCTCCTTTCCCAGATTTTACAGAAAATCCTCGTTCATCCAGAACGTCTCACCGGCGGGGATGGCGCCCTTGGCCGCCTCCACGATCATACCGGCCGCCTTGTCCACGTACTCGGTCCGAAGATCCAGGCCGCCCAGACCGCCCACGAAGGACAGGCCCGGCAGGCAGACGCCGGCTTTTCCGAGCGCCGCGAAGGTCTCCATCGCGATGATGCCGCGGTTCCAGCCGAAGCACACGCTGCGGTCGATGACGCCGTAGGCCTTGCGACCCTTTAACGCCTCGGCGATCTCTTCCTCCGGGAAGGGCCGCACGGCGCGGATCTTTAACAGGCCCATCTTCACGCCCTTTTCGCGCCAGGCATCCACCACCACGCGCGCCGCGCCGGTGGTCGCGCCGATCGTCACCAGCACGTAATCGGCATCCTCCAGGCGATAGCTGCCTATTAAGCCGCCCCAGTTGCGCCCGAATTTCTCCGCAAACTCATCGTTCACCTCGCGGATCACCTTCTTGGCGGTCTGCATGCACTTTAAGTGGTCCTCGCGGTAGCGGATCAGGTAGGAACCCACGGTGTTCGGGTCCACGATCGCCGGGTGATTGACGTCCAGATACTGCGGCAGATCGATCGGCGGCAGGAAGGCGTCCACCTGTTCCTGATCCGGGATTTCCACGCGCTCGGTCTGGTGGGACAGGTAGAACCCGTCGTAGCAGACGTTCATGGGGATCAGCACGTCATGATTTTCCGCGATCTTGTAGCCCTGGATCACCATGTCCAGAATTTCCTGGTTGTTCTCGCAGAAGATCTGCATCCAGCCGGCATCACGCACCGACAGGGCATCCTGCAGGCCGCACCACACCGTACCGGGGGAGATCATCTCGCGGCAGGCCAGCGTCATCACCATCGGGAAGCGCATGGTGGACATGCTGAAATAGGGTTCATACATATACGCCAGGCCCTGGCCGGCGGTGGCGGTAAAGACCCGCTTGCCCAGCATGGCCGCGCCCTTGACGACGCTCATGGAGGAGTGCTCCGACTCCACGTCCACAATCTTGGATTTCAGCTGTCCGTTCGCCTTCATGGAAGCCAGCACCTCCACGACCACGGACTGAGGGGTAATCGGGTACGCCGCGATGATATCCGGGCTGCAAAGCCGCACGGCCTCCGCCACGCACTCGTTTCCGGTAAGAGCATCTATTCTGGTCATTTACTCTTCCTCCTTTACCCACATAATCGCCTGCTTCGGGCACTCCGTGCGGCAGATGCCGCAGCCCTTGCAGTAGCTTAAGTCAATCTGGATCCGTCCATCCACCTTTTTGACGGCGCACACGGGGCAGTACAGAAGGCAGGTTCCGCAATTGACACACTTGGTTTCATCGATGACGGGGCGGAACGTTCTCCAGGAAGCGGTGTCCAGGACATACAGACCGCTGTCCCCATATACGACACGATATTCGTTTTCCATTTTTTATCCCTCCACGTTCACGACGGCCGCTCTCTCGTACCCGGCCAGGAAGGCCTGGCGGTTTTTCTCGCCGTATTTTTCCGCAATCAGATCGGCCAGCGTCTCCTTCTTCACCGAAGAAAGCACGCGCAGCAGCGCGCCCAGCATCACGGTGTTGGGGATTTCCACGCCCATCACCTCGCGGGCGATACCGGTGGCATCGAGCACCACAAAGGTTTTCACGCCCTCCGGAATCTGCTGCTCACCGGCCGGCTTCTTCGAATTGAGCACCACAAAGCCGTCTTTTTTCAGCCCCTCATACACCGGGACCTTCCCCAACAGCGAGTCATCCAGGATGCAGACGCCGTCCGGGTAATAGACCTGGTTCTTCGGCCAGATGATCTCATCGTTCATCCGAAAATACCCGTACACCGGCGAACCTTTGCGCTCCACGCCAAAGGCCGGGATGAACTGGGCGTATCCGCCGTCGGCGACAATGGCTTTCGTCAAAAGCTGCGCGCCGTTGACGGTTCCCTGGCCGCCGCGGCCATGAAAACGAATTTCCAGCATATGTTTCCTCCTTCTCTTCCTACATGTGGCCGGATTGCGAAGCAATCGTTCCTCCCCGCCATCCGATGATTTTCGTTCTGTTATTTTCCGAGTCCCATCTTCCCCTCGCGGAAAAGACGGCTGTCCATCTCCTTCAAGTCCTCGGCGATCTGCGGCTTAAAGCCCATGTGCGCCAGGATGTCCTTCTCCAAATCTGCGCCGGGGGCGATCTCGGTCAGCGTCACGCCGCCCTCCCGCAGCTCAAACACGGCCCGCTCGGTGATGTATAACACCTTCTGCCCGGTCTTTCTCGCGTAGGCGCCGGAGAAGGTGATCTGCTGCACCTTTTCCACGAACTTGACGCCCTCGCCGTCCTTGACGATGTTAAGCCTTCCGTCTTCAAACGCCAGCTCCGGCTTCGTAGCCGTAAAGCCCAGCATGAAGCACACCTTCGGCGTGTTCTGCGAAATATTGATAAATCCGCCGGGGCCGGTGCAGCGCGTCCCGAATTTGGACACGTTCACGTTACCCTCTTTGTCAATCTCGGCCGCGCCTAAGCAGGTCATGTCCAGGAAACCGCCGTCATATAAGTCAAACGTATCCGGGATGGGGGCGATCTGATCCGCGTTCACCGAGCCGCCAAAGCCCAGGCCCTCCACCGGCACGCCGCCGATCGGCCCGGATTCTAAGGACAGCGTCATCTGATCCCCGATGCCCTCTTCGTTGGCCACGCTTCCGACACCGGAAGGAATGCCGATGCCCAGGTTGATCACGCACCCCGGCTTCAACTCCATGGCGCCGCGTCTGGCAATGACCTTGCGAAGGCTCATCTTCATGGGCGCGATGGCGTTCACCGGCACCCGGATTTCACCGGTCAGCTCCGGATGATACTCATTCACCGCGTAAGACTGGCGCTGCGTTTCGGGGCTCGCCTTCACCACCACATCCACCAGCGACTTGTGCACCCGCACCTCCCGGGGCGGAATGCTTCCGCGCGCCACAATATCCTCCACCTGGAAGATGACGGTGCCGCCGTTGTTGTGCACCGCCGCCGCAATCTGCGACTGCGCCTCCGTGAGCGCCTCGTGGGCGATGGAAATGTTGCCGTCCTCGTCCGCGTAGGTGCCGCGAAGCAGACACACGTTCAAAGGCACGCTCTTGTAGAAAAGATAATCCTCGCCGTCGATATTCAGGAGCTTCACGATCTCTCTTCCCTGCTCCCGGGCCTTATCATTGCCCATGCAGCCCTCTTCGCGCGGGTCCGCATAGGTCCCAAGGCCTACCTTGGAGATGATGCCCGGCTGCCGGCCCGCCATGGCCCGAAACAGATGCATCACCACGCCCAGCGGCAGAATGTATCCGGCAATCTTGTTGGCGCCCACCAAATTGGCCACGTCCGGCGGGTTTCCGATGTGGCCGGCGATTAACGTCGTCATCAGGCCGTCCGCCTTCAGGCGGGACAGGCCCACGCCGTGCTCTTTGTCAAAATTTCCGGCACTGATGCCGGTCATACAGGTCAGTCCCATGGGGTGCCCGGTCTCGGCAAAGCGGTCCGCAACCGCCGCAAACAGCTCATCCGGGGCGGAGTAAGCCCCAAAGCCGCCCAACGCCACAGTATCGTTGTCTTTGATCAGTTCCACCGCTTCTCTGGCAGTCAGTATCTTCACGATTTTACCCCTTTCATGGTTGGATTTTTGCTGTTCCGCTATTCGGAACAGTGTTCCGATAATGAAATCATAAGGGAAAATATGGGTTTCTGTCAATTGGAAAAGCGGATTTTCTGCATGGGGCTGTGAAAAATCGGAAGATTTGCCAAGGGGATTTATGCATTAAAGATAACTAACCGTTTGCAGGAAGTGCAAGCGGGGTGCAGGGGTGTCGCACCAATCCGGATTATGTACGGCGCCAGGAAATTCTGATCGGCAGAGTTATATCGGTTGCAAAGAGGAAAGGCAAGGGGTATGATGAGAACAGATCACGATGGTTTTGTTATAAGTCCCTCATAGAGGTGTAAAGGGAGTTTCTTAGGAAACCGACCTTTCTGGCAGCCCTGCACACCTTACGGGCAGGAAAGGAGCCGCCATGTCTCCCGAAAAGAAAGAAACCAGCCAGACCTCTGACCGGGCCCTGGCTGTCCTCAACCTGTTTGCCGATCACGAAGAGCTTGGCATCACGGAAATCGCGCAGGAAATGGGCCTGGGAAAGGCCACGGCGTCCCGCCTGGTTGCCAGCTTGACAAACTCTGATTTTCTGCAGCAAAATCCGGTCACAAAAAAATATCGCCTGGGCTACCGGCTGGTATACCTGGGCGATATCGCAAAAGAGCGAAGCGCTGTTCCGGGGGGCGTGCTTCCCCTGGCGGATGCCCTGGCCAGAAGCCATCAGGTCTCCGTCACCATCATGTCCATGGAGGGGGATGAATGCCGCATTCTGCACAAGTGCGAGGCCGGGCAGACCGTCAACCGCACCGCGCGGACCGGGGCTTTAATCCCGGCCTATGCCACCGCGTCCGGCAAGCTGATGCTGGCCTTTTCCTCTAAGGAGCGGCAGGAGGAATATCTCGCCTCCACCCGCCTGCTCCCCTTCACGGCCCGCACCTTCACCTCCCCGGACACCCTCCGCCAGGAGTTTGCCCGCATCCGGGAGCGCGGCTACGCGGAAGACAACGAGGAATCCGCCATCGGGCTGTGCTGCGTCTCCGTCCCGCTCATCCGCAAGGGAGAACGTGTCATCATGACCATCTCCGTCAACGCAGCCACGTCGCTCATGCAGGAACACGAGGAAGAGTACCGGCAGGCGCTTCTTTCCCTGGCCGCCCGCGTGAGCGGCGCATGAGGCTTCCCTATTGCTCGGCATCCGAAGCAGGGGCGCTTCCGCATCCCCTCGGAGATCAGCGCGGGACTATTTCCGCATCGCCTCGGAAATCAGCGTGGCCGTCTCCATAACCAGGAGGATGTTGGTGTCCATGTTTTTCTCCATGCGCCCCGTGGGCCCGGACACGCTCACCGCGGCCACGACCTGGTGCGCCGCGTTGAAGATCGGCGCGCCCACGCACGAGAGGCCGTACTCGCTCTCCTCCATGTCGAAGGAATACCCGCGTTCCCGGATGGCCGCCAGCTCCGCGCTCAGTTCTTTCTGCGTCTTGATGCTGTACTCGGTCATGGGGGTAAAGTCTGCCGTCTCCATGTACTCCCGGATGGCTTTCTCCGGCAGATGCGCCAGGATGGCCTTTCCGCCGCTTAGGAAATGCGCCTGCCTTCTCATGCCCAGATGCGAATCCATGCGGATGGAGGAGCGGCTGACCACCTTGTCGATAAATTCCGCGTGTATTCCATCCGTCAGAACCGTTAAGTGCGCGGTTTCCCCGGATCGGTTCATCAGCTCCTCCAGGAAAGGGTGACCGCAGTGCACAATATCATTCTGCTGCAGCACGCAGTCGCCAATATACGCCAGCTTCATGGACAAACTGTACTTGGCATCCGGCGTCTTATTGACGTACCCGGCCGCCTCTAGCGTGGCCAGCATCCGAAAAACCGAGCTTTTCCCCATCCCGGTCATTTCTGCCAGCTCCTGTACCGTCTTCTCCCGCCCCTTGGCCATCGTATCGACCAGCCGCAGGGTATGCGTGACGGATTGCAGGATATATTTATCATTTGCTGTTTCATTCATCGGTTTTCTCCTCTTCTGTTCCGTCGTCCTTTCGCACAGGCGTACACTTTTTTCGGCTTCCAGCCTGTACTTTTCTTGTCATCCCCCAGACTATCATAGGAGGCATCCACAATCTTAGCCAAATTTTACCAAAATTTCAAGTTGCTTCTTGACAGTTTTTCCAAGCCGCGCTATAGTCAAACCGCATCGTGAATTTTACGTTTCACATAGCGAATTTTGCCAAGGAGGAACCGCTGCTATGCAAAAGATCAAATTCTACGGAATTGGCGGTCAGGGCGCTGTTACGGCAGCCAAAGTTCTGTCCATCGCCGTTTCGGTGTATCAGAACGAATACGCCATCACCGTACCGGCTTATGGTCACGAACGCCGCGGAGCACCCGTGTATGCGCACATTATCGTGGATGACAAACCTGTTCTCTTAAACTGCTATGTTTATGAGCCCGATATCGTGGCCGTCTTCGATGACAAGATCATCGACATGGGCGTGAACGTTGGAGAAGGCTGCACGCCTGACACCGTTCTGGTCATCAATACGTCCAGCCAGGAGATGGTGGATCGTTATCGCAAGGAGTATGGCTTTAAGACCATCTTCGCCTGCGACGCCACCCATGCCGCCCTGGAAAACATCGGCCTTAACATCCCGAACAGCTCCATGCTTGGCGCTTTGGCCAAGACCGGCATCGTCACCATCGACGCCGTCTGCCAGGCCGTCGTGGAAGCCTTCGGAAAGAATGGAGAAAAGAATGGAGGTGCAGCGAGATATGCCTACGAGCACACATGCAACGCGTAAGGTTTTAGGACCCTGCTCCCATATCCTGGTGGCGGCCAACACAGGCAGCTGGCGCCTCGAGCGTCCCGATGTGGATCCGGAGCTTTGCATCCGCTGCGGGACCTGTGCCATGTACTGCCCCACCGCCTGCATCACGGTGAGCAAGGATAAATCCGAGTTTCCCCTTACTTTTGACTGGAACTACTGCAAAGGCTGCGGCATCTGCGGAAACGAATGCCCGAAGAAAGCCATCCGCATGATCCCGGAAGGAGGCGAATAACATGGCTGTAAAAATGTTTGACGGCAACGGCGCGGCGGTCGAGGCTATCCGCCTGGCGCGTCCCGGCGTCATCGCCGCCTATCCCATCACGCCCCAGAGCTCCATCGCGGAGCACCTGGCGGACTGCGTAGCGGAAGGCAAGATCGACGCGGAGTACGTCCGCGTGGAATCCGAGCATTCCGCCATGTCCGTCTCCATCGGCGCCTGCCTCACGGGTGTCCGCGTGGCCACCGCTACCGCCTCCGTAGGCCTGGCCCTCATGCATGAGGTCTGCGGTGTCACGGCTGGCTGCCGCGTGCCCATCGTCATGCCCGTGGTCAACCGCTCCTTAGTAGCCCCCTGGTCCTTATGGTGCGATCACTCCGACACCATGGCCGAACGCGACACCGGCTGGCTTCAGTTCTACGCCTCCACGGTTCAGGAAATCCTGGATCTGCAGCTGTGCGCCTACCGCATCAGCGAGCATGAGGACGTTCTGACGCCTTCCATGGTCTGCTTCGACGGTTTCTACCTGTCGCACTCCATGCAGCGCGTGGACACGCCTTCGGACGAGGAAGCCTGGGACTTTGTCGGCCCCTACGTGCGCAAAAACATGTACTTAGACCCCAAGGATGTCATGTTCATCAACGACCTCTGCCCCACCGTGGAACACACGGAGATGAAGTATCAGCAGAAGGTCGGCTTTGACAAGGCCGCCGGCGTGGCAAAGGACGTGTTTGCGGAGTACGAAAAGCGCTTCGGCAGAAAGCTTTCCGCCGTGGAAAGCTACCGCCTCGAAGACGCGGAAGTGGCAGTCGTCACCATCGGCTCCATGTCCGGCACCGGCAAGTACGTGGTCAATCAGCTGCGCGAAAAGGGCATCAAGGCTGGTCTCCTTCGGATCTGCATGTTCCGTCCGTTCCCGGCCGAGGAAATCCGTGAAGCCTTACAGAACGTGAAGGTGATCGGCGTTATGGACCGCTCCTCCGGTCTCGGCGCATTCCAGGGCCCCGTCTGCTCGGAAGTAAAGGCTGCCCTCCTTGGCACCTCCTGCCAGGTCTACGATTTCATCGGCGGCATCGCCGGCCGGGATATCTCCGACGGCTCCTTCCGCAAGATCTTCGGAATGCTGACAGACGCTGCCGCGGGCAAGGAGCTTGCGGGAACAACCTGGTTTGATGTCCGCGAGGACGCCATGAACTTAAGGGAGGTGGAGATGCCATGCTGACTTACAAGGTAGAACCCAAGGGCGCCGTATCCCCGGGCATCAGCACCTGCCAGGGCTGCATGATCGATGTGATCTTCCGTAACGCTCTGGACGTGCTGGGCGAAGATACGGTTCTGGTTGTCCCTCCGGGCTGTGCGGCCCAGTTTTCCGGCTGCGGTCCCGAAGCGTCCGTCACGGTGGCCGGCATCCAGGGCAACCTGGAAAACTCCGCGGCCATCGCCTCCGGTATCGCCAACGGCTATAAGCACCAGGGGAACGACCACACAACCATCTGCGTCATCGCCGGCGACGGCGGCACGGTGGACATCGGCCTTCAGTCCCTGTCCGGCGCGATGGAGAGAAACGAGAACATTCTCTACATCTGCTACGACAACGAAGCCTACATGAACACCGGCGTACAGGGCTCCAGCTCCACGCCCCTCGCCGCCTCCACCACGACGACCCCTGCCGGCAAACCCGTGAACAGCAAGGATCTGTTCCGGATCTGCATGGCGCACAACATTCCCTACGCGGCAACGGCCTCCATCGCCAACATCCCGGATTTCCGCCGGAAGGTGCAGAAGGCGAAAGACATCCGCGGCTGCCGCGTCATCCACATCATGAGCCCCTGCCCGACCGGCTGGGGGTACAAGAGCGCCAAAACCGTCGAGGTGGCCCGTGAGGCCATTAACAGCGGCGCCTGGCTCCTCTTGGAGTATGAGAACGGCCGCCTCACCATCAGCAAAAAGCCCACCGCGCTTGGCCAGGTAGAGTCTTACGTTCGCATGCAGAAGCGTTTCAAAGGCGCATCCGATGAGGCGATCGCCGCCCTGTCGGCTCACGTCTGCGAAAGATACACGTACATGGAGAAACTTACGCAGATCATGGCATGACCGTAAGTAACCACACGGGCATGATCCGGACTATTTCATGCCGCCTCGTGCCCTGAATTTCATTGTTTATTAAGACGATTAAGCAGGAGAATTCGCTATGAACGAGAAAATGAAAAAATATATGTGGCTGGGCATTGCAGTCCTCGCCTACATCATTATCGTTGCCATCCCCTTTGGCGGGGATCTGTCTCCCGAAGGGAAGCGCGCTCTGGCCCTCATGGTCGCTTCCGTTATCATCTGGTCCACTGAGGTAGTCCCGGTAGGCCTGGCCTCCATCTGCCTCCCCATGCTGACAGGCGTTCTCGGCATCTGCGGCATCGGCGCTACCCTGACAAACTTCGTCAACAGCACGATCATCTTCATGATCTCCTCACAGCTCATTGCCCGCGCCTTCGTGGAAACCGGCGTCGGCCAGAGAGTTGCCTTAAAGATCAGCTTTATCTTCGGCGACGCGCCGGACAAGGTTCTCTTGGCCTTCATGCTGGCGACCTGTGTCATCTCCATGTTCCTGGTTGATATCCCGACCGCCATCATCTTCTCCGGTATCGCCTACAACCTGCTGGAGCAGAGCGGCTGCAAGCCCGGTGAGTCCACCTACGGCAAGGCCATGATGATCGCCATCCCCGTAGCTGCCGCCATCGGCGGTTTCGCAACGCCCGTCGGCTCCGGCTTAAACCAGCTGGCCATCGCGCAGTTAAAGGGTGCCACCGGCATCACCATCAACTTCGCGCAGTGGTCCATGGTTGGTGTTCCCATGTCCCTGATCCTCCTGTTCGCGGCATGGTTCATCATCAAGAAGATGCTCCCGGCTGAGATCGCCCGCGTGGAAGGCGCAGACAGCGTGAAGGAGCAGACCAAGGCTCTTGGCAGCCTGAAGGCTAACGAGAAGAAGTTCATCGTGATCTTCCTGATCACCATCATCTTCTGGGTCACCAACCCGCTCACCGGTATTGACAACAACATGGTCGCTGCCATCAGCGCCTGCGTCATGTCCTTCGCCGGCATCGAGCTGTTAAAGGCCGAGCACGTAAAGCAGGGCGTTGACTGGAACGGTATCATGCTGGTCGGCGGCGCCACCGCCATCGCCATGACCTTAAGCACCACCGGCGCTTCCAAGTGGATCGCTGGCCTGTTAACCAGCGCGTTAGGCAACATGGGCGCCAACATGGTCATCCTGACCGTTTCCATCTTTGCCATCTTCATCCATGTCATCGTTCCCACGGGCGGCGCACTGGTTGCCCTGTTCGTACCGATCATGGCCTCTGTCGCCCTGAACCTTGGCATGAGCCCGGTCATCCTGACCCTCATCATCGGCTACACGGTCAGCTGCGTATTCCTGGTTCCTCTGGATCCGATCCCGCTTGCTACCTACGGCTACAAGTACTGGAAGATGATCGACATGACGAAGGTTGGTCTGGTGATCTCCATCGTCTGGATCGCTCTCCTGTTTGTCTTCATGATCGTCGCCAATTCTATGGGTGTGTACCCGATGGCGTAAGGCTTTGAAAGTGTGACAGGGGACGGGCCTGTGTCACAAAATTGACGAAATCTGACAGGGGACG
>JAFVBO010000097.1 GCA_017479935.1 Lachnospiraceae bacterium
AACAGAAACGACCGTCAGCGCCCTGAAGGGCGGCAATGGTGGCATAATCACCATTCAAGGCAGCGCAAATGTCGAGGCTGTCGGCGGTGACGGCGCGGCCGGTATCGGTGGCGGCAATCTGGGCGATGGCGGAACGATTACCATTGAGAGCGGTACGGTGAAAGCAACAGCTGGTCTTGGAAGCGCCGGTATTGGCGGTGGCGCTGGATATGTGTCATTTGATGGCGAAGATGCCTACCGGGGAGGCACAGGCGGCAGCATCACCATAAAGGGCGGCAAAGTCACGGCTGTCGGAGGCGACACCATGAGCGAAACATCCTTCATGGGTGGTGCCGGCATCGGCGGTGGCTACCATGGCGCTGCGTCCTATACGCAAAGCAGCATCACGATCTCAGGCGGTGAGGTAACCGCCACCGGAGGCAAAAGCGGCGGTGCCGGTATCGGCAGCGGAAGCGAGGCTGTAGAAACAGGGACTATCCTGATCAGCGGCGGAACGATTTCTGCCGATACTGTGGCAGGAGGCACGGGTGCCGGTATTGGCAGCGGTTATAAGGCTCCCGGCGGAACAATCCATATTACCGGCGGTACCATCGTGAAAGCCGCGGGCGGTAATTTAAGCGCCGGCATTGGTGGAAGCTATCAATCTTCCGCCGGATCCATCAACATCTCCGGCGCAGCGGATATAAAGAACGCTTCCGGCGGTGTAGGCGGTGCCGGCATTGGCGGCGGTGCGAACGGAACGAATACGGTTTCTGAAAACTGGAAAATTCTAATTGACGGAACGACTTCCGTAGTCGCGTGGGGCGGTGCGGATTTTAACACAACGGTAACGGAAAATGGAGCCCAGGTGGAAAAGAAACTTGGCGCAGGCGCCGGAATCGGAGGCGGCCAGGGAAACGACGGCGGTTCCATCACCATACAGGGAAGCACCAGCATTCAGGCAGCTGGCGGGACCGGCACAAACGGCGGCGCTGCCGGTATCGGCGGCGGTGCAAAAGCAGCCGGTGGCAGTATCACCATCACTACAAATGGCAACATCGTGGCGCAGGGCGGTCAAAACAGCGCGGGTATCGGCGGCGGCCAGAATGGCGCAGGCGGCACGATCAAGATCAGCAACGCCACAATCTCCGCGGTTGGCGGCGACGGCGGCGCCGGGATCGGCGGCGGCGCAAATAACGGCGGTTCCATCACCATAAGCAGTGGCATCATTACCGCAACAGGCAACGAAGGCGGTGCCGGCATAGGTGGTGGCAATTCGGGAAATGGCGGATCCATCACCATTTCCGGCGGCACAATCTCCGCGTCAGGCCTCGTCGGAGGTGCCGGTATTGGCGGCGGCCGTGGAGGTGCCGGCTCTGCATCTGGAAGCAAAATCGAAATCTCCGGTGATACCGTGATCACCCAGGCGTCAGGACGCGCGGGTGGCGCGGGTATTGGCGGTGGATTAGACGGCGCGGGCGGCACGATTGAGATTGCAGGAAGCGCAAACGTCAAAATGGCTAAGGGCGGCGCAGGTGCCGCAGGCATTGGCGGCGGTGAAAACAATCCTGCCAAAACCAAGGGTTTCGTGGATGGCGGCACCATCACGATTAGCGGCACGGCAGCTGTTGTTGCGCAAGGTGGCGGAATCTTCCAGGAGGGAGATACCGTACACGGGAGCGGCGCCGGTATTGGCGGCGGCTATGGCGGATCCGGCGGCAGCATCACCATAAAGAACGATCCGTCCATTACAGCCATTGGTGGCTGGAGAGCAGCCGGCATTGGCGGCGGTGACGGAGGCACGGGCGGCACCATCCTCATCTCAGGAGGTACCATAAAAAAGGCCCAGGGTGGCTTTATAGAGTTGAATGACGGGAGCGAGAGCTTTGACAGAGGTGCCGGCATTGGCGGCGGCGCCGGGTGTGACGGCGGCAGCATCACCATTTCCGGCGGTACGATTCTGGAGGCAGCCGGTGGTACTCTTGCCGCGGGCATTGGTGGCGGCGAAGGAGGATCCGGCGGCAGTATCACTATCTCCGGTGGTACGATCCAGAAAGCGGCCGGCGGTGAAACAGGTGGCGCCGGTATTGGCGGCGGCAACGGCGGCGCAGGCTCGGCGGATAACGGACAGATTTCTATTTCCGGTGGCGAGATCCAAAACGCGCAAGGCGGTTTTGGCGCGGCAGGCATTGGCGGCGGTTCTACAGCCTCTGGTGGTACGATTACCATTTCCGGTACGGCTATCGTGACAGCTGTGGGCGGTGAAAAGATCGTACTGCAGGAAACGGAATACGGCGGCGGAGCAGGTATCGGCGGTGGTCTGCTCGGAACAGGCGGAAAAATCACCATCAGCGGCGGTACTGTAACGGCATCCGGTGGCTGGCGCAGCGCGGGTATCGGCAGCGGCCAGAGCGCTGATGGCGGTGAGATTATCATTTCCGGCGGCGAGGTGAAGAAAGCTCTTGGCGGCTATGGCGGTGCGGGTATCGGAGGCGGTTATTATGGAAAGGGTGGAACCATCCTGATTTCAGCTGGTACCATTACAAGCAGCAAGGGCGGTCAGGCCGGCGCCGGTATTGGCGGCGGTATATTCGCTGAAGGTGGCCAGATCACGATATCCGGCGGCACTATTCTTCATACCGAAGGTGGTACGTTGGCGGCCGGCATTGGCGGTGGCCAGCAGGGAAGCAGCGGAACCATCATCATCAAAGGAAATGCTGTCATTCAGGCTGCTGACGGTGATTATGGCGCATTAGGCGGCTGGGGCGCGGCTGGTATCGGCGGTGGCCTGTTGGCGAGCGGCGCAACCATCGATATCAGTGGTTCAGCTGTAGTCTCTGCCAAGGGCGGTCATAATCTGATAGGCAGCGGAACCCCTTATCCTGGCGGCGCAGGAATCGGAGGCGGAAGCAAAGGAGCCGGCGGCACTATCTCTATTACCGGCGGTACCGTTGAGGCAGCAGGCGATGGCGGCGGCATGGCCATAGGGGCCGGCGGCGAGAGCACAGATACCGGCACCTTAAGCTTTGGAAGTTTTCTGGCCAAGGTTACGGCCGGAGCAGACAAGGCAAGCGCTGTTCTGGCAGACGCCAGCGAGCGTATACAGAACTGTCTGGAAAACATCTACGCGAAAATCGAGCTATGTCAACCACATGCGTTTTCCGCCGGTTCGATTATAACGGAGACTCATCATAGCGGAAATTGCCGGTACTGCGGACTGAATCTGCAAAACGAGGCGCACCGTTTCATAGACGGCGTCTGTGTGTGCGGCGCGGTTCAGGCCTTGTATCGCACAGAAGAAGGCAGCACAGCCGTTAAGGTATGCCTGCCGGCCAGAAGTGATGTGACAACTCTTTCCGGATCGGATTGGAACAAGGGTTGGTATGTAGTGACGGCAGATACAAAGATTGAATCGCGTATCACGGTATCCGGAGATGTAAAACTGATTCTGACCGATGGCGTGACGCTCTTGGCTGTGAAAGGCATCACGGTAGAAGGCAACAGTAGCCTGTCGATTTATGAAGGAAAACTGGGATCTTCCGGTACGGTGGAAGGCAGCGGAATGCTGACCGCCGGAAAAGACGGCAATTCCTTGACCTGCGAAGACGCTGCGGCCGGTATTGGCGGCACAAGCGGAGCCGCGGGCGGCACGGTTGTAATCCATGGTGGCACCGTTGCTGCCTGGGGCGGCAAAGGCGGTGCCGGTATTGGCGGAGGCAATGGCGGCGCGGGCGGAACGGTCACCATCTTAGGCGGCACGGTGGAGGCTTGCGGCGCGAATGGCGGCATGTCCATCGGCCACGGCAAAGGAAGTACGGAAAACGGTACCTTAAGCTTCGGGTCATATCCTGTACGGGTGAAAGCCGGTACAGCTCCAAGCAACTCCGCACTTGTAAAAGCCGATGAGCGCATGGAGAAATGCTGGTCGAACAGCTATGCGCAGATCGAGCTTTGCGTGGATCACGTATTGGATTTTGAAAAAGCGGAAGCAACCAGTACCCATCACAGCGGTGACTGTTTGTACTGCGGCACGCAGCTTGCGGGGGAACCGCATGACTTTACAAACGGCGTCTGCGCCTGTGGCGCGGTTGTAGTTACCATTGTGAAAGAGGATGATAGCCTGACTGAGACGTTATGCCGTGCTTTGACGGATCTTTCCATCGTCCTGAACGATACCGGCTGGCACAAAGGCTGGTACGCGGTGTGTGCGGATACCAGGATCGAATCCCGTATCACCGTTTCCGGGCAGGTGAACCTGGTTCTTTGCGATGACGTAAAGCTGGAAGCCATTAAGGGAATAACGGTGGAGAACGGCGGCAGTCTGACGATTTACGCGGGCAGCTCCGGAAGCGGCAGTTCCGTCCAGATGAATGGCACCGGTGTGCTCATCGCAGGCAAGGACAACAATACCCTATCCTGTGAAGCCGGATTGGCCAGTATCGGCGGAGACGGAAGCACGATCACTATCCATGGCGGTCAGGTGACAGCTGCGGGAGCTGACAATGCTCCGGGTGTCGGCGGAACGGGCAGCATAATAAATTTGAATTATGCTGAAAGCGTTAAGGAGACTATCTCTGTCACGGCCAGCTCTTATGCCGGTACGGTGAAACTCCTGAAGGGCTTTATGGACGGCTCTGACGGGGATCGGTTCCCGGCAGCTCCTACCGGTGTCAGTGATGATGTGAAAAACAATTTGGCTGGCAGATGGCTGATTGCGGAAGGAGTATTTGTTTCTCCCTGGCAGCAGCTGCAGAATGAAATCAACGCGGCATCGGACGGAGCTGTGATTACGCTGAAGGACGATGTGACAGCCTTGTCTTATGAGACTGCTTTGCTCGTAGCAGCGGATCAGAACGTTGTGCTTGACCTGAATGGACATAGCATAAACCGAGGCCTGTCAGAAAGTACTGCGGTGGCGGACGGCCATGTCATCTCGGTTCTGGGTAAACTGACGGTAACGGATAACACCCAGGCAAAGAACGGTCAGATCACCGGAGGAAACAATACGGCGTCGGGTGGCGGCGTTGTTGTTACCGGAGGAACCTTCCGGCTGGAAGGCGGAAGCATTACCGGCAATCAGGCTGGAAACGGCGGCGGTGTTTATTTGTCGGAAGGAAGTTTTGAGCTGTCCGGTGCCGGAATCGTTGCGGGCAACGTGGCCGGAAACGGCGGTGGCATCTTCATGGATGGCGGCAGCTTTGTGATGAATGGCGGCACGGTCAAAGAGAACACGGCCAACAGCTTCGGCGGCGGCATCTATCTGTCGAAAGGAAGTTTTGATCTGTCCGGCGATGGACGCATTTCGGACAACAAGGCCCAAAATGGCGGCGGCGTGTTTGCCAAAGCTGATTTCAGTCTTTCCGGTGCAGCAAAGGTTGAAGGCAACCAGAATGCGAATAGCAAGCCAAGTAATATCCTGCTGTACTGTGACGCAGCGAATTTATCGGTTGGATCGCAGACCCGGATCAAAGTTTCCGATGCGCTGACCGGTACCAGTACCATCGGCATAAGCTATTGGTTTGAAGGGATCGGCGCGTCTGAACAACCAGAGGTTTTAGCGTTCACATCCGGTCTTTCCGGGAATGGAGAATATACGTATTTCACCAGCGACCTGGAAGGTTATACGATCGGCAAAGACGCGGATGGCGAGGGCCTGTGGGGCAAGACCCGCAAGGTTACGCTGGCAGCAGGTACCGGCGGCTCTCTGGCTGTGGACAGAGATCCGGCAGAATACCTGAAGGGTGAGACGGTAACGCTTACCGTAACGGTTTATGAAGCCAGTACGCTGACAAGCCTGACGTATACGGAAGAGAAAGAAGGCGCCTCTCCTGTTGCGATCACTTCGCAGGATCAGAACGGCCATTATGTTCTGACTATGCCTGCGAACAACATCACCATCCGGGCGGAGTTTGATTCCGACATGTTCTATCTGGATGTGGAGGGCAACAGTCACAAAGTGGAGGAATTCCAGTTTGTGGGGAATGACACAAACATATTGGAAAACGGATGGTATGCGGTATATGGTGATGTAACGGTCGATTCCACCCTGGAAGTGACCGGCAACAAAGTGAACCTGATCCTGTGTGACAATTCCGTTCTTCACGCAAACCAGACTGTTCATGTTCCGGAGGGAATGGGCCTTACCATATGGGCTCAGTCTACAGGAGATCTGAAAGGAAGGCTTGAAGCACGCGACAGAGATGGGAGTTCGGCAGCGATCGGCGGCCTTCCAAGTGAATCAGCTGGTACCATCATCATCAATGGCGGCACTATCGATGCCAGAACGAGTGGATATTACGCCGCACCCATCGGAGGAGGCCATAGTGGGAACGGAGGTACCATCATCATCAATGCCGGTACGATTGAAGCCATCAATACGCAAGACAGAGACTGGGCAGATCATGCTTCTGCCGCCGGCATTGGCGGAGGCCAGGGCGGAGATGGCGGTACAATCATCATCAACGGAGGAAAAATCCACGCGGTAGGCAACCGTTATGCTGCAGGTATCGGCGGCGGAACCCGGGGCGGCAGCGGTCAGATCACCATTAACGGAGGCGAAATTGACGCCAGCACACATGGCGGAAATTCTGCCTGCGGCGCTGGTATTGGCAGCGGGGAAAGAAGCAGTGAGCCTGTCGATATCACGATCACAGGAGGAACTATCTTTGCGTATGGTGGAGGGTACGGCGGTGCCGGTATCGGCGGCGGATTCCAAAGCGGCGAAGGTAAGATTACCATAAGCGGCGGAACCATTACAGCCCGCGGTGGAAATAATGGTGGCATTGTACCTTCGGGCGCCGGTATAGGAAGCGGTAATCAGGCTGGTACTCCCCTTGACCAGACACTTGAGGTTTTCATCAGCGGCGGCGAGATCGATGCCAGCGCAGCCATTGCCGCGGCAGGAATCGGCGGCGGCGGCTGGGCAGGAGGTGTGGAAGTAAAAGTCACCATTACAGGTGGCACCATCAAAGCGCAAGCAGGACGCGACTTCCAAGGCTATCCGACTGCAGTAGCCATCGGAAAGGGCTGTGGCGGAACAAATGAAACACATAATCTGGGTGAATTCAGCCTGGGAGATTACGCAGCCAGAGTGATGGCCGGGGACAACGAAGGCAATGCCGTTCTCGCCCGGTTTGACGAGAGAGCAACCATGTGCCAGACTCACTTATTCGCTAAAATTGAGCCTTGCACGGAGCACAGCTTCGAAGGATTGGCCTATGACCATGACCAGAATGAACACTGGGAATTCTGTTCGGTCTGCGGAACCTTTAAGGAAGGCAGCAAGGAAGAACATCTATTCAATTCCGACGGTAAATGCGTCTGCGGCTATTCGCAGCAGACAGTGACATTCCCGGGCGTCACGAACGGAGAAGTAAGCGCTGTTTACGGCGATGCGGCTTTTACGCAGGAGGCAGAAACCGATGGCAATGGTGTACTTCACTATTCCAGCAGCAATACAGACGTAGCGGAAGTTGATGAAGCGACAGGAGAGGTGACGGTCAAAAATGCCGGAGAAGCCGTCATAACGGCTTACGTGGCACCTACCTATGAATATGCCTCGAATTCCGGAAGCTATAAGCTGACGGTACAAAAGGCAATCGTGACGGTAACGCCGGACAGCCAGACAAAGGAATACGGCGAACCTGATCCTGAACTGACTTACAGCTATGAAGGTCTGCTTGGAAGTGATACGCTGTCCGGAAAACCGGATCGGGAAGCCGGTGAGGATTCCGGTTTCTATGCCATTACTCTGGGAACGTTGACAGCCGGCAGCAACTATATCCTTCGTCTTGCAGGCGGCGCAACCCTGACGATCAACAAACCACCTGTCGGAAGCCTGAAGATAGGGACAAATGTTGTAAGCCCTGTCCCGGCGGATGAGACAAAGGCCTTCACCTTTACTGTCACGCTGACATCCGGAGAGCAGAAACTGAACGGCCTGTTTGGCACCATATTATTCGATGAAGATGGTAAGGCTCAGGTTACTGTCGCCGGAGGCAAAACGGTGACCATCCCCGAAATCCCGGTTGGCACAGCCTACACGGTTGTACAAGCGGAAGAGGAGTTCTTTGTACTGACAGAAAAAACAGGAGACATCGGGACGATTATCGAAGAAGGCGCGGAAGCGTCCTTCACCAACGTCCGCAAGACTGGTAGTCTGGAAGTAAGTAAGACAGTTGTAAGCTCTACCGCCAGCGACAAACAGATTGGCTTTGCCTTCACTATGACCCTGGATGATTCCACGATCAACGGAACATTTGGCGACATGACGTTTAAGGATGGCGCAGCTGTCTTTACCCTGTCCGATTCGCAGGAAATAATCGCTTCGGGACTTCCGGCTGGCGTAGGTTATACCGTCACGGAAGAAACGGCGGATGGTTTCCTGATCACAGGGAAGACCGGAGATACTGGCATCATAACAGAGACGGGATCGACGGTTTCGTTTACCAATACCAGACTGGAAGGCAGCCTGGTGGTCAGCCTGAACGTTGAAAGCGTTATAGCCGCGGACAAGGACAAGACCTTTGCCTTCACGGTCACGCTTGACGATGAAAGTGTCAACGGCACGTACGGGGATATGACTTTCGAGAAGGGCATCGCTGTCTTTACCCTGAAGAACGGGGAGCAGAAGACAGCCGATTGCTTGAAAGAGGGCCTCACTTATACTGTGACGCAAACGAATGACGCGGACTTCGGTACGGCCATAGAAGGAGGCACCGGCAAGATCACCTCTACAACCCAAGCCGCAGTCTTCACCAACACGCGGAAGACCGGCAGCCTGGCAGTAAACAAAACGGTGGTCAGCTCTACCGCCAGCGACAAACAAATTGGCTTTGCCTTCACCGTGACCCTGGACGATTCCACGATCAACGGAGCGTTTGGCGACATGACGTTTAAGAATGGCGCTGCAGTCTTTACCCTGTCCGATTCGCAGGAAATAACCGCTTCGGGACTTCCAATTGGCGTAGGCTATACGGTGACGGAAGAAACGACAGATGGTTTCCTGAACACAGAAAAGGCCGGGGATACAGGCACCATCACAGAGACAGTATCCACCGCTTCGTTCACCAATACCAAACTGGAAGGCAGCCTGGTGGTCAGTCTGAACGTTGAGAGCGTTATAGCCTCGGACAAGGACAAGACCTTTGCCTTCACGGTCACGCTTGACGATGAAAGTGTCAATGGCACGTATGGGGATATGACTTTCGAGAACGGCGTCGCTGTCTTTACCCTGAAGGACGGAGAACAGAAGACGGCCGATGGCCTGGCACAAGGCATAACGTATACTGTGACGCAGACAGATGATGCGGACTTTGATACGGCCACGGAAGGAGGCACCGGCACGATCAACGCTACAGCCCAAACCGCAGTCTTCACCAACACACGAAAGACCGGCAGTCTGGAGGTAAGTAAGACGGTTGTCAGCTCTACCGCCAGCGACAAACAGATTGACTTCGCCTTCACCGTGACCCTGGCTGATTCCACGATCAACGGAGCGTTTGGCGACATGACGTTTAAGGATGGCACTGCTGCCTTTACCCTGTCCGATTCGCAGGAAATAATCGCTTCGGGACTTCCCGTCAGCATAGGCTATACGGTGACGGAAGAAACGGCGGATGGTTTCCTGAACACAGAAAAGGCTGGGGATACAGGCACCATAACGGAGACGGTATCCACGGCTTCGTTCACCAATACCAGGCTGTACACTGTAACATTTGAGACCGGAGACGGCTCTGCCGTTGAAGCTCAGACTATCGCACATGGTGAAAAGGCAAACCGACCGGCAGACCCTGTCAGAGACAAGTACAGTTTCGAAGGCTGGTATGCCGATGAAGCTTTGGCAGAAGCCTTTGACTTTGACAAAGCCATCACCGAAGATCTGACCGTTTTTGCCAAATGGGAGCCTGTCATCTATCAGGTGATATCCGGCGGTAATTCTTCCTATACAAGGGGAAGCGGAACCGAAGTGACGGTTACCGTCAAACGCAGCGCAGCTGACGATACCTGCTTCAGCCACTTTACAGGCGTTTCCATGGACGGCCGCACGCTGGAAAATGGTACGGACTACGACGCTATACCTGGCAGCACAGTCATCACCCTGAAGGCAGAAACGCTGAACAGGTTAACTGTTGGTGATCATACCATTACCATCCTGTTTGACGACAACCAGGTAAGTACAAACCTGACCGTCGAAGCATCGGGCGAAGAAACGAGTCCGAACACCGGCTATATGGGCGGAAAAGGTTTCTGGTTTGCTCTTATGATCCTTTCCGGGCTGTTCTTGCTTGGATTAAGTGTCATCAAAATCAACCATGCAGCAGACATGAAATGAAAAACCTGATTGGAGCATCTGCCTGATCAGGTAGGCAAACAACAAAACGGACTGTTGTATTTACTACAGCAGTCCGTTTTGTTGTAAGTTGTAAAGTGAGTTTTTCTAATCGATCTGGGCTTGGGAACGGCTGCGGATCTCTGCAGCATTCCATCTATTCGTTAAAGCTGTGTTTCGCGAATAGATTCATGCAGGGCAAATTGCTCTTCCGACAGACTGTTTTCCACAGGGTTTCACATAGCCCAGTTGTTTTTGATGGAAACGATAAGCTGTGATTTGCTGTTGTTCAGTTACATTTTAGTGGAGGTTTTATTCTCTTGAACAGACCGTATTATCAGCAGGTTGATATCGCCAATACCCAAAAGCTCCGGGACATGATCTCGGAGCTTCCTCCGTTTGCCGCTACATTTTTCCGCGGTATTGAACAGACCACGTCGTCCCGGACACGGATTGCCTATGCCTACGATCTGAAGGTCTTTTTCCATTATCTGTGCACCGAGGTGGACGGATTTAAGGGACGTGCCTGTGCGGATATCGAGCTGGCTGAACTGGAAAACATCACGCCAATCCAGCTGGAAATGTACATGGAATACCTGAAGTACTATGTGAACGACAACGAGGAAACGGACCACATCAATAAGGAACGCGGCATTTCCCGCAAAATTTCGTGCCTGAAGACCTTCTACAATTATTTCTACAAAAAAGGCCTTCTAACGAACAATCCGGCCTCGCTGGTCAGCCTTCCCAAGATCCACGAAAAAGACATCATCCGCCTGGACATCGACGAGGTGGCCAAGCTTCTTGACGTCGTTGAGGACGGCGGCACCCTCACGGCCCGCCAGCAGGCCTTCCACGAGAAAACCAAGGTTCGCGACCTGGCCATGCTGACTCTCCTTTTAGGGACCGGTATCCGTGTCTCCGAGTGCGTCGGCCTGGATATCACGGACGTGGATTTCAGAAACGGTGGCATCAAAGTACACCGCAAAGGCGGCAAGGAAGTGGTCGTGTACTTTGGCGATGAAGTGGAGGAAGCCCTGCAGGATTATCTGATGGAGCGGAAACAAATCGTCGCGGAAAGCGGCCATGAAAATGCCCTCTTCCTCTCCCTCCAGAACAAACGAATCGGCGTACGCGCGGTAGAAAATCTGGTCAAAAAATATGCTTCGCAGGTGACCAGCGTGAAACACATCACGCCGCACAAGCTGCGAAGCACATACGGTACCAGTCTGTACCGGGAAACAGGCGATATTTATCTTGTGGCGGACGTTCTGGGCCACTCTGACGTCAACACCACCAAGAAACATTACGCAGCCCAGGAGGATGAACGTCGCCGTTCCGCCCGCAATAAGGTGCAGTTGCGGGAGAAACGGTAAACACAACCTATAGCGACGAAGACAAGCGCAACGGTACGGCTTCCCGATCAATTTTCCGGTAAAACGGCACTGTTGCTTTTCGCGCTTCAAAGGACGCCGCATCCACTTCTATAACCGAAATTTTCTTTCCACATGTCTGCCCCGCATCAAAGGCACACTCCAGCATCTGATGATACATGTCCTGGTCATGCCCTTGTGTAAGCAGCAGGGCAATTTCCACATCCGAAAGCTCCGTAGGATTCCCTTTCGCGTAGTCTCCATACAGGAGAATTTTCTGCAGATGGTCCCCATAAATCTCCTGCAGTCGGGCCTTCATACGCTCAATTTCTTCCGCCAGCTTCGGAAAAGCTTTCAAAACACTTCGCTTTCTCCAGCTTTTATAGGATCCTGTTTTCACGCGTTTATCTTCGGGATACGGCGTATCCTCTTCCAGAACCCACTGATTTCCGATCTTCTGGCCGTTTAGCCGCCCAGCAAGCAGCATTCGGCGCACGTTCCCGGGGTCTTTTCCGTATTTCGTTGCGTATTCAGTTATGGAGATCAGGGCCATAGGGTGGATACCTGCCTTTCTGTGTGACTCAGCACGAATATGTTAAGGCTATCATAACACGATATCGTGTATATGTCAATTCCACCGTCTTAGGCCATAGCAGCAATTCAACAATATCGTTTTCCATTTACACGGGATCACTCATTTGTTATGTGACATTTACTCGATACCGTGATAGTGTCATGCTACGTTTACACAACACCGTGTATATGTTGTTTGTCAGTACTAATCCAGCATTCCATCTCATATTGACAGAATAGACATTTGCTGATATAATTTGTCTACAATGATGATAGGAGGTGTCTCTTATGCTTGTACAGGAAACCATTAGGCCTTCCGCCGATTTAAGAAACCATTACAATGAAATCTCGCGGCAATGCAAAGAGGGAAAAGAAGTTGTAATTGTCACAGTGAACGGAAGAGCCGATACCGTATCTATTGCTTATGAAGAATACCGTCGGATGAAAGCAAGAATCGAACTTTTAGAGGTATTGTCCGAGGCTGATGATGATGTAAAACATGGCAGAGTTGCTCCTATCGAGGATACCTTTAACGATCTAAGGAATCTGCTGAAAGGGTGATAAGCTATGAAATATAAAGTGATTCGTACGGACAAGGCAGATTCGTTGATTCACGGAATTATCCTGTACGTGGCGGAACAGTTTGGAAATGATGTCGCATTAGAAAAGCTGGATGATCTGGAAAAAGCGATATTATCTCTTGCTGATAATCCATACCTGGGTATCCAGCCAAAATATGCCATTCTTCGTCGGCAAGGATACCTGGTTCTCATCACAAAAAAAGATCTGATTTTTTATAAAGTGAATGAGCCAGAAAAAGTCGTGACGGTCTATGCGGTAGTCGATCAACGGCGGGATTACCTGAACATCGTCCGTGGACTATAACACGATGTCGTGTAAACGTTGCATAATAAGAGTAGGAAAGAGATCACTCTCTCCTACTCTTTCTTATACCCAGCAAAACGCTTCTAGGAACGGTACAACTTCTGTCTGCTCTTCTCTTTGATAAACAGGAACACAACCACGCCCACTAAAATGACCGTGATCATCCAGGCCCACCAGGGAACATCGTGGATGTTGAAGCACCGTACATTGATCCACATCTGGTTGATGGCTTCGTTCTTCTCCGCGTCAAAGAAAACCATGATGGAGGAACGGGCAATCGCTTCCTGTGACGGGTACTGCGCGCCCAGCTGGCGGATCAGCTGCTCTTCCGGCACAGTCAAAATATAGTCCTCATCCTCGATGTCGCCGCTGAAGAAGTATCCAACGGGATACTCCACCGCCGTCTCATCGTCCTCTTCCGCTCCGTACATCCAGTCCAGATATTCGAAGACCCGTCCGTCTTCGCCTCCGCCAATGACGGAGGTGTAGCCGATGTAGTACATGTTCCGGACCACGTTATCCGGGCGGGACAGGAAGTTGATGAAGGCTTCCGCCGCGTGCTGCTTCTTCGCGTCGTTTCCTATGCCGCTCTTTAACATCACCCAACCGTCAAAATAGATGTTGGTGGACTCTTCCGGGATGGCAAAGTTCAGGATATAGTCATCCTCTTCCGCCTGATCCATGGTGTAGACCGCATCTCCGGACCACTGATAATTGGCTACCACCTTGCCGGTGATCATATCGGCCTTGCCGGAATCGGTCTCAAAGGAGTAGACGTTGTCCTTGACATCCTGCAGATAATCCTGCACGCGGGCGATGGTGGCGGGATCCACGTCGTTCATCTCCTCTTCCAGGTGCAGGTTGTAGGAAGGATCCGCCATAAATGCCTCGCTGGTCAGAAGATCATGCTTTAACGCACCGACGGCGGCAAAATACGAGTCGCGGACATTGTCCTTGATCGTGATCTGATGGCGGTACGTAGGGTCGTTTAAGATGGTCCAGGTGGATGCCTCTTCATGGGAGACAACCTCCGGATTGTACACGATGCCCGTGACACCCCACATGTATCCGGCGGCATACTTGGACCAGGCCTCTCCGTTAATCTCGTGATTCTCGAAAACGCTGCGGATATAGGGAGAAAGCCCGCGGATATAGTAGTTGTTTTCATCCGTTTCGTCAAAGAAGCTGTCCGACAGAGGAACCACGAACTTTTCGTCCATCAGCTTCATGAACATATACTCAGACGGACAGACGATGTCGTAGACGTCCCCTAATGTCAGCATGTTGTACAGGTCTTCGTTGGTGCCGAAGGTGGAATACTCCACTGTTACCTCGATGCCGTAGGTCTCCAAATACCACTCCTCAAAATCCTCCACCAGGGAGTTCTCGCCCAGAATGTCTCCGCTCTCTAAATCGATGGTTTCCTCTTCGTCCCAATCTCCCAAGTCAATATACTCTTCCCAGTTGCAGACGCGAAGCACAACGCTTTCAGGGTGGTCTTCCGCTGAAGCTGCCAGACAGGGAAGCGCGGAGCCGGAAAGCAGAAGGCCGGCAATCAGGACCAGGGCAGCAGTTTTTCCAAAGATGTTCTTTCTCATACCCCTTTCACCTCCTTCTTGGTCTGTCGGGCCGCGTACACGTTGGCGCTGACGACAATCAGTACGACCACCACGAAAATGACCGTGGAAAGCGCCCACAGCGCCGTTTTGATCGTGGTCTGCGCGCCTTTGGTGGCGTTCACCACGTAGGTGCTGATGGTGTCAAAGGTGGCCGGTTTGGTATAGGTGGCGATAAAATAGTCATCCAGCGATAAGGTGATCGCCAGGGCAAAGCCCGAGACGATGCCGGAGGAGATCTGTGGAAGCACGATGTCCTTTAAAGCCACAGCCGGGCGGGCGCCTAAATCCAGAGCCGCCTCGTACATGCTGGGATCCATCTGCTTTAACTTCGGCAGAACGGACAGGAACACAAACGGCGCGCACAGAGCCGTATGGCCCACGATCAGGGGAAGGTAGGTATCTTTGCCGATCCCCAGCACAACGACCATCAGGATGCAGATGGAGAAGCCTGTCACGACATCCGCATTGATCACAGGAATTTCATTTAAGGTATTGATAAAGGTACCGGTCTTCCGGCTGGAATAAAAGGCACCGATGGCGCCTGTGGTCCCTAAAATGGTCGCCAGCGTGGCGGAACCTACCGCTAAAAGGAGCGTTCCCACAATCATCTGCTGCAGCTCCGGCGTCGTAAAAAGCGTGACGTAATTGTGCAGCGAGAAGCCGCGCATGGCGCCGATCTGGGTGGCATTGGTGAAGCTGTACAGCGCCAGAATCAGGATCGGCGCGTACAGGAAAACTAACACCAGCAGGATAAAGATAATTTTTCCGGTCTTTTTCACAGCAAGGCACCTCCTACCCGTTGATTGTTCTCCTCTTCCATTCCGTTTGTCAGAAGGGTAAACACGCAGATAATGCCCAGAAGGATCAGGGCGATCATGGAGCCGCCGTGCCAGTTATAGGCGCTGAAATAGCTGCCGATCAGGCTGCCCATGATGTAGGTGCTGTTGTACAGCATATCCAGAACGACATAGTTGGTCATGGCCGGTAAAAACACCATGGACACGCCGCTGACGATGCCGGGCACGGACAGGGGCAGCGTAACCTGCGTGAACGCGCTCCGGTCGTTGGCGCCCAGGTCCTTCGCCGCCTCAATCAGCGACGGATCCAGCTTGGAGATGGTATTGTACAGCGGCAGGATCATAAACGGCAGGAAATCGTAGGTCATACCGATCACGGCGTTCACAAACGGATAGTCCGCCAGGTTGCCTTCGATCACCGTCAGGATTTCTTTTAACGCCGTGATGCGGAGCGAAAAGTTGATCCACATCGGCAGGACAAACAGCATGATGATGACGGACTTCTGGCTTAACGGGCTCATAGCCAGAATGTACGCCGTCGGATACGCGATCAGCAGACAGACCACCGTCGTCACGAACGCGACGGCAAAGCTGTAGCAAAGCGTTCCCAATGTGTTGGGATCCGTGAAGAACCCCGTCAGATTGGCAAGGGTGAACTGCCCCTGCCCATTGGTAAAAGCGTAGTAAAACAGCACGATTAAAGGCGCTGCCACAAAAAGAACGAGGAACAGCGCGTAGGGAATGCCCAGGCTTTTTCTGGAAAGCTTGAATGTCATAAAGCGCGCCTCCTTATTTCTTCAGTTTGAAGGACATCTTGTCCACCGGCATGATGAGGCCGACGTGGTCTCCCATGTTCCAGAGATATTCATCGTCCACGATGAAATCCTGATCCAGATCCGTGTGGATGACGTAGCTGTAGTGGTCGCCCTTGTAGATCAGGTTGCTGATGTAGCCATCCACCAGGCCGTCCTCTACGTGGTCGGTCATCTGGATATCCTGCGGCTGCAGCGACACTATGATCTTCGTGCGGGCCGGATCGATCACGTCGCCGTTGCTGTCTAACAGAGCGCCGTTCTCATCACGCCGGCTTCCCTTGATGATCTTCGTCAGGCTGGTATCTAACTGCTTACCGTTAAACTCCAGGCGATGGCTGGCGTTGATGTCCGCCGTAAAGTAATTGGTGTGGTCCTCCGCGATCATGATGTGGATATTGTCGGGGTCAACGCGCATGCCCACGTAGTCTCCCACCGCCGGGGTGCGGACGGACTGGATCACCATCTCACTCTTGCCGGATTCCACGGTGATCTCATAGTGCATGCCCTTGAAGATAACGGAGGACACTTTGCCGCGGATGGTACCCTCCTCCGGCTTCGTGATGATGACGTCCTCCGGACGGACGACTGCCGTGATGTGCGTTCCTTCTTCCACATCGTCCACGCAGTCGAATTCGCCGCCGCAGAAGCGCGCCTTCAAATGTCCGGTCATGATGCCGTTAAAGATGTTGCTCTCGCCGATAAAGTCCGCCACAAAGGCATTCTTCGGCTCGTTGTAGATGTCTTCGGGCTTGCCGATCTGCTGGATTTTGCCTTCGGACATGACCACGATGGTGTCGGACATGGTCAGGGCTTCCTCCTGATCGTGCGTCACGTAGATAAAGGTGATGCCCAGTCGGTTGTGCATGTCCTTTAATTCCAGCTGCATTTCCTTGCGCATCTTTAAATCCAGCGCGCCCAAGGGCTCATCGAGGAGTAGAATTTCCGGCTCGTTTACCAGGGCTCTTGCGATGGCGATACGCTGCTGCTGTCCGCCGGAGAGCGTGGAGACGGAGCGGCCTTCAAACCCCTCTAAGTCTACCAGCTCCAGAACCTTCTTGACCTTCTTCACGATGACATCCTCCGCCATCTTCTTCTGGCGCAGGCCAAAGGCGATGTTCTCAAAGATGTTCATGTGCGGGAAAAGAGCATAGCGCTGGAAAACCGTGTTGATGGGGCGCTCGTACGGAGGAAGATTGGCAATGTTCTTCCCGTTGAGCAGGATCTCACCCTCCGTGGGGAGTTCAAAACCGGCGATCATGCGCAGCGTGGTGGTCTTCCCACAGCCGGACGGCCCTAAGAAGGTGACAAATTCGCCCTTCTTGACGTACAGGTTAAAGTCCGAGACGGCTGTAAAACCGTTCTCGTAGGTTTTGGTAATGTGCTTCAGTTCGATGATTTTTTCCTTGCTGTTTTCCATGGGCTCTCCCTTAAGGTAGTATGGTCGGGGTGAAAGAAAACCCCGGTGGGTATCGCGTATCCGCTTTAAGTTTGTAACTGTCTTTGTGTTCGTTTTCGATGAGCTTCGCCTGGCTTAAAAAGAAGGCGGTGAGCTGACCCAGATGAATTTGGCCGGACTGGCGGTGGTGTTTTCAATATAATGGTCCCGGTCCGCCTTATAGTAAAAGCTCTCTCCCGCTTTTACGACATACTGCTTATCTCCCAGGTGAAGACGTATCCGCCCCGACAGGACGAAGCCAAATTCTTCCCCTTCGTGCGGTGTGTCATCCTCCAGGCGCTCATGGCCTTTCAGCTGCACAAGGAGCGGCTCCATCTTATTCTTCTGGGCCGTGGGAACAATCCACTCCTTGCTGTTTCCGGCCTCGTCGATCTTTTCAAAAAAGTCCTTTTCTGAAAAGACTACCTGTTCCTCGTGGGTTTCCCGGAAGAACTCCCCCGGGGTGGAGCCCAGGCACTCGATCAGGTCAAACAGAGTGATGACCGAAGGCGCCACCAGGCCGTTTTCCAGCTGCGAAATGTATCCCTTGGTCAGTTCTGTCCGGTCCGCCAGCTCCTGCTGGGTAAGACCGTTTTTGTACCGCAGATCCTTGATCTTCCGACCGATCTGTTTGTTTACATAATCCGCTTCCATGAGGTTTTTCCTCTGCTTTCGTCTTTCTTCGCAATTCTAAACTTTATATTTCTTTTTGCTAAACATGGAATTCAGAGTGATTATACTATCATTAAACAATTTGTCAAGTAACAATGGACTTCCACCGCCACGTTGTTCTAAAAAAATTCCATCGTAAACAGCCAAAACGGCGGGGAGATTTCCCACAGCTTCTGAAATGCTGCAGGAAATTCTCTCCCGCCGTTTTTGGCATTGCTCTCATCAAAGTGTGTAGTTTCTTTGCGTAGTCAGTCAGGCTTATTCCCTCGTTTTAGATATCCGGGTAGAGGACGCTTCCGGTGTACAGGTCGTACTCCGTCGAGCCTAAACAGGACAGGATCAGTTCCGTTGCCAGAACGCCGGTCATGTTGCGCTTGTCCAGAAGTGGATTGGTTTCCACCACATCAATGGCCAGGAGCTTCCCGGATTTGTACAGCTCTTCGCAGATAAAGAACGCTTCCCTTTGGGTCAGGCCATTTAAAACCGGGGTTCCGACGCCCGGCGCCTGCATGGGATCCAGGGCGTCCATATCGAAGCTTAAATGGATCCCGTTCGTCCCCTCTCCCGCGACAGAAATCGCCTTCGCGATCATCTCCCGAATGCCAAGAGAATGGATCTGGCTGATGGAGATGATGGTGACACCGTTTTCCTGAAGCTTGATTTTTTCCAGAGGGTCGATGGAACGGGCGCCTATGACGACCACGTTCTTCGGATTCGCCCGAACGGACGAAAAGGCTACCATGGAATCCGGGCCTTTCCCGCACACAGCCGATAAGGGCATGCCATGCATGTTGCCGGACGGGGTGATGGCTTCGTCGTTAAAATCGCCGTGCGCATCCACCCACACAATTCCGATATTCTCATACGCAGTCAGCGTGGCAGAAATGGATCCCGCCGCGATGGAGTGGTCTCCCCCTAAGATAACCGGGAAATTCCCATCTTTGCAGGACTTTAACACCTCATCATAGAGGCGTCCGTTTGCCTCATTGATCTCTTTTTCATACCGAAGCCTGGGATTTCCTTCCTCTTCCGCCACCATCGGCATGATGTCTCCGTGGTCAACCACATGATATCCGATATCCCGGATCTTTTGTATTAAACCGGCATGCCGGATGGCCAGAGGCCCCATATCTACTCCTTTGCGGAAGGACCCCATGTCCATCTGAGAACCGATAATACTGATATTTTTTCGCATGTTTTACAACAGACTCCTTTGTTCCTTACTTTCGTGGCATGTTGCGTAGCGCCACATAGGGATATTTTATGCCGCCTCATCTGCGGCAGCTGCCTCTACGCCATACTGAACCAGAAGGTCATCGTAGGCAGCGATCGCCCGGTCAAACAGGGCCAGAAGGTCTTCTTCGGCTATCAGACCTTCCTCATTTACAGGTACATCCGCAAAGCTCAGCGCATACTCCATCGGCGGCTGCTCTAAGGAAAGGGCGGCCATGCCACGCAGCTGCTCCGGATTCTGATAGAGCAGGCTCACCTTGTAAAACGCCTTCCCCTCCGCGTTCCGGTAACGGGCAAAGACCAGCTTTACGCCGATGGGCGTGTGTTGTTCCACCGCATCGGAAATCGCGTACTCGTTAACACCGAGCGCCGCGAGCACACTGGCCACATTAGAATCGTGCCCGCACAGGAAGCTGAACTTCCGATCCGGATTTCCCAGTTCTTCCCGGATTTCCATCAGCAGAGGATGTGCCACGTTCACGGAAACGATCGGAGCCATAAAGAGCATCTCGCTGTAGGTATCTACGATTGTATGAATCTTCTGCCAATCTTCCAGGCTCAGCTCATGGCCAAACGCTGCCGCGGTTTCATCCGCTTCCTCGTAATACTGTAACGTCAAAGCATCTGCCACGGAGGTAGCCGTCTTGATGGGACCGGTCATGCCAGGCTCTTTTCCCGCTTCCAGAACAAGGGTGGTTTCATCCTCCAGAAGATTGCCATAGGTTCCTTCCTTGTATGCCTCGCTGTCATTCATATCCGTGACATCCATGAGAAGCGAAATGGCGTCCATGAGACCTGCATGAATGCCTTCCATTCCGGCAATCCCGCCTTTTTCCGCGACCTGCTTTTCGATATCCGCCGCGTATTCATCGGTCACAAACTGCAGGGCAGGCGTGAAGACAGGATCCATGGTGTCATAGTCCGCATGGGTTTCGATTTCCACATCCGCCACCGGAAGAAAGCCTGCGGCAAAATAGCGCGCTGTGGCAAGCGTTCGCTGTTTGGCGTTGGCATAAAAGCGGACCGCCCCCTCTTCCGGCCGGTAGTTTGCAGGGAACAGGCCTTCCGCTTCCAGCCACTGACGGAAATACTGGCCCATCATGGTTTCGAGGATGCCGCCACGCAAGGACAGCTCGCTAGGATTGCTGGTCCAGGCAAACCACTCATGAGGCGTAATCTTGCCGAGCAGCGAATCACCGCCCGACAACGGGGAGCGGATGTTGTGGCGGCTTAAGACCACAACTCCTTCCAGGCTGTACTTCTCTTCTTCGCCGGGAAGAGCTTCTCCTTTTTCAAGCTGAATGCCTGAAATGGCGGACAGATACCGGTCAAAATAGGTTTCCTTCTCCACATCAGAGACCAGCGTGACGTTGTACACAAAGTCATTGGCTACAATATCATACGTAAAGCCTTCCTGGTAGTAGATGACCTGCGCGTATGTCTCCCCCGCATCTGTGATACAGCTTCCGTGACAGGAAATGGTTTTTTTGATGAAATCCGGATTCAGGACACAGGTCATGGCCAGTGAATCGCAGTTCATGACAGACCCGACAGAGCCGTTGGCCATATAGAATTCCCGGATCTTGCCAAAGGATTCGGCGACAAACTTTCCTGTTTCATTGACAGCCGCCAGTTCCACAAACTGCTCGTCGGTCCACTGGGCTGCGCCTCCGCACATATCCAGGCCGACAACGGTCACGGGAATACCGGAATCCAACAGAGCCTTAAAGGCAACCGGATCGGCGTACACATTAAATTCCGCAACAGGCGAGGCGTTTCCGGGCCCCAGTCCGGCACTGCCCATGGACCAGATCATCTTTGCCTGTTTCATGGTCTCGGGATCCCGCTCGATCGCTTTGGCGATGTTCGTAGCAGGTCCAAGTGCCACAATCTCCACTTCCCCGGGATAAGTGCGCACCGTTTCCAGGATAAAGTCAACCGCATCCTGTTCCATGGCGCTTCCCGTCGGATGGATCAGATCTTTCTCGCCCATTCCGTCTGCGCCAAACACGCTGAAGGCTTCGATCTTCTCTCCGCTGGCATTTTCCGCAGCGCCCATATAGACGGGAGCCTTGGAACCGGCCATCTCCAGCGCCATCAACGCGTTCTTCGCGCTTTGCTCCAGGTCAACGTTGCCGACTAAAACCGTCACGCCCAAAAGGTCGATATTCGGATTGCAGGCGGCCAGTATAATCGCCGAGGCATCATCCGCGCCGGTATCCGAATCGATGATCATTTTCCGAACGGAGGGTTCCCCTTCCGAAGGTGAGGCGGGATCTTCCGCTGCAGTTCCTGTGAATCCCGCAAAAAGAATGGCAAAGACAGAAACCAGTAAAAACAACAGTCTTTTTGTCGTTCTCATGCTGCTATTCCTCCTTCTTTCTTCTATTATTTCAAGCATACCCGTGCTGTGCAGATTCTTTTCCCATTATAGTCGGATTTCATCAAGCAGGCAAGTTTCTTTTCAGAAAGCCCAAAAATCCTCATGCAGCTTTACCATATGATATCGCCCTTACGCACAGCTTCGCACTTCGTGCTCTCGCTGTGCTACAAAAAAGAACACACCCCCTTGAAAGGTGGCTTTTATAAGCGGGGTGTGTGTTACTCTATGATTTTAAGAATGATTCGACTGTGCTTTGATGCTCCTCTTGAGCAGGAAAGCTTACTCGTAATAAAGAACCGTCAGGAAGTTTCCGGCATGAATGCTGTCGCCTTTCAGATGATTGACCGATTTCAGCTCTTCAATGTATTCCGTACGGCTGAGTAGACCGGCGGTATTGTATTTCTTTTCCAGGGCCCACAGAGTATCCCCGCTTTCAATCTGAACAGAGGTGTACATTTTGACAGGCGCGGGCGCTTCCGGCTGACGGGCCATGGAGATGATCCCGCTGCACAAAAGAAGGACAAAACAGATCACAAGGACGGATACAAGATTCTTTTTATAGGACTTCATGAGGACATCTCCTTTCGTATAACGGCTATGATAAGAATGCTTTTTGCTCGAACGTTCGTTCTGAGAGCATCTTACCATTCGAACGAATGTTTGTCAAGTGTTTTTTCGAATGTGTGTTCGAAATTTCTCTTGCCAAAGAAGTCAGTCTATGTTATAGTATTGTTATACGAAGTGTATCCATGAAGGTAAATCATTGCCAGATAATCCTGGCAACGGATATCATTTGTATCATGCTCTTAAGCATAACCTGATCGGAGGTCATTCTATATGAGAAAAAAAGAACCGAAGCCTTTAACCACCAAGCAGGAGCAAATCCTGGCTTACATAAAAGAGTTTGTTTTGGCCAAGGGATATCCGCCTACCGTGCGCGATATCGGGGAAGCTGTACAGCTTCGCTCCACTTCCTCTGTGCATGCCAATCTGTCCATTCTGGAAGATAGCGGCTACATTCGCCGCGACCCTACGAAGCCTCGTGCCATCGAAATTCTGGATGCCGATTTCTCGCCGCATCGCCGCGAAATGGCCCAGATTCCTGTGATCGGCACCGTAGCGGCCGGTCAGCCGCTTCTCGCGCAGGAAAATATCGAAGAATACTTCCCGTACCCCATGGATCGGCTTCCCGCCGGCGTGGGCGAAACCTTTATGCTTCATGTCAAGGGAAACAGTATGATTGAGATGGGCATTCTGGAAGGGGACGATCTGGTCTGTGAAAAGACCGAGAAAGCGCAAAACGGAGACGTTGTGGTCGCTCTCGTAGATGATTCCGCCACGGTGAAGCGGTTTTACAAGGAAAAAGGCCGCATCCGTCTGCAGCCGGAAAACTCTTCCATGGAGCCGATCTATACGGATCATGCGGAAGTTTTAGGGCGTGTACTGGCTCTGGTCAGACAGCACGTTTATTAGAAAGAATGGGGCTGTCGCAATGTGCGACAGCCCCATTCTTGTTTACTCCGTCTTCTTACTTTCGTTTTCCATGTCGATGCGTTTTCCGTCGCGCCAGATGCGCTCCAGATCATAGAAACGCCGCTCTTCCTTGGAGAAAATGTGAACCACGATTTCTCCGAAGTCCAGAAGAATCCAGTTACCGCTTAAGTATCCTTCCACCTGGCGGCACATATAGCCGTGCTTTTCCAGGCTCTCCTGAACCGCGTCGGCCATGGCCTGCACCTGGTTGATGTTCTCGCCATGCGAGATCAGAAAGTAATCGGCAATCACACTGACATCCGAGATATCCAGGACAGAAATCTTCTCTCCCTTTTTCTCCTGAAGTGCATCGTACGCCAGTTTCATCATTTCATACGAACGTTCCATAGACAAACTCCTTTCGCGTTCAGATTGTAAAAGTGGCCGGTGTAGAGAATACCCCCTCTTAAAACTCTCCTACCGCATTCATGTGCTGCTGTATATGCCATGAAAGCGGCCACGTCACACCATATGATATCGCCCTTACGCACAGCTTCGCACTTCGTGCTCTCGCTGTGCTACAAAAACTCGCAACTCGCTCCGCTCTCTTCGTTCGCGTAGCTTTATTGCTCGTTTTTGTTAGCGTCGCTGATGCATATGGTCTTCTTTGCGTGCAAGCACGCAAGAAGCCCTATGCACCGCGACCGGGCGATATCATAAAAATAGTTACAATGACTATACCACACTTCTTCTTTTACGGCAACAAAAATTTTTGATAGTACCGATAGGTTTCCTCGCTGGCGGGATCAATAAAGCGATCGGAGGTCTGCAAATACTCCATGGTATCCTTGGCGATCAGGGCGACCGTCAGATCCAGATTTTCAAACGCTACCTTCCGAAGCTTATCCAGATGCGGCGCTTCCTTGCGCCCGGGTTCAATGTAATCCGCGATGTAAACGATCTCCTCCAGGCTGGACATGGCAGCCCGCCCGGTGGTGTGAAACCGGACCGCGTTTAAAATGTCCAGATTTTGTACATGATAGCGCTCTTTCGCGTAATAGGCTCCCAGCTTGGCATGAAGAAGAAAACGCGATTTTTCCTCTGCCGGGGAAATCGGAATCCCTGCCATCTGGCACCGGTTATACAGTTCTTCGTCCGTGAGATACTTCGCACAATCGTGCAGAAGGCCCGCCAGATACGCGTCCTCAGGGCTCACTCCGAAATGAGGAGCCATCGCCCTCGCCGTATCCGCCACTCCCAGCGTGTGCGCAAACCGGGTTGGCTTTAAGGTCTTCTGCAGTGCTTTTTTTAATTCGTCGGGCGTCACGGGAGCCTGCGGTTCATACAGATGATGCTCGTCTATATATGCCGCGACAGCAGCAGGTACCAGACCGGATATGTCCTTTCCTTTCTCGGACAGCTCCCGGATGTGATGCGACGAGATATCGCACTCTTCCATCATCAGAAGCTGGATCCGCGCGCCAAAACGCTCGGTGAGTTCCCGGCATTTTTCTTCCGAAGTCTCCGTGTAGGAGCCAGGACGTCTGGCGGATAAAATGACCGCGTTCTGGAAAATTTCCTCCGCATGCTGCCAGCAGTCCATATAAAGAAGGGAGTCTTCTCCCACGATAAAGTACGGTTCACAATCCGGACAGCGCTTTTTCACCTCGCGAAGCGTCTCGTACGTATAGGTGTTGCCACCGCGCTCGATGTCGATAAGCGAAACAAAAAAGCGCGGATACGGGGCTATCGCGGCCTTCAGCATGGCAACGCGATCCTCGTTTGGCGACAAAGGATGCCCTTTATGATAGGAAACGGCCGTCGGCATAAACCAGACCTGATCCAGATGCGCTTCCTCCATTGCGGCCAGAGCCAGCTTCAGATGAGCGTTGTGAACGGGGTCAAAACTACCTCCCAGAATTCCGATGCGCATAAGCCATCAAACCTCCAAGATATATGTGCTTAATAGGTTACTATTCACGGGTCAATAGCAATCAAGAGGTGCTTTGCTATTGAACTGTGAATAATAACCTTAATAGATAAATTTACTTAGGAAGAACGATCTTCGGGTTCTCCTTCGCGGCGCGGTAAAGGACAATTTTCCGACCGATCACCTGAACAACCTGCGAGTGCGTGCGCTCTCCCAGAACCTCCGCCAGGTCGCGCGGTTCGTACAGGCAGTTCTTTAACACATTGATCTTGACCAGTTCCCTGGCTTCAAGCGCCTCATCGATGGCCTCCGTAAATTCCGGAGTGATGCTGGATTTTCCGATTTGAAAAATCGGGTCAATTTTCATGGCAAGCCCTTTTAAATAAGAGCGCTGTTTGCTGTTAATCAAAATATATCCTCCATATAACACGGGTCCCAGGAAAGATGCCTGCAAGCAGTCACTTTCCTCTTTTTCTTGCAGGCCGTGCTGAAGTTTTTTGAATCAGCTCGGGTCCCAGGCCATCCGCCTTCGGCGTATGTCGCGCCTTCGGCGCTTTGCCTGGGACACTCGTGGTGGGGGGCCACCACGAGCCCTGCAAGAAAATGCGGAAAGATGCCTGCAAGCAGTCACTTTCCTCTTTTTCTTGCAGGCCGTGCTGAAATTTAATTATCGGTAGTAGTCAAACGACAGCCCATACATCTTCACGGTGTCTCCGTCTTCGATGCCCAGTTCTTCCAGCTTCTCCAGAATGCCGGCGGTTTTCAGGAAGTTCTGGAAGAAGGAGAAGCCCTTCTCCGTGTCCAGGTTGGTGTATCCCAGCATCTTCTCGATCTTCGGGCCTTCCACGCAGTAGTTGCCCTCATCGTCGATGAAGCAGCTGTACGGAAGATCCTGGCCAGCGATGAGTTCCAGGGGATCAAACTCCGGTTCATAGACGGTAACGGTCCGGTCCATCTTCGACAGGATTTCATAGACCGCGTACATCAGCTCCGATAAGCCCTGTCCGCTGACGGCGGAAATGCCGAAGACCGGAATGCCTTTCGGCTCAAACTCCGCGCGGATTTTCTTCATCGGATCCTCTCCGTCCGTGCCTGCCGCGTCCAGCTTGTTGGCGGCAATCACCTGCGGCCTGGTCAGAAGCTCCGGGTTGAAGGCTTCCAGTTCCTTGTTGATGGCATAGTAATCCGCAATCGGATCGCGGCCTTCCACGGAGGCGCCATCCAAAATATGGATCAGAACCTTGCAGCGCTCAATGTGCTGCAGGAAATCGTGGCCCAGGCCAACGCCGTCCGCCGCGCCTTCGATCAGACCGGGGATATCCGCGATGACAAAGCCCTTGCCGTCGCCTAAATCCACCACGCCCAGATTCGGGTTTAACGTGGTGAAATGATAATTGGCGATCTTCGGCTGCGCGTTCGTCACGCGGGATAACAGCGTGGATTTTCCTACGTTCGGGAAGCCCACGAGGCCCACATCCGCGATGACTTTCAGCTCCAGGATCAGGTTCAGCTCCTGCCCCGGTTTTCCGGGCTGCGCATACTTGGGAGCCTGCATGGTGGCGGTGGCATAGTTCATGTTCCCCTTGCCGCCACGGCCGCCCTTTAAGATGACCATTCGCTTGTTGTCACCGGACATGTCGGCTACCACCTTGCCGGTGGTTTCCTCGCGCAGAACGGTGCCTTCCGGTACTTTGATGACCAGGTCTTCGGCATCCGCTCCATGGCAGCGCCGCTTCCCGCCTTCTTCCCCGTTCTTTGCCACATATTTGCGGATGTGGCGGAATTCATTTAAGGTATTTAATCCAAGATCGACCTCAAAGATGATGTCACCGCCCCGGCCGCCATCGCCGCCGTCCGGACCGCCGTTCGGCACGTACAGTTCCCGCCGGAAACTGATGTGACCGTTTCCGCCGTTGCCTGATTTTACATAAATTTTTGCTCTGTCTGCAAACACTATTATTCGTCCTCCTTACAATAGGGGGTTTTCTGTAAAACAGCAATAGCCGGCACCCTTCATAAAGGCGCCGGCTACCATTTTTTAGGTATCTCTTATTCGTTCACAGCCAGAGGATAAACAGAAGCCTGTTTCTTGTCTCTGCCCTTTCTTTCGAAACGCAGGACACCATCCACCTTCGCGAACAGAGTGTCATCACCGCCGATACCGACATTCAGACCGGGATGGATCTTCGTGCCGCGCTGACGATACAGGATGTTGCCGGCCTTAACGAACTGGCCGTCTGCTCTCTTGGCTCCCAGGCGCTTCGCCTCGGAATCACGGCCGTTCTTGGTGGAACCGACACCTTTCTTATGAGCAAATAACTGAAGATTCATGTTCAACATAGTCTACACCTCCTTAAAACCAAGTTTTAAGTATTCTTTTCCGTATTGCTCCCGAATACTGGTAAGCCCCAGTACCAGAGAGTCGATGAGTAATTTCGATTTTTCACTGCAGCCGGCTTCCAACTTTACGGTAAGAAACCCGTCCGCTTCTTCTGCTAAAACCGGATCCTCCGTCAGCTCCTCCAGGGAATTGGCGGTATTGATGCTTAGGCATGAAACAGCGGCACATACGATATCCTCACCTGCGTCCGCATAGCCTGCGTGACCTTTGATCCGATATCCGGCATAACTGCCATCCGCCCGTTTCAGGATAGTAGCAGAAATCATGATTAAGCGTTGATCTTGTCGATCTTGACTTCAGTGTACTGCTGTCTGTGGCCGTTCTTCTTGTGATAGCCCGACTTCGGTTTGTACTTGTAAACGATAACCTTTTTGGCTTTTCCATCGCCCAGTACAGTAGCGGAAACAGATGCTCCGGCAACAGTCGGCTGACCGATCTTCATTCCGTTGTCATCGCTGACAGCCAGAACCTGATCAAACGTAAAGGAAGCACCTTCCTCTGCGCCCAGCTTCTCCACGCGAACCACGTCGCCCTCGGCTACCTTATACTGTTTTCCACCCGTTGCGATAATTGCGTACATGTAAACACCTCCTGTTTATCATTACTCGCCAGCTTCGGCGGCCTTATCTTCAGGCACTTCTTAAGCCCCACTGTGCGGCATACCTGAGCATGATAGCAGTTTTTTTCTCGTTTGTCAAGGAACTTTTCAAGATTTGCTTCCCTGTATAAACCGGTCAATCCCTCTCGCTCCCGCTTTCCCGGCTCCCATCGCCAGGATCACGGTGGCTGCGCCGGTCACGGCATCGCCGCCGGCAAACACGCCTTCTTTGGAGGTCTGGCCAAATTCCTCATCGGCCACGATACACTTGCGTCTGTTGATGTCGAGGCCATACGTCGTGGAGGAGATGAGCGGGTTCGGAGAGGTTCCGAGGGACATGATCACCGTGTCCGCCTCAATCTCAAACTCCGATCCGGGCACTTCCACGGGGCGTCTTCTGCCGGACGCATCTGGCTCCCCAAGCTCCATGCGGATGCAGCGGATTCCCTTCACCCAGGAATTTTCATCCGCCAGGATTTCCACCGGGTTGGTCAGGAGGTCAAAGATCACGCCTTCCTCCTTCGCGTGATGAACTTCTTCCTTGCGGGCGAGAAGCTCCGCCTCCGAGCGGCGATACACAATGTGAACCTCCGCGCCAAGGCGAAGCGCTGTGCGGGCCGCGTCCATGGCTACGTTGCCGCCGCCGACCACAACCACCTTTTTCCCGCGGGAGATGGGCGTATCGTAATCGTCCCGGTAGGCTTTCATCAAATTGTTTCGGGTCAGGTATTCATTGGCTGAAAATACGCCATTGGCCTGCTCGCCGGGTATGCCCATGAACATGGGAAGGCCGGCGCCGGAGCCGATGAAGACCGCTTCAAAGCCTTCCTCCTTTAAAAGGGCGTCCACGGTGGTGGACTTTCCAATGACAACGTTTGTTTCGATCTTGACGCCAAGCGATTTCACGTTCTCCACTTCCGCCGCGACCACTTTGTCCTTCGGAAGACGAAACTCCGGAATGCCATAGACTAAAACGCCGCCGGCTTTGTGGAGCGCTTCAAAGATGGTCACGTCATACCCGAGCCTGGCCAGGTCACCCGCACAGGTAAGACCGGCAGGGCCGGACCCGATCACAGCCACCTTGTGGCCGTTCTTTTCTTTAGCCGGGGCGGGCTTCACGCCATTTTCCTTGGCCCAATCGGCCACAAAGCGCTCCAGCTTTCCGATGGAAATAGCTTCCCCTTTCAGGCCTCGGATGCATTTGCCTTCGCACTGCGTCTCCTGTGGGCAGACGCGGCCGCAGACGGCCGGAAGCGCGGAGGATTCGCTGATGATCTGGTAAGCTTTTTCGAAATTGCCTTCCTTTACCTCCCGGATAAAACCGGGGATGTTGATGGAGACGGGACATCCCGTGACGCACTGCGCCTTATCGAGCTTGCAGCCGATACAGCGGGCGGCTTCTTCCATCGCCTCTTCTTTCTTATATCCAAGGCATACCTCCTCAAAATTGGTGGCGCGAACCTTGGGATCCTGTTCTTTTACCGGAACTTTCTTGAACACATCTGCCATCTTTGCCACCTCCCTAGCACTGCCCGCAGCCGCCGTGATGCGTCTGACCTTCCTCAAAGAAAAGCTTCGCGCGGCCTTCTTCCGTCTTATACATCTGCTGCCGTTTCATCGCCAGATCAAAATCCACCTGATGACCATCAAACTCCGGGCCATCCACACAGGCAAATTTGACTTCATCTCCCACCATCAGGCGGCAGGCGCCGCACATGCCGGTTCCATCCACCATGATCGGGTTCATGCTGACAACCGTCGGGATTCCCAGCTCTTTGGTCAACAGACACACAAACTTCATCATGATCATCGGCCCGATGGCGATGCACAGGTCGTATTTCTTTCCCTGATTGACCACCAGGTCACGGAGCACATCCGTCCCCATTCCCTTGCGCACGTAGGAGCCGTCGTCCGTGGTCAGATACAGGTGACTGACGGCTTTCATCTCTTCCTCCAGAATGATCAGGTCCTTGGTTCTGGCACCGATGATGCAGTCCGCCGTAATGCCGTGCTCATGAAGCCATTTGATCTGCGGGTAAACCGGTGCGGTGCCCACGCCGCCGCCCACAAAGACAATATTCTTTTTCTTCAGCTCTTTCGGATCTTCCTTTGTGAGGTCGGACGGCTGACCCAACGGCCCCACGAAGTCCTCAAAGGCATCCCCTGCCTTCAGATTTTTCATCTTAAGCGTGGAAGCGCCAACAGGCTGAAAGACAATGGTGACAATGCCATTTTCCGAATCATAGTCACAGATGGTGAGGGGGATACGTTCGCTGGTTTCATCCACCTTGACGATGACGAACTGCCCCGGCAGGCAATGCTTTGCCACGCGCGGGGCTTCCACATCCATCAGATAGATGTTGGCTGCCAGCTCTTTTGCTTTACGAATTTTGTACATAGTTTTCCTCCGGTATGGGGTTGCATGACGAATTGTTACACTTAAGTTTAAGCAGGGTTAACGGGGGACAAACAATGAATAGTCTACGACTAATCACGGAAATGGGGTTCTGGTTTCAAAAGGGGTATTCTATTTCCGGCCTTGCTGCATTAAGGCGCAGTAAGGCCGGCGAGTATGCATGCACTTGCATGCGTCAAAAACGGTTCTATATGGTCAAACACAAACATGATAAGGACTACGCATTTACCATACGATAATCCGAAGGGATTTGCAAGATATATTTATCCGCGCATTCTTAAGGTTCTTTAAACTTGCTCCCGCAGGGGCTTATAGACTTTCTTGCGGGTGATCTCCGCCAGATACAGTCCGGTAAAATCCACCAGCTGGGCGGGTACCGGGTCTTTTCGAAGCTCTTCTGCAAGGATGCTTCCAAGCTCCTGCCGGTCTTCTTCCAGCTTCAGGTTCACAAAATCCACCACAATGATGCCAGACAGGTTTCGAAGCCGGATCTGGCGGCACACTTCCCGGGCCGCTTCCCGGTTTACCGCCAAAAAGGCCTCCTGCCCTGTCTTATTTAAGGAATTCTTCCCGGAGTTGACATCGATCACGGTCATGGCCTCGGTCGGATCGATGATCAGATACCCGCCGCAGGGCAGGTATACTTTCCGCCCAAGAGCCCGATCCAGCTCGGCATCCACCGCATAGACGGCTGCCAGAGAAGGGCTTCCCTCATAGACACGGACAAGCGAGGCCAGATCCGGCCGGACAAGCGCCAGTTTCTCTTTCAGGTCAGCTGCGATCTCCGGCAGATCAGTCACGATCTGATCCAGCTGTCCGGCATTCATTCCCACAAGGGCCTTCAGATAGGAGGACTCGCCTTTTTTCAGAAGACTTTTTTCTTTCCGGAAAGCCGCTTTCTGTTTCAGCTCCTGATACCTCGCGGCCAGCGTAGTCATCTCCGCGGCAATCTCTTCTTCCGCTGCCTGATAGCTTTCCGTGCGGAGAATGAACCCATAATCATCGCCACAATACGTGGCAAAGTGCTCTTTGGCGTTCTTTCTCCACGCACTGTCCCGGATTTTGGCGGAAACACTGATCTTGTTATGCAAAGCCGTCAGTATACACCTGTGCCCGGTAAGGGTGATGTGTCCGGAGAGCGTGGGCGGTTTTATACCGGCCGCCTCCTTCGTTACCTGCACAAGCAGGGAATCCCCGGTTTTGATTTCCTGGACTACTTCACCGTCCGCCCGCAAAAACGGACCGTCCTCCAGGGACAAAAATCCGTCCGTTTCCTCGCCGAAGGAGACAAACGCTGCCTTGATGTTCCGGGAGATGTTGCTCACGGTTCCAATATATATGCTGCCGGGAAGTTCTTTCTCCGGAATCCGCTGGAGCGTCACCGGATGATTGCCGTTCCAGAGGCCAAAGAAGCGCATCTCCCGGCAGGTTGTAAGTAAAAAAGTATTCATGCGTATCTACAGGATGTCCTTCCCTACATTCTCGAGTGGCACCAGCTTTCTTACGCCGTCTGTCCCCTCATCCGCGTACAGTTCCTTTCGGTGCACCTGCACCGCGAAGGGCGACAGCTCCAGCCCCTTTTCCTGGCAGTACGCTTCAATCAGAAGCTCCGGCTTTAAATTGGCCAGACTTCCGGCCGCCACCTGGCAGAAAAACTGTCCATCCGAAAAGCTCCAGGAATACAGAAGCGGGCGAATGTCCACTTCCTTTTCGCTTTTCTTGGACTTTTTGACGATCCGGATTTCCGGCTGGGACAGAAACGCCTGCATGCCCGAGACAAACGCGTCCCAGGGTTCGGGCGCATACCCCTCCCGGAAGGAAAGCACGTAGTCTGCCGCGGCCATCGCAGCCATGGCATTCTGGCTCTTATCCGGGAGTTCCTTCCAGGAAATCACCCGAATGCCTTCCACCATGACGGCATTCATACGGTCAATCATCTCCTTGGAGGACCCGGACGATAAAACCTCCATATCCATGTACTCGCATTCACTGGTATCGCCCAGGCCCAGGGGCGCGGCAAAGGACATGATCTGGTGGGGATTGAAGCCCTCCGAGTATTTCACCGGGATCTGCGCGCGGCGGTTGGCCTTCTGGAAATACCGCATCACGTCCAGGTGCCCGATAAACTTGACAGGCCCGGATTTGGTAAACTTAACTCTGACCTTCAAAGCAGACACCTCCTCCAAATCTTCGCGCGCCACAGCCCTGACACTTTTGCCTGCAGTTGGGCGTGATCACGGGTTCATGCGCCCGCTGCCATTCCCGGATTAAGAACGCCTTTGTCACACCGGTATCGATGAAATCCCAGGGGAAGGCTTCCTCGATCGGGCGCTCCCGCATGGTGTAAAAATCCGGATCCAGGCCGCATTCTTTAAAGGACTGCTGCCATTTTTCATCGTCGTAAAATTCGCTCCACGCATCAAACAGACTGCCGCGGCGATAAGCCGCCAGAATCACGTCCGCGATGCGCCTGTCGCCCCGGGCAAAAACGCCCTCCAGCACGGACACATCCGTCTCGTGATACTGGTAATGCAGGCTCTTGTGGTTTAACTGGGCGTTCATGGCATCCTTCACGATATGCGCCCGTCTGGCGTACTCTTCCTTCGGGTACATCCGCGCCCACTGAAGGCCCGTAAATGGCTTCGGGATGAAGAAGGAGGAGCTGGCCGTGATCTGGCAGCGCCCCTGCCGCTGTTCCTTCGGAACCGTATCGTAGTACACCGCGGCCACCTCGTTGGCCAGCTCGGCGATGCCCACCATGTCTTCCTCCGTTTCCGTGGGAAGCCCCAGCATGAAGTACAGCTTTACCTTGTTCCAGCCGCCCGAAAACGCCTCCCGGGAACCGTTTAAGATATCCTCCGTCGTCAGGCCCTTGTTGATCACGTTGCGCATGCGCTGCGTGCCGGCTTCGGGTGCAAAGGTGACGCTGCTCTTGCGGATGTCCTGCACCTTGCTCATGACATCCAAGGAGAACGCATCAATTCGCAGAGAAGGCAAAGAAATGTTCACTCCCTGCGATTTAAATTCATCAATCAGGAAATTTACAAGCTCACCCAAGTGCGTATAATCGCTGGAGCTTAAGGAGCTTAAGGTGATCTCTTCATGTCCGGTGGAGCGCAGCATGGCGGTTGCCTTTTCCTTCAGAAATTCCAGGCTTCTCTCGCGCACCGGGCGGTAGATCATGCCGGCCTGGCAGAAACGGCAGCCGCGGATGCAGCCGCGCATAATTTCCAGCGTCACGCGATCCTGCGTCACCTGAATAAACGGAACCACCGGCTTGTCGGGGTACGGCACGTGATCCAGATCCATGACCACCTCTTTGACAACGGTCTTCGGGGCTTCCGGATATAACGGGATCATCTCCTGAAACGTCCCATCTTCGTTGTAGGTGACATCATACAAAGACGGTACATACAGGCCGGGAATGAGAGCCGCTTTCCGCAAAAACTCCAGGCGGGACAGGCCATTTTTTCTGGCTTCCCGGTACAGCTTGATCAGCTCTTCGTAACGGGTTTCGCCCTCGCCCATGTAGAAGATGTCAAAAAACGGGGCCAGAGGCTCCGGATTGTAGGTGCACGGCCCGCCGCCAAGGACGATCGGATCGTCCCAGGTGCGGTCTTTGGAAAGCAGCGGGATCCCGCTTAAATCCAGCACCTGAAGGACATTGGTATAGCACATCTCATACTGCAGGGTGATGCCCAGAAAATCCAGGTCCTTGACAGGCTCCTGCGATTCCAGGCCAAACAGCGGGATATGCTTCTCCCGCATGATCTTATCCAGATCCGGCCAGGGGGAATACACCCGCTCACACCAGACCCCTTCCATGCGGTTAAACATGTCATACAGAATCTGAATGCCCAGATGGGACATGCCGATTTCATAAACATCCGGAAAGCACATGGCGAAGCGGATGTCGATATGATCCTTTTCGATATCTTTGACCACAGAGTTGACCTCCCCGCCAATGTAGCGGGCCGGTTTTTCTACGGACAAAAGTATTTCATCGGATAAAGCCAGTTTACGCAAAAAGGTACGCTCCTTCCATTCAATCTATTCATCAAAATAAGTCATGTATAATTCTTCCACCTGCTCCTGCTCCGCCGTTTCGGCCACCATTTCTCCTTCTTTCATGATGAAAATGGTGTCCGCGAGTTCCTCCACATCTGACAGAATGTGCGTGGACAACAGGATCGTTTTACTGTTTCCGGCCTCCATCAACATTTCCCTGAAGTACAGGCGCTGCTTCGGATCCAGTCCCGCCGTGGGCTCATCCAAAATGACCAGCTGCGGATCGCCTAAAAAGGCCTGGATAATCCCGATTCGCTGCTTCATGCCGCCGGAATACTCGCTCATCCTGCGGTCCAGGTCATCGGTGAGTTCAAAAAGTTTAGCATACGCTCTGACCTGCTCGTCCAGTTCCTTCCCCTGCTTAATTCCTTTCAGGGCTGCCATATAGTACAGCATATCCCGCCCGGTAAAGGCTTCATAAAAGCCGAATTTCTGCGGCAGGTAGCCGATCAGATCCTGATATTCCTTCCGGGGAAGACGCTTTCCGTTCACCAGCACCTCCCCGCGCGTGGGTTTCAGTACGCCAGCCAGAATATTCATCAGTGTGCTTTTCCCTGCTCCGTTCGGCCCCAGAAGAGCATAAATCCCCGGATGCATAGTCGCTGCAAAGTATTTTAAAGCAACCTTTTTCCCATAAACCTTCTGAATTCCCTTCAACCGCCAATCCATATGCTTCCTCCTTCGCGAAATCCATCGGTCCTGATGTAATGTCTGCTTTAAGTATAACGCTTCAAGGCATTTCTTTCAAGTGTCCCGCTCCAGGTTTGAAGAGAGATCTCTGTTTCAGAGTAACTATTCACGGGTCACCAACCCATGAGATCCCGGGAGGCTATTCACGAACTGAACAGCGACGGAAACAGCACATGAAACGACGCCTGCAGCCCCTGATGATGAATGCGCGCCGCGTCGAAATGCACTGTCTGAAATGCGGTCTGCATGATAGGGCCGGTACACACGGCGCAGAGAATGGTGCCAATCCCCACCGGGCCGCCAAGGAGCCACCCGATAAGCGTCGCGAGGGATAAAAGCAGGATGCTGACGAGGCCAATCGGAAGCTTTCCTGCGCGCTTGGCAAGACCAACCAAGAGGGTATCCCGCGGTCCGCAGCCCAGGGCAGCAGCCATATAGCCAAATTGCGTATAGGCCAGGATGACAAGACCCACCAGCATGGTTGCGATCCCGGTAGGAAGCGAGGTACACTTCGGCACCGCTTCGATGTAATTGAAAAAGTCTACGGACTTTCCTACCACAAACGCGTCGATGAACATGGCAATCCCAATCGGCTCTCGAAGAAGGATGTCAATCAAAAGAATACTTAAGGAAACCGTGATGGACGCGGTTCCGTAGAGGATGCCAAGGCTTTTGGAAAGGCCCAGGTTCAGCACATCCCAGGGGGCTGCGCCGATATTCGCCTGAATGGTTAAGTATACGCCAAAGCCGTTGATAAACAGACTGACGGCTGCCAACAGCATGTTTTTGCAGATGGCAGCCGCTGAAACATTGTCTCCGAATTTCTTTTTAAGGAACATGAGGATGATCCGCCTTTACGCTTATGATTGTGAATATCTATGCAGAAAGAGTGTTTTTTCCAAACAAAAACAAGTGCTCTTTTCAGCCGCTCCGAATACTATACTAAGAGTACCCTGTTTTTACAATAGGCAAATCTTAAAAATCCTTTTTTAAAAATGTTTCCTGGTTGTCTTCTTCATCGCCATGTGCTATTCTGCCTTTATCTTGTCAGTTACAAACGCGCAGGAAAGACCTCTCCCAGGTTCGATCCTTAAGCATACTTGAACAAAACCAGTAAAAGGAAAAATCCTTATGAAATCAACTTTTTTTAAATTCAACCGTAAACGATCCCTGATCCTGTCTACCGTATGCGTTCTCTTTCTGATGCTTGCATTCGGTGGATGCGCAACACAACAAACGAGTGAGCTGTCCACGCCCTCCTCTGGCCTGACATCCGAAACCTACGTTCCAGTCTCGTCTGCTCTGGCATCCGAAGCCCAGGTTTCCACCTCATCCGATTCCTATGATGCCGACGCCCTGACTGATCCGTCGCATGCAGGGGATGGTATGAATTCGGATATCTTTACGGCCATCATCACCTCTGATCTGCACTTTACCTCAAAAGGGGACGGCATTATCTATCCCATGACGGCCCTCACGGTGGAACTGGCGGAGACAATCGCAAACGAGATCATAGACCGGCATCCGGATGTCTTCATCATGACCGGCGATAACACAAACAACGGTTTTGCAAACGATGAACAGGCGCTCGCTCAGATTCTGCGACGCATTCATGACGCGGGCATCGAAGTGATTCTGACAACCGGAAACCACGATATGTACCGCAGCTCCGTAAGTCAGTTCCAGGCGGCCTACGATGGACTCTGTTCGAAAGAGTCGAAAGACGCTGCCTCTTTAAGCTATTCCCTCACCGTCAAGGGACTGCGCATCCTTGCGATGGACGACAGCAGCCTTACCAAGGGAGATCATGGGGAATTACCAGCCGATACCCTGATCTGGCTAAAGAGCGAGCTTGAGAAGGCAAAGGCCGAGCAGCTGCCTGTCCTCTTCCTCTCCCACTTCGGTGTGCTTCCCGTAGGCGAGGCGGCCACCCTCAGTTCCTATTCCATCCAAAATGCTAAGCTGTATGAAATGCTCCTGAACGCCGATGTGCGTCTGTGCTTTTCCGGGCACCGCCATTCGCAGAATATCGAAAACCAGGAGGCCCTGTACCAGGTGGTCAGCGGCATGCCTGCCGCATACCCGCACCTGATGGGTTTTCTCTCCATCGAAGACGGAAACGCCGACTATTACGCAGAGCCGATCGATTTTGAGCAGTATGGAGCAAGCGATGCGATCAAAGAGCTGGCTTTCAGCGAAAAAAACAGCCCGGCAAGCTACCGGGCCATGATTGAAACCTATGCGGATACCTCCTCCGTGCCGGAAGAAGAGCTGGCAGCCATGGAGGAAGTGTTTCGGCTGTTCATGCAAACCTACGCGTCCGGGACCATGGCCCTTCACCAGGAAGAGATCAAAGCCATGCCGGCCTGCGAGCCGCTCATCGAGCTCCTTATGAACAGTAATTATGGAAAGTGGATGAAAACGGTGTTGGAAACACCCATGCTTCCGGGGAATGAGCTTCATGTGAAGCTGAAATAAAAACCCACGAAGATGCTGCAGTAAAAGCCACGTAAAACGTTGTATTCTGCCCTTTCCGTGATAAAACATATATGTAAAACGAGCAGGTTGGATAGACATCCAGCCTGCTCATTTTATATAAGTTTATGCAACAATCTGCGCCAGGAAAGCGGGATCCTGAAGGGCTTTTTCCAACTCATCTTTGCGCCGGAGCGACTTATAGATGGCGGCCGCTCTCGCCAGACAGCTGGTTTCTTTTAACGGGAAAAACCGGATGTCGGTAAAAATATCGTACTCCATCAGCTGATTCCCGAGAGTGGGCAGCCTTTTCAGGGCCCATAGATACAACCATGTGTAAAATAACGTGCCTGGCTCTGCGGAGATGTTCTTCTTTTCCCACCGAAATCCTATCACTCGTCCGCACTCCGTTAATCGGGAACTTTTTCGCGCCTCGTAGGGACGTTTTCTTAAGACTTCCGGAAACGGACCGCCCCGCTCGCACACACGTGCGGATAGATACAGAACATCGAAGAAAGCGCTGTTTGTTTTTTTCAAGGAGCAGGTCCTTTGGGAAGCCTTCCGAAAGAGCGCTTCCTGCTCCTCCTCGTTTTTGTCCAAAAGCTTTTTTTCAAAGCTCTTCTTCAGAAAAGTTTTCCGGATCAGCCGTCGTTTCCTCTTCGGAAACCGTTTCCGCTTTTTGAAGCGTGGGGCCGTATTCACGATCAGCTTCAAGCGAGAGGCACTCAATGCTCGTCCGATCGCTTCGGGAGAATCTTTGGTGATCTCCAGCACCCTCGCTTCCGGGAACTGGTCTCTGCAAGCTTTGTGCAGATTGTCAATGCTGCTTTTACGTTGCTCTGCGGTAAGTCCACCGCAGTAGTCGTATGGGATGATCACTGTTTTAACATACTGCTGGTCATCTGCGAGAAATACAGGTCTTCTTGCCATGCCATCCTCCTTATCTTTGCGCGTACGATCAGTTGCCTGCATAGCTTATCGTATGCGCGCCAAATGGACAATGACGGCATGGTTGAATCAAGCAATCGCGACCGGGCCACACCATATGATATCGCCCCTACGCACAGCTTCGTTGCTTCGCACAGCTAACGCATACACTCTACCTGGCTCGCACTGCGCTATCGCTTGTGCTTGCCAGGTTCTCGTAGCATCCCACTGTGCTATAAAAACAGTATCTCCAATACCTCTTCCGGCGTCATCTTCTGCAGATTCTCCGGGTCCGCTAATCCATCCGCGGTTCCTTCCGTGTTCCAGGTAAATCTTCCGGCATTCTCGCCCTCAAAGCCAAAATATCTGGCCGGGTCACAGAGATGCGTCTGATATCTTTCGTACCATTCAGGATAGTACTTAGACATGTATTCATCTGCCAGTTTATACGCCTCGCAGTTTTTATCCGCGCCGATGGCACTGATCTGCACGCCGCCGCCCGGCTGCCCCGCCCTGCTTAAAGAAGGCGTGGAGTGAAGAATCACAACGCTTCCGTCTTCGCAGGTACCTAAGGACACCCAGACATGGCCGTTGATGCTCATTACATCCCCGGGCAGCATGGTATATCCGTTCTTGCCATCCGGCACCTGGATGTCCTGGGTCCATTCGCCCCAGCCTTTTGCCGAAAGCCTTTTGGCAAAGCCGGTGGAACCTCCTACATAGCCGTCCTTTCCGCTCTCGCTTTCAAAGGTGTTGTAGATCACCCATCCCAGGTAACCGGAGCAGTCCAGACCCGCATAGTAGTACTCATTATACTCACCGTAGGGATAATAACTGGTTTTCGGGTCCGCCTTGGCTTCATCTCCATCCTTCTCTTTGAAGGTATAGTTTTCATCCTGGCTGTTGAAGAATTTGACCCAATCCTGCGACACGCCAAGCGTTCTGGTCTGAATGGCGGAGCCTTCGTCCTGCCAGTCCCAACCGCCGCCGTAGATATACAGCGTGGTTCCGACCGGTGCCAACGCGGTTTGCAGGAAGTTCTTCAGCGTTTTTTCACCCGGAACTCCGCTGACCGGCGCTGTGTAATCAATCTCGGCGGAATCCGCTTTCTCGCTTACTTCCATCACCGTGTCGTTCTCCACGGTTACACGGTAGGAATACCCTTCTTTCAGCTGATTCTGAAGCGGATAATCATAGCTTCCCTCTTCATCTGCTGTTCCGTTCCACATCTTGAAAACCTGCTCCGCCCCGTTGATCTCAAAACGATAAGTGAAGTTATTTTTATTATCTCTGTTGGTTTCTTCCGCTCCGTAGTTTTCTACTCCCAGGTAGACGGCATCAAACTCGGAAACCGTTCCTCCCTCTTCTTTTATATTGCTTTCGGACGTTTCCATCTCTGAGGATCCTTCCCGTATTCCGCATCCTGCCAGCATGCCAAAGGCACAGAGGATGGCAAGCATGGTGGCTATTTTGGCCTTTTTCATCGTTAACTCCTTTCGTTTCTTATTGCCCCTACGCATCGCGACCGGTGATATGTTAAAAACTCCCATACAACGCCTGACGCACTGCATGGGAGCAAAATAAATCGTTGAAGCAGTATACAATTTTGCTACTTAGTTAAATCCGTAAACCTTCTGCGCAATGCGGTAAACCGCCACCGCGAGCTTACGGCCTACGCTGCCAGGCAGGTTTACGCCTCTGCCAAGGAAACCGCCACGGATACTCTTGTACAGTGCGGCATCCGCGTTCTTTAAGTAATCCCACAGCTCGTCCTTCTTTTGAAGGGCGTCCTTCGTGCCAATACGGATCAGAAGGATGGAGGAAATAGCGCAGATGATATCCAGATAATTGCGCATATACTCCCATACCTTGGGATTCTCAATCTTCTTTCCGGCCATCGTGTCGATCATGAGGCGATTGACACGAAGCTGCTGATCGATCCGCTTCATCATGACACCCTCCTGTACGGACTGATCCTCCCGGCCGATGAAGTAATGATAAAAATCCACGTCGATGTAATACAGCTTCTTCACGAACGGCAGCGGCTGGAAGACAAAGATGTTGTCCACATAGAACGTGTGCTTCGGAAGCACCATGCCGCTGGCCTTCAGCATTTCGGTGCGGTAGATCACGGAGTGCATCAGGATGTAAGTGCCGGTGGGCATCTTATTCGCTTCCTCCCAGGTGAACATTCTGTCCACGGGAAGGTACTTCCGGTACTCCATGACCTTTTTATGGGTCACACCCTGCTTGTCATAGATAAAGTTGCTGATGATCATGTCGGGCATATCGCCTGTGGCGGCGAACTGCTCCAACTTGGAAAGGATGGTGGCATACGCTTCCGCGCCTACCCAGTCATCGCTGTCCACAACCTTATAGAAAAGGCCCGTAGCATTGCGAAGGCCAGCGTTCACGGCTTCGCCGTGGCCGCCATTTTCCTGATGTATGGCCCGAACGATGCCCGGGTACTTGGCCTCTAAGGCGTCCGCAATCTGCGCCGTATTGTCCTTGGAGCCGTCATCAATGATCAGAATTTCTACCTTGTCTCCACCCGGCACCAGGGATTCGACGCAGTGCTCCAAATAGTCCTGCGAATTGTAGCTGGGAATACCTACGGATAAAAGCTTCATATAGGAACCTCTCTTTTTGAATCGATTTTCGGCGTATACCACGCCACACAGAGTTTCTGCGTTTAGAAAATACTTTTTTCATTATACTTCATTCCTGGCTTTTTTCAACCGAAAAGCGAGAAGCTTCCAGTAAACTTAAGAAAAGAGACATGCACGCATATCCATTCATGAAAAGAGGGCGTCAAGAAAGACGAACGGCAAAGCTTATATCCATGCCAATCAGCCAATCTTGACGCCCTTTCAAAAACTTCAGGCAGCTTCTTATCGTCAATGTCTGTTTGCGAGCTCCCGGGTGAGATCCGTCCAGGAGATCTTTTTCTCAGCCATCAGCACCATCATGTGGTACAGAAAATCGGACATCTCATACACCGTCTCCTGCGGATCCGGGTTCTTGGCGGCGATCACAATCTCAGTGGCCTCTTCCCCGCACTTCTTCAGGATCTTGTCGATGCCCTTGTCGAACAGGTAGTTGGTATAACTGCCTTCCTTGGGATTTACCTTCCGGTCACAGATCGTATCATAAACTTCTTCCAGCACGGTGAGCGGATTCACGTGCTCCTCCCCACGGCTTGCCAGCGTCCGATAAAAGCAGGACCGGTTTCCGGTGTGACAGGCAGCGCCCACCTGGCGCACCTTCGCCAGGATTGTGTCCTCGTCGCAGTCGATGCGCAGCTCCTTGACGTACTGGAAATGTCCGGAGGTCTCGCCTTTTACCCATAAAGACTGACGATTCCGGCTAAAATAGGTCATCTTTCCGGTCGCGATGGTCTGATTGAACGCTTCCTCATTCATGTAGGCCAGCATCAGAACCTCGCCGGTTTTATAGTCCTGGACGATCGCCGGGATCAGACCGTTCTTGTCTGGGTGCAGCTGATCAAAGCTCATGGCGGAGGTAAAGCGGCGAACCGTTTTGCCCTCTTCCTCGGCCTGCTTTTTTAACGCATAGAAATCCGGGGTGGAATCCAGTGCATCCTGTACCACAGGACTTTCCCCCTCGTTCACGGCAAACACGCCTTCCTTCATCAGGACGCATTTTTCCTTGCCAAAGCGGGAGCAGGCCTCCGGATATACGATCATGTCGCCGGAAACATCCTCCCGAAACAGAACACTTGCCGCCCCGGTATAGAGGTATTTCTTAACATCCTCCAAGCGATGAATGCAACCGTACACGCAGACGGGTAAATCCGCCGCCAGACAGATCTGTCTGATCTGTTCGATGGCTGCTTCATGCGAAGCCGTACTGCTCTCGTTCATCGCAACCAAAAGAGCATCCGCCCCGGCATCTTCGCAGGCGATGGCCTTCTGCACGATCTCGTCCGTACTAAAGTCTGCCGGCAGAGACAGTTTTGCATAAAAAATTGTTTCGCTCATAAATAAACCTCGTTTACGCGTTTTCTTTTCGAATCAGTTCCCGCATCTGCTCGATCAGCCGGCGGATCCGCTCGTTTTCCATCTTCATGCTCACCTGGTTGACCACCATGCGCGCGGAGAGCGGGCAAACCTCTTCTAAGACCACCAATCCGTTTTCCCGCAAGGTTGAGCCGGTTTCGACGATATCGACGATCACCTCGGAGAGTCCTACGATCGGCGCCAATTCAACTGATCCATTTAATTTGATTATTTCAACTGTCTGATGTTTGACATTGTAGAAATAGTCGCGCGCAATCGCCGGATATTTGGAAGCCACGCGGATCAGCTCATGATTCTGCAGCTTTTCCCGGGCACTTTCAGGCCCGCAGACACACATGCGGCACTTTCCAAAGCCGAGGTCTAACACCTCGTACAGGTTCCGGCCCTCTTCTAAGATGGTGTCCTTGCCGACAAAGCCAATGTCTGCTGCCCCGTATTCCACGTAGGTAGGCACGTCCGTTGCCTTGGCAAGGAAGAAACGGAGTTTCAGCTCTTCGTTGGTAAAAATCAGCTTGCGGGTCTTTTCATCCTTCATCTCCTCACAGAAAATGCCGATCTTCTCCAGCATCTCCATGGTCTGCTTCGCAAGCCGCCCCTTGGCGAGGGCAATCGTCAGATATCTCATAATGTCATCCTTTCCGGTTTCTCCCCGCTGCAGTAGAACACATCCGCTTCCGGATTCTGCCTCTTCTTGGCTTTGGCCCGCTCTATAAGCGTTTCCTCAGAACCCGGCTCAAAGAACAGGCGAAGCGCCAGATTCTGCGCCCGCATTTCCCGGGAAAACGCTAACGCGGCCTTCCGACCGGTTTCATTGTAATACAAAAATTCCCGGCATAACGGCGCATAGACAAACAGGTGCTGCCGGGACTGCGCCAGCATCAACTGATCGATGGAAATGGCAAAACCCACGGCCGGCGCCTTTCGGCCAAACTGCTGCATCAGCTTATCATAGCGTCCGCCACCGCCAAGCGCCTCGCCGCTTCCATAGGTAAAGACGCGGAAAATGATGCCCGTGTAATACTGGTATTTTCCGAGCATTCCCAGATCGAAGGAAATATAGTTTTCCACCCCGTACAGGCGGCACAGCTCGTATAGATCGCGCAGACGCCGGATCGCGGCCCGACACCTCGGATGATCCGTTAAAGCCTCCGCCTCCGACAGGATATCGATGTTCCCGAACAGATGCGGCAGGGCCAGAAACGCGTTGGTCAGCTCTTCCGACAGGTTCTGCTCGTTCAGGAAATCCTCCACGGAAAAGAAATTCTTCGCCTCCACACGCTTGCGTAGCTCCTCCTCCGTTTCCGGAGAAAGGCCTGCGGCTTCCACCAGGCCATTGAAGAACTCCACCTGGCCCACGTCCACCTGGAATTCCTTCAGACCGCAGCCTACCAGCGCTTCCACAACCATGGCCAGGATTTCCGCATCCGCGTCACAGCTTCCGTCGCCGATCAGCTCGGCGCCAGCCTGGGTGATTTCCTTCAAGCGCCCCTGATACCGGGAATTGTTCACGAAAGTGTTCCCAATGTAGCAGAACTTGGCCGGAAGATCTTCCTCCCGCACATACTTCGCGGCGGACCGGGCGATGGACGGCGTCATATCCGGGCGAAGCACCAAGGTGTTGCCCTCCCGGTCAAAGAATTTGAACATGTCCCGGCTGGCAACGCTGCCGCGCTCCTGATTAAAAATATCAAAAAATTCAAAGGAAGGCGTTTGCAGGCCTTCATATCCGAAGCGCGTAAATGCACTTTCCATCCGCCGTTCAATCTCGCGCTTTTCCGCGTACTCCCGGCTGTAAATATCCCGGACTCCTTCCGGGGTGTGAAGCAGATCTTTCATGGTCGTTCTCCTGGTGGCGCGCACGGCTTTGGGGGAAGCGTGGCGCGATTTGCCGTATTTTCGGCGTTATATTGGCACTTTGTTTTCTTTGGCGCTGGATTTTCTATGGCGCTTTGTTTTCTTCGGTGCTGGATTTTCTATGGTGCTTTGTTTTCTTCGGTGCTGGATTTTCTTTGGTGTTTCAATCTCTTCGGCGCTTTACTGTGATAATGTGGTAGCACGGTGAATTATATGTTACCTGGGCGGATTTGTCAACTGAAACTTTCCGCATAGCGTAGGCAAAGCTTGTTATTGTTGTTTTGCCTACGCTTTCGCAGGCCTCTCAATAGGTATCTGGCGTAGGCAAAGCTTGTTAGAGTTGTTTTGCCTACGCTTCCGTTGGCCCCTAAAGAGCTTCATGCATGGGAAATTTGCCATTTAGTGCCAATCCCCATGCATATTTGAAGTTTCCAAAAGCTAGCTTGCATGGGAAACAGGCCGTTTAGTGTCAATCCCCATGCAATTTAGAATCTTCCGGCTGCTAAATTGCATGGGGAACAAGCCCTTTGATGCCAATCCCCATGCAAATAAAAATCTTCCAGCTGCTATCTTGCATGGGAAACTAGCCTTTAGTGCCAATCCCCATGCATTTAAGCAGCTTCCAGAGACTTGCCCATAGTATGGGAATACTAACTCTGCCCCCTGATTCTTTTTGACTCAACACCTTACCGTGTAGCAATGACATACCAGTTCATTGCTCGGCGGTTTTACAGCGCATGCTCCTGCAAATCCCGGCTCAAAGGTTCCAGGTAATGAAGGAGCGCATTCCCGCTCGCATGAATCGAATAGTTCTTGTTCACTTCATCGTAGGTAAAGCTCTTCCGCCCGCCTTCCTCCCGCCGGTTCCACCAGAAAAGGATGTCCCGGAACGGAATGTAGTAGGCCTCATCCCGGTGCGTGTATTGAAGCAGGATAAAGGCAACCCCCTTCTGTGCCTCAAACTCTTCCATAAAGCGAATCTGATGCTCATGAATGTTGTGCAGCGGAAAAGTGTCTACCGCGCTCTCCTTCGCGTCAAAGCAGACAGGCACGCCTTGCACCACGCCGATGTAATCCACGGTACTTTTCTGGTCAAAGTACGCCAGGGTTATATGCCGTGTGGACTGGTCGATGTCAATCGGCTTGATGGGGGTGGGAATCTTCTGAATCAGGGCCAGCTTCTTCTCGCGGTACAACTCATTTGTGTGATTGATGAGTTCCTCCAGCGAGGAACCGCGAAGCCCCCGGCTATTCCACGTCGCCATGGGATATTCCCTCCTTGATCAGACAGGTTTTCATCGCATCGGGGACCGGGGCGGTGATACTTTTTCCAGCGAGCTCGGAAATAGCGGCCATCGGTTCATCAGCGGAAGCAACCTGGGGGAACGTGACGCGCCAGGCGTGCAGCATCTGATGTCTGGCCGGTACCGGGTCCTTAAAGGCTGGAGACCTAAAAGCCTTGTCACTTCTGCCCCCATTTCCGGCTGCCTGCTGCCCGTCTTTCCTTCCGTATCCGGAATTCGCGTCACCCGCGATGGCGCCATATTTCTTATCCCCTACCACCGGGTGCCCTAAGGAAGCCAGATGGGCGCGGATCTGATGCGTGCGGCCGGTAATCAGGTGGACTTTCAGAAGCGTGGTGTGCTCTCCGTGCGCCACCACCTGGTAGGAAGTCTCAATCGGCTGATCGCCAGGCCGCTCGGTCTCCGAAATGCTTACCTGATTGGTGCGTTCGTCTTTTCGCAGGAACCCCTTCACATACGCATCGTTCTTCACGTTTCCGAGCACCAGGCAAAGGTACTCTTTTCGGATCCCCCGGCCTTTTAAGAGAGCGGATAACGCCTGCGAGCCGGCCAGCGACACGCCGCAGAGCACAAGCCCCGAGGTGTTCCGATCCAGGCGGTTGCAGACAGACGGCTTGAAAGTGGCCAGGTCTTTTTCGAAGATCTTTTCTTCCTGCAATAGCCATCCGATCAGATATTCATTCAGCGATATATCCTCCGCTTCGGCTTTCTGCGAAAGCATCCCGGCCGGTTTGTTGACGATGGCGACGTTGGGCCCCAGATACAGCACATCCAGCGGTTTGTAGGGATAGGAGGCAGCCACTTCCTGGAAAGAAGAAATCGTTTCCTCCGACAAAAAGAGGCGGACTAAGTCCCCCTCTTTCAGTTTTTCTGATCCGTCCGCCTTCGCTCCGTTTAGCACAATGTTCTTTTTCCGAAGCATCCGGTATAGAAAGCCGGATCCAGCCTGACTCATGTATTTCCGCAAAAACTTATCCAGGCGCTGCCCGGCCTCGTTCTTGTTTATGACTACTTCCCGCATGAGCGTTCCTTTCTAAAATAGGCCTCCCTGCAGCGCTGACGCGCTGCTACACATGTTAATAAAAGCATACGCGCTTCTATACATGCTAAGAAAAGCATATGCGCTTCTGCACATGCTAACATAAGCATACGAGCTCCTTCGCACTATGCTTTTATAAGACCCTCCACCCGGGATCCAGTTTGTTTTTCAACCGCCCGTCCTGCACGATCGCAAAGCCCAGCGGCTGTCCATCCTGTAAAACCAGACACCAACCCTTATTGGGCATTTTCCTCGCAGAAAAAACCATCCGCTGCGCACCCGCTTCCTGACCAGGATCGCGAGAAGCCTCTTGTAGATCTCTTGCTTCTCTTCGAAGATCGCCAGGCAGGTCTCTTGTTTCCCCTCGAAGATCGCCAGGATTCTCTACAGGCAGGTCTCTTACTTCCCCTCGAAGATCGCCAAAATCCTCCGCAGGCAGTTCAATCGTTTCCCCTCGAAGATACCGAAACGCCTCTTCTTCGGACAACTCCACCTCCTGGTCGAAGTCCCCTTTTTTTAACCACATGGCGAGCGCCTGGGAGGGCTCAAAACGGTTCTTTTTCAGATCCCCCAAATGCAGACCCGTGCGAAGGTAGCGCAAACTTCGGGATACCTCGCATCCCGCCGGCAAAAGGTACAGATGACCGTCCTTTTCATAAAGATTTTCAGCAGGAATTCCGATCCGCAAAAGGCTGGCAAATTCCTGCCAGGCAGCAAGCGGCGTTTGGGTAGCAGGCGTTTTTCCGGCGGATGCAGCGCTGCCTGGCCGATTCGGCTTTTTTCTTGATGCGCTTTCAGAGCCGTAACGATCGGCGTTCCCTCTTTTTCTTCCGTTTTCCAAAAGGTCCTTTTCCCGAAGCAGGTAAGCTGCAGAATCTCTTTTGCCGGAGATTGCATCATCCAGGAGGGCTGTGCTGTTTCTCTCGAAGCTCGTTTTGCTCAGTTTCGCTGTTTCATCTCTATCGAGCGGTGTTTCGCCTCCCACACCTTGGCTGGTCCGTTCTTTCTTCTTCAAAAGCGCCAGAAAATGCCCTTCGCCATGGATGCGACTGGGAAGCAGCTTGATCCCGTGCGCGCAGGGCAGCATTCCTTCGTAAAACAGGGGATGCTCGGACAGAAGCACTTCTTCCACATCCTCATTGTTGCACAGCGCATCCGCCACCACTTCCTCGTCTTCCTTCGGCGAAAAGGTGCAGGTGGAGTAAAGAAGATAGCCGCCCGGCTTTAGCATAGAAAGCGCGGTGTTAAGAATATTTTTCTGAAGCGGGGCGTATGTATCCGGCCCTTTTTCCTCCCAGCTGCGGATCAGGGATGGATCTTTGCGAAACATTCCCTCCCCGGAACAGGGGGCATCCACCAGGATTTTGTCAAAAGCTTCCGGGAAACAGGTGGCCAGCTTTTCCGGGCTTTCCGCCGTCACAAACAGGTTGCCGGCTCCGAAACGCTCCAGATTGCGTAGAAGCGCTGCAGCCCGGGAAGCGGAAATATCATTGGCATATAAAACCCCTTTGCCCTGCAGCTTTTCGGCCAGGCGGGTACTTTTCCCTCCCGGGGCAGCACAGAGATCCAAAACATGATCTCCCGGCTGCACATCCAGAAATTCCGCCGGCGTCATAGCGCTGGGCTCCTGAATGTAAATCAGGCCCTTGTAGAAATCCAGCGTCTTTCCCGGAGCCTCTTCCTCGGCCTGGTAGTACCCGGCTTTGGCCCAGGGCACCTGCTTCCGGCCTTCCGCCTTTTTCCCGATTTCTTCTGTTGTCAGCTTGCAGGTGTTGTAACGAAGCCCGGCAAAGGCCGGCTGGTCATAGCTGCCCAGCAGTTTGATTGCCTCCTCGCCAAAGGTGACGGCTAACTCTGCGCAAAACCGCTCCGGAAGTAGATCACGCACGATTATTTCAGCTCCTGTACCTTTCTCTGGGCCGTCAGGCGGTCCAGTCTGGCGCTGAAGTCCTTCAGCGCTTCATAGTCGCCGGAGTAGAAAATCTGATAGAATTCCTCCTGAATGTTCGCGATCGCGTCGGAATTCTCGTCCTTTCCCCCGTGCAGACTCTTTAAATTGCTCATGATGTCCGTGACCACGCTCGTCTGATCCTGGAATGACCCCTGCGCGTTTACGACCTCTTCCCGAATGTCGGACATGACGTTATCCAGCATGTAAAGGGCCCTGGCCGCGGTCTCCAGCTTTTTGGCCGTGGTTTTCGGGAGCTCACTGGGATATTTGTACCGCAGCGAATGCTCCACCGTAGCCCAGAAATCCATGGCCATGGTGCGGATCTGGATCTCCACCTGCAATCGCTTTTTCCCATAGATCGTGGATACCTCGTACCAGACATTCATATGATAACTTCGGTATCCGCTGGGCTTTACGTTGTGAACATAGTCCACCTCGCTCGCCACCTCCATATCCGCCCGGCCGCGGATGATCTCCACGACCTTGTCGATATCCTCCACAAACTGGCAGGTGATGCGAATGCCTGCGAGGTCATCGATTTCTTCGGTGATGTGGTCCAGATCAATGTTTTTCCTGGCCGCCTTTGCCAGAATGCTAGTGACGGCCTTCACCCGTCCCTGTACTTTTTCGATTGGCGAATACTGCCCGGACTGCCGATATTCCCGAATCAGGTGATTGAACTTGACCAGTATCTCCTCCACGGCCAGTTCATACGGCATCAGCGTATCCCTCCAAAGCTGTAGTTCCATACCATTCTCCCCATTATGACAGCTTTGACAGCTTAGCCGTAACCGCCCCGTACCTAAAGCGGTTACGCTAAGCCACTATACCATTTTCAGGCGTTATTCTCCCAATTCCTGCAACAGTTCCTTTAAGAACGCGTAGGTTCTGGCGGTAGAGGAAACAGAAACATGCTCCTCCGAAGAATGAATATCAGCCATATCCACACCCATAGCCAGAATATCCAGCTCCGGCAGCTTCTCCTTAAAAATACCGCATTCCAGACCCGCGTGGATCGCCTCCAGACGGGGCGTCTTTCCAAACATCTTCTCAAAAACGCTCACAGCCATCTCACGAATCTTCGAATGAGGATCGTAATTCCAGCCGGAGTACACGCCGCTCTCTTCCACGCTGCCGCCGGCCTCTTGGGCGATGTCGCGAAGCCGCTTCGCCAGTGCCTCCTTCTTGGGCGTATCGCTGGAACGGATTGCGAAATCAATTGCAAGCTGGTTTGTATTGACACGGCAGATGCCTAAGTTAAGGCTGAGAAGCGGAAGATCCGGGATGTCCGGGCTCATTTCCTGTAAGCCATCGGGAACCTCATTTAACAGCTTTAAGACCTTCTCGGTTTCCGCCAGGTTCAGCGATTTTCCCTTCGCCATCCAGCCGGTCTTGACGATCAGGCGGGGATTGCCTTTCAGCTCCTTGCACTTCTTTCTCATGTCCGCCGACACACGCTCGGCCGCCTCTTCAAACTCAATCTGCGTATCAGGATCGATCATCAGGCGCGCTTCGCAGTGCGAACAGAACGCATTGTCCTGCTCACCGCCACGGATGGAGATCAGGGTAAACGGTACCTTATCGTAAAGCATCTGAAGCCCCTCGGCCATCACGCGGATCATGTTTCCGCGGTGATCTAACAGGTTCACACCCGAATGACCACCCATGCCGCCCGTCGCCTCTACGACGTACAAAAGGCCGTTGTTGTCAATGCCGTGCAGCGGCAGGTCGATGTGGCTCCGAAGGCCTCCGGCGCAGCTCACGGTGAAGACGCCTTCCTCCTCCGAGTCCAGATTGATCAGATACCCTGCATGGCAATCGGACAGATCGATGGCGGAAGCTCCCAGCATGCCGATCTCCTCGTCCACGGTAAAGACGCACTCGAGCGCCGGGAACTCGCCTTCCTCCTCCAAGAGCGCCAGCGACAAGGCGACACCGATGCCATCATCCGCGCCAAGCGTAGTCCCTGTCGCGTAAATCCAGTCTTCCTCCACATGCAGCGTAAGCGGATCCTTGGCAAAATCATGACGACTGTCCGTGCGCTTGGCTCCCACCATATCCACATGGCTCTGCAGCATCACCGGCTTTACATGGGCAAAGCGCGGGGCGGCTGGGCGAAAGATGACAACGTTATTCATTTCATCCTGGCGATACGGAAGGCCTTTTTCTTTTGCAAAGGCGACCAGGTAATCCGATACAGCCTTGGTGTTGCGGGAAACGCGCGGGATGCGCGTCAGATCTTCAAATCGTTCAAACACTTTCTTGGGCTCTAAATGAGCCAGTACTCTATCGCTCATATTTTTAATCCTTTCTATATAGCACTCTGGAAAATTCTCCCCATGTCATATGATATCGCCCTAACGAACAGCTGCGCACTGTTACGCTATCCATGAAAGCCGACGCGCTTGCTCCGCTGCTTCGCAGCTCCCGCAATCGCTTCATAAAAAAGGCCGAACGCTGTTTGCTTCGTCCGTAGGACTTTGCACGAAGGCGTTCGGCTCTCTTCTACTGTAAACCGGTAATTTTCGCTATTCCTCATCTTCCACCGGTTGGATCAGCTCATCAGGGTTGAGCTCTTTCCGGTTGGCGGTAATGACCTCGTAAATATTCTGAAGGGAACCCATAAACGCGCTCTGGCGGGAGTTGGACGCTTCCACCGTATGGCTGATGATGGTCTGCAGATTCTTAAGCATGTCATCGGTGTAACGAATCGCGCCACTTTGCACAGCGGCAGCTTCCGCGGAAGCCTTGTCGATAATCTCCTGAGCCTGTGCGTTCGCGTTGTCAATGATTTCCGAAGCCTTCTTGTACGCGCGCTGCATGATCTCGTGCTCGTTCACCATTTCGTCCGTCTGCTTGTTTGCCTGTTCGATAATGGCGTCTGCCTGATCCTTTGCGCTTGTTAAAATGGCTTCCTGATTGCTGATGATTTTCTGGTACTTCTTGATTTCATCCGGGGTACGGCTGCGAAGTTCCGCCAGGAGCTCTTCAATTTCATCCTTATCCACAATCAGTTTTCTGTTATTTGTAAAAGCCTGCGGCTTGCATGACGCAATATAATTCTCGATTTCATCGATTAACTGCTCAATTCTGCTCAACGTTTTGCCCTCCTGTTATTCCCGTAAAGCATCGTGGCTATACTCAGCCATATTTATTACAATGCTAGCACAGATTCCCTTCAAATACAAGGGAAAATTTACGGTATTTCACACTTTTCATGATCCACAACCAGCAAAATGTTTGGTTGTTGTCAGACAAATAAGGTATTGAGTCAAAAAATGGCGGAGGCTTCGATATATCCGTTGCCGCCTAAGTTCCCTCGGCCAGAACCACCTAGGCTCAAAAAATCTGCAAATAGCAGAAGCAAGTCGGTTCAACTCGCTTCGCTCAAACAGTGAACCTCCTTGCTTCTAAAGCAGATTTTATTTCGCCAAGTGGTTCTAAGGCCTCCTCCACATGGCAGCAACTGGATATAATCGAAGCCTCCGCCACTTTTTGACAATTTACACTATTTTCCTTCAATCGATTCGTGTCATCCATTAGCAGCTTGTGGCATTTCCATCTGCTTGTTACCTGAATCCAGCCGCCACCAATCGCTTTCAAGCCAGTCACAAGGCCCCAACGCTTAGGCGGAACAATACGTAAGTCAAAAGGCCCGCAGGAGGTAGAGATTATATCGTGCAGCAGTCATGTGGAGGAGGCCTTAGAACCACTTTGCGAGGTTCCATTTGCTTTATGAGCAGAACGACCGACTGTTTGAGCGCATTAGCGCGAGTTCGGCGTTCTGCGATATGCTTTTTGCAAATGGGACGAGCAAATAGTGGTTCTGGCCGAGGGAACTTAGACTGCGAACGATATAACTCTGCCTCCTGCAAACCTTTTGACGACCTGTATCACATTGTGATGCCAAACATTTTACTGCCTGGCAAGAAAGAGGTGCCGGTTGGTTTTGTAGACTTTGTCGCGGAGGATCACAAACCCGCAGCGACTTACCAGCTCCACCAGATCATTCTGCATAGAGGCTTCCACGACAACAAAACCGGCCTCGGAGAGCAGGTTTTCCCGCGCGATGGCCATGAGTACGGCCTCCTCAAACTGGCTGGCGTAGGGCGGATCCAGGAAGATGATGTCGAAGGTCTTGTTCTCGCTGCCAAGCTTGGCAAGCGCCTCCGAAACATCCATGGCAAGAACCCGGGCACCGTCCGAAAGGTGCGTAAAACGCAGGTTATCCTCGATGCAGCGGACGGCTTTCCGGTTCTTTTCCACGAACACCGCTTCTTTCGCGCCGCGGCTTAAGGCTTCGATGCCAATGCCGCCGCTTCCGGCGAACAGGTCCAAGAAGACAGCGCCTGTAATGTCGGGGGCCAGGAGGTTAAACAGGGTTTCCTTGATCCGGTCGGTGGTGGGCCGGGTAGAGGTTCCTTCGATGGTTTTTAAGGGGAGACTTTTCGCTTTTCCCGCTATGACACGCATGCTTTACTTCCCCGTGTTTTCCGCGATCTTGCGCAGAAGGAAACTCTGAATGCGGCCGTTGCTGGCCACCACGCTGGTGGGCGTCGCAAACTGGAGCGGCTCACCCTCGTAATCGCTGATTTTGCCGCCCGCTTCCGTGAGGATCAGGGAACCCGCGGCCACATCCCAGGGCTTTAAGACGCGCTCGAAATATCCGTCAATCCGACCGCAGGCGATATAGCACAGATCCAGGGCGGAGGAGCAGATCCGGCGGATGTCCAGGACATCTTTAAAGACCGACAGGGCCAGGGCAAAGCTTTCGTCCGCCTGCGCCTTTCTTGTGGAGCCGGCGCCGAATTCCACCAGCGAATCCTTGGGTTCATGGCTGCTCACATGGATCGGCTGACCGTTTAAGGTCGCGCCTTCTCCCTTTACCGCGAGAAAAGTTTCTTCCGTGTAGGGATTGTAGACGATGCCGAAGACAATCTCTCCATTTTCGTAAAGTCCTAAGGAGACAGAGCTCATCTGATAGTCAAAGATCAGGTTCGTGGTGCCGTCAATGGGGTCCAGAATCCAACAGGGATCAGACAGCGCACCCTTCTCTTCCTCGCTGAAGAACCCGTAGGTGGGATATAAAGTTGCCAGTCCTTCCCGAATCCGGCTGCTGATCTGCATGTCCACTTGCGTGACATAGTCCGCGTCGCCTTTCTTGGCGATCTCGTTTCTTGCTATTTTATCCGTCGCAATCGCCTTCATGCTGTGAACCAGATCAATGACTTCCTGATACTTCATGGTACCCTCCTTTTTCCTGCGGGCTTTTGCCGCAGCTTTTTCCACTTCGGAGCGGGCATGGTTGACTGCATCCAGCCAGCTCTGCGGCGCGTCGGACGTATCAAAGGATCCGCTGCGCTTCACGTTGGTCGCTCTGTAAAACTCCAGATATCCTTCGCTTTCCGAGGGGGTAATGTCTCCAAAATCCCCCTGCAGCACGATGGGATAACCATGCTCATCCCGCTCTACAACCCGAAGCTCGTGAAGGCCTCGGTTAAAGCGATTGTTGCTTAACTTTTTGATTGCCTGATAGCAGGCTAAAATGCCCCCCTTTTCGTCGATGCTGCTTAAGATGTAACTCCAACGGGTTACCTTCTTCTGGCTGCCAAAACGAACCGGGCGCTGTTGTACGGGCAGCTCTCGTTCTTCCTTGGTCAGGGGATCCAGGTTGTAGTTCATCGCCTCCACGTCCAGGTCAAAGAAATGCTGCCGGATTGTCACCCGGCCGACGCGAAGGTACTGATCATCCTTTTCCTTCAGATGCATGTGGTACCAGGTGCCGTTCACAAAGCATTCGTTATACTTCCGGATCCAGCGGCGTTTTTCGATGGCCAGCACCAGATGAAACAGGATCGTGTAGGCAAAGCTGCCCATCAGGATGCTTAGCAGAAGGCTGATGAGCGAGCCGCTGACGCGGGAAGAGACAAAGTCGGCAATCGGAACAAGCGGCGGAATGCTGCGAACCAGTCTTCCGATGACCGCCACCATATCCATCTCATAAAAGATCTGTAACAGAATGATAAAGATGGCAGAGGTCCAGGTAAATACCCCGATATATACATCCAGCGTCTGATTTTGCAGTTCTCCGTTCATCTTCCGGTTCTTTCGTTGAACCTTGGATTCCTTATGCTTTCTTTCCATCCCAGCCCCTCATGTCCTTTCAATTCAGTGCTTTTCGTCTTCCGGCCAGGGCAGCAGCGAATTCTCCACCCGGCTCTCCCGCCGCATCAGTTCGTCCACGGCTTCCACCGCGTTCTTTCCTTCGAACAGCATCTCATTGACCTTCTCGACGATGGGCATGCTGACCTGATATTTCTTCGAAAGCGCCAGCGCAGCCTTGGCGGAGTAAACGCCTTCCACTACCATGTGGACCTCGTCCATGGCCTCTTTCATGCTCTTTCCCTGGCCGATCAGAATGCCGGCCCGGCGGTTGCGGCTGTGCATGCTGGCGCAGGTGACGATCAGGTCGCCCATGCCGGACAGACCGGACAGCGTTTCGGCGCGGCCGCCCATTTTCACGGCGAGGCGCGTCATTTCCGCCAGGCCTCGGGTGATCAGGGCTGCTTTCGTGTTGTCACCATAGCCAATGCCGTCTGCGATGCCGGCTGCCAGAGCAATGACGTTCTTGATCGATCCGCCCAACTCGATCCCGATAATGTCCGGGCTCGTGTAGACGCGGAAAACCGGATTCATGAAGATTTTCTGCACGAACTCGGCGGTCTTTCTGCTCTTTGCGCCGACCACACAGGTGGTGGGGATGCGCCGTCCCACTTCCTCCGCGTGGCTGGGGCCGGAAAGCACGCAGACATCCGCCTGCGGAATCTCTTCCTCGATCTGCTCCGAGAGCGTTTTCAGAGTGTCTTCCTCAATACCCTTGGCTACGCTTACGATGATCTGCCCAGCCTCGACATACGGCTTCATCTTGCGCGCCGTCGACCTGGTAAAAATGGACGGCACCGACAGAACCAGAAGGTCCATCCCGCGGATGGAGCTTTCCAGATCTCCGGTGATTTCAATCGCATCCGGGATGGGGACACCCGGAAGGTTGGGATGCTCTTTTTTTGTATTCAGCGCCTCCACCTCGGTAGGAATGGCGGACCAGAGGCGCACCTGATGTCCGTTATCGTTCAGGAGAAGGGACAACGCCATGCCCCAGGTTCCCGAACCGATGACCCCTATTTTCATTTCTCAGTTCCTTTCTTTTTAAAGCTGATCTTGTTCTCGTTCCCGTTCTTTAAACGGCCGATGTTCGCGCGGTGCGCCCAGGTGCAAAGGGCCACCAGGATCAGCATCAGAATGATCGTCTCCGCAAAGGCGGCAGCAGGAATGACATGCCAGGACAGCGCGTGGAAAATCAGCGCGGCAACCGGCAGAAGTCCGACTGCGATCAGCGATCCTAAGGAGACATAACGAGTCAGATAGACGATGACCACAAAGATCAGAAGAAGGATCACGGTCAGCCGCCAGTCGTAGGCAAACAGAACACCGGCAGAGGAGGCAACGCCTTTTCCGCCTTTAAAATTCATATAGAACGGATAGGAATGTCCTAAGATGACGCCCAGACCGCCGTACAGCATGATCACTTCCGCCTGGTCCCCGAACTGAGCGCCAAAGCCAAGTTTCAGGATAAGGCAGTAAATCAGGGCCTTTAAGACATCGCCCAGGAAGGTGATCAGACCGGCTTTGACGCCGAACACGCGCAGGGCGTTCGTGGCACCGGAGTTGCCGCTTCCCTTCGTGCGGATGTCCTCATGCAGAACGTACTTGCTAAGCAGATAACCGGTCTGGAACAGACCAAATACATAGCCGATGGCTACAACAATCAAACGAGTCAGCATTTTATGCCTCCTTTTCCTTTCTCTCTCTTACGATGATGTGAATGGGAGTACCCCGGAAGCCAAACGCTTCACGAAGTTTATTCTCCAGATACCGCGTATAGGAAAAATGCATCAGTTCCTTATCGTTTACAAAGACGACGAAGGTGGGCGGTTTCACCGAAACCTGCGTCATATAGTACAGCTTCAGGCGCTTGCCCTTGTCCGTCGGAGGCTGCTGCATGGCTACCGCTTCGGTCATGATTTCATTGACGACACCGGTGGAGATGCGCAGATTCTGATTTTCGATAATCGTATCAATGTAATCAAAGATCTTCAGCACGCGCTGACCGGTTTCCACGGACATGGTCAGGATTTCCGCGTAAGGCATGAAGGACAAAACCTCCCGGATATCCTTGGTAAACTCATTGACCGTGTTGGTCTCTTTTTCGATCTTATCCCACTTGTTGACGGCGATCAGCACGCCTTTGCCGCGCTCATGCGCGATGCCGGCCACCTTGGCATCCTGCTCGGTCACGCCCTCGGACGCGTCGATCATGACAATCACAACGTCCGCGCGGTCCACAGCCGCCACGGCGCGGATGATGCTGTACCGCTCCAGCTCTTCCTTGATCTTGTTCTTCCGACGAAGGCCGGCGGTGTCGATAAAGACATATTCCTTGCCGTTCTTCTTGATGACGGTGTCGATCGCGTCGCGCGTGGTTCCGGCGATTTCCGAGACGATCACGCGGTTCTCACCGGCCAGCTTGTTGATCAGCGAGGATTTGCCGGCGTTGGGCTTGCCGATCACGGCCACGCGGGGACGATCATCATCCTCTTCCGCCTTCGCTGCTTCTGGAAAATGCGCGACAACCGCATCTAAGAGATCGCCCAGGCCCATCTGGGAGGAAGCCGAAACCGGGATCGGATCCCCAATCCCTAAGTTGTAAAACTCATACACATCCGGCATGAATTTTTCAAAGCTGTCCACCTTGTTGACCACCAGAAGGATGGGCTTTCCGGACCGGCGCAGCATGTCCGCCACCTTGGAATCCGCGTCCTGCAGACCCTGGCGCACATCCGTCACAAACAGGATCACATCCGCCGTGTCGATGGCAATCTGCGCCTGCTCCCGCATCTGGGTTAAGATAATATCTTTACTGTCCGGTTCAATTCCTCCCGTGTCAATCAGCGTAAAGCTGTGGTTTAACCACTCCGCGTCCGCATAAATCCGATCGCGGGTGACACCCGGGGTATCTTTTACGATTGCAATCTTGTCTCCGGCCAGTACGTTAAACAAGGTCGACTTACCCACGTTGGGGCGGCCGACGATGGCAACGATTGGTTTACTCATATATATTTTACTCCTTTTATAAAATCGCCATGCTTTCGAAGGAAAGACGGCGCGCAGGCAGAATACCTGCTTTCCTGATTATTAATCAGCCAGTTCATATGGCGGATAGTCCGGGCACATCTCTTCTTCCTCGCCCAGGGCCGCCCTGACAAATTCTTCTCCGCTGCTGCCCACAATTCTGACGGGAACCTTCAGCGTCTGTTCCACGTCTGTCTTCGTGTAATCATCCAAGAGCGTTTCTTCCCCGCTGCGGAACATGTTGACCGGAAGAAGCAGGCACTCGCCCAGCTCCTTATCCTTCAGCTGCGCCATCAGATCCTGCCCGGTGATGAGCCCCGAAACGGTGATGTTCTCTCCGAAAAAGTCATTGCGGATAGGGTAAATGTGAAGCTTTACACCGGGATATTTCTCCTCAATCCATCCCGCAATCTTTTCAATATAAGGCCCGGCTAAAAGCCCGGTGGCAAGCGCCGCCTCATACTTGCGGTCATCGGTCTCCCGATCCTCTAAAGCGGCCTTGACTTCCTCCAGAAGAAGCCGGATCATTCCGACGCCGTTTTCGAGCTGCAGATACCCATCGTACCTCTCCTCTTCCGGAAGCTCCTGCCCGGCCAGCAGGTACCACTCATCGCTGGCATGGACAAAATGGACACCGTACTTCTCCATCATCACATCCTGCCAATGATGAATGATCTTCAGATTTTCCACCGCGTCTTCCCTCGTAAGCGGCTTTAACGGATACAGCTTCTCGCGATACTTCGACAAGCCCACCGGCACGACGGAAACGCTCTGCATCTGCGGATAGTAGCGCGTCAGATCTCCGATCGTCCGATTTAATTCCTCCCGGTCATTTAAATCCTTGCAGCAGACGATCTGCCCGTTCATGATTACTCCGCCTTCATACAGCCGGTCGATCTTCTTTAAGGACGTGCCGGCAAAGCGGTTGTGCAGCATCATGCAGCGCAACTCCGGGTCTGTTGTGTGAACGGAAATGTTGATGGGCGACATGTGATACCGGATGATCCGGTCAATGTCCTTGTCGTTCATGTTGGTCAGTGTTACGTAGTTTCCCTGCAGAAAGGAAAGCCGGGAATCGTCATCCTTAAAATACAGCGTTTCCCGCATGCCCGGCGGCATCTGATCGATGAAGCAGAAGACGCACTTGTTCCGGCAGGAACGATATTGATCCATCAGGCTGTTCTCGAATTCAATCCCGATGTCTTCCTTTTCATCCTTCTCGATCTCCAGCTCCCATTCTTCGCCGTTTGGCTTGCGGATGAGAAGGACCACATAAGAGTCCTCCATATCGAACTGATAGTCAAAAATATCTACAATTTCTTCTCCGTTTACGGACAGGACAACATCGCCGGCTTCAATCCCCATCTCTTCCGCTATGGAATCCGGCAGAACCCTGGCTATGATATGCTCGTGTTTTTTCATTCCGCCCCTTTCTGTGCGGTGCGCAGCACCAGCGGATCACTCTTCAGAACTTGTTCGACTGCTATTTTAACAATCTTCCTCCCTTTTGTAAACCCTGACATGAAACCACATTTTCGCCGGCCCATAATCTGCCGTGTCATTCCTATCTTCCGGTTAATGCCCCGTCAAAAAATGGCCGAGACAATAAAATGCTTGTAGCAGTCCTTTGGGGAGCCCTTAGGCGGCGGAGGAGATTTCCGTCAGCTATAGGAATCTTCGGGGAGTACCACTAATGGCAGCGAAGCACCGCACATCCGCCGGGGACATCCCGGAACCCCGTCTGATGACGGTGTTCCTCGAGTCCCCTGAAATCGCGGTACTGGTAATACCGCGATTTCGCGTCAGTGCAGCGCTTCGCTGCCATAAGTGGTACTAGCCCCCTTGCTTCCATTTAGCTGACCGGAAATTCTCCTCCGCCCCCTTTGGACTCTCCCACAGGACAGCAACAGTTGTATTACTGCCTCGGCCATTTTTTGACAATCTACACGATTTCATGAGATTTATCCGATTGTTTAAGAACGAGACATTACGGCGGAACGATATAAACTCTGCCTCCGGCCCGCTTTTTGACTTACATTTTTCTTGCCAAAGATCTGGACAGAATTCAGACTTTTTTCTCCGTAATAGCGAACATCGCTATTTATTGTTTTTTGCCGTGCCAATGCTGCAAGATAGAAAGCGTGTAAATTGTCAAAAAATGGCTGCGGCAGCGATTATATCCGGTTGCTGCCATGTGGAGGAGGCCATAGAACCACTTGGCGAAATAAAATCTGCTTTAGAAGCAAGGAGGTTCACTGTTTGAGCGCGAAGCGCGAGTTGAACCGACTTGCTTCTGCTTTTTGCAGATTTTTTGAGCCTACGTGGTTCTGGCCGAGGGAACTTAGGCAGCAACGGATATATCGCTACCGAAGACATTTTTTGACTCAATCCCTTCCGGCAATTAACGACCTGCCTGCAAGATTGTGTTGCAACCGAGCGAAAGACATGGTATAAATGGGGCATACAGTTTGGAAGGAGGCATTCCATGCACGACACTCAATCGGGCAATCCCTTTACCTTTAAAGATACACTGCCGGTCGCGCCACTTAAGATCCTGGCAATGAACGGTTGTCAGCAGATCGGCAAGGAAGTCGATCAGTACATCGTTCAGTTCCGCCGCAATGATACGGAGGAGCTGATCAAGCGGAAGGAAATCGGCCTTGAATTTCACGGGTATGATCGTGACACTTATCTGGTCAGTGCCAGTTGCCCGCGCTTTGGCTCCGGAGAGGCCAAAGGCGTTATCAATGAATCCATTCGAGGAACGGACCTGTTTATCATCACCGATATCACCAACCACAGCCTCACTTACAAGGTGAACGGGTTCGAAAATCACATGTCTCCGGACGATCATTTCCAAGATCTGAAGCGACTGATCAGCGTGGCGATCGCAAACGCGCACCGCGTCAACGTTGTCATGCCGTTTTTGTATGAAGGCCGTCAGCATAAGCGCTCGGGCCGCGAGTCGCTTGACAGCGCCATGGCCCTGCAGGAGCTGGTGGATCTGGGCGTGTCTGACATCATCACCTTTGACGCGCATGATCCGCGCATTCAAAATGCCATCCCGCTGCACGGGTTCGACAACTATACCCCTCCCTATCAGTTTATCAAGGCGATTTTCAACCGGGATCGTCACCTGACAATCGACAAGGATCATCTGATCATCATCAGCCCGGATGAGGGAGCCATGTCCCGCGCCGTGTATTTTGCCAACAACCTGGGCGTTGACATGGGTATGTTCTATAAGAGACGCGATTACTCCCGCGTCGTCAACGGCAAGAACCCGATCGTGGCGCACGAGTACCTGGGTTCCTCGCTGGACGGCAAGACCGTCATCATCATCGACGATATGATCGCCTCCGGTGAAAGTATGCTGGAAACCGCGCGTGAACTGAAGGAACAGAAGGCCGGCAAGATCATCATCTGCTGCACCTTCGGCCTTTTCACGGAAGGCTTGGAGCGCTTTGACGAGTTCCATCGCCGGGAGTTCTTTGACTACGTGGTCACAACCAACCTGACCTATCGCACGCCGGAGCTTCTTTCCAGACCTTGGTACATTGAAGCTAACATGTCGAAGTTCATGGCAGCCATCATCAACACCTTAAACCACGATGTCTCCACGGCGGACATCACCGATCCGACCGTTCGCATGCAGCGGCTCATCCAGCGCTACAACGCAGAAGCGCAGAGCGAATTCGAGCAGCTTACACTTTCCTTATAAAGGAAGGGGCTGTCACGCAAATTCGGACAATTTAGCAAGAATCAGAAAAAAATCGGCAGAGTTTATAGCTCTGCCGATTTTTTTCTGACACTTTCCATATCCGGATTTGTGCGACAGCCCCTCCTGCCTGGAGTTGGCGGCTGCTTTGGGATATCCGCGCCTGCTATTGGGTATCCGTGGCTGCCATTAGGTATCCGCGCCTGCCTTGTTTTCGAACAGGGCATTAATAAAGTCATTGGCGTCAAACTTCTGCAGGTCGTCGATCTGCTCTCCCACGCCGATGTACTTGACGGGGATGCCCAGCTCCGACTGAATCGCAATGGCAATGCCGCCCTTCGCGGTTCCATCGAGCTTGGTCAGGATGATGCCGTCAATGTCCACCACTTCCCCGAAGAGGCGGGCCTGGTTCAGCGCGTTCTGTCCGGTTGTGCCGTCTAAGACCACCAGGGTTTCCTTGTAGCACTCCGGATATTCCTTGTCGATAATCCGCCCGATTTTCTTCAGCTCTTCCATCAGGTTCTTCTTGTTGTGAAGGCGGCCCGCGGTATCGCACAGGAGCACATCGGTATGGCGGGATTTGGCGGCGTGGACGGCGTCAAAGACGACGGCGGCCGGATCGGATCCCTCCTGGCCGGCGATGATATCCACCTGCGCGCGGGATGCCCATTCCGTCAGCTGCTCAATGGCCGCCGCGCGGAACGTGTCCGCCGCTGCCACCAGCACCTTCTTGCCGGAATCCTTTAACTGGCCAGCCAGTTTGCCAACAGAGGTGGTCTTGCCCACGCCGTTGACACCAATCACTAAAACCACGGAGGGCTTTGTCTCAAATTCATACGCGTTCGCGTCGAGAGACATCTGCGCCTTTAAGGATTCCTTTAAAAGCTCCTTGCAGTCCATGGGGTCTTTGATGTGGTTTTTCTTCACACGGGCCTTCAGATCCTCCATGATCTTTTCGGTCGTGTGGATGCCCAAGTCGCCCATGATCAGGGTTTCTTCCAGTTCCTCGTAAAAATCGTCATCGATGGCGGATGCGCCGTGGAAAATGGAATCAATCCCGGCCACAATGTTGTCGCGGGTCTTGGCAAGGCCCGCCACCAGCCTGCCAAAAAAGCCTTTCTTTTTCTCTTCTGCCATGATATATCCTCTCCATTTCTTGTTCCTGCTCGTTTATTCATCCGTCATGTTGACCGATACAAGCGTGGATATTCCCTTTTCCTGCATGGTGATACCATACAGACGGTCTGCCGCGAGCATGGTTCCTCTTCGGTGGGTGATCGTGATAAATTGCGTATACTTTGTCAGCTTCTTCAGGTAATCCGCATAGCGGGAGACATTGACATCGTCCAGAGCTGCCTCGATCTCATCCAGCAAGCAGAACGGGGACGGCTTTAAGTTCTGGATCGCAAACAGGATAGAGATTGCTGTCAGCGCTTTCTCACCGCCGGACATCTGCATCATGTTAATCAGCTTCTTGCCCGGAGGCTGCGCGATGATCTGAATGCCGCTCTCCAGGATGTTCTCCGGCTCCAGAAGCTCCAGCTCGCCCTTGCCGCCACCAAACAGTTCCCGGAATACCTTATTAAACTCTACCCGGATCTGTTCAAACTTTTCTTTGAACTGGCGCTTCATGCCTTCATCCAGCTCTTCGATCACCTGTTTTAAGCGCTCCTCCGCCTCTTCCAGATCATCGTGCTGTTTCTTTAAGAACGTATAGCGCTCTGATACCTCGCGGTATTCTTCGATGGCATTGACGTTGATGTTGCCCAGCTCCTTCATCGCGTTCTTGATGGAACCGATCTTTCGCTTTAAGGCCGCGTACTCCAGTTTTTCCTCGGGTGGATTTTCCTCCGCCGCCTTCAGGCCTTCCGAAGGGGTCAGCCCGTACTCGGTCCACAGATAGTCCGCCTGGGATTCGATGCCTTCCTCGAGGCGTTCCTGCTGATGTTCCAAGCGAAGGCTTTCTTTTTCGAGCGCTGAAGCCTCGTCCGCCAGCTGCTCCCGCTCGTGTACGCAGCGTTTCTGGCTTTCCGTGTTCTCCTGCCGCTTTTCCAGCGCTTCGGACAGCTCTGCTTCCAACGCTTCCAGATCCGCCGCCAGCTTTTCCGCTTCCGCGGTCAGCTTCTTCTTTTCTTCCTGGTGCGCGCATTTCTCGTCCGCGGAACTTCCAATGGTCGCTTCGCAGGCGGTGCGTTCTTTTTCGAGCGCGGTTTTCTCGTTTTCCAGGCGTTTCACATTTTCGTCCAGGAAACGATCCTGCTGGGCCAAAGAAGCCAACAGCGCATTTTTCTCATGATACTTTGTCTGCGCTTCGTCCCGCGCTTTGGTGAGGGCGGCCAGGGCATCCCGGTGTCCATAGATGGAATCCTCCACCTCCTGCCGCTTGTCATCCAGATTTCCCATCTGAGACTTTAAGCGCCCCTGCTCGATGCGCATGGAACCGCTTTCTTTCGTTAAGCGCGCGATTTCTTCCTGGATTTCCTTCTTGCCGGCTTCCTGCCCGACTTCCTGTTTTTCCAAATTTTCCCGCGACACACGGGCGGTGTGTACGCTGGTTTCGCTTAAGACCAGCTTTTCGCGGAGGGTATCCTTCTCCAGACGAAGGGCTGACAGCGTTTCCGAGATTTCCTTCTCTTTTGCTTCCGCCTCGTTTTTGGATTTCTCCCATTTATCCCGCGCGTTCTTCAGTTCTTCCAGTTCCCGTCTTCTGCCTAAGAGGTTACTGTTGGAGCGGAAGGCACCGCCGGTGATGGAACCGCCGCGGTTTAACAGATCGCCATCGAGTGTGACGATTCGAAAATCGTAGCGATATTTTCTGGCGATCGCAAGCGCCGCGTCCATGTCGTCCACCACGAGAACATTGCCAAGCAGATAGGAAGGCAGATGTTTCATCGTGTCCGGCGCTTTTAACAAATCGCTTCCCAGGCCGATGGCCCCGTGCTCTCGCAGGGCTTCCCGCCTGGAAAAATCCTTTTCCTGAATATTGGCAAGCGGCAGGAACGTGCTCCTGCCGTACTTATTTTCCTTCAAAAAGTCAACACACGCGCGGGCTGTCTGCTCATTGTCCGTGACAATGTTCTGCAAAGCGCCGCCCAGCGCCGTCTCGATGGCAAGCTCATATCGCTTGTCCGTGGAGATCAGATCCGCCACCGTGCCTAACACACCCGGGAACGTCTCCTTCTGCTCCATGATGCGGCGGGTACTGCCGCCGAAGCCCTCGTATCGTTCGGACAGGTTGCGCAGACTTTCATACTGGGAGGCCGCCCGTTCGAAGTTCTGATTGGACTTCGCCAGCTTCTCGCGCGCTTCTTCCCTCTCTATTACCAGGGTTCCCTCAATCTCGACGATCTGCGCCTGCCTTACCTTAATCTGTTCCAGATCGGTTTCCGCGTTCTTCAGAGCTTCTTCCAGTTCCTGCTTTTCCTTGGCATGCGCTTCCTCTTCCGTCTGCGCGTGGATCAGCTGCTCCTTTAAGGACGTGATGCGCAGGGCGGACTGCTCCAGAACCGTGGCCGCATGCTGTCCTTTAGCGGACAGCTCCGCCTTCTCGTTTAAGAGCCGGATGACCTCTTCCTGCAGGCTTGTGAGCGCCTTGTCTTCCTCTTCCTGTTCCTTTTCCTTTACCTGAAGGTCTTCCTTTAACAGGTCGAGGGCGTTCATTTCTTCCTCCGCCTGTGCCTTCAGCTTTTCCTTTTCATCTTTTTGCGCCTGGATTTCCTGGTCTTTTTCTTCCAGGGAAACCCGGATCTGCTCTAAGCGTTCTTTCCGGCTTTCGACGGTCGTTGCCAGATGACGCGCCTGTTCTTCTAACAGGCGGATCTTGCCCTCTCTGTTTTCGCGGGCGACGTGCAGCTCGGATTTCCTGTTCTGCAGGCCAAGGATCGTCTCCTCGATGGCACTCGCTTCCCCCGCCAGAACGTCGTAAGCCTCCCGGCTTTTTTCCTGCTTTTCCTGGTTGGCACTCAGATCCGCCGCCACGGTTTCTCTTCTGCTTGCGAGCGCCAGGATTTTCTCCGCATTCTGCTTATTGTCTGCCGCAAACTGCTGCAGATCATAACGGCGGCATTCGTCTTTGTAACGCAGGTACTGCTTGGCTTTTTCCGACTGCTTCGCAAGCGGCCCCACCTGCTTTTCCAGCTCCAAAAGGATATCTTTCACGCGAAGCCGGTTTAAGTGTTCGCTTTCCAGCTTCTTCTGGGCTGTCAGCTTTCGTTTCTTAAATTTGACAATGCCGGCCGCTTCATCGAAAAGCTCCCGGCGTTCTTCCGGTTTTCCGCTTAAAATCCGGTCAATCTGGCCCTGTCCGATGATGGAATACCCATCCTGACCGATACCGGTGTCATAGAACAGTTCCTGCACGTCGCGCAGACGGCATTGCGATCCGTTCAGGGAATATTCGCTCTCCCCCGAGCGATACACCCGGCGGGAGACCGTCACCTCATCGCTGTCGATGGCCAGCTGCCGGTCGGTATTGTTTAAGGTCAGAGAAACATAGGCATAACTAACAGGCTTACGGGTCTCCGTTCCGGAGAAGATAACGTCCTGCATGTTGGCCCCACGGAGTTGTCTCGCGCTCTGTTCGCCGAGAACCCAGCGAACCGCGTCGGAGATATTGCTCTTTCCGCTTCCGTTCGGACCCACGATGCCGGTTACGCCATCGTTGAATTCCAGGGTGATTTTATCCGCAAAGGACTTAAAGCCCTGCATTTCAATGCTTTTTAAATACATAGTTTATGCTTCCCGTTCCTTTATAGCCAGAATAGCTTCGTATGCCGCCTGCTGTTCTGCCGCCTTTTTACTGTGGCCCTCGCCCCGTCCGATCACCTGATCCTGATACAGGACCTCGGATACAAAATGCTTGTCATGATCCGGCCCCGACTCAGAAACCAGACGGTAAGAAATCCCGTTGACGCCATCCTTCTGCAGCATCTCCTGCAAAATGGTTTTGCTGTCATAGAAAAGCGTCTTTTTCTCCATGTCATTCATGATATGGTTAAAGACAATCGCCCTGGCAGGCTCCAGCCCTCCATCCAGATAAACGGCACCCAAAACAGCCTCCAACGCATCGGACAAAATCGAATCGCGCTGGCGGCCGCCGTTTGCTTCCTCTCCCTTTCCCAGTTTTAAGTACTGGGAAAGCTGTATTTCTCTGGCGCAGTAGGCCAGCGCCGGTTCACAGACCATGCTGGCACGCCGTTTGGATAAAACGCCCTCCGTCTCCTGCGGAAGATGCCGATACAGAAATTCGCTGCTGCAAAGTTCCAGCACCGCGTCCCCCAAAAACTCCAGACGTTCGTTATACCGGTTCTTCCCGGCGTAGTGTTCATTGGCATAGGAACTGTGCGTAAGCGCCAGCTCCAGATAAGAAGGATCCCGGAACGTATATCCGATGGAAGCTTCCAGTTTCTTTAGATTCATACGCTACCTTCTATAAGGTTTTTAATAACTCTACGATATCCCCTACACTGAGGATGCTTTCCATCTTGTCGTCAGGGATCTTTACTCCAAGCTGAAGCTCTGTCTGATAGACAATCTGGTAAATGTCCAGAGAATCACAGCCAAGGTCCACCAGTTTTGTCTCCGATGTGAAGTCATGAATATCCACTTCCATGAGATCCGCGACAATTTTCTTAATGATTTCGCCGTCCATATTTTCTTCCTCCCATGCACCTTGTGCGATAAACCAGATAAAGCAAAGAGCCCTGACCTTTACGTCAGGGCTCCCGTAAGAAGATTCTCATCAATCCTGGGGGATGATCTCTTTCTTGTTGTAAGAGCCGCAAGCCTTGCAAACGCGGTGAGGCAGCATCAGAGCGCCGCACTTACTGCACTTTACCAGGTTCATCTCTCCCATTTTCCAGTTGGCTCTACGAGCATCTCTGTGAGCCTTGGAAGATTTATTCTTAGGGCAGATAGACATATCTTTACACCTCCTTATTCTTCCGATTTTGATTCTCTGAATATGTCCTGGATAGCCGCCATTCTGGGGTCGAGCGGTCCATCCAGACATCCGCATGCGCCTTTGTTCAAATCAGCACCGCATTTCGGGCAGAGCCCTTTGCAGTCTTCTTTGCAAAGCACTTTCATGGGAATGTGTAAGAACAGCTCGCTGCGAATGAATTCATCCACATCAAGTTCGTATCCCTGAATGTATGCATCATCCAGACCATCTTCCATCGTTTCCGCTTCCGTAGGCCTTGTGATGAGCTCCCGTTCATCCGTAATATGGATGGGGCAGACAACATCTTTCAGGCACCGGTCGCAGGGCAGATGAAGGTTACAGTCAATTTCTGCATGGAGCTGATAGTGACCGTTTCCCGTATTCTCGATTCGCAGAACCGCCGGTTTTTTGTCCGTCAGCCGATGCTTTTCTCTCATCCAGGAAATGTCGTCAAAACCGAATTCACAGGAGTAAGTCCGAGCGTCGCCTTTTCTGATCAGCGTGTCCGATAATTGAATGATCATAGCACTCTCCCAATACGTACCAAATGATTATACATACGAGGTTTTCCTTTGTCAACCACAATTTTCGCAAATTTTGTACCGTGTCTCCAAACTAATGTCGGTACTCTACCAGATATTGTTGAAGGACGCCCAAAGGGAATTGCCTGTTGCTTATGGCAACATCTGAAACCCAGTTGCTTACAGCAGCATTTGAAAAAGCAGTGACTTACGGCAAAATCTGAAACTTACGGGAATACTCCGGCACAAAAGGCAAGTGGCCTTTGCGGGCGCGCAGAATTTCCGCCAGTTCTGTGGCCTGCCGCTCCAGATCCAGAATGTGATAGGATACTGGATCTAAGGAAGCCATGTCGGCTTTCAGACGGATGACTGGCTGCAGGTCTTTCATCTGACCGATCAGAGGCAGCGCGTCTTTTGTGACGCCCAGGATGTGAACCGCCTTGCCGTAATCAGCCTCTTTCATGGCAACCATATCTTCTTTGCGAAGATTCAAGAGGATGTGGCATATGGCGCGGGCGATGCGGGCGCGGGTGATCTGCCGGGTTTTGATCCTGTCTACAAAGTCCGATAAGGTAGTATACCCGTTTCGTTCTTTCAGCAGTCGGTTTGCCAGTTCCTCAGAGACATCTTCATATGACGACAAGGGGGCACCTGCCGGTTCAAAAAGGCGATATAAAAGCGCTTCAGACAAGTCATCCGGAAACAACGGCGTCTTGTCAGAAAGCAATTCCTCCTTATCCGAAGCCAAAGGTAAGAAGGCGGCAGCAGCCTCTATTCTTCCCTCCCGGATCGCCTTTCGAATGCTGCCGGCGGAGGCAATATTCCCTTCGGCGGGTAGGTTTGCATCCGTATAATCCGCATTTCGGCGGACAAGGCAGGGGCGAATTGACGAATCCCGCAGTTTCAGCGCACGGAGATACTCAATGCCCAGGAGATTGTTCGGGCCATCCATAAGATGACTGGCCTCGGGACCCAGGCACTCTTCCACCGCTCTGGCTGACGCGGCAGCATACGTCATGCCTTCTTTCATGGAATCGCGAAGCGCGGACTGATAGCAGGGTGGTTCATCGGCCAAAAGGCCTGCAATCTTTTCCAAAGCCGTTACATCGGTGCACTCCGCTCCAAAGGACAGGTCGGTCACAAAGCCAGCCCGATCAAGATACGAGATGGCACTTTCTGCAAAAGTGCGGGCTGCGCCGGTTGAAAAAGGCGCAGGAAGCGTGGCGACCAGGGAGGCTTCGTGATGAAGCGCTTCTGCGGCGCGACTGTATTTGTCGTAAATGGCAGGCTCTCCTCTTTGGACAAAGCTGCCGCTCATGACAACAAACACCTGCTCCGCGTTCGTTTCCTTCCTTGCAAGAAGAAGGTGGCGCTTATGCCCGTTGTGAAATGGATTGTATTCCGCTACGACCCCTAGAACTTTTCTCATTTTTGAACATATTTTGCCCGATAGGCTAAGAGGGCAGCTGCCGTCTTGGAATCGGTGATTTTTCCTGTGAGGATCATGTCAGTCAGCTCGTCGATGGTGTACAGCTCGGTGCCGATTTCTTCTCCTTCATCCCAGTGCTGATGGCCCTTGGTCAGCTCCGTTGCCAGATAGATGCCGATGAACTCATCGCAGAACGCGACAGTGGTATTCAGATTGATGAGCCATTCCATCTTTCCGGCTTTGTAACCAGTTTCCTCTTCCAGTTCCCTTGCTGCGCATTCGCACTTATCTTCCCCCGGGGCGTCCAGCTTTCCGGCGGGCAGTTCCAATGTAAAGCGCTCGAGGGCGGGTCTGTATTGGCGCACCATCAGGATGCGGCCATCATCCATCACAGGAACGACAGCCGCCGCACCGTCATGATGAATGAAATCCCAGTCCGCTTCCACTCCATCCGGAAAGCGCATATGATCTTTGTAAATCTTTAAAATGGTTCCCTGGTAAGCGAGTGTTCTGCTTACGCGTTCAATCTTATCCATTTTTCTTTCTCCTATTATTCTTTCACATTCACCCTATGTCGAAAGACGTGGGCTTTCAACACATTTCAAGAGTAAATTTGTTCTTGTGCATTTCTCTTTTTGTAAGTTCAAGAATTGTGTATCGGTGTAAATATAAGAAGAACCACCCATGGGCCGTTAAGCCTTCTGGGTGGTTGGTTTCTATTTTATTTTGCGTAATCGGTCACGCGGGACTCTCGGATCACATTTACTTTGATCTGACCAGGGTACTCAAGTTCAGCCTCAATTCTCTTCGAGATATCTCTGGCCATCAGTACCATATCATCGTCGCTGACCTGCTCAGGGACTACCATGACACGGACTTCACGTCCTGCCTGGATAGCAAAAGATTTTTCCACTCCCTTGAAGGAGTTCGTTATTTCCTCAAGCTGCTTTAAACGGTTGGTATAGGTTTCGATGGTTTCTCTTCTTGCGCCGGGTCTTGCGGCGGAGATGGTATCACCGGCCTGTACCAATACAGCAATCAGACTCTGCGGTTCTACGTCTCCGTGATGCGCTTCCACAGCGTTAATTACAATATTGGATTCGTGATACTTGCGGCAGAGGTCCGCTCCCAACTGTACATGGGAACCTTCCATCTCGTGATCCACCGCTTTGCCGATATCATGAAGCAAACCGGCTCTCTTGGCCAGACGGACGTCCAGACCAAGTTCGGAAGCTAACAGACCACAGATATGAGCAACCTCCACTGAATGCCGCAGGACATTCTGGCCATAGCTGGTGCGGTAGCGCATTCTTCCCAGAAGTTTGATGAGCTCGGGGTGAATACCCTGAAGTCCAACTTCCAGCACGGCGGCTTCGCCTTCCTCCCGGATGGTGGTTTCCACTTCCCTTTGGGCTTTTTCAACCATCTCCTCAATTCTGGCGGGATGAATACGTCCGTCCACGATCAGTTTTTCCAGAGCGATTCTGGCTACTTCACGGCGGATCGGATCAAACGATGATAAAACGACGGCTTCCGGTGTATCATCAATAATCAAATCCACACCGGTCATGGTTTCAAGCGTACGGATATTTCTGCCTTCACGTCCAATGATACGGCCTTTCATTTCATCGCTGGGGAGCTGCACCACGGAAATAGTGCATTCAGATACATGGTCCGCCGCGCATTTCTGAATAGCGGTGACAATGTATTCCTTTGCTTTCTTGTCGGCCTCATCTTTCGCCTGGGCTTCCAAATCCTTGATCATCTTGGCAGTGTCATGCTTTACATCTTCTTCTACCGATTTCAGCAGGAATTCTTTTGCCTGTTCGGAGGTATACCCTGAAATTCTTTCGAGTTCTTCGAGTCCTTTCTGATGAAGCAGTTCCGTTTCCTGAATTCGTTTCTTGATGTTTTCTTCCTTGGATGCAATGGTCGCTTCGCGCTTCTCCAGTGCTTCAGATTTTTTGTCTAAGTTCTCTTCCTTGTTGATTACTCTGCGCTCATAGCGCTGTACTTCCGCTCTTCTGTCTTTGATCTCGCGATCGAGTTCATTTTTGGCTTTCAGATTTTCTTCCTTGGCCTCCAGAAGAGCCTCCCGTTTCTTTGTCTCTGCAACTTTTAGAGCTTCGTCAATAATTTCCCGTGACCTGTCTTCTGCCGAACCGATCTTTTCCTCGTACGTTTTCTTTCGATAGGTTGTGGCGGCAAACCAGGCACCAGGGCCAGCGATTGCCAGCGTAATGACGACTGCCAGTATTATGTCCACAGGAGCACCTCCTTCTTATTCAATTTTCATTGTGCGCAAGGTACAATGTATAACAGGATAAGTTTAATCGAATTTCATACTACTGTCAAGTAGAAAAAGTTTAGATACAATCCCAGGAAAGCCGAAGGAATTCTTTTTAAAAGGATTACCTTCGGCTTTCTTAAGCATTTTTTACATCTCTGCGTTCGTGTCTGCCAGATCAGACTCCGGCGCGGCAGCCGCCTTCCGGCCCCTTGTCTTTACCGCTTCTTCCGGAGCGGCTTCGACCGTTTCTGCTTCCAGGCCGCACAGCACGCGGACCTTATTCTCGACTTCTTCCATGATGGCGGGATTCTGCGCCAGATAAATCTTCGCGTTCTCACGGCCCTGGCCGATCTTTTCCTGCTTGTAGGCAAACCAGGCACCGCTCTTTTCCACTACGCCGTACTTGGTGGCCAGATCCAGGATATCTCCTTCGCGGGAGATGCCGCGGCCAAACATGATATCGAATTCAGCTTCCTTGAAGGGCGGAGCCACCTTGTTCTTGACAACCTTGATGCGCGTGCGGTTTCCGATCACTTCACCGCCCTGCTTCAGGCTCTCAATGCGGCGGACATCCAGACGCACGGAAGAATAGAACTTCAGAGCGCGGCCACCGGTTGTAGTCTCCGGATTGCCAAACATGACGCCGATCTTTTCACGCAGCTGGTTAATGAAAACCACGATGCAGTTGGTACGGCTGACAACCGCAGTAAGCTTACGAAGAGCCTGGGACATCAGACGGGCCTGCTGCCCGACATGAGAATCGCCCATATCGCCATCGATCTCTGCCTTGGGAACCAGGGCGGCAACCGAGTCTACGATAACGATGTCCACGGCACCGGAACGCACCATGGTTTCGCAGATTTCCAGAGCCTGCTCACCGCTGTCCGGCTGGGAAATATACAGGTTGTCGATATCTACGCCGATGTTCTTCGCATAGACGGGATCCAGCGCATGCTCCGCGTCGATGAAGCCGGCAATACCATCCCGCTTCTGGACTTCGGCTACCATGTGAAGAGCCACGGTGGTTTTACCACTGGATTCAGGACCATAGATTTCGATAATACGGCCCTTGGGAACGCCGCCAAGACCTAAGGCAATATCCAAGCTTAAAGAACCGGTGGGAATAGTTTCCACATTCATTTTAGCGGAAGGATCCCCCAATTTCATGACGGAACCTTTTCCATATGCTTTCTCAATCTGCGCAAGCGCAGCATCCAATGCTTTCTGTTTTTCTTCTTTAATCATACTTTCCTCCGTTCGAACGCCTGTTCGATTTCTGTTCTTATCTTAACGCGTGAACCGTGCTTTGTCAAGCACAAAAACGCGCAAATCGCAAATCTTTTTGGTCCCAGGCAAAAGCACCGAAGGTGTGACATATGCCGTAGGCGGATGGCCTGGGACCTGATGGGTGGTGACCAGTGAATAGTAACGGTCCCAAAGCTACTCGTGAAAAAGATCAATCACGAGTTTCTGTCATTTCAGTATAATATAACTTTCTTTTCCAATGGTCAATTCGCATTTTCTCCAGTATTTCCTGTAAAAAACGCCAAAAGAGCAGGGTGCATCCACCCTGCTCTCATATCCAGATCCTCTGTGCTTATCCGCAACGGATTCTCTTAGGAAGATTTTTTATTTCTTGAGCCAGCTCATCATCTCGCGCAGCTCCTTACCGGTGCTCTCCAGAAGGTGCTCAGCTTCCATGCGGCGGCTCGCCAGGAACTTCACCTTGCGGCCTGCGGAGAACTCCTGCATGAACTCGCTTGCGAAGGTACCATCCTGGATCTCGCTTAAGATCTTCTTCATCTCCTTGCGGGTCTCCTCGGTGATCAGGCGCTTGCCGCAGCGATAATCGCCGTACTCGGCCGTGTTGGAAATGGAGTAGCGCATGAAGGAGAAGCCGCCGCTGTTGATCAGGTCAACAATCAGCTTCATCTCATGGATGCACTCAAAGTAAGCCATCTCAGGAGCATAGCCCGCTTCCACCAGCGTTTCAAAGCCGGTCTTCATCAGGGCGGTCACGCCGCCGCAAAGGACGCACTGTTCACCGAAGAGGTCGGTTTCGGTCTCTTCACGGAAGGTGGTCTCTAAGATACCTGCGCGGCCGGCACCGATGCCGCTCGCGTAAGCCAGCGCGTAATCCTTGGCCTTGCCGGAGTAATCCTGATAAACAGCGATCAGGCTCGGAACGCCCTTGCCTTCCACATACTGGCTGCGAACCGTGTGGCCCGGGCCCTTGGGAGCGACCATGATGACATCCAGGTTCTTGGCGGGCTGGATGCACTGGAAATGAATGTTAAAGCCGTGCGCGAACATCAGGACATCGCCCTCTTTCATGTTCGGCGCGATCTTGGAATTATAGATATCAGCCGCCAGCTCATCCGGAACCAGCATCATGACAATATCAGCGGCAGCAGCTGCATCCGCAACGTCCATAACCTTCAGGCCGGCCGCTTCTGCCTTGGCGCAGCTGGCGCTGCCCGGGCGAAGGCCAACGATCACGTTACATCCACTTTCCTTCAGGTTCTGCGCATGCGCATGTCCCTGGCTGCCGTAGCCGATGATGGCGATGGTTTTGTTGTCAAGCATTCCGAGATTGCAGTCGGCATCGTAATACTTCTTAATCATTTGTCTCTTTCCTCCATGTCCTTTTTCATTATACCGGCGGCAGGCACGTTTTCCTTCTCGTTCGCATCCCGCATCGCCATGGCTCAAGGAAGATCATCTTTTAAAAGCGATCTTTCCGAGTTATTGTAATCAGTTTTCCCTTCGGAATCAAGCAGTTTTTATTCCAGCACGTACGACATCTTCCCGCGCTCCAAAGCCGTAACGCCGGAGCGGCACATTTCGATGATGGTGTACGGCTTTAACACCTTCAAAAACGCGTCCAGCTTCTTCGGCTCGCCGGTGAGCTCGATGATCATGCTGTCGAGCGACAGATCCACGATCTTGGCGCGGTAGATCTCGCAGATCTCGCGCAGGTAGCTCCGGTTCGTTTCGTCGGCTTCCAGCTTCACAAGGAGAAGCTCCCGCATCAGACTGGACGAGGGCTCCAGGGCGAAGACGGCCCTCACCTCTTCGAGCTTCTGCGTCTGCTTCATCATCTGATTCATGATCTCCTCGTCACCCTCGGTTGAAATGGTGATACGGGTGATCGCCGGGATGCTGGTTTCCGAGGCGGCGATGGTTTCAATGTTGAAGCCGCGCTGGGTAAACAGCGAGGAAATCCGGGCCAGAACGCCCTCATGGTTGTCTACAAGAGCACTGATATAGATTCTTTGCATGGCTTTCCTCCTAATCAATCATGATATCTTCGCTGGTTCCGCCCGGAGGGATCATGGGAAGCACCCGCTCATTGCGGTCGATGACGCATTCGATCCAGACGGGGCCCTTTTCCTTGAGGGCCGCCGCAAAGGCTTCCCGGAATTCTTCCGGCGTCTCGCAGTGGTAGCCCTTTGCGCCGAAGCCTTCCGCCACCTTCACGTAATTGGTCTTCCGCTCCGGCTCCGTGCTGGAATAGCGGCTGTCGTAGAAGGTGGTCTGCCACTGTCTGACCATGCCCAGAACCGCGTTGTTCATGATGACGGTGATCACCGGAACTTCATAGCTGACGGCGGTGCAGGCCTCGTTCATGTTCATGTGGAAGGAACCGTCGCCGGTGATGTGCACCACAGGATACTTCTTCTCGGTTCCCAGGCAGGCGCCGATGGAGGCACCGTAGCCGTAGCCCATGGTTCCCAGGCCGCCGCTGGTTAAGAAATGACCGGGCGCCATGTGGTCTAAATACTGCGCGGCCCACATCTGGTGCTGGCCGACGTCCGTGACATAGTACGCGTCCTTCCCCGCCATGGCGAAGATGTCGCGCATCACCTGGTGAGGACGAAGTCTGGTGGGGTCCTCCTCCGGCGTATAGTCGTGCTTTCTCCAGTCGGCGATAGTCTTCTGCCATTCGGGGTGGCTCACCTTCTTTAACATGGGAAGGAGTTCCTGCAGCACCAGCTTCACATCGCCTACGACGCTCTGGTAGACCTTCACGTTTTTGTTGATCTCACTGGCATCGATATCGATATGGACAATGCGGGCCTGCGCTCCGAACTTCTTCGGGTTTAAGGCCACGCGGTCCGAGAAGCGCGTTCCCACGGCCAGGATGACGTCCGCCTCGCTGGCAGCCAGGTTGGCCGTCACGCACCCGTGCATGCCGAGGAGGCCCAGATTGTTCGGGTCATCCGCGTCTAAGAGGCCTGCTGCCATGATGGTGTACGCCGCCGGCATATCCGCGCGCTTCATAAGCTCTTCCATCTCGTGCTCGGCTTCCGAAAGCCGCACACCGCCGCCAAAGTACAGGAACGGACGTCTGGACTTGTTGATCAGCTCGGCCACCTCCGGAAGATTCGTCCACTCTTTCTTCTTCGGCTGCGGTTTTACCGCGTACTTCGGCTCAAACTCGATCGTCGCCGCGGTGATGTTCTTCGGAACGTCCACCAGCACCGGACCCTTGCGGCCTTCCTGCGCGATCTCAAACGCGCGGCGCAGCGTGGGAGCCAGATCCTCGATCCGGCGCACGACGCTGTTGTGCTTCGTGACCGACATGGTGATGCCGCCGATAAACACCTCCTGGAAGCTGTCCTTTCCAATCTGGTTGGTGTTCACGTTTCCGGTGATGGCAACCACAGGAACGCTGTCCATGTACGCGGTGGCCAGGCCGGTAACGATGTTGGTGGCGCCAGGGCCGCTTGTCGCAAGGACAACGCCGGTTTTTCCGGTGGCTCTGGCATAGCCGTCCGCGGCATGCGCGGCCCCCTGCTCATGCGCCGTCATAATGTGACGGATCCTGTCACGGTAGAAATACAGCGTATCATAAATATTCAGGACGGCCCCGCCGGGGTATCCGAAAATCGTATCCACGCCCTGTTCCAGCAGTACTTCCGCGATAATCTGCGCCCCTGTTAAAACCATGTGGAAATCCTCCTTCTAGATGATGATAAATAAAAACGGAGCAACTTCTTCGTCCTCTGATGCTCAGAGACGAAGCGCTGCTCCGCGGTACCACTCTGCTTGTTTAAAAAAACCACTCACTGTACACGTTTCATGTACGCTCCTTTAACGCAGGAATACGGATTCGCCTACTTTGGTTTCAGCTATCTGCTCGGGGGTGATGTCCGGCCTTTTCCGATGCCGGCTTCGCACCAGGTGCCGGCTCTCTGTGAACGGATGGGAAGGCTTTCGTTCCCCGTCATCGCATTTATTCAGATTTTATGAAATTGTACCGGTGCCGGACCGGCTAGCCTTGCCGCCTGCTTCCCGCAAAACCGAATTTTTGTATCTACTCAGCACAGCCGCTTGCACCCCGCTGCAAGCGGCGTAAAACAAGAGTTGGCATGCCAAGCCACAGGCAATTTGGAATGCGCGGAGCGCATTGCCTGTGGCTTCGTAACTGCTCAGGCACTGAGCAGTTACGAATTTTTACTCATTATAGACAGGCTTTCGCCCGATGTCAAGCAAAAAATCCGAGGTCTGTCTTAAAACCCGGCTGATCAGGCTTTCTGTCCCAACGCTTCCCCTCTAGTGCTTAAACAGCCCGGTAAAGTCGAACGTGGCGAAATAATCCCGCGGGGTTTCCGCGCGCCGGATCATTTTAACGCTTCCGTCCTCTTTCAGCAGCAGCTCAGCCGAGCGAAGGCGACCGTTGTAGTTGTATCCCATCGAGTAGCCGTGCGCGCCGGTGTCGTGGATGACCAGGTAGTCGCCGATCTCGATTTCCGGCAGCATGCGATCCACCGCGAACTTATCGTTGTTCTCGCACAGCGAGCCGGTCACGTCGTACTTGTGATCGCAGGGGGCATCTTCCTTGCCCAGCACCGTGATGTGGTGATACGCGCCGTACATGGCGGGCCGCATCAGGTTGGCAGCGCAGGCATCCACGCCGATGTACTCCTTGTGCGTGTGCTTTTCGTGGATGGCCTTCGTGACCAGGCATCCGTAAGGCGCCAGCATGTAACGTCCCAGTTCGGTGCAGAGCGACACATCGCCCATGCCCGCCGGAACCAGAATCTCGTCGTACACTTTCTTCACGCCGCGGGAGATCTCATAGATGTCATTCGGCTCCTGATCCGGGCGATAGGGAATGCCGATGCCGCCGGACAGGTTGATGAACCCGATGTGAATGCCCAGTTCCTCATGCAGCTTGACGGCGGTCTCAAACAGCACCTTCGCAAGCAGCGGATAGTATTCGTTCGTCACGGTGTTGCTGGCTAAGAACGCATGCAGGCCAAACTCCTTGACGCCCTTGTCGCGCAGAATTCTCATGCCTTCAAACAGCTGCTCGGTCGTAAAGCCGTACTTGGCTTCGCCGGGATTATCCATGATATCGTTGCTGATCTTAAAGATTCCGCCCGGATTGTAGCGGCAGCTGATCACCTCGGGGATGCCGCAGATCTGTTCCAGGAAATCGATATGCGTGATGTCATCCAGGTTGATCGTGGCTCCGATCTTGCGCGCAAAGGCAAACTCCTCAGCGGGCGTGTCATTGGAAGAAAACATGATGTCCCTTCCGGAAAAGCCGCAGGCGTCCGCCATCATCAGCTCGGTGAGCGAAGAGCAGTCGCAGCCGCAGCCGTACTCCTGCAAAATCTGCAGAATAAACGGATTGGGGGTAGCCTTCACGGCAAAGTATTCCTTAAAGCCCTTGTTCCAGGAGAAGGCGTCGTACAGACGCGCGGCATTCTCGCGAATCCCCTTCTCATCGTACAGATGGAACGGAGTCGGATAGGTTTTCGTGATTTCCTGAATCTGCTCCAGATTTACAAACGGTGTTTTTTTCATGGTGTCAATCCTCCTTGGCTGTTTCATCCGGCGCGGCATGATAGGGGGTAGCGCTGCCCGACGGATACGCGTTCTTTGTCACATGAATGTGGGTGTACAAATGGTCCATGCAGTATTCATAAGCCCCGTCGCACTGGGAGCAGTACCGGAATTCCAGTTCGGGATTGGTAAGCTCCGTCCGTCCGCACACGGCGCAGCGATGCCGGCTTCCGCCGGTGCCGCGATGGATGGCTTCTCTCTGTCCCTGGCGCATCTTGTGGGCGAAATCCGCCTTTCTGGCCGCCTGCTTCGCCCGGTCTCTCACGCCGCCCTTGTACAGGGTCAGGGCGAACAGGACGAAGTTGATCAGCGACAGAATGGCCACGATCCGGGAGCTCATGCTTCCCATGATGATGCCGTAGCCAAAGACGACAAGGTCGATGAGCGCCAGATACTTGGCCTTGATCGGAACCAGGAAGAACAGAAGAAATTCCATCTCCGGGAAGGTCAGCGCGAAGGCCAGGAACAGCGACATGTACAGGTAATGCAGGTCGTAGTAAAACGGCGCGCCGTTATACCCGGTGACCCAGTAGACCACCATGGCCCCCAGAATATGCCCCAGGATACCGATCACAATGTACAGGTCAAACGTAAAACTACCCCAGGCCCGCTCCAGGGTGGTACCCAAGATATAGTACAGGTACATATAAAGAAGAAAATACAGAATGTCTGAGGAGGGCGGCTGAATCAGAAACGTCACCAGCCTCCAGACCTGCCCTTTCATCACCATCTCCGGATTAAGGGCCAGATAGTCATAATAAAAGGATGGGTTGACAAGGACCAGAATAAAGCCGGCCAGGTACAGGGCCATCAGGTAAAACATCAGATTGCGGATCGCGTATCGTCCGAATTTCTTTTCAAGTCTGGCTATCCAGTTCATAAAACCTCCTGTTTCTTTCAAAAATCTCGCGTTTGTCCTATTATAAGGACGTAGGTTTCGTTTGTCAAACCAGTTTTTTGAAGCCCGACAAACGGCAAAGTTTGTCAAAAAGCCTTATATAACGTCATTTCTCACAACTTTCTGCGCTTTCATTCACGTATTCTTTAGAATCGTTTCATTGTTTTTTTTCGTCAAGTGTCATATAATAGCATGAAAATCATTTCATACAATATGTTGTGTTTCAAAGAGCAGCGCACTGCTCTATTACTGATCAGGAGAGATATTTCATGCGTCAGATTTACAAACTCGGAATCGATATCGGTTCCACTACCGTGAAAGCTGTTATTCTGGATTCAGACAATAAGCTTCTTTTTGGGGAATACAGACGTCATTTTGCGCACATTCAGGAAACCCTGGCCGACCTTATGAAAATGGCCATGGACCAGTTGGGCGAAATCACCTTATGCCCCGTCATCACCGGATCGGGCGGTTTAACCCTGGCCGGTCACCTTCAGATTCCTTTTGTGCAGGAAGTGGTATCGGTAGCCTCCGCCCTTCATGATTACGCCCCGCAGACCGACGTGGCGATCGAGCTTGGCGGCGAGGACGCCAAAATTATCTATTTCACCGGTGGTGTGGACCAGCGTATGAACGGAATCTGCGCCGGCGGCACCGGTTCCTTTATCGACCAGATGGCGTCCTTGCTTCAGACGGACGCGGCCGGTCTGAACGAATATGCCAAAAATTATAAGGCCATCTACCCCATCGCGGCCCGCTGTGGCGTGTTTGCCAAGAGCGATATTCAGCCGTTAATTAATGAAGGCGCCACCCGCGAAGACCTGTCCGCCTCCATTTTCCAGGCGGTTGTCAACCAGACGATCAGCGGTCTTGCCTGCGGCAAGCCCATCCGCGGCCACGTCGCTTTCTTAGGCGGTCCCCTTCACTTCCTGACGGAGCTGAAGGCGGCCTTCATCCGTACGCTGAATCTGACGGATGAGGAAATCATCGCCCCGGAAAACTCGCATCTGTTCGCAGCCATCGGTTCCGCCATGAACGGCAATCCGGAAAATACGGTCGAGATCAAGGATCTTTGGGAGCGCTTAGATCACGGCGTGCCCATGAAGTTCGAAATCAAGCGAATGGACGCGCTGTTTGAGAACGAGGACGAGTACAAGGAATTCCTGGATCGCCACAGCAAGCACTGCGTGAAGAAGGCCAAGCTTTCCGAGTATCACGGCGACTGCTTCTTAGGGATCGACGCCGGTTCCACGACAACCAAGGTGGCCGTGGTATCCACCGACGGTACGCTCCTGTATTCCTTCTACTCCAGCAACAACGGAAACCCGCTGACCACGGCCATCCGCGCCATGGGCGAGATCAAGAAACAGCTTCCTTCGGACGCGCACATCCGCTACTCCTGCTCCACCGGCTACGGCGAAGCGCTGATGAAGGCCGCGTTCAACCTGGATATGGGCGAGGTCGAAACCATCACCCACTACTCCGCGGCGTCCTTCTTTGATCCGGAGGTCAACTGCATTCTGGACATCGGCGGTCAGGACATGAAGTGCATCAAGATCCGCGACCACGCCGTGGATTCCATCCTCTTGAACGAGGCCTGCTCCTCCGGCTGCGGTTCCTTCATCGAAAACTTTGCCAACTCCTTAAGCTACTCGGTTCAGGATTTCGCAAAGCTCGCTCTCTACGCCAAGAACCCGATCGACCTGGGTACCCGCTGCACCGTCTTCATGAACTCGAACGTGAAGCAGGCGCAGAAGGAAGGCGCCACCGTGGAGGATATCTCTTCCGGTCTTGCCTACTCGGTCATCAAGAATGCGCTTTTCAAGGTCATCAAGCTGACCAGCGCCAAGGATCTGGGCGACCGCGTCGTGGTGCAGGGCGGTACTTTCTACAACGATGCGGTTCTGCGCAGCTTTGAGAAGATCGCCGGCGTGAACGCCATCCGTCCGGACATCGCCGGTATCATGGGCGCGTTCGGCGCGGCTCTTGTCGCCCGCGAAAACTACAACGGCCAGGAAACCTCCATGCTTCCCATGGATGACATTCTGGCGCTGACCTTTACCACCACCATGCGGCACTGCGGCGGCTGTACCAACAACTGCCTCTTAACCGTCAACCATTTCTCCGACGGCCGCCACTATATTTCCGGAAACCGCTGCGAGCGCGGTATCGGAAAAGAGAAAAACAAAGATAAGATCCCGAACCTGTACGATTACAAGTTCAAGCGAATTTTCGACTATAAGCCCTTATCCGACGCGGAAGCGTTCCGCGGCACGGTGGGTATCCCCCGCGTCTTGAACTTCTACGAGAACTATCCCTTCTGGGCTACGTTCTTCGCGAAGCTCCGTTACCGCGTGGTGTTATCCCCCGTCTCCTCGCGAAAGATCTATGAGCTGGGCATCGAATCGATTCCTTCCGAATCGGAATGCTACCCGGCCAAGCTGGCCCACGGCCACATCACCTGGCTGATCCGCCACGGCTGCCGCTTCATCTTCTATCCGTGCATTCCCTACGAGCGCACCGAAGTCGATGACGCGCAGAACCACTACAACTGTCCGATCGTCACCTCCTACGCCGAGAACATCAAGAACAACGTAGAGGAGATCAAGGAGAAGAACGTCACCTTCTGGAATCCTTTCATGGCCTTTACCGATGAAAAGATTCTGACGAAGCGCATGCTGGAAATCTTCCAGGATGAATTCCCGGAAGCCCTCTTAAAGGACGACCTCGGAAATCCCATCATTCCTCCTTCGGCCGCGGAGATTAAGGAAGCGGTGCATTTAGGCTGGGAAGAGCTCTTGGCCTCCCGCGCCGACATGCAGAAAAAGGGCGAGGAAACGCTGGCGTACTTAAAGGAAACCGGCCGTAATGGCATCGTGCTGGCAGGCCGCCCGTACCACATCGACCCGGAGATCAACCACGGCATTCCGGAACTGATCAACACCTACGGGTTCGCTGTCTTAACGGAGGACTCCATCTCCCACTTGGGAACCGTGGATCGGCCGACCGTGGTGATGGACCAGTGGATGTACCACTCCCGCCTGTACAAGGCTGCCAACTATGTCAAAACCTCCGACAATCTGGATATGATTCAGCTCAACTCCTTCGGCTGCGGCCTGGACGCCGTCACGACCGACCAGGTGAGCGATATCCTGACCGATTCCGGAAAGATCTATACGGTTTTAAAGATCGACGAAGTCAACAACCTGGGCGCGGCACGCATCCGTATCCGCTCGCTCATCTCCGCCATCCGCACGAGACAGCGTCAGAACAAACCCAGAAAGCTGAAATCCTCCGCCTGCAAGCGCGTGGAGTTCACGAAGGAGATGCGGGAAGCCGGCTACACGCTGCTTTGCCCGCAGATGTCGCCCATCCACTTTGACATCTTAGCGCCTGCCTTAAGATCCTGCGGCTACAACGTGGTGATCATGTCCAACACGAACAAGGCCGCCGTCGACACAGGCTTAAAGTACGTCAACAACGATGCGTGCTATCCGTCCCTGATCACCATCGGACAGATCATGGACGCGCTCCTTTCCGGCGAGTACGACCTGCACCACTGCGCCGTCCTGATGACGCAGACCGGCGGCGGATGCCGTGCTTCCAACTATGTCGGTTTTATCCGGAGAGCGCTTAAAAAAGCGGGCATGGAATACATACCCGTTGTCAGTATCTCCGTGCAGGGCCTGGAGCACAACTCCGGTCTGAAGTTTACGGTTCCGATGATCATGAAGATCATGATGTCCATCGTATACGGCGATCTTTTCATGCGCGTGCTCTACCATGTGCGCCCGTACGAGTTGGAGCCGGGTTCCGCAAACGCCCTGCATGAAAAATGGAAGAAGAAATGCATTGAAGACTTAAGCGGCGGATTCCCGTCGATGAGCAAGTTTAAGAAGAACGTCCGCGGCATCGTGCGCGACTTCGACAATCTCCCCATCCGGGAGGATGTGAAGAAACCCCGCGTCGGCATTGTCGGCGAGATTCTGGTCAAGTTCTCGCCTCAGGCGAACAACGACCTCGTGGATCTTCTGGAGCGCGAGGGCGCGGAAGCCGTGATGCCCGATCTTCTGGACTTCTTCCTCTACAGCTTCTACAACACCAACTTTAAGGCCGATAACTTAGGCGCCAAGCATTCGACCGCCTTCCTCTGCAACGTGGGCATTCAGGCGCTTGAGTGGCTGCGCGGAGACATGCGAAAAGCCCTGGAGGCCAGCAAACGCTTTGCCCCGCCTTCGCACATCGATCATCTGGCGAAGATGGCGCAGCCCTACGTGTCCAACGGCAACCAGACCGGTGAAGGATGGTTTTTAACCGGCGAAATGCTGGAGCTGATCGAAGGCGGCACGCCGAATATCATCTGCACGCAGCCGTTTGCCTGCCTGCCGAACCACATCGTGGGCAAGGGCGTCATCAAGGAACTGCGGCGCACGCATCCGGAAGCCAACATCATCGCCGTGGATTACGATCCCGGCGCCAGCCAGGTGAACCAGCTGAACCGGATCAAACTGATGCTTGCCACCGCGCAGAAAAACCTGTCATAAAGTTTTACTTGCATTTTAAGACTACCTATGGTAATATAAGGAAGCTGTGCAAACGTACAGCTTCCTTATTTTTGGAGTGGTATCGAAGAGGTCATAACGAGCCGCACTCGAAATGCGGTCGTCCGTTCCGGGCGCATGGGTTCGAATCCCATCCACTCCGCTTTTAAAAAAGCCGAAGGCAGCAGTTGCCTTCGGTTTTTTTTGCAGAATCCTCCATGTATGTTCAAATTTCTTTACACGGCCATTTTTTTCCATTTTTTTTAGAAATACCATATCCATTTTTCATCAGTCTCATGTATAATGTAAGGCGAACAAGGAAAACTGTGCTGACGAACCCTGTCGTCTTTCCAGTTTTCCCGTCACAACACTCCAAGGTCTTATCGGGAGGCATCCATGAGCAAAGTGATCGGCATCGATCTGGGGACAACAAACAGCTGCGTGGCCGTGATGGAAAACGGTCAACCGGTTGTGATCGCAAACAGTGAAGGCATGCGTACGACGCCCAGCGTCGTGGCTTTTACCGAAAAGGGCGAGCGTCTGATCGGCGAAAGCGCCAGAAGACAGGCCGCTGTCAATTCCTTCCGGACCATCGCTTCCATCAAGCGGCAGATGGGCTCGGACACTCGTATTCGAATCGACGGGAAGAATTATTCCCCGCAGGAAATCTCCGCCATGATTCTGCAGAAGATGAAGACGGACGCGGAATCCTTCCTGGGCGAACCTGTCACGGAAGCGGTGATCACCGTTCCCGCCTATTTTAACGACGCACAGCGCCAGGCTACCAAAGATGCCGGGCGTATCGCCGGCTTAAATGTGCGGCGCATCATCAACGAGCCGACTTCCGCTGCCCTGGCCTACGGCCTGGACCACGGGGAGCCGCAGAAAATCCTGGTCTACGATTTAGGCGGCGGTACCTTCGATGTTTCCATCATCGAAATCGGCGAAGGTCTGATTGAAGTACTGTCCACCGCCGGCAACAACCATCTGGGCGGTGACGATTTTGACGATCGGATCGTGGACTATCTGGTCCGCGAGTTTAAACGCCTCGAGCGGATCGACTTAAAGAAGGATCCGGCTGCGATGCAACGCTTAAAGGAGGAGGCGGAAAAGGCCAAGAAGGTGCTTTCCACCGCCAACTCGACCAATATCAATCTCCCGTTTTTGTCTGTGGATAAAAATGGTCCCCATCACATGGATCTTCCCTTGAGCCGCGCCAAATTCAACGAACTCACGAAGGATCTGGTCGATCAGACCGAAGGCCCGGTGCGGCAGGCTCTGGCGGACGCGCACCTGACTCCCTCCGATCTGCAGCGGGTGCTTCTGGTGGGCGGGTCCACCCGCATTCCTGCCGTGCAGGACAAGGTGCGTTTCATCACCGGCAAGACTCCTTCCCAGGGCATCAACCCGGATGAGTGCGTGGCGTTAGGCGCCGCCATCCAGGGAAGCAAGTTCAGCGGTGACTTTGGTCTTACGAGCGCCAACAGCCGGGCGGCGGACATTATTCTGATGGATGTCACGCCTCTCTCACTTTCCATCGAAACCCTGGGCGGTGTGGCTACCCGCATCATCGAGCGCAACACCACCATCCCGACCCGCCACAGCCAGATCTTTACCACGGCCGGCAATTTCCAGACCTCGGTGGACATCAAAGTTCTGCAGGGCGAACGGCATTTTGCGCGCGACAATAAGCTCCTCGGCAATTTCCGTCTGGACGGCATCAAGCGGGCCCTGGCCGGTGTCCCGCAGATCGAGGTGACTTTCGATATCGATGCCAACGGCATTGTGCAGGTTTCCGCCAAGGACTTAGGCACCGGGCGCGAACAGCACATCACTATCACCTCCAGCTCCAACCTGTCGGAGCAGGAAATCGAGCAGGCCTGCCGCGACGCGGCCGCCTACGCGAAGGAGGATGGCCGTAAGCGCGAAAATCTGGATATTCGGAACGCCGCGGAGAGCTTCTACTTCCAGACGGAAGACCGCTTCCGCCAGCGCGAGAAGGATCTGGACAAAGGGACGCGCGATCAGATCAAGGCAGATCTGGCCGAGTTAAAGAAACGGATTTACAAGACTTCCGTCGACAACATCACGACGATCCAGGCCGGCGAAATCAGGGAAGCCTGCGACCGCTTAAAGGCAAGTTCACAGATTCTATATTAAAAAAAACGGGGCCGAAGCCCCGTTTTTTTCATATCAAATATCTTTATCCAAAGTAGCTATCCACCGCTTCCACAATGCCGCTCACGATCTGATCCTGAATATACTCCTGCTGCATCGCCTCGTCCTCATACGGGTTGCTCATAAAGCCCATCTCGATGATGGCCACAGGCATCTTACACCAGTTGATTCCGGTCATCGTATCGGTCAACAGAACGCCTCGGTTTACAAACCCGGTCTTCCGGCAGATCGCGTCCGTGATCAGCGCGCACAGCGACTGACTGGAGGCCGCAATATCGCCCACATAGGGGTTGCCGGCGGAAGGCGCCATGGTCAGCGTACCGCTGACGCTCTGATCGTCCGAGCCGTTTGCGTGTACACGCAGGAAGATATCCGCCTTGTATTCGTTCGCCAGTTCGGCGCGCTCCGCATTGCTGATCGTGACGTCGTGCGTCTCACGGATCATCAGAACTCTGTACCCGGCCGCCAGCAGCGCGTCGCGCAGCTTTAAGGACACATCCAGGTTCAGGATGTACTCCGGAACACCGGTCGATACACCCTGGGTTCCGCTTGTCACCTTGGCCTTCATCACATCCGATCCCGGGGCGTTTGGCTCCAGGGAGCTGTCGCCATGGCGCTGATGCCCTGCATCGATGGCCACGAGCGGTCCGCCGTTATCCCCATAATAGATGCCGGTTCCCTCATGGATGCCGATCTCTGCGATCGGAGCCACCGTCAACGGTTCGCTTCCTTCCGTCGTCTCCTTCACCGCAAAGAGCTCCGTGTATACGTAGCAGACGCGGTCCTGGTACATGACTTCAGACCAGCCGTTGTCAAGTACCGACAGCCGCACAAGCTCCGTTCCCTTTTCGATCTGTCCTTCAATCGCGCCGGACAGATCCGGATACGCGCGCACATTCACCTTGTCGGAGGTGCTGTAGATGATCACCTGCTTTTCCTCCGCCGTGGTTTCCTCGGCCGATCCGCTTTCCTCTGTGGATTCTACGGTCGTTTCCTTGGTCTCTTCGGTCGTTTCCTTATCGCCAAAGGCTCCCTTTTTCGTCTCCTCCGTCTTCACCGCTTCCTTCGTAGGGGGAACCGTCTCCTCTTCGGTCGAAGCAGGAACATTTTCATTCTCTCCCCCTCTGGTATTCGAACTTCCGTTGCATCCCGCCAACAGACATAAGACGAGAAGGAGTGATAAACTCTTGCCGATAGTCTTATTCATCATCGTTTTTCTCCCTTTTCTTACTCTCCCATCATAGCCATGACCTCTTCCTCCGAGATCACCGGGATCCCGAGCTTCGCCGCTGTCTTGTTCTTTGTCGAAGAAGAAGTTTTATCGTTGTTGATCAGATAATTGGTCTTGGCCGATACGGAACCAGTCACCTTTCCGCCGGCCTCCTCGATCGCGGCCTTCAGGGCATTTCTGTTTTCGAAATGCAAAACCGAGCCGGTGATCACAAACGTCAGCCCCGCCAGGGTCTGCGCCTTTCCACTTTCTTCCGCCTCAGGGAATGACAGCTCCGGAAGAAGGTGATCCAACTGGGAAGCAAACGCCTCATCCCGGAACGTCTTTACGATGCCGGATGCCAGAACCGGACCGATGCCGTCGATCCCGGACAGCGTTCCCTCATCCGCTTCCCGCAGCGCCTGCAAATCCGCGTGAAACGCGCGGGACAGCACCTTGGCGGTTGCGGCGCCGATCCCCGGAATCCCGATCCCGAAGAGGAGCCTCGGCAGCGTTGTCTGTCTGGCTTTGTCAATCGCGCTTTGCAGGTTGGCAAAAGATTTCTCCCCGAACCCTTCCAGGCTGGTGATGGCCTCTTTATGTGCCTCCAGATGGAAGATATCGGCAAATTCGTGGATCCAGCCGTGGTCGATCAGTTTTTCCAGCGTGGCCTCGCTCAGCCCCTCCACATTCAGCGCATCCCGGGAAACCAGGAGCGCAAAGCGCCCCACCTGTTTGGCCTGGCAACGCGGATTGACGCAGTACAAGGAACGCACGTCCTCCATCTGCCGGATCTCTGTCTTGCCGCCGCACACAGGGCAAACTTCCGGTGCGTGCGCGGTTCCGCTCCCCGTCAGGTTTTCCGCGATCTGCGGGATAATCATGTTAGCCTTGTAGACGGTGATCTGATCGCCAATCCCCAGCCTTAGGCCTTCCATCACGCTTACGTTGTGCACGCTGGCCCGGGAGACAACCGTTCCCTCCAGCTCCACAGGATCAAAAATCGCAACCGGGTTGATCAGGCCGGTGCGGGAAGCGCTCCACTCAATTTCGCGAAGCGTGGTGGTTTCCACCTCATCCTTCCACTTAAACGCCATGGCGTTGCGCGGAAACTTCGCGGTTCTTCCCAGTGAAATTCCGTAGGCGATATCGTCCATTAAAAGCACCAGGCCGTCGGAGGGATAGTCATTGCCCTGGATCTTTTCGGAGAACCGGTGCACCGCCTCCGGCAGGGTATCTTTTGTGACGATTTCATACTCTACCGTTTCAAACCCCTGCGATTTGGCCCAGACAAACTCCTGCTCATGCGAGTTCGCAAAGTCCACACCCTCCGCCGATACCAGGCCAAAGACCACAAAGCGCACGCCTCTTTCGGCGGTAATCCGGCTGTTCAACTGCCGGACCGTGCCGCTGCATAAGTTGCGGGGGTTGCGGTAGCGGGAAGCGTCCTCCGCGATCTGCTCGTTCACCTTTTCAAAGGCGGAGTAGGTCATGATGGCTTCCCCGCGCAAAACGCACTTTCCCTGAAACGGGATCTGCAAGGGAATATTCCGGAATGTTTTGGCGTTTCCGGTGATCACTTCCCCGGTCGTCCCGTTCCCACGGGTGACGGCCTTGACAAGACTGCCGTTTTCGTAGGTGAGAACGACCGTCAGGCCGTCCAGTTTCCAGGAAAGCAGCCCCTTCCCGTCCCCTATGAAGGCCTGGAGAGTCTCCACCTCCTTGGTTTTATCGAGGGAGAGCATCGGCCTGTCGTGGTCTTCTTTCGGGAGTTCTTCCGCCAACTCATACCCCACTTTGCTCGTAGGGCTCCCGGCCATCACGATCCCGGTTTCCTGTTCGAGTTTCTGAAGCTCATCATATAGAGCGTCATACTCCCGGTTTGGCATGATCTCCCGGTTTTCCTTATAATATGCCCGCGAAGCTTCGTTCAGAAGCTCCACCAGCTCTTTTATCCGCTGCAAGTTGTCCGCTCCCGCAGGTGCCGAACCATCTTTCGCGGCTGTCACAACTTCCTCGTTCATATGCCCTCTTTTCTTCCACAAAAGGAAGATCGTTCTCTTTTTCCTTAATCAGGAAGTCCGTTCTCTTCTTCCTTAATCAGGAAGTCCGTTCTCTTCTTCCCGAAAAGGGAGCCCGCTGACTCCTTTCAGGCTTTCCAACAGGATCCGTTTCTCTTCCCCTTCGACTTCGCGATAAGCCCCCGTCTTTAAATCACCCAGCCGGATATTCATGATCCGGACGCGCTTTAAAAACCTCACGCGGTACCCCAGTGCCTGACACATGCGCCGGATCTGCCGGTTTAAACCCTGCGTCAGAATGATGCGAAAACTCTGCCTGCCGGTCTGTTCGACCGTGCAGGGCTTGGTGACGGTATCTAAAATGGGAACGCCTTCCCGCATCCGCTTCAGGAACTCGTCGGTCAGCGGTTTGTCGACCCGGACCACATATTCCTTTTCGTGGGTATAGCTGCCGCGGAGAATCTTATTGACCAACTCTCCCTGGTTGGTCATCAGAATCAAACCTTCCGATTCCTTATCAAGCCGCCCGATCGGGTACACGCGCACCGGATAGTTCAGAAAATCAACGATATTGGTCCCTTCCCTCCGGGAGGTGGTGCAGACAATTCCCACCGGCTTGTTGACCGCCAACAGCACCGGCCTCTCCTGATTTTTTACCAGCTCACCGTCAAATTCGACCGTATCGCCCTCGGATACCTTCTGTCCCATAAGCGCCACCGCCCCGTTGATGGTCACCCGGCCTTCTTTCACGGCCCGGTCCGCTTCCCGGCGGGAGCAGACGCCGGATTCGCTTAAAAACTTGTTGATTCTTGTTTCCTGCATCGTTTTTTCTAAAAACACTCTTCCCCTAGACAGTGGATCGTTATCGCAGAATGTACACTATCTAGTGTATGAACATCGCATCACCAAAGCTGAAGAAACGATATTTCTGACGAACCGCTTCCTCATACGCGGCCAGAATATGCTCCCGTCCCGCCAGCGCGGAGACCAGCATGATCAGCGTGGACTGCGGCAGATGGAAATTCGTGATCAGCGCGTCCAGAATCTTAAAGTGATATCCCGGATAGATAAAAATATCCGTCCAGCCGCACCCCGCATGAAGGATTCCGTCCTCATCGGCAGCCGTTTCCAGCGTACGGCAGCTGGTGGTACCCACGCAGATAACCCGGCCGCCTTCCCTGTGTGCACGGTTGATCTGCTCCGCGGTTTCCTCCGTGATTTCATAGTACTCGCTGTGCATCGGATGATCCAGCACGTTTTCCTCCTTCACCGGCCGGAACGTGCCCAGTCCGACGTGAAGCGTAATCTCCGCGATTGTCACGCCCTTGTCACGGATTTCCTGCAGCAGCTCCTTCGTAAAATGCAAACCGGCGGTGGGCGCCGCAGCCGAACCGTCAAACTTGGCGTAAACGGTCTGATACCGCTCTCTGTCTTTCAATTCATGGGTGATATAGGGAGGCAGGGGCATCTGTCCCAGACGGTCCAAAACCTCCTCAAAAATTCCTTCATAGGAGAACCGGATCAGCCGGTTTCCTTCCTCCACAATCTCTTCCACCTGCGCGGTCAGGATGCCGTCCCCGAAGGACAGCTTCGCGCCCGGGCGGATCTTCTTTCCCGGCTTTACCAGCGTCTCCCAGAGATCCTTCTCGATCCGTTTTAAAAGAAGAACCTCCACCTTGGCGCCGGTATCCTCCTTCACGCCGATCAGCCGGGCCGGAATAACGCGGGTGTTATTTAAAACCAGGCAATCGCCCGGCTGCAGTTCGCCTACGATATCGCGAAAGTGTCCATGCTTCCACTCCCCCGTTTCCTTATTTAACATCATGAGCCTCGAGGCAGACCGATCCGTCAGGGGATCCTGCGCGATCAGTTCTTCCGGCAGCTCATAATCAAAGTCTTTTACACTCAAAAAACCTTTTTCACTCATTCAAAAACCCGCTTTTCTCATTTACAGACAAGTAGGGTGGATTGGCATCCACCCTACTTTCGTCAATCATCGTAAATACAGGGGGTAAGCCCCTCAGCAACTATCCTTATGCACCTGCTGACACAGTGGTCTCAGACACATTGTGCCGGGCGACATCATTACTGGTTGCTGTACAGATAGGTGCTGACATACTCGGATACACAGTAACCGATCTGTCCGTTAAATTCGATCTTACTCCACTCTTCGGTGTAGCCGATACGCTTCGCCTGCTGGCCGCCTTCGAGCACGCCGATCCAGTCCGCGTCACGGGCTGCCCACGCACGAACATTGACGTTGTCTAACGCTTCGATGGTTTCGTTGCGGATTTCAAAGCCTTCATCGTCATAACCGCTGTTGCGGGGAGCCTGCGTCTCCGGAGCGGTGGTTTCCTTGGTCGTGGAGCTGTCCTTGATGAAATCTACCAGATCCCGCAGAGAGGAATCCGATTCGACAGCCTGCTGCAGACGCGTGTCCACTTCCTTGATCAGGTTCTGAACATCCGTGCTGTTCTGCTCCACGCGCTTCTCAAACGCTTCCTGCGCTTCCGTGTTCTTCGATACGATCACATACTTTCCATCGGCATTCTTCTGAATGAAGAAATACTTCAGGTCCGGTGCAGTCGTGCTGATATTGCGGAATTTCACCTGATAGGAAACGAAGGCCAGAATTTCATCCGGATTTAAGCCGGAATGCGTGTAGCAGTTGAACATATTGTAGCCTTCAATGTACTGCGCTCTCTTCTCCAGCTTTTCCAGGGAGAAATCGTCCGTGGATGTGACAAGGGTCTTCATCTGATTCAGGTTGGCATTCTGAAGGGCCGTATAGTAGGCCTGTACCAGACTGTTGATATCCGGAATGGCGTTCAGCTGCAGGGATTCTTCGGTCTCAACTTCGGAAGGATTATTCTCCTGATTCTGATTCTCCTCGACACCACCAGGGGTTAAACGGGTTGTCGCCGCATTTCTGTTTCTGATGGCATGAATGCCAAAGCCAATCAGCGCGATGATGGCTACGGCAGCAGCTGCCAGGCCAACGATCTTCCGAACATCCCATTTTGCCGTGCTCTTCTGCTGACGGCGGGCTCTGCGTGCCTCCAGATATTCATCCACATCATCATCGGTGCGGAAATCTTCATCCTCGTCCAGATCCTCCGAGAAACGCTCCGCACGGCGGCGGGCACGCTCTTCATCGCTCAGTCTGGAACGGGAAGAGGAACGGCTTCCGTAGCGATCCGCATATTCTTTCGAGGATCTGCTCTTCGATGTCGTGCTTCTGCGGGAGGAACGAGCCGGTCTGACGGGTTCTTCCTCGGGCTCGTCATAATCGAGATCGTCGACATCGTCCAGATCATCCACATCGTCGATGTCATCGACATCCTCGACATCCTCTACATCTTCATCTTCCGGAACACGATCCAGCTCGTCCAGATCGTCCTCCTCTTCTTCATTCAGTGCAACCCGGCCGGTCTTGGATAGCTGTGCCTCCAGCTCGGAAACCATATCCGAAAGGGAACCGGTAAAGCTCTTCACGCTCTCTTCACCGCCGTCGATATTTTCTTCTGCTTCGTCGCCAAACAGATCATCAATCTCATCGTAGTCATTCTTCATATCAATCAAACTCCTCCATTTCTGATTGTTTTCATTGTAGCAAATTCAAAAATACAGCGCAATCTTTTTTTCGCCGGAAATGTATCTAACAGCTTTCATTTTTTGCTTGCTTTTTTTCTTTAACAGGTGTATGATACATCGTGTTGCACCTGTAGCTCAGTGGATAGAGCAGTGGCCTCCGGAGCCGCGTGCGTAGGTTCGATTCCTATCAGGTGCATTTTCCTATGGAAAAACATGGATGGGCGTCAGGCCCGTCGGTTTTTTCGGAACGCCCCAAGTATATCATTGCTTCGCACAATTACAAAATCATTTTTCTGTATTTTTTTCTTTTCTTTTTTGTAAATATCTTATCTTTCCACGTTTTTGTGCGTCTGTTGGGTACCGTATAAGTTCCACTCAATTCAAAACGCCAGGGATTCATACCCCTTTGCGTCTATAAAGTGACTTGATCACACAGTTCAAAGGAGGAATTGCCATGCATTATGACAGTTTTAAGGAGGCCTTGCTTGCTCTTGTCCGGGAAAGGCTCGGACCTGGGTATCAGGTCAGGCTTCAGGAAACCGTCAAGACCAACAACGTCCTGATGACCGGGATCTGCGTGACGGAAAAGGAAGGCACGCTCTCTCCCACCGTCTACTTAGAGCCGTTTTACGAACGGTATCAAAAGGGTGACAGCTTGGATTACCTCGCTTCGCTTCTCCTGGCTTTTCTCGGAGAGCATCAGGTAAAAATCCCGTTTGATTTAGAGGCCCTTGCCCGTTTCCCCGAAATGCGGGAAAAGCTTCGTTTCCGGCTGGTCAACCGGGAATGGAACCGCCCTCTTTTAGACGAGGTTCCGCATCGGGATTTTCTGGATCTCAGCATTCTGTACAGCCTGCTGATCGAAGATCCGGCGCTGGGAACTGGTTCCATTCTGGTCCGCAACGAACACATGAAACATTGGGATAAGACGGAGGACGATCTCTTTTCCGTGACTTCTGAGATTGCGCCTGCGAATGATCCCTGGACCTGTACCGACATTTATTCTCTTTTAAAAAAATCCGGGTTTGAAATGCCCGAGATTCCCTCTCCACTTCATATCCTGACAACGAAAAACCGTTCTTACGGTGCTGCGGGTATTCTCTATCCCGATGCCCTCGAAAGCCTGTCTGAAATCTTTCAGGATGATTTTTATCTTCTTCCGGGAAGTGTTCATGAATTTCTCATTCTTCCCGCCAGGGAACTGCCGTTCCCGCCCGAAGCCTTAAACCGGACCATTGTTGAGGTAAACACCTACGATCTGAATCCCACGGAGCGTCTCTCGGATCACTATTACTATTATTCCCGTGAAAGTGGAAAAATCACTTTCTAAAGAGATTGCGTGAAAAGGACTGCGATGAATGATCTCATCGCAGTCCTTTTTATAATCACTTTATTTCTCTTAAAAGCCTTTAGGCCTTTTTGCTGCCGGGCTTTTTAGAAAACCTGGACCAGTTTATCTGTCCACGTCCTTCATGCTCAGGTTGATGCGGCCCATCTTGTCGATCTCGATAACCTTGACGGTGACCATATCGCCGATGTTGACAACATCCTCGACCTTCGCCACGCGCTTGTCGGACAGCTTCGAGATATGAACCATACCGTCCTTGTTCGGAGCCAGCTCCACAAAGGCGCCAAAGTTCATGATGCGGACAACCTTGCCGGTCAGAACCTCACCCACTTCAATGTCGGTGACAATGCGGCGGATGATGTCAATCGCGCGGTTGATCATCTCCTGATCGGTACCGCATACGGAAACGCTGCCGTCTTCCTCGATGTCGATCTGAACACCGGTCTCCTCGATGATCTTGTTGATGACCTTGCCCTGCTTGCCGACGACATCGCCGATCTTGGTAGGATCGATCGTGATCTGCTCGATCTTCGGCGCATACTTGCTGACTTCTTTTCTGGGCTCGGAGATGGCCTTGTCCATAACCTCATCCAGGATGTACATACGCGCCTGCTTGGTGCGGGCAATCGCCTCTTCCACGATGGAACGGGTCAGGCCGTGGATCTTGATATCCATCTGAATCGCGGTGATACCATCGCGGGTACCGGCAACCTTGAAGTCCATGTCGCCGAAGAAGTCTTCCAGACCCTGGATATCGGTCAGAACGATATAATCATCATCCGTGTCGCCCGTAACCAGACCGCAGGAGATACCGGCAACCGGCTTGCGGATCGGAACACCTGCCGCCATCAGAGACATACTGGAGGAGCAGATGCTGGCCTGAGAGGTGGAACCGTTGGATTCCATGGTCTCGGAGACAGTGCGGATCGCGTAAGGGAACTCTTCCACGCTCGGCAGAACCGGAACAAGAGCTCTCTCGGCAAGTGCGCCGTGACCGATTTCACGACGTCCCGGGCCACGGCTGGGCTTGGTCTCGCCAACCGAGTAGGACGGGAAGTTGTAGTGATGCATATAGCGCTTCGTGGTCTCGGTGACATCCAGACCATCTAACTTCTGTGCTTCGGAAAGCGGAGCCAGCGTGCAGATGTTTAAGATCTGGGTCTGTCCACGGGTGAACATGGCGGAACCATGCGTTCTGGGCAGAACATCGACTTCCGCAGCCAGAGGACGGATCTGCGTGATCGCGCGGCCATCGGGACGCTTGTGATCCTTCAGGATCATCTTGCGAACCGTCTTCTTCTGGAATTTGTAAACCGCATCCGCCACCAGCGGGATCCACTCGGGATGGCTTTCGGCATAACGCTCTTCCAGCTTTGCGGTGATCTGACGGATATTTTCCTCGCGAACCTGCTTCACATCGGTAAACACGGCCTCTTCCATCGCTTCGGGAGTGATGAACGCGACCATGTCGTTCCAGAGATCTTCCGGCGTATCCACGTGGGTATACTCGTGCTTCGCCTTGCCGCACTCGGCAACGATCTGATCCGTGAAAGCGATGATCTGCTGATTGACTTCGTGAGCCAGGTAGATAGCTTCGATCATCTTGTCTTCCGGCACTTCATTGGCGCCGGCTTCGATCATGATGACCTTCTCACGGGTGGAAGCCACGGTCAGCGCCAGGTCGGAAACCTTCTTCTGCAGCGTGGTCGGGTTGACAATCAGGTTGCCATCGATGAGACCGATCTGCGTGCTGGCGGTAGGGCCGTCAAACGGGATATCGGAAATCGCGGTGGCGATGGCGGAACCGATCATGGCGGTCAGCTCCGGGCTGCAATCAGGGTCTACGCAAAGGACCAGGTTGTCCAGCGTGACATCGTTGCGGTAATCCTTCGGGAAAAGCGGACGCATGGGACGGTCGATTACGCGGCTCGTCAGGATGGCGTTCTCGGAAGCCTTGCCCTCGCGGCGGGTGAAGCCGCCCGGGATCTTGCCTACCGCATACATCTTCTCTTCATATTCCACGCTGAGCGGGAAGAAGTCCACACCGTCACGGGGCTTGTCAGACGCGGTCGCAGTGGAAAGAACCACCGTGTCACCGTAGTGCATCAGGGCAGCTCCATTGGCCTGCGCCGCGACTCTGCCGATATCCACGGTCAGAGTACGTCCGGCAAGTTCCATTGAAAAACTCTTGTACATACTTTCGTCTCCTTTTGTTTAACACATATGGAGGCGCGGGTCTGCTTCGAAAGAACTGAAAAACTCACCGAGCCTTCCAAGTAACCGGCTCGATGCTCTTTTCAGTGCTCTCGAATGACAAAACCCGCACCCATTTTTATTTTTGTTTACTCCGAATAACATGGAATAGGGTGGACCATTACGGGCCACCCTATCTGCCAGTTCGTATGATTATTTACGGATACCCAGACGAGCGATGAGGTTACGATAACCTTCGATATCGTTCTTCTTGAGGTAGTCCAGCATGGCGCGGCGCTGACCAACCATCATCAGAAGGCCGCGGTTGGAGTGGTGATCCTTCGGATTCGCCTGCATGTGAGCGGTGAGCTCCTTAATGCGCTCCGTCAGAAGAGCAACCTGAACCTCGGGAGAACCGGTGTCCTCGGGGGTTCTGCCATACTCAGCAATAATCTGTGCCTTTTTCTCTTTAGAAATCACGATAATTTCCTCCTTTTTTTCTCTTACCTTCCACCAGGCAGCGGTCGGAGTTGTCCGTCTGCGCAGCGGAGGCGCTATGAGTTTATTTTTAAACTCCGGCGTGCAGTATAACACACGCCGGATGGTTTGTAAAGGACAAAATCCAAAACCTTCACTTATAATTCAACGTGCATGCCTTCCGCTAAGGAGTTCACGACGTCTTCCAGTTCCTGATCGGAAATCGCGGTTACACGGCCGTCTTCATACTCGCCGTCCACCCACTCTTTCACCTTGGCGATCAGCGGATGATCCTTATCCAGCTTCTTTCCGTCCTGCAGACGATAGTGCGCGTTGATCCAGATGGCGATGCCGGCCAGACCGGAGGTGTTGCTGACTGCGACTAACGGCGGGCGGTTTAAGAACTTCGTCGTATCGAACGCGTTGTAGATTTCCTCGTTCTTTAACAGACCGTCCGCATGCACGCCGGCGCGGGTCACATTGAAGTTCTTGCCGACAAACGGCGTTCTCTCCGGGATATGCTCTCCCAGCTCCTTCTCGAAGTACTCAGCCAGCTCGGTGATAACCGTGGTATCCATGCCATCGAGCGTACCGCGGATCTGCGCGTACTCGAATACCATCGCCTCAAGCGGTGTGTTGCAGGTGCGCTCGCCGATGCCAAACAGCGAGGTGTTGACAGCGCTGGCGCCATATAACCAGGCGGTGGTGGAGTTGGTGACGGCCTTGTAAAAGTCGTTGTGTCCGTGCCATTCCAGCTGCGCGGACGGAACGCCGGCATGGGTGGTAAGACCGTAGATGATACCCTGCACGGAACGGGGGTTCACGGAACCGTTGAAGTTGACGCCGAATCCCATGGTATCGCAGGCACGGATCTTCACCGGGATCTTGTACTCATCCTGCAGGCGCATCAGCTCCAGGCAGAACGGAATAACAAAGCCGAAAATATCGGAACGGGTGATGTCTTCCAAATGGCAGCGCGGGCTGATGCCGTAGTCCAGGCACATTCTGACGATATGCAGATAGTGGAACATGGCCTGCTGGCGGGTCATCTTCAGCTTATAGAAGATGTGATAGTCCGAGCAGCTCACCAGAATACCGGTTTCCTTGATGCCCATCTCCTTGACGAGCTCGAAATCCTTCTTGGTGGCGCGGATCCAGCTGGTGATCTCCGGGAATTCATATCCCAGCTCGCGGCATTTTTCCACCGCTTCGCGATCCTTCTTGCTGTACAGGAAGAATTCGCACTGACGAATTTTTCCCTTGGGGCCGCCAAGCTTGTGCAGGTAATCGTAAATTCTGGCAATCTGATCGGCCGTATACGGCGCGCGGGACTGCTGCCCATCGCGGAAGGTGGTATCGGTAATCCAGATTTCTTCCGGCATATTGAGCGGCACGATACGGCTGTTGAAGGCAATCTTCGGAATCTCATCATAGGGATACAGATTGCGGTAGGTGTTGGGATGATCCACATCCGCCAGATGGTAGATGTGCTCTTCCAGCTGAAGCAGGTTGTTGTGCGGGTTGAGGGTGAGCGGGCGATTGTCCTGTCCCTCAAAGTTCACATCATTCAAGGCTTTCATTCTTTTGTCATTCCTCCAGGTAGAGACGGTTTCCCGTCAGGTTTGGTCCATTATGCAAGCAAACGGACGGGTTTCCATGCCAGAATACTGTCTGGCAGCATACACACAAGGGCTATTCTAACGACAAGAAGGAATTCTGTCAAGTCCAAACAGCTTGACAAAGCCTCCGGAAAGGGTTAGAGTGTATCTCATATGTGCTATTCATTATGTAACAGAAACAGAACAGGAGAACACAATCATTATGAGTGAAGAATGTACCCATAACTGTTCCACCTGCGGAGCCGACTGCCCCAGCCGCGGTCAGGCTCAGCAGAGCATGGAAGCCAGTCTCAACCCGAAATCCAGTGTCAAGAAGGTCATTGGCGTTGTCAGCGGTAAGGGTGGCGTCGGCAAGTCCCTCGTCACCTCTCTCATGGCCTGCGCCATGCAGAAGCGCGGTCTTCACGCGGCCATTTTAGACGCGGATATCACCGGTCCCTCTATCCCGAAGGCCTTCGGCGTCAAGGGCCCTGCCATGGCCAACCAGGACGGCATCCTGCCGATGCCTTCCGAAAGAGGCATCGACATCATGTCCATCAACCTGCTGGTTTCGGACCCTTCGGACCCCGTCATCTGGCGCGGTTCCCTCATCGCCAGCGCCGTTCGTCAGTTCTGGACGGACGTCATCTGGGACAACGTAGACTACATGTTCGTCGATATGCCTCCGGGAACGGGCGATGTCCCGCTTACCGTCTTCCAGTCTCTCCCGGTTGACGGCATCCTGATCGTCACCTCTCCGCAGGAGCTGGTCTCCATGATCGTGGAGAAGGCTCTGAAGATGGCCGAGAAGATGAACGTCCCGGTTCTTGGCATCGTCGAGAACATGTCCTACCTGGTTTGCCCGGACTGCGGCAAGAAAATCCCGATCTTTGGCGAAAGCCACATCGCGGACGTCGCCATGGCCCACCACGTTCCGGTTCTCGCGCAGATCCCGGTGGATCCCCGCATCGCAGCCTGCGTAGATGCCGGCAAGATCGAGGAACTGGAGCAGAACTGGATGGATGACGTCGCAGACATGCTGCTCCGCAGCCAGGCCTGATCTTTCGCCTGATAGACGTAAAACGGGGACGGGTCTGAAGGTGACAGGGGACGGGCCTGTGTCACAAAAGCTGGAAGCTTTTGTGACACAGACCCGTCCCCTGTCACCTTCCAGCCCTGTTTTGTTTCATGAATGATAAAGTTTATTTGGTGGCGCGCTCGTGGAACTCCTCTATGAGAGCGGCGAAGTCCGCTGTGGCGATTTCGCAGCTCTTTTTTTCGTCTTCTGCCTGCCCGGGTACGGTTACCACGGTGGTTTCCGGGCTGATGACAACGCGGCCAAGGTTGCCGGAGAATTCCACTGGCTGCTGCCCTTCCCGCACTTCCTTCAGGATGTCCTTCAGTTCCGCGTAGAAGGATCTAGTCTCCGCCGTCAGGAAGAGACCGAGCGGCGCCAGGGACGCGTCCTGAAATTCTACCGTCAGGCGGTAGCGCTTGATACCATTTCCTTTAAGCAAAACTTCCCGATAAAAATGTTCCGGCATGTTTAATCCTCCTTAATCGGATAGGCTGTGATGATCTTTCCGTCATCCGTCAGCGCCATATCAATTTCCATTCCATCCTTCGTCAGGCCAGCGTACAGATTGCCGCTGATTAATTCCCTGTTCTTGTAGGCTTCGTTGATGGCATCCACCACTTCCTGCGGGCTCATGGACTCCGGATAGAACGTGGAGTATCCACGGTTTCCGGTCTTCTTGACTCCGTCTACTTCCACCTTGCCGGTGTAGACGCCGCGCTCGTCCGGAGCAGTTTTGGTTCCTTCGATGATTTTTCCGGGCGAATCGACAATGCCGTCGTAATGGTAGCCGGTTCCGACACCGCTCTTGTTAATCTCTCCCAGGAAAATGTGCTTGATCGCGGAGGCCAGGAAAATCTTTGTGTTTTTCAGGTTCTGAATGTCCTTGCTGGTGTAGACGGCCGCCTTTGTCTGATCGTCTGTACCCTTCTGCGTGTTATCCTTTCCCTGAGAAGAAGTGGTTTCCTTCTCGCCGGACGGCTTGGTCTCTTTCTCCGCTTCGGCGCTTCCCTTATTATCGGATTTTGTGTCCGTGTTTTCCTTCGCAGGCGCTGTCTCCTGCCCGGCCTTTGTCGTTTCATTCTCTTCGTCGACATCGGTCGGCATGCTCATCAGAAGGGCTTCCTGCTCCTTTTCGCACCTTTTGTAGGTGCCTTTTTTTTTGTTGTAGACGGGGATGCTGCCCGTTTTTCCGGACGGATTCTTTAAGGACAACTCTGACTTTTTGGAGGCTTCCTCCCACTTCAGGGTGAACTCCGCTTCATACGACTTCTGGCCGCTTCCGAGCTTTGCCGCGATAAACGTAACCATGTCGTCCTTGATGAACGCGGTTCCTTCGTAATACTCCGCCGGACTTTCTTCCGCCTTGCGAAGGAAGGCGAACGAACCGTCTTCCTGGAAGGCCAGGCGGTATTCCATGCCGCCGTTTAAGTACTCCCAGGTGCCAATCAGCTCCTTGGGAAGGGCGGATGCCTTCGCCGTCTTCTGTTTCACGGTTTCCGCGTCAGGCTTATACTGGAACGAGACTGGCACCTCTTCATCCAGAAGCGCCACGCCGTCCAGGGAGGTGTCCTCATCGCCTTCGATCAGAAGCCCATCCTCATCTAACAGGATGGTGTAGGTGGCTCCGCTCTCCTTCTGGTAGGTTCCGGATTGTGCTTCATCGGAAAACCACCAGATGCGAACGATTGCGGAATCTTCTTCCACCGTTACCGGATACACTTCTCCGGCCTTGCAAGCGGAAATCTCTTGTTTTTTCGTCTTCGTATCCAGCTTCAGGTCGATCTCGTCCAGAAACAGGTTTCCGAAGGCTATGAAGAAGGTCAGCGCCGCGCTTTCCTTGTCGTCTTTCTCCAAAAGATAGCTGCCGTTTACTTTTTCCGCAAACTCTTTCCAGAGTTCTTCCTGCGACTTTTTCTCTTTTCCGGAGGCGTCCTTGGTGTCTTTGGTGTCTGCCTTTTCTTTTGTGCTTGCGCTGGTATCTGACTTGTTCTCAGACGTGCTTGTCTCTGTGGTCTTTTTATCGGATTTTTCACTGGCGGCCAGCGCCGAGCCGGTAAAAATTCCCATGCCCAAAAGAAGCATCAGGGCCATCAGAATGGCCAACGTCCGAACCAGCCATTTGCTTTTTTTCAGCTTATTCATCTCTTTCCTCCCATGTCTCGCATTACGTCTTTAGGAACTTTCCGCCGGTTCCTTGTCTTACATAGTCCCGCTTGTTTTATACGGTCCCCGCAGGATCCTGTCTGTCCCTTGACAGCACGCGCGATATGATGTACCGCGGTCTTGCCTTTACTTCCTCATAAATCTTCGCCAGATAATACCCGATGATTCCTAAGCTGATCATCAGGATGCTGCCAATAAAGAGGATCAGCAGGATCACGGTGGTGAAGCCTGACGCCGCCTGCCCGGAGAAGAAGCGGACCAGCGTCTGCAGCCCCAGCACGATGGCAAACAGAAAAACAAAAATTCCCACAAACAGAATCATCTGCAGCGGCACCGCAGTGAAGGCTGTGATATTGGTGATCGCATACCGAATCAGGGAGCGCACCGACCACTTGGAGGTTCCGGCTTCCCGCTCCCGCACGTCAAACTCTACCGTGGTACTCTTAAAGCCGACCCAGGAGGAAAGCGCGCGGAAAAACGCGTTTCTCTCCGGCATCTCAAGGAGCGCGTTCACCGCCTTGCGGTCCAGGAGTTTAAAATCCGAGGCCCGGGACATGTCGATGTGAACCGCCCTTGACATGATGGAATAAAAGAGCTTCGCAAAGGACGCGTGCACCACGTTTTCCTTGCCGCGGCTGCGCTTGACGGCTTCCACCACTTCGTAGCCATCTTCCCATAACCGGTACATCTGCACAGCCGTTTCCGGCGGGTGCTGTAAGTCACAGTCCATCACGATGCAGCAGTCTCCCCTGGCGCTCGCGAGCCCCGCGAAGATCGCCGATTCCTTGCCAAAATTCCGTGAAAAATGAACGGCCGTAATCCTGGGATTGGCCTTGTGTAACTTTTCTAAGATAGACCAGGTCTGATCGCGCGATCCATCGTCCACAAAGACCAGTTCATAGTCGATTTTCTCTTCTTCCATCAAACCAGCGATGGTTTTTTCTGTTGTCTCTATCACGGCTTCTTCATCATAAGCCGGTATGATGATTGATAAACAAGCCAAAACAGTTACTTTCCTTTCTTCTGTCGCGTTTCCATCAGCAGGTCATTGTCCGTCAGATAACTTCCGGCGCACAGATAATACTCGGTCTCCTCATCGGCCCGAACGTCGTACAACAGGAGGCCTTTCTCCGATTCGGTGGGAATGCGCACATTTCTTTTTACCAGGTGCCAGTCTTCGTCAAAATCCGCATAGAACGGCAGACTTCCCTGATAGCTTTCGCCGGGATACAGAAGATCACAGCTGTAATAAAGCCGGTACCCGGTGTCTGTCTTGTGAAAGCCGGCGATCTCATGATCCGAATCCGGCGTCAACAGCACAAAAGGTCCGACAAATGTCTCCCCTCCGTCCTCGGAATAGACCAGCTCCACCTGCGATACGCCGCGCTCCGCGCTCTCTCTTTCGTAGACGTAGATCAGGCGCCCGTCCTGGTAAAGCACGCGGACATCCTCCAGATCCTTTTTCGCGCGGGCGACAGCCCCTACGCGCGTCCAGTCCTGCAGGTTGTCGGAACGGTAGAGATGGATGGTGTATTCCCCGTTCGGAAGATTTAAATCGGGAGCGTTCACGGTTCCCTCTATGCCGGTGGCCGTCAGATAGTAGGCGGAGCCGGCCTTCACGATGGTAGGGTCAATCAGCATGACTTCCGTAAGCAGCATCGAGACGGAGACCAGATTTTCCTCCTCGTCAAACCGGGCCACGCCGATCCCTTCCGGGCAGGCCGAGAACACCACGACTTTTTCCTCCGGCAGCACGTAGAGCCATTCGGTGGCCAGCTCGGGGTAACGGCGCTTTTCGTTGCCATCCTTGTCCAGAAATACCAGCTGCCGGTCGATCCCGGTCACGATATCTTCCCCGTAAAACTTGGCATCGCCGCTTTTACAGTTTTCGATTCGAAAGGAGACCGCTGTCGGTTCCCCGTCCGTCTCAAAGCTCGCCGGTCCGCATCCGGCCGCGCCGGAAAGGATCAGGCCGGCGGCCGCAAAAGCCGCCGTTTTTCGCAGAAACTTATTCACGTTTTTTTCCCTTCCGTGTAGAAATCTTTTTCTTCCAGATTGTTTTTTAGCACGCGTATCTTCAGGCCAGTTCCTTCTCCGCCATCGTAAGCGCGGCATCGATCACCGCATCCATGTCGTAGTATTTGTACTCGCCTAAGCGGCCGCCGAAGATCACCTTCTGCTCCGTCTTCGCCAGCTCTTTATACTGCTCGTACAGGCTGCCGTTCTTCGCGTCGTTCACAGGATAGTACGGCTCATCGCCCGGTTTCCATTCGGAGGAATACTCGCGGCTGATCACCGTCTTCGGGATATCCTGTCCCTCGTCGTCCTTGCCGAACTCGAACCACTTGTGCTCGATAATGCGCGTCCAGGGCGTCTCGGCATCGGTGTAGTTCACCGCCGCATTTCCCTGGAAGTTGGGCTTATCCAGGAGCTCTGTCTCAAAGCGGACCGAGCGGTATTCCAGGCAGCCGAGCTTATAACCAAAATACGCATCGATGGGACCGGTGTAGACGATCTTTTCCGCCTTGGCATCCCATGCGTCCTTGTTCGCCAGATAATCCTCGTTCAGCACGACTTCAATGCCGTCCAGCAGATTTTCCACCATCTTCGTATAACCGCCGATCGGAATTCCCTGGTACAGGGCGTTGAAATAATTGTTGTCGAACGTCAAACGCACCGGAAGACGGCGGATGATAAACGCCGGCAGCTCCGTGCAGGGCCGTCCCCATTGCTTCTCGGTATAGCCCTTGACCAACTTTTCATAGATGTCCGTTCCCACCAGGCTGATGGCCTGCTCCTCCAGGTTCTGCGGATTCGTGATCCCGGCTTCGGCCTTCTGCTCCTCGATCTTTGTGGCCGCTTCCTCCGGCGTGACCACTCCCCACATCTTGTTGAAGGTATACATATTAAACGGAAGCGAATACAGTTCTCCCTTGTAATTGGCCACCGGCGAGTTGGTAAAGCGGTTGAACTCCGCAAAGCGGGTGATATACTGCCACACCTTCTTATTGTTGGTGTGGAAAATGTGCGCGCCATATTTGTGGACATGGATCTTCTCCACATCCTCCGTATAGACATTTCCGGCGATATTCGGTCTCTTGTCAATCACCAGCACGGACTTTCCCGCCTGTTTGGCCTCATGGGCAAAGACCGCTCCGTACAGTCCCGATCCTACAATCAGATAATCGTATTTCATCCTGATTCCTCCTGATCCCTATGGATACATTTTTCCCGATTTTACCACAGATCCGGAAAGAAGAAAAGCGCAAAAACGCCAATGGCGGCGGGAAGACCCTTCCTATTTTCATACGAATGCCTATTTACTTTTTCAGGAAAATCAGGTAGCATGACAGTTGTGTTAAAAGGATGCTTTTTACCAATACAATAACTATCAGCAAAGGAGTAACAAAGTCATGAATCTTTCCCCTCTTCAGCAGGCAAGATATGAGTACAGCCCCAAGCTTCCGGGCATGCTTCGCCATGGTATTTCGGAAATCTGCGTAAGCGAAGGCGCTCCCACGCAGAGCGTTGCGGATCAGGACAAGATCAGCGCCCTCTTCCCCAACACCTACGGCAAGAAGGAGATCACCTTCCAGAAAGGTCAGAACACCTCTGCTCCGAAGAAGCAGGTTGTCGGTGTCATCCTCTCCGGCGGACAGGCTCCGGGAGGACATAATGTTGTCTGCGGTCTCTACGACGCGTTAAAGGCCACCAGCTCCGAGAACGTCCTGTACGGCTTCAAGAACGGCCCGAGCGGACTTTTAGAGGACGATTACGTTGTCTTTGACGACGCGTTCATCAACGCGTATCGCAACACCGGCGGTTTTGATATCATCGGTTCCGGCCGTACCAAGCTGGAGACGAAGGAACAGTTCGCCGTCGCAGCGGAAGTCTGCAAGAAGCACGGCATCACGGCCATCGTCATCATCGGCGGAGACGATTCCAACACCAACGCGGCTGTTCTGGCGGAGTACTTCGCAGCCAACAACACCGGCGTGCAGGTAATCGGATGCCCGAAGACCATCGACGGTGACCTGAAGAACGAAGATATCGAGTGCTCCTTCGGTTTCGATACCGCTACCAAGACCTACAGCGAGCTGATCGGCAACATCGAGCGCGATGCCAACTCCGCAAAGAAGTACTGGCACTTCATCAAGGTGATGGGCCGTTCCGCTTCCCACGTGGCCTTAGAGTGCGCGCTGGAAACCCAGCCGAACATCTGCCTCATCTCCGAGGAAGTTGCGGAGAAGAAGATGTCCCTGTCCCAGATCGCGGACCAGATCGCCGATTCTGTCGCGAAGAGAGCCGCCAAGGGCATGAACTTCGGCGTTGCCATCATCCCCGAAGGCGTGGTGGAATTCGTTCCGGAATTCTCCGTTCTGATCGGTGAGATCAACGAGCTTCTGGCCGGCAGCAAGGCCGACGCGTTTAACGCTCTTGCTACCTGGGAAGAGAAGTATGCCTTTATCGAGAAAGGCCTTACCAAGGAATCCATGGCTGTCTTCGCTCTGCTGCCGCAGACGATTCAGCAGCAGCTCTTCCTGGAAAGAGACCCTCACGGCAACGTTCAGGTTTCCCTGATCGAATCCGAGAAGCTGTTCTCCGCCCTGGTTGCCGCCAAGTTAAAGAAGATGAAAGCCGATGGCCTCTACAATGGCAAGTTCAGCGCCCTTCACCACTTCTTCGGCTATGAAGGCCGCTGCGCATTCCCGTCCAACTTCGACGCGGACTACTGCTACAGCCTTGGCTACAACGCCTTCATGCTGATCCAGTACGGCTACACCGGATATCTTTCCAAGATCTCCAACCTGTCCCGCCCGGCTGACGAGTGGGTGGCAGGCGGTATGCCCATCACCAAGATGATGAACATGGAAAGACGTCATGGCGAGGACAAACCGGTTATCCGCAAGGCTTTAGTCGAGTTAAACGGCAAGCCTTTCCAGTACTTCGAAGCGCATCGCGCCACCTGGGCTGAGGATACCTGCTACACCTATCCGGGTGCCATCCAGTACTATGGCCCGGCTTCCGTGTGCGATATCACCACCCGCACGCTGGCCCTGGAAAAAGGCAACTAATATAAAAACCCCTGAATTTTAAGAGAACGGCGTGATTTCGATCACGCCGTTCTTTTTATCATTGAATGTGAAATTGTATTATCTGTCTTTGCCAATCGCCTTCAGATAGCGGCTGATCATCGTCGCGCAATCCGCGCGGGTCGCATTCTCCCATGCGGCCAGCTTGCCGTCTCTGTCATTGATGATGCCCTTGGCTTCGCACCATTTCAGAGCTTCCGCAGCGAAGTCAGAAATTTGAGCGCTATCCGAATATGCGGTGAGCTCCTTCTGCTCGGAGTTGTCAACTCCATCTACTTCCTTTGCATACCGCCAAAGAATGGTGCACAGCTGTTCACGGGTGATCGGATCATCCGCTCCGAATTTTCCGTTATTGTATCCAAGGATGACCTGCGCGTCATTTGCCCACAAAACGCACTGCGTAAACCATACACCATCCGGAACGTCCGGGAACAAAGCCCGATACTCAGACTTCGGTTCACCTGCGCGGCGATATAAAACTGCCGCGAACTGAGCACGGGAAAGACCTTCCTCGGCGCCAAAGTATGTTGCGGTTTTTCCTGTCATCAGACCCTTCTGGTATACATCGACAACAGCGTCATAGTACCACTTATCCTCATCCACATCTTCGAAAGGCTCTTTCTCGCCGGTGACGGGGATTGTCGGATCAGTGGTGCCGGTCGCAGGAATTTCCTGAATATCCGTTCTGGCATCGCATACGGAGCAATGGTGGGACTTCAGACCAGCCTCGGTCTCCGTGGGTTCCTTGTCGATCGTGTATTCTTCTTCCCATTCATGACCAAATGCCGGAATAACACCGGTCTCAAGGATTTCACCGCAGATGGAGCAGCACTTGCCTTTCTCACCATCTACGTGTGCAGAAACGACCTTCACCATTCTCCATCCGCCAAGCACATGCTGCGTATGGGTCATCAGAAGTTCCGGATAGGTAAACGCCGGTTCAAAGTCAAGCATATACCCGGAAGATACATGGTCCTCTGCTACCGTCACGTTATGCAAACCGATACTGCTGCCAACTGCCAGGCAATAGGTCTGCATCAGCTCGTCCTGATCATCCCATGTGCAGTCCAGCAGATACCAGTTGTTGTCTTCCATCTGCACTAAATTCCACAGATGGTTGATCGTGGTCTGCTCAGAACCGTAGCTGTATCCGCATACCAGCACGCTCGGGATTTCCATGCGATCAAGCAGAATCTTGGCCAGCTTGGCGTAGCCTTCGCAAACCGTCAGGTGCTCATACTTATCCAGCAGAATACCGGTGATGGTATGATACGGTGCCTTGGTTCTGTCATCCTGGGAGTATTCGCCCAGATTGACGATATAATCATGCAGCGCGCGCACGTAATCTCCCCGTTTGACTCCCTGTGCCTGCGCCATGACGGCTTCATAGGCTGCATCGATGGCCGCTTCCGTATCTGCCAGTTCATCCAGAATACCGGTGTAGTACTCTTTCAGCTTAAAGGAGACAACGATCGAGGAGAAGTCATACAGACCATCCGCACGTCTTTTTGCCTTGGGAATCACGGAGTACTTGCAGCCGCTGAACCAGAAATCTTCCGGATAATCGTACTCAAATGCCGACATCGCACGCTTGGCAGCGTTTCCGACATCATCCAGCATCTGAATGTATCTTTCATCATCCTTGTACTCTTTTTCTTTCAGCTGTGTCGCGGTATAGCCCGTCAGTTCGAAATACTCAATCACTTCGACGTTGATGCCGCTTGTCACACACTCTGTCAGATCTCCTGCGCCCAGAAGGCCCTGATACATCTTGGTCTCCATCTCGCCCAGCTGATCGCCAAACCAATGGAATTCGGTAAAACGGGGGCTGTTATAGTTGACCTCTGCAACGTAAAGATCTTCCGGTTCTTCCGATGCCGGATAAGACTGCATGTCTTCTTCTACCAGCACGCCGTCATCGTAGGTCATCGTGATGACAAAGACAAGATCTTCTTCCGGTTCCACAACGCTTTCGGGCTCTGCCGCAGCCTCCAGTTCCTGGATGACGACTTCCTCTTCCTCACCTTCGATTACCAGTTCCACTTCCTCTGCTTCAACCACAGGCTCTTCCGCGGGGGCTTCCGGTTCCGCGGGAACTTCCGGCTCAGCAGGCTCCTCAGCGGGAACTTCTGTCTCAGCAGGCTCCTCAGCGGGAACTTCTGTCTCAGCAGGCTCCTCGGCAGGCTCTTCCGTCAAGCCTTCCGTTTCTTCCTGAACAGGCTCCTGAGGTTCTTCCGAAAGCTCGGTTTCTTCCTCCTGAATCGTCAGAACAACATCTTCCCCCTCTTCGTCAAGAACAAACTCTTCCTCAAGGACGAATTCTTCCTCCACATCAGCAGGGATGGTTTCTCCGTCCGCCAGGACGGAAAGCGGGCCCGGCACTACAAGGCTAAATACCAGGCTTAAGATCAGGCATAATTTCTTCATTGAACATCCTCCTCTCTGATTTATGAACATGATCCTTTTTGGCTTACATCAAATATGCTTAACCCTGATGCTATTATACACACACTTCTCTTCTAAAGCAAGCGGGAACTGTGGGTGCACCGTAAAGTGTAACAAAACAGTTACAAATTCAGTTCGCGTAAAAATGACAGACCCCCATCATTCTCACTCCGATGTCCTGATTATGAAAGTAAAACAGGGGAAAGACCATGGTTTTTCGCACCATGGTCTTTTCCTTTCAAGTAAGTCTACAAGTCTTAGTTCTTTGTGCTTTCACCGGAGGTACTGCCCGCCGGCGTATCGCTGCCGGATGTTTGGTCCCCTTGCGTGTCTTCTTTCGGCAGCCCCTGATACTGCGCCCAGGTTGCCATAAAGTTTTGCGGTGTCCCGTACTGTACTTTCAGTTCCCAGACATCCTCTCCCCAGTGCGGGAGATACAGATGCGGCATGTCCACAAAGGAATCCCAATCTCCGCCCCAGGCAAGGCCGACCGATTTGGCCAGATCCGCCACGCGCTGGAAAAAGTCCAGGTCATCATAGGCGTGACCGGGTATATTCCGGAAGAAATCAAACGCGATTCCCCACTGGTGCTGAGAAGAGTACGAGCTTCCCATCGCCTGGGTCACGACAAAACCGGGCTCCGTGCGACCCTGCATATAAAGGGCATCCTGGTATTCCTGCGTGCGAAGCGTTTCCGAGATTCCCAGTTTCAGATCTTCCTTCTCACACAAATCACGCAGTAATGCCAGTCTGTCCTGCAATTCCGGATGAAGCTGCGTGGTATCCGTGCGTTTGGCGTCTCCGCCAGGCAGGATTGTCACCTCTATATCCAGCTCACCTAAGACCTTTTTCTCTTCGCCTACGATATGGTACGCGATGATATGATACAGGCCGGTGTTATTCTGATGCCGCGAGAGATAGAACGCCGTAAACCAGGAAAAGGTTTTATCCATGACCGCCCGATGATAAATCAGATCGTCCTGCCCGTTTACATCGGACCAGACGGCAAATTCCACATCCTCCGTGTCCTGCATCAGAATGGCATTTTCATAGCGGATATCCAAAATCTGGTTGTACGGATCCACAGTAGCTTTCAGCTCAGGAGTCGCGGAGGTATCCAAAGCCACCTCGAACGTTGCGGTCCCAACCGAGTATTCCTTTCCGTCAAAACCGGTTACAAACGCCTCGCACTGATAGGTTCCCTGCGCGAATTGAAAGACTGCGACATCCAGCTGCGCCGTCCAGCCTTCCCCGCCTTCTTCTGCTGCCAGATCCATGCCGTTTTCCTGACCGACGCTCTCCGGCCAGACATGCACGGTGCAAAACTGAACCGTATCCGGGTGAGACAGGCCCAAGACCCCGATATTGTACAGACGCCCGAACGCATCCGCCCCGAAGACTGCTACGTTCGCCGATGTCTTTGACACCTCGACGGTGCCCTCGCCCAGACGGATTTTCAGATCATCTTTCTCCTGATAGCATTCCACGTGGATGGTTCCGTTCACGTCATGCTGTCCATGTAACGCAATCTCTGCCAGCCAGGCGCCATCCGTCACAAATCTTCCATCGTACCAGGCCAGGTCATCGCGCCCGTCTGCTTCCGTCCAGACCGCAAAGCTGACCTTGTCCGTCTGAACCGTATCGGTGTTTTCCATCAGTGCTGCCAGATATCCCGTGGAAGGATTCCACTCCAGGTTGAGCACCGGTTTCTTATCCGAGAAGTTTACCTCATAGTCTAACGACCCCAGAGAATAGGTACGGCCGGAGTTGTTTTCCACGGTCACGTCCACATGGTAGAGCCCTTTTTGACTGTCGTGATCCGCGACGCGCACGTCCAGATACCAGGTATCCCCCTCCGGCTGCATCTCCGAGACGATCTTGTCATCGTCCCCTCCTGCGATGGTATACACCTCCGCATTCAGCCGATGCACCAGGTCCGGATCGGTGAGCGCCGACACAAGGATGCGGAACGTGGCCGCTTCCTCGTCCGTTTCGGAAATCCGTATGGATCCCTCGGTCCCCGATACCACGATCTCCTCCGAAGCCAGGAAAACTTTCTCCGCCTGGCTTTCTTTATAGCACGCCACCACATAGGTACCGTTTTCCGGCAGGGCTGCCAGCGAAAGCTCGTCAATCCAGTCTCCATCTTCGTTCTGATGAAGCGCAAACCACATGGCCTCGTCGATGCTTCCTTCTTTGTCATAGACCGCCACGGTCAGCTTCTGATACTCCTCATCGGGAGTAAAATACTGCGCCGCAATGAGCAGCGAATCGCCATATTGATTATAACGGCACTTCAGGGAAAACTCGGGCGGTATGACCGACAGATCCACCAGCACGGATTTTCCGGACACGAGATGCGATTCCCCTTCGAGATCCGCATAGACATGAACCTGGTAGGTTCCGCTTCCCTGATGGGCGGTAAAGGGCGCGGTTACTTTCCACAAGCCATCCCCGCAAAGAGATCCCGGATACCACACGAGATCGTCCTGCCCGTCTGCCTCGTTCCAGACGGCGAAGCTGACGGCCGCATCCGTATCCAGATCCGGGAAATACAGGCGCGCGTTTAACAGACCCTCTCTCACGTCCGGCTCCGCCGAAAGGGTTGCCGCGTCCCAGGGGATATCCAAAAACGGATCCCGTCGATACACGTATTCCGGATCGAGGGTCCATTCATCCGGGTTTTCCCGCAAAGGAACCTCTTCCATCAGAAAAGGCGTGTCGAAATCCCCCGTGGACTCATCCAGAACCAGTTCTTCTTCAGTTTCTTCTGTTGCCTCACTCGCATAAGCAAATAGCGGTGCAATGGTGGATAATATCAAGATGAGTGCCAGCCCAAAAGCAAGAACGGCAACCAGAATTCGATGATCCATCAAAGACTTGAATTTCCCGGAATTCTGCTTTTTCTTCTTTTTTTCCGACATTTTCTCTTCCTTCGAGTCAATATTCCATCTGCTAAAGTCACTTTAGCAGATGGAAAAAGTGTTCTTACAGGTACTCCGACAGCTTTTCCGCCACAGCGTCCAGATACTCTTCGCTGTTTAACGTCTGCGGATTCTGTAAGGTCGTGATCATGGCCAGATCCTTCGTCATGCGTCCGCTTTCGACCACATCCAGAGACGCTTTCTCAAGCGCATCCGCAAAATGGGAAAGAGACGGCAGGTTGTCCAGCTCGCCGCGCTTTCTTAACGCGCCGGACCAGGCAAAGATGGTCGCGATCGGGTTCGTGGAAGTGGACTTTCCTTCCTTATACTGATAGTAGTGACGCTGAACGGTTCCGTGCGCCGCTTCGTATTCGTATTTTCCGTCCGGGGAAACAAGGACCGACGTCATCATGGCCAGGGAGCCAAACGCCGTAGCCACCATATCGCTCATGACATCGCCGTCATAGTTCTTGCAGGCCCAGATAAATCCGCCTTCGCTCTTGATCACGCGGGCCACCGCATCATCGATCAGCGTATAAAAATAGGTCAGTCCTTCCTCTCTGTAGCGATCGCGATACTCGTTCTGATAGATCTCGCTGAAAATATCCTTGAAGGTGTGATCATACTTCTTGGAAATCGTGTCCTTCGAGGAGAACCAGACATCCTGGTGGGTGCTGAGGCCGTATTCGAAGCAGCACCGCGCAAAACTCTCGATGGACTTCACCGTGTTATGCATGCCCTGCACAATGCCGGGGCCTTTAAACTCATGAATCAGAACGCTCTCCGGCTCACCGTTTTCCGGCGTGTAGACCATCTCCACCTTGCCGGCAGCCGGGATTTTCATCTCGGAAGCCTTGTATACGTCGCCATAGGCGTGACGGGCAAGCGTGATCGGCTGCTTCCAGCTGCGGACATACGGTTCAATTCCCTTTACCAGGATCGGAGCGCGGAACACGGTTCCGTCCAGAATGGCACGGATCGTGCCGTTGGGGCTCTTCCACATTTCCTTCAGCTGATACTCTTCCATGCGGGCCGCATTCGGGGTGATGGTGGCGCACTTGACACCAACGCCGTATTTCTGGATCGCGTGGGCGGCATCCACCGTAACCTGATCGTTTGTCTTATCGCGATATTCCAGCCCCAGATCGTAATACTCGGACTTTAAGTCCACAAAGGGAAGGATCAGTTTGTCCTTGATCATCTTCCAGAGAATCCGGGTCATTTCATCCCCATCCATCTCTACGATCGGGGTTGTCATCTGAATTTTATCCATGTTGTCTATCTTTAACCTCCATTTATGCAATACCTGGGGGTCATAAACCGGATCGCATTTTGATCCTTTTCCTCAGGGTTTGCTTCCTTTTTAGGACATCTCCACCATATAAAGCTCGTGAAGCGCCCTTGTAGCGCAGATATAGCGGGCATGCGTAAAGAGTGGCCCGTCCTCATCTTTATGGTAGATGGTAAAGACCTGATCAAACTCCAGGCCTTTTGCCAGATAAAAGGTTGTCACAACCAGTCCGTCCTTAAACTGCCGGCTGTTCTTGTCAAGCAGGTACACCAGCTTATCCGGATCGGCTCCGCACCAGATCGCGGTCTGCCGCGCGATCTCATACGCTTCCCGCGCCTCCTTCTCCGTCATGCAGAGAATGGCAGCCGTATCGTACGGTGGTTCTGTTCCGTCCGCGTGCGGCCATTTCCCGCTTTCCTGTTCTCCGCTTCCGGTTGTCTTTACGCGGGCAAGCGCCTGGGACACGGCTTCCTCAAAGGAAGCGGCCTTGATCTCTTCGGGTTCCTTTCCGTGGCGGCTGATGGCTTCCCCGCCTTCCTTTCCACGGATCTTTTCCGCCATCTTCGTGATTTCAACGGTGCTGCGGTAGCTCTTGTTCAGATAAAGGATGCGGGAATCCTTTCCCAGAATTTTAGGAAGAAAGCAGGTGACATCCTGCTCCTTCTCATCCATCGTCTGAGCCAGATCGCCCAGGATCGTCATGGGACAGGAGAAAAGTCGGTCGAGCAGCAGGTACTGAATGTACGAGTAGTCCTGCATCTCATCGATCACCAGGTGCCGCACGGCCTTTAAGCCCTTGGGCGCTTCCAGCAGGTATTTCATGTAAAGGATCGGGTAGACATCTTCATACGGAAGGATGCGTTCCTGCACCGGCAGATGCGGGAGCTCGGGCAGCCCCTGGCTCTTTAAAAACCGGCTGTACAGAATATAGATATCCCTCGTCTCATACATCTTCATCATCTTTTCGGTGATGACGATTTTTTCCTCTTCCGAAAATTCCCGTCCCCGCAGCGTTTCTTCCGCATCGACTTCGTAATCCATCACGGCGCCCATGCGGTCCAACAGCGGCGTCCCCGTAAACTTGAAGTAGAAGTACTTTTCCAGTTCTTCCGCCGAGACCGTCCACTTTCGGAACGTGAAGTCCTTAAAGTCCATCAGATCATCTTCCAGGGACAGCACGAAGCCGCGGATTTTTTCCGCGAATTCCTTGGACTGCTTGTACGCGTAATGCGGGGAACCCGCGCCTGCCAGCTGCCGCTCCATCTCATCGTACCGGTCCTCACAGTCGTTGATAAACGACTTCAGCTGCCGGTAGGCGAACAGGTCAAAACTCATCTCCTGAATATTCTGCTCGCCAAGCTCCGGAAGAATGCGGCTGATATAATCGGTAAAAACCGCGTTGGGCGAGAGAATCACCACGCTGTCGGAAGTCAGCCGCTTACGGTCATGGTACAGAAGATAGGCGATCCGGTGAAGCGCCACCGAGGTTTTCCCGCTGCCCGCGCACCCCTGCACAATCAGGATCCGGTCTTTGGTGTTCCGGATGATGGCGTTCTGCTCCCGCTGGATGGTGCGCACGATATTCTTCAAATGCACATCCCCGTTTTTTCCCAGCTCCGCCTTTAAAATCTCATCATCGATCTTGACATCGCTCTCAAAGGCATAGATCATCTTGCCTCTTCGAATCTTATACTGCCATTTGGACGTGATGTCGCCGCTAATCAGGCCGGCCGGAGCCTCAAAGGAAGCCGGACCGCGGTCGTAATCGTAAAACAGACTGGATATGGGCGCGCGCCAGTCGTATATCAGCGGTGTCATTCCCGGCGCTTCCGAAAAGTTTCCGATTCCGATGTGAAAGCTCTCCGCTTCCTCCTCATCCTCAAACCGGAAATCCACCCGCCCGAAATACGGCGAGTACAGCATCTTCTGATACCGGTGTTTTAAGTCCAGCTGACTGTTTGTGACGGTCATCTGTCCGAACAGAGCCTTCTGGTTGTCATAATTCTCATAACCATACTCATCCATCTCGGTATAGTTATCCCAGTAGTACTCGTTCATGGCCTGAATTTCCTGCTCTCCCCTGGAGATGGAAGCGTTCAGCCTTCCGATGGCTTCTTCCAGCTTGGTCAGAACCAGCTGCAGGTAGGTCTCATTTGGATTCATCATCTTACAATCCCAGATAGGTTTCTACGGTCTTCTTCATGTCGCAGGTCTCGCAGACGGTTCTGTGAAGAACCGGTGCCGTCCGGATCTCTTCGATGGCAGCCGGAATGGGCATGTTCGACACAGCCGCCAGCTGATCGGCCAGTTTCAGGTCGTCTGCCTCGTTTCCGTAGGCAGGATCGATGGCGGTTAAGACTGCGCGGGTAAACTTAAACGGACTGGCCGTGGACGCGATCACCGTAACTGCCTCATCCTTCGTCTCTTCCTTGTACTTCCGGTAGACTCTGGATCCCACCGCCGTATGCGTGTCCATGACATAGCCGGTCTTGTGGAACACGTCCGCAATTTCCTCAGCCACTTCCGCCTCGGTGGCGCACCCGGCCGCATAATCCGAAAGCCCTTTTCGCTCCTCTTCGGTCAGAGAATACAGGCCCTCTTTGGTCAGAGACGCCATGAGCGCGGCCGTCCGCTCCGGATCGCGGCCGCATGCCACATACACCATGCGCTCTAAATTGCTGGACACCAGAATATCCATTGAAGGCGATGTGGTGATTCGGAATGCGCGATCCTTCTTGTCGTAGGTGCCCGACAGGAAGAAATCCGTCAGCACGCGGTTGTCGTTGGACGCGCAGATCAGGCGATGCACGGGAAGCCCCATCTGCTTCGCCAGATAGGCCGCCAGGATATTGCCAAAGTTCCCCGTGGGAACCACGATGTTGATGGCCTCCCCTTCCTGGATCTTTTCATTCTCCAGGAGTTTTGCGTATGCGTAGACATAGTACGCCACCTGTGGAATCAGACGCCCGATGTTGATGGAATTGGCGCTGGAGAAGCGGAAGCCCTTCTCAAGCATCTTTTCCTTGAGCGCCGCGTCGGAAAACATCTTCTTGACGTTGGTCTGGCAATCGTCAAAGTTTCCATGGACGCCGACCACGAACGTATTGGCACCCTTCTGCGTCACCATTTGTTTCTTCTGGATCGGGCTGACGCCGTCTTCCGGGAAAAAGACGATGATCCGTGTTCCCGGCACGTCGGCAAAACCGGCCAGCGCAGCCTTTCCGGTGTCACCGGAGGTAGCGGTTAAAATGACGATCTCATCCGTAATCTGATGCTTTTTCGCGGCACAGGTTAACAGGTAAGGGAGGATGGAAAGCGCCATATCCTTAAACGCGATGGTTTTTCCGTGGTACAGTTCCAGATAGTAAGCGCCGTCCGCGTACGCCAGAGGGGCGATCACATCGGTCTCGAACTTATCATCGTAGGCGTGATCGATGCAGTAGTGCAGTTCCTCCTCGGTGTAATCGGTCAGGAACCGCTTCATGACTTCAAAAGCCACCTCGCGATAGTTCATCTCGGCCAGCTTTTTCCACTCTGCGTCAAGCGTCGGGATCTCTTCCGGAAAATACAGACCGCCGTCCCCCGCCAGTCCGCGTAAAATCGCCTCCGAAGAAAGAACCTGTTCCTTCTCTCCCCGTGTGCTGCTGTATCGAATGTCTTTCATTGCTTGTCCTCCTATGACTTAGCCTGGCTTTTCTTTAAGTCTCTGCTTTCAACGAGATGAACGCACCCAGATTTCCGCGTTTCCCATGGGATGCCCGATGGGAAAACAGCTCCTTCGAGTTACAGCAGGTGCATACATTCGTAACCGCCAGATGATCTTCCGTGATCCCCGCCCGCTTTAAGACGAGCACGTTTGCCTCCCACAGATCCAGATGCCATTTTTCCCCGGGCTTTCTGACGAAAATCCGCTGGACCTCTTCCGTGGTCCATTTCTCACGGAACGCATCGTACAGTTCATCGCCCACTTCATAACAGTCCCGGCAGATCCCGGGCCCGATCGCGGCCAGGATATCTTCCCGTCTGCACCCGAACGTCTCCGTCATCTTGCGGACGGTCACCTCTCCCATGCCGGCAAGCGTCCCCCGCCAGCCCGAATGCGATGTGGCCACCACTTTTCTGACCGGGTCCAGGAACAACAGGGGAATACAGTCCGCGTAAAACGTGGCCAGAACCAGCCCCGGCACATCGGTGATCAGGCCGTCCACATCCTCGTAGTCCGTCTCGGTCAGAAACCCCTTTCCGGCATCCGCCTCCGTGACAACCCGGACATTCGTGGTATGCGTCTGCCTGGAAAAGACGAGTCTGTTCGGATTCACATCCATGGCAGCGAGGAAGCGCCGGAAATTCTCCCTGGTCTTCTGCGGATCGTCCCCGCGGGAGGAGGTGAAGTTCATGGTGGCAAACTCGTTTTCGCTCACGCCTCCCATTCGGGTGGAGAAGGCGGCGTGAACCAGCCCCGTCCTGTCAAAAAGCGGGAAGGTAAAGAGCGGTATTCCCTTTTTTTCTGTGAACAACAAGCCATTTTCATGGACCTGTTCCCGGTAAATCATGCCGCTACCCCCTTCCTTTTGGTATGAGCTGCTTATGGCATTTTCTGCCCTATGCATCGATAACGTTCGCATCGTCTGCATGAAACCTTTGGGACTTTGTTCAGAAGGCGTCTTTCAGGTGCCGCACATCTTCCCCGCAGATCGATACCACATCAAAGCGGCACGGCGTCTCTTCCGAAAGGTGCCGCTTCATCAGGTACACGCGCGCCGCCATGCGGATCGCCGCCTGCTTCTCAAACGTAACCGCCTCCGCCGGATCCCCGCAGCGATCGTTCTTTCGCCCTTTGACCTCTACAAAGACCAGCGTCTTTTTGTCCTGGGCAATCAAATCGATCTCTCCGTGCCTGGCATGGAAGTTCCGCTCGAGAATGCGCATTCCTTTTTCTTCCAAACAGGCAGCCGCCAGATCCTCATAGCCGCTGCCAGTCTTTCGTCTATTCTCCATGGTTTACTCCCGGAAGTTTTTTAAGAAGCTCTTCCGATGGATCGGGCACGGACCGTACGCCCGGATGGCGTCCGAATGCTGTTTTGTCCCGTAGCCCTTGTGCTTCGCAAAGCCATATTCCGGATACATGTCATCGTAGGACACCATGATCCGGTCCCTGGTCACCTTGGCCAGAATGCTCGCAGCCGCGATGGATACGCTCTTCGCATCTCCTTTGATGATGGATACCTGCTCGCCTGTTACGCCCGGAATGATCACGGCATCGTTTAAGAGCACGTCCGGCATCACGGGGAGCTGCGCAAGGGCGCGCTTCATGGCCAGATAATCGGCCTGCAGGATGTTGATCTCGTCAATCTCCTCCGGAGAGGCCATTCCAATTCCGTAGCCGATGGCGTATTCCCTGATCTCATCGAACAGGACCTCTCTCCGTTTTTCCGTCACCTTTTTGGAATCATTTAAATAAAGAAAGTCATGATCCAAGGGGAGGATGACAGCCGCCGCGACAACCGGACCTGCCAAGGGGCCGCGCCCTGCTTCATCGATGCCGCAGATAACTCCATGCGAAGCATATTCCCGTTCAAATTGCTTCATGGCGTCCAGTCTTTCCAGTTCCGCCCTGCGTTTTATTTCCTGTTTTTCCGTCATGAATCATCACGCACCTTTGTTACGCGTTCTTCGCCCTCATGGCCGGGCAAAAATCCCTTATTCCAGAAAGCCGAAACTGGTGAGCGGCCAGATCCGGATGAACGCCTTGCCCATAAACTGGCTGCGCTTCACATTCCCGACCACTTCCTTGCGGCTGTCCTGACTGTTGTTGCGGTTGTCTCCCAGAACAAAATACTCGTCTTCTCCGAGCGTAATCTCCTGGGCGGCTCTGCCTGCCTTCTTGATGGGCTCATATCCGTAGTCTTCTTCCAAGAGCTCACCGTTGATATAGATCCCGGACCCGATGATCTGTACCGTCTCCCCGGGCAGCCCGATGATTCTCTTGATATAATACGTTTTATCCGTCGGATTCTCCAGAAAGACGACGATGTCAAAACGCTCGGGATTGCCCAACCGATAGGAAAGCTTGTCGACAATCAGCTGATCTCCATTTTCCAGCGTGTCATACATGGAACTTCCGGACACTTCCGTTCTCTGACCGACGAAGGTGACAATGAGAAACGTGAGAAGAAAAATCCCACCAAAATAAATCACCACGTCCATAATTTCCTTAAACAGGCTGCGCGGCTTCTCCGCTTTTTCCAGTTCTTCTGTCTTTTCTACCTCTTCCCAATTCATGATTTTTCCCTTCTTTCCTAAATACCCTTCTGTCCCGACGATGAAGCGCTTCGTATCTGCTAGGCCAACGCTTCACGCATGCTTGTTCCCTGCTTTGCTACGCTTCGCACTTGCTTGTTCCCTGCTTTGCTACGCTTCACTCACGCTCTCCAGCGTGATACGTCCCAGCCTTCCGCTTCGAAAATCCTCCAGTACGAGCGCCGCCGCCCGGTCTGTGTCGGCCTCCCCGCCCTTCTTCAGACAGTTGCGCGCCACGGCGATATCCGAAAGAAGCACCTCCGGTTTTTTCTCCGTCGCTTCTTCCAGCCCATATCGCTCCGGCAGCGCCTTAGGGTACTCCCTCTGAAGGAACCGGATGAGTTCCCACGAAAGTTCCGTAACGTTCAGTATATCATCTTTTATCGATCCGATCAATGCAAGCTTTAATCCCACCTGCGAATCTTCAAACTTGGGCCAGAGAATCCCCGGCGTATCCAGGAGCTCCAGCTGCTTATTCAGCCGGATCCACTGGTTTCCGCGTGTTACCCCCGGCTTGTTGCCGGTCTTGGCGGACGCTTTTCCTGCCATCGTATTGATGAAGGTGGACTTCCCGGAGTTGGGAATTCCCGCCACCATAGCCCGGACCGGGCGGTTTAAGATCCCTCGCTTGCGGTCGCGCTCGGTTTTCTCTTTCGTCGCCTGCGCGATGACGGCCTGAATCTGCTTCTTGCCTTCTCCGTTTCTGGCATCCATGGCCATACAGTACAGGCCTTCCTCCGAAAACCGTTCCATCCAGCGTTTCGTGCGGGCCGGATCTGCCAGGTCTGCCTTATTAAAGATCACCACGCGGGATTTATCTTTCGCCATCGCGAACAGATCCGGATTGCGCCCGGAAAGCGGGACGCGCGCGTCCGTGATCTCGATGACCAGGTCCACCAGCTTCAGATCTTCCTGCATGGCGCGCTTGGCCTTTGTCATATGTCCCGGATACCATTGTATGTTCATGCCGATTGCTCCCTATTTTACAAAGCCCATTTCATCTAATGGCTCCAGTTTAAACCAGACTTTTCCGATCAAATCCGCTCTGCGCACGTTGCCGACGCTTTCAAACCGGCTGTCTTCACTGTTGTCCCGATTGTCTCCCAGGACAAAATACTCGTTTTCCCCTAAAATCACGGGTTCGGACGCCAAGCCCGATAACACGGCCTTATCCAGCTGATCCCGCAGCGCTAACGGACTCCCGTTCACATACAGCTGCCCGTCTTTCATCTGAACGGTTTCGCCCGGAAGACCAATCACCCGGCGAATCAGGGTTCGCTCCTCGCCGTTTCCGCTCTGGCTTTTGAAATACACCAACTGCAGCCGCTCCGGCTCCTGAAACAAATACGTAAGGCGGTTCACAAAGACGACATTGCCGTCCGAAAGAACGGATTCCATCGACCGTCCTGTGACAGTGATCGGAGACACAAAGTAAAAGCCGATCATGACGGCAAAGGTAACCGCCGCCGTGAAATTCACCACAAAGCGAAGCGTCTCCTGCAGTTTTCTTTTTCTCTTATCCACCCGATAAAAACTGGGAACTGCCATGCAAGTATCCTTCCCATTAAACAACGAAAGGGACAAGTACCGTAAAGTATTTGCCCCCTCGCAGACGATCTTATTTAACCAGTTCCTTGACCTTCGCCTTCTTGCCAACGCGACCGCGCAGGTAGTTCAGCTTAGCTCTTCTTACTTTACCGTGTCTTACAACCTCAATGTGATCGATAGAGGGAGAATTGACCGGCCACGTTCTCTCAACGCCTACGCCGTTGGAAGTCTTGCGGACCGTAAAGGTTTCGCGCAGACCGCCGTTCTGTCTCTTTAAAACCACACCTTCGAAAACCTGAATTCTCTCACGGTTTCCTTCTTTGATCTTGGCGTGTACACGCACGGTGTCGCCGACGCGGAAAGGAGCGACCTCTTTCAGCTGCTCGGCCTCAATCTGTTTAATAATGTCGTTCATGGTAGTGTAACCTCCTATTATTCGATGTTCTTAATGCCGCCAGCAACAGAGGACCATCTTTTCTACACAATTCGTTATTCTATCATGTTTCCCTCGCCTTGGCAAGAAAAACTTTCGGGATTATTTCTGTTTTTCAGCGATTGGTACTATTTACGGGTCGGGTAGCGCTCTTGCTTTGAGAAAGCAGTCACTCACCTTGCTCGTCCGTCAAAGAATCCAGGAATTTTCTGTCCGCCTTCGTCAGCTCCACCTGCTCAAACATGTCCGGCCGCATGGCCCGGGTCCGAAGCAGGGACTGCTGTCTGCGCCAGGTTTCGATATTCTTATGGTGTCCCGAAAGCAGCACCGCCGGCACTTCCCGCCCCTCAAACACATCGGGGCGCGTGTACTGCGGGTACTCTAAGAGATGTCCCTGATGCGACTCCTGCCCGGCGGATTCTTCATTATTTAAAACCCCCGGCACCAGGCGCGAAATCGTGTCGATCATGACCATGGCCGGAAGCTCCCCGCCCGTCAGCACATAGTCGCCGATGGAGACCGGATCCGTGACGATCATCTCCAGTACACGCTCATCGATGCCCTCGTAATGACCGCACAGAAAGATCAGTTCCTCTTCCTTGGCGAACTCTTCGGCCATTCGCTGGTCAAAGACGCGCCCCTGCGGCGTCAGATAAATGCATCTTGGCTTCTTTTCGCAGTCTTTTGTCACCGCCTGGAAGGCGCGGTACACAGGCCCCGGCTGCATGACCATGCCGGCCCCGCCGCCGTAAGGGTAATCGTCCACCCGGTTATGTTTGTTCTCCGCAAAATCCCGGATATCCGTGGCGTCAATGGATAAAAGGCCCTTTTCCATCGCCCGCCCGATGATGCTGGTGTGAAGTCCGTTCATCACCATATCCGGAAACAGTGTTAGTACATGAAATTTCATATTTGTGACCAAGTAATCGCGCACACCACACGCTTAAAAGCCGCATGCGCAGACATTCTAATCCAGAAGGCCATCCGGAATGACCACGGTCATGACCCGGTTTTCCAAATCCACGTTTTGCACGCAGGAAGCGATCGCCGGAAGCAGAACCGTGTTCTTTTCCCCGTCGCGCTTGATCTCGTAGCAGTCATTGGCTCCCGTTGCGAGCACATCCACCACCTCGCCAAAGCGCGCTCCGTCCTCCGTTACCACCGTAAGGCCGATGATATCCGAGATATAGTACTCGTTTTCCGCGCAGGGCATGGCTTCACTTCTTTCAATCAGAAGATCCGCGTTCCGGTACAGCGCGGCCCGGTCCATATCATCGATCCCCTTCGCCTTGATGATCACAAACTGCTTAAAGAAACGCACCTGCTCAAGTTCCCACTCTTCGCGGCCTTTGGAGGTGACCGCCGTCACCTTTTTTAACTTCTTAAAACGGGACGGGTCATCGGTTGTGGGATATACCTTCATTTCTCCATGAACGCCGTGCGTCGTGGTGATAACGCCTACGCGCAAATACTCTTCCATTCTATTACGCCCCTTTCCAAAAGCCATGATGCCAAGAAAGCCGAACGCGTCTTCTTTACGTCGTCCGGCTTCGAGCTTTTCTTCTTGTTTACTGGATTTCCAGCGTCACTTTCTTTTCTTCCTTCGAAGAGGCCGCCTTCACAACAGAACGGATCGCCTTCGCGATACGCCCCTGCTTGCCAATGACCTTACCCATATCTGACTGCGCAACGTGAAGTTCAAGAATGATCTCACGATCCGTTTCCCGTTCCTCTACCTGTACTTCGTCGGGGTTATCCACCAGAGACTTGGCAATGACTTCTACCAGTTTTTTCATAGTCGATACCTCCCGGGTACTTATTTTTCAACGCCGGCGATTTTCAGGATCTTTGCAACTGTTTCGGTAGGCTGAGCGCCATTTGCTAACCACTTCTTTGCCTTCTCTTCATCGATCTTGATTACACTCGGATCCTTGGTGGGATCATAGTAACCGATCTCCTCGATGAAACGACCATCTCTGGGGAAGCGGGAATCTGCGACGATCACTCTATAGAAAGGAGCTTTCTTCTGACCCATTCTCTTTAATCTCATCTTTACTGCCATGTTTTTTCACCTCCTTGGTTTACTTATCTATCCAAACAGGGCTGTGCCCTGGCGGAATCTCTTTAGAACGGAAGCTTTAATCCTCCGAAGCGGCTCTTTTTCCCACTCATCATCGAAGACATCTGCTTCATCATCTTCCGGCTCTGCTCAAACTGCTTCATTAAGCGGTTGACATCCGCCACATCCACACCGGCTCCGGCCGCAATGCGGCGCTTTCTGGCGGGATTGATGAGGTCCGGATTTTCGCGTTCCTTCGCCGTCATGGACTGGATGATGGCTTTGGTCTGCTTCATGTTCTTATCCGCAGCCTCTTCGTCGATGCTGACATTTTTCATCTTACTGCCAACACCAGGCAGCATGCTTAAGAGGTCGCCCATGCTCCCCATCTTCTGCACCTGACCGATCTGATCCAGGAAATCGTTGAAGTTAAACTCCGCTTTCCGGATCCGCTTCTCCATCTCCTTGGCCTGGTTTTCATCCAGAGACAGTTCCGCTTTCTCAATCAGCGACAGAATGTCGCCCATGCCCAGGATACGGGAAGCCATGCGGTCCGGATAAAACTGCTCCAGATCCGACAGCTTTTCGCCCATACCCACATACAGGATAGGCTTTCCTGTCACGGCTCGCACCGAAAGGGCCGCGCCGCCGCGGGTATCGCCGTCCATCTTGGTCAGGATCACGCCGTCCACGCTCACCTTGCTGTCGAAGGTGCTGGCAGCGTTCACCGCGTCCTGGCCGGTCATGGCGTCTAATACCAGTACGGTAAAATCCACCGGGACAGCCTTTTTAATCTCAACCAGCTCCGTCATCATGTCATCATCGACATGAAGACGACCGGCCGTATCCAAAATCAGAAGATTGTTTCCATTCTTTTCCGCGTGAGCAAGCGCCGCCTTGGCGATGTTCACCGGGCTGTGTCCGGTTCCCATGGAAAAGACCGGAACACCCTGCTTTTCGCCGTTCACCTTCAGCTGTTCAACTGCAGCCGGGCGATACACATCCAGCGCAACAAGCAGCGGCTTGTACCCCTTGATCTTCCACTTTCCTGCCAGCTTGGCAGCCGTCGTGGTTTTGCCGGCGCCCTGAAGGCCTGCCATGAGCACAATCGTGATCTCATTTCTGGGCTTCAACGGGATTTCCGTTGTCTCGGAACCCATCAGGGAAACGAGTTCCTCATTGACAATCTTGATAACCATCTGTCCGGGCGTCAGGCTGGACATGACATCCTGTCCGACCGCGCGTTCCTCGATGGTCTTGATGAAGTTTTTGACTACCTTGAAGTTGACGTCCGCCTCTAAAAGAGCCATCTTGACTTCCCGGCAGGCGCTCTTAACGTCCGCCTCCGACAGGCGTCCCTTGCCCCGCAGATTTTTAAAAATATTCTGCAGTTTTTCCGATAAATTTTCAAATGCCATAGGCTTATTTCCTTGTTTATCCGCCCGCTAGAGCAGATTGCTCTGTATCTTTGTCAGCTGATCTTTCAAAGCGGCCACGGCTTCGTGTATTTTTTCAGGCCCGCCTGCTTCTTCAGCCTTCTGAAGCACTTCCAACTGCTCAAGCGCCTCTTCCGTGAGCTCGCGGATTGTCTGAAATCGGCGGATCATATGGAGCTTTTCTTCATATTCGCGGAGAGCGTTTTCCGAGCGCCGGATCATGTCATGTATCCCCTGCCGGGAGATGCCGTATTCCTCCGCCGCTTCGCTTAAGGATAGGTCATTGAAGACGATCTCTTCATAGACTTCTTTCTGCCGGTCCGTCAGAAGATCACCATAGAAGTCGTACAGCAGCGTCTGTTCTACAATTTTTTCCATCTTCTTGCACCCTCGGCGTATCTTACAGGATTTTTTGCTTTCTGTCAAGTGTTTTTTCTTGACACCCCGCAAATTATTTCATCCTGCACCTCCAGGCAAGTAATGAACTGACATGTCATTGTTATCATCCGGGCAGGCACTAGGTCAAGAATTAGCCGAGGCGGCGATACGGCCATTGCTGTCATGCGGGGGAGCCCTCAAGGCAGCGGGGAGATTTCCAGGCAGCAAAAGGGATCTTCGGGGAGTACCACTAATGGTATCGAAGGGCTGCACATCCGCCGGGGCACATTTCGGAACCCCGTCTGATGACGGTGTTCCTAGAGTGCCCCTGAAATCGCGGTATTGGTGATACCGCGATTTCGCAGATGTGCATCGCTTCGCTGCCATAAGTGGTACTATACCCCTTGCTCCCACATGCTGCCTGGAAATCTCCTCCTCCGCCTTGGGGTTCCTCCCACATGACAGCAGCTGCTATATCGCTGCCTCGGCCAATTTTTGACAATCTACGTTAATCAGTACAGGAAGAAAAAAGAATACATAACTCTTATTTCCTTAAAGCTGATCGGGAGGATAGATCGTTCTAAAACGCTTCAAAGGTAAGAAACTGACGACCTCAACAATAATGACGTGTCAGTTCATTGCCGCTCAGAGACGCAAAAAACCTCCGGGAGAGATCCCGAAGGTTTTCGATTGACAGTTGGTGTGAGCTTTAGTTATACTTACGCTTTCTGGCAGCTTCAGACTTTTTCTTACGTCTGACGCTCGGCTTCTCGTAATGCTCTCTCTTGCGAATTTCCTGCTGGATGCCGGCCTTTGCACAGTTTCTCTTAAAACGACGCAGTGCACTGTCCAGACTTTCATTTTCTTTTACGATTACGTTCGACATAGCTTCTTCCCGACCTCCCTTCCAGCTGTAGAATGGATGTGCTGTACAGCTGTTAGGCAATAACGCACAAAAATCATTATATCAGACTTTCTTCAAACGTCAAGAAGATTTTCAAAAAGATATGTTTCCTGCCTTGCACCACTATTTTAACCGCACGACAGTGATCACAGGGGTTTGGGCAGGGTATTTCCAGACGCAGGCAGTTCACGAGCGCTTTTAGCGGAGATGAGATCCACTCCTTACGAAGACAAAAAATCCACCTTAAGCGGGTCCCAGACGGTGACACGCTTAAGGTGGATTTTATTGTCGTAGTTAGGAGTTAGCTCATCGGAGCGCCGCGAGGCCTGCGTCGGAAATTCCTGCTCAACCCCCGTCCGGTGAAAGAAACCTCCCCCGCATGAGACTAAGAAGAATCTCTTCCAAACCCCGTCCGGCGAATGCAACTATCAGCCTGTGACTTACAGCTGAGGGCCAGCGGCTACCAGAGCCTTGCCGGCTTCGTTGCCTTCGTATTTCTTGAAGTTCTTCACGAAGCGACCAGCCAGATCCTTTGCCTTCTCTTCCCACTCGGAAGCGTTTGCGTAGGTATCGCGAGGATCCAGGATGTTGGTGTCAACGCCGGGCAGTTCCGTAGGAACCTCCAGGTTGAAGTAAGGGATCTTCTTGGTCGGAGCGTTCAGGATGTCGCCGTTTAAGATGGCGTCGATGATGCCACGGGTATCCTTGATGGAGATACGCTTGCCGCTGCCGTTCCAGCCAGTGTTGACCAGATAAGCCTTCGCGCCGCTCATTTTCATCTTGCGAACCAGCTCATGCGCATACTTGGTCGGATGGAGCTCCAGGAAAGCCTGTCCGAAGCAAGCGGAGAAGGTAGGCTGAGGCTCGGTGATTCCGCGCTCGGTTCCGGCTAACTTGGCCGTGAAACCGGACAGGAAGTAGTACTGGGTCTGCTCCGGATCCAGGATGGAAACGGGCGGCAGAACACCAAACGCATCTGCGGACAGGAAGATAACGTTCTTCGCGGCCGGTGCGGAAGAAATCGGGCGAACGATGTTCTGAATGTGATCGATCGGATAGGAAACACGGGTGTTCTCGGTTACGCTCTTGTCAGCGAAATCGATCTTGCCGTTCTCATCCAGGGTAACGTTCTCAAGAAGAGCGTTTCTCTTGATGGCGTTGTAGATGTCGGGCTCGGAATCCTTGTCCAGGTTGATGACCTTCGCGTAGCAGCCGCCTTCGAAGTTGAAGACGCCGTTGTCGTCCCAGCCGTGCTCGTCATCGCCAATTAAGAGACGCTTGGGATCGGTGGAAAGCGTGGTCTTGCCGGTGCCGGACAGACCGAAGAAGATGGCGGTGTTCTCGCCGTTCATATCGGTGTTGGCGGAGCAGTGCATGGAAGCAATGCCCTTAAGCGGCAGATAGTAGTTCATCATGGAGAACATACCCTTCTTCATTTCGCCGCCGTACCAGGTGTTTAAGATCACCTGCTCACGGGAGGTGATGTCGAAGATAACGGCAGTCTCGGAGTTTAATCCAAGTTCCTTGTAGTTTTCAACCTTCGCCTTGGAAGCGGTGTAAACTACGAAGTCCGGCTCAAAGTTGGCCTGCTCTTCTGCCGTGGGCTTGATAAACATATTTCTTACGAAATGAGCCTGCCAGGCCACTTCCATGATAAAGCGGACAGCCATGCGGGTATCTTTGTTCGCTCCGCAGAAAGCGTCTACAACGTACAGCTTCTTATTGGAGAGTTCTTCCAGAGCGATCTTCTTGCAGGCTTCAAACGCTTCTTTGGTAGCCGGATGGTTGTCGTTCTTGTACTCATCGGTCGTCCACCACACGGTGTCCTTGGAGTTCTCGTCCACTACCAGGAATTTGTCTTTCGGAGACCGTCCGGTGTAAATACCGGTCATGACGTTCACGGCATCCAGCTCGCTGAGCTTGCCCTTCTCATAACCTTCCAGAGACGGATCCATCTCATCCTCGAACAGCTTTTCGTAGGACGGATTGTAGATAATCTCGGTCGTTCCGGTGATCCCATACTTTGTTAAATCAACTGCTGCCATTTAATCAACCTCTTTCTGACTTACGTCACATTGGCAGATCCTATGCTGCCTGTTCTTTTATTAAGGCTTTTTTACCTCGATTGCTATTATACACAAAACCTTTCTAAAATCAACGAATTAAAATGCGCTTCTTAAATTTTGGTAAGTGTATGGGAATCCGTGCAATTTTGCCTTCCCTTTTCGTTAAATCTACCCAGTCCATGTATACAAAGAAGTGAAAAAAACCCGGAACGTGTCATGCCGCGGCTTCCGGACGGTTCACGTACAGAATAAGACAGCCGGAGCATCGGGATTCCCGTTGTTCCGGCTGTCGGTTTCAGTTATAAAAAATGCCTTGATAAGGCTGCATAATTATGCAAGCATGGAAAGGGCCACTTCCTTGGCTTTTTCCAGGCAGGCATCGATACCCGCCGGGTTCTTGCCGCCGGCCTGCGCCATGTTCGGGCGTCCGCCGCCGCCACCGCCGACAAGCGGAGCCGCCTGCTTGATCAGGTTTCCGGCGTGAGCGCCTTTCTTGACAGCGCCGTCCGTGGCAGTCGCCATCAGGTTTACCTTGCCTTCGCACTCGGAAGCGATCACAACGATGCCCTCGCCGATCTTTTTCTTGAGGGAGTCGCCCAGATCGCGCAGTCCGTTCATGTCCACGCCGGGAACGGATACCGCCAGCACCTTCATGCCGCTGCATTCCACAGCCTTGTCCATGACATCGCCCATCGCCTCGCGGGCTGCCTGGGATTTTAACTTCTCGTTTTCAGACTGCAGAGCCTTGTTTTCCGCCTGCAGATCGGCCAGCTTCTTCGCCAGGGTGGCAGGCGTAGCCTTCACGGCCTGCGCAGCCTCAAAGAGTTCCTTCTCCAGGTTCTCATAGTAAGCGAAAAGGCCTTCTCCGGTCAGAGCTTCGATACGGCGCACGCCGGCAGCCACACCGTTCTCGGACAGGATCTTAAAGCGCTGGATCTGGCCCGTATGGGATACATGGGTACCACCGCAAAGCTCGCGGGAGAAGTCGCCCATGGAGACTACGCGCACGCTCTCGCCGTACTTTTCGCCAAACAGCGCCATCGCGCCGGACTTCTTGGCTTCATCCAGCGTCATGATAGCGGTCTCGACCGGCAGATCCGCCAGGATCTCGGCGTTGACCATGTCTTCCACTCGCTTCAGTTCCTCCGGCGTCATGGCGGAGAAATGCGTGAAGTCGAAGCGCAGACGGTCCTTATCTACATAGGAACCGGCCTGCTCCACGTGATCGCCCAGGACAACGCGCAGGGCCTTCTGCAGAAGGTGCGTCGCGCTGTGGTTCTTCGCGGTGGAAACGCGGGAGGCTTCGTCTACCTTCAGGGTCACGGTATCGCCTTCGCTGAACATGCCGCGGATCATCTTGCCGACATGGCCGATCTTGCCGCCCTGCAGCATGATGGTCTCTTTCACTTCAAAAGCGCCGCCGGCCGATTCGACGATACCGGTATCGCCCTGCTGGCCGCCCATCGTTCCATAGAAAGGCGTCTCATCCACCAGGATCGTGCCTTCATCGCCATCCGCCAGAGCTTCCACGATCTCATCCGTCGTGGTGAGCACGACGATCTTCGAATCGTGAACCAGACGATCGTAGCCGACAAACTTGCTCGTGATGGCCGCGTCGATGGACTGGTACACCGTGACGTCCGCGCCCATGTAATTCGTGACCTTGCGGGCCTTTCTGGCCTTCTGGCGCTGCTCTTCCATGCAGGCCTTAAAGCCGTCCTCATCCAGCTCAAAGCCCTTCTCATCCAGGATTTCTTCCGTCAGATCCAGCGGGAAGCCGTAAGTATCGTACAGCTTGAACGCGTTCTCGCAGGAAAGGGTATTCTCGCCCTTGGCAACCATATCGGCTTCCATGTCGGCCAGAATGGCAAGGCCGGCGTCGATGGTGCGATAGAACTTGTCCTCTTCCTCGTTTAAGACCTTGAGGATCATGACCTTCTTCTCTTCCAGTTCCGGATAACCGTCCTTGGAAAGCTCGATCACAGTCTTGGAAAGCTCCGCCAGGAACTTGTCCTTGATGCCCAGAAGACGCCCATGGCGGGCAGCGCGGCGCAGCAGACGGCGCAGCACGTAGCCGCGGCCTTCGTTAGAGGGCATGATGCCGTCAGAAATCATGAAGGTGCAGGAACGGATGTGGTCGGTAATCAGACGCAGGGAGATATCCGTGACCGGATCTTCCTTGTACTTCACGCCGGCGATGTCCGCCACGCGGTCTAAGAGCGCCTTGATGGTATCCACCGCGAAGATGGAATCCACATCCTGCACGACAACGGCCAGTCTCTCCAGACCCATACCGGTATCGATGTTCTTGTGCTCCAGCGTGGTGTAATTTCCGTGTCCGTCGTTGTCGAACTGCGTAAACACGTTGTTCCACACTTCCATGTACCGGTCACAGTCGCAGCCGACGGTGCATCCGGGCTTTCCGCAGCCGTAGGCCGGTCCGCGGTCATAGTAAATCTCGGAGCAGGGGCCGCAGGGACCGGAGCCGTGCTCCCAGAAGTTGTCTTCCTTGCCAAACTTGAAAATACGATCGGCCGGAATGCCGATTTCCTTATTCCAGATGTCGAACGCTTCCTGATCGTCCACGTAGACGGACGGATACAGGCGGGCCTTGTCCAAGCCGACGACTTCCGTTAAAAATTCCCAGGACCAGTGAATGGCTTCGGTCTTGAAATAATCACCGAATGAGAAGTTGCCCAGCATCTCGAAGAAGGTGCCGTGACGGGCCGTCTTGCCAACGTTTTCGATATCGCCGGTGCGGATGCACTTCTGGCAGGTGGTAACGCGCGTGCGGGGCGGAATCTCCTGTCCGGTAAAATAAGGCTTTAAGGGCGCCATACCCGAGTTGATTAACAGCAGACTGTTATCGTTATGAGGGACCAGCGAAAAGCTGTTCAGTCTTAAATGTCCCTTGCTTTCAAAAAATTCCAGAAACATTCTGCGCAATTCATTTACACCATATTTCTGCACGTTCGTTTCCTCCTCGATGATAATTAATAACAAGCGTTCCACCGATTGTATCACAATCGGTTTTCAACTGCAAGCATAATCCTTTATTTGCATTTGCTTAAAAAAGCCATTCACAGCGCCTTGCGTAAGCCTTTGTTTCTTTAACTCCACTTTCCGCTTTCCATGAAGCGCTCCGCCATTTTGTTGGCTTTCTCGACAATGTCGTCCGAATATCCCATCAGCTTTAAGAGGCGGATCGCGTTGCGGGTATCCGCGGGCCCGGGCTGCAGACGGAACGAAAAGTGAATGTCCTCATCCAAAAATTCTTCCGAGAAATGATAATTTTCATAGACGTCGGCCAGAAGTTCCGTCAGCTCCATATCGTGCGTCGCCGCAAAAGGCAGGCGCCCCGGCTCCGCCAAAGACTTCAGGATCTGCGTGGACGCCGCGATGCGCTCCACGGTGTTGGTGCCTTTTAACACCTCGTCGATAAACACCATGACCGGCTCTTTCGTACCCGCCTCAAACATGCGCCGGATGGAACGGATCTCGGCCATGAAATAGCTTTCCTTCTCCTCCAGGTGATCTTTGATATCCATGGAGGAAATCACCCGGGTATAGCTCCCTGTATATTCTTCCGCACATACCGTGTGCACCGTCTGCGCCAGAATGGCGGACATCGCGACCGTCTTTAAAAAGGTGGACTTGCCGGACGCGTTGGATCCGGTAACAAGGACCGGCCTTTCCGTGGCAAAATCGTTGGCCACGGCTCCCTCCACCAACGGGTGGTACAGCGCCCTGGTCTGCACGAACGGGGTCTCTCGCTTCTCAAGCACGGGCACGCTATAGTACGGCAGGCTCTCCCGGTAGGAGGCGATCGCCAGACAGCTTTCCGCGTACCCCATGCTCTCCACCATCGTCTTCAGATCCGCTTCTTTTCCCTTGATCTGGTTGATGATAAAACGGTACGCCAGAAGATCTATGTGAAAGATCATGCGCAGATAGTCAAAAAGCATCTCTCCAAAGTCCATCGACACGTTTCCGCTAAGCGCGATGAGACCAGAGAACCGTCTGACGCTGTCAAACGAGCGCGCCGCCTGGAAAAGCTTCTTGTTTTCCTCCTCCAGCACCGGGAGCTGTAAGGCAGCCACCTCTTTGGCATACCCGCTCAAGGAAACCAGGTAGGCGATACCCGAAAAATACCCTTCCACTTTTCCCTTGCTCTGGAAATAGGAAATCACATTGAAGACCAGAAGAAGCACACAAACGCCGACGGCCTCCGGCTGCCCCAATATCATCAGCACAAGGCTCACGATCAGACCAATGTCAACCGAGATGTCCTTGATCACCGGAAGATCCGGCGCTTCCCGCAGCGAAAACAGATAATCCGAAACCGCAATCCGCCTTGCCCGGCCCATGCGCGCATAGACTTCCTGCAGCCTAAGCGCATCCTCGTGATGGGCGGAAAGCCAGCTTATAATGTTTTCTCTCTTCGCGAGCTCCTTTTCCTCAAAGACCGGCGTCCGTAAAAGGTAGTACAGATACTCTTCTCCCACGGATGAATAGGTGTGGTTTAACTTTTCAAAAAGCGAATCCATGTCCAGATCATTCCAGGTTGCGTCATCAATCCCGGACGTCAGGCGCTTTCTGTAATAGTGGGGAATCCGCGCAAACTCTTCATAGCTGTATTCCCGCTTCGTTTCCTTCCCCCAGGCTTCCCGGATGGTCCGCCGTCTTTTTTCATCCTGCTTTTTGCGGTTATGTATGGAGGTTGCGACCGCGACGGCGATCAGAGCGAGGATAAAAATCAAAACGCCATATTTTTCCATGTCTCATTCCCTCCCCTTTTCTTCAGGAAATTTGAGTTATTCTTCCAGATCTCTCCATTTATTCTGCTGCTCCGCCGCCTCAAGGACATGCTCCAGAAGGACGGCCGTTGTCACGTTTCCGACGCCGCCGGGAACCGGGGTGATATCCGCGCAGATCGCGCTGGCTTCCTCATAGTTTACGTCCCCGCAGAAACCGTTTTCTCCGTCCGGATGAATGCCCACGTCCAAAACCACCTGGCCCTCCCGGAAATACTCCCCGTTGAGAAGTTTGGGGACGCCGGCCGCCGCAATGACGATATCGGCCTCGAGGCACCGTTCTTTTAAGTCTTTGGTGTGCGTGTGGCAGATCGTGACCGTGGCATTTCTTTGCAGAAGCATCATTGCCAGGGGGCGCCCGACGACCATGCTGCGGCCGACAATCGTGATCTGCTTTCCATCCGGCTCGATCCCGTAATAATCCATCATGCGCACGCAGGCCTCCGGCGTGCAGGGCGGAAAGCCGATACGGCGGCCCGAGAAAACGCCATACCCCGACTGCGGCGTGATGCCGTCCACATCCTTTTCCGGGATGAGCGCGCGGCGGACGATCTCCTCATTCACCGTCTTCGGCATCGGCGAAAACAAAAGCGTCCCGTGAATGTTCTGATCCTCATTGATCAGCCGAAGCAGCATCGCCACCTCTTCGGTCCCGCAGTTTTCCGCCAGCGTAAACACCTGCACGCGTATCCCGATCGAGTCCGCTTTTTTTAATACACTCTTTTCGTAAGAAAGATCATCCGGTCTCTCTCCCGCCCGCACAATCGCGAGCTTCGGGAAGACCCGTTTTTCCCTCAGTTCCTGCGACTTGACAGCCAGTCTTTCCATGATGCTCCGTGAAACGGCTGCGCCTTTTAAAACCATAAAAAACCCCCATGCAGCGCTGCGCGCTGCCTTAAAAACCCATGATCCCTATATCCTAATCGGACTGTAATCACAGCTTGTCTATCACCTGTCCGTACAGTATGTCTGCCTTTTGATCCGCTTCCTCTTTTAACCCCGTGGCCTTTGCCATGAGCGCTTCCTGCTTTTTTTCGTCTTTCACCATCTTCGCGTTGATCAGGACGTTTAAGTACGCGCCGTCCGCCGCCGCCTTTAACGCGGCTGCGCCAACGCCCACATCACTCACCGCCATCTTCGCGCCAAGCGTGAGGCACCGCTCCATCAGGCCAAGTGCCTGCACCGCGGTCTCCTCCATCGCAAGCGGAGCCTCGCAGGCACTAAGCAGTGCCGCCTGCATCACGCGGTCTCTTTCTTTCTTTTCCTCCTCGGTGTTTTTCGGCATGCCGTACGCTTTGGAAAGAGGAAGGAAGCCTTCCGCATCCTGGTTCATCAGCTGCAGGAACTTCTTTTCCAGCGCCTCCGCCTCCCGGATACACGCTTCGCGCTCTGCCTTGCATTCATCCGCCTTCTTCTTGCCCGCGGCAATGTTTAACACCATTCCGCCCAAGGCCGCGCCGGCAGCGCCAAACAGCGCGCTCGCGCCACCGCCTCCCGGAACCGGGGCAGCAGAATTTAATTTTTGAATAAACTCTTCACAACTGTCTTTATACATAAAGTTGCATTCCTTTGCTCATTTCAGGAAAGATAAGAGCCCGTAAAAAGCGGTGAATGCCGTCTTTTTACAGGCTCTTCCGGTACGTTTCCTATTTATCTGCCGCAGCAGTATTTGTACTTCTTTCCGCTTCCGCAAGGGCAGGGATCGTTGCGTCCGATCTTCTTTCCCTTGACGATGGTGCCCGAAGCCTTCTGCTCCTTATACAGCTCCTTGCGGCGCTCCTCCGGGATCAGCTTGTCCCAGGCCGGGAGCTCATACAGCCAGCTGGCCTTGCAGGCGACCATGTTATAATACAGCTTTTCCAGATCGATATCGTAGCTTAAGACGGTCGTCTCATCCATGGTCTCGATCGGGTTCGGAGTCTTTAAGCTATCATTGATGCCATCCGAGAAGCCGACCATAAATTCCACGCTCTGGCCGAATTTCTCTGCCAGCTCGGGAAGCGTACCGGATACAACCGTTTCCGGATCCGCCAGCAGCTGTTCATAAATGCTCTTTTCGCGGGCAAAATAATCATTCCAGAACGCCTGGTCCTGTTCTTTGCTCATCTCCTGCTGATAGGCTTTTTCTCTCCATGCTTCCAGTAAAGTCATACTTTTTAAAACCATCCTTGTCTTTCGTATTTAATAAAAGGCTGTCCGCTGATCTTACGGCTGCCTGCTTTTTAAAGTCAGCGCGCTCGGACACTAGTGTCCTACTATAAACGATTCGAGCGCATTTGACTAGCATAAAAATTGCTAAAATTTTAGTGAACCTTATAACACGGCTTCCTCAAACGCCTTCTGCGAAAACACCACCAGTTTTCTTCTGAGCGCGGCATGTTCCTCAAACGCCAGATCCGGATCCTGCTCCAGCAAAGCGCCGGCCGCCTCCGAAGCCGCATGAAGTTCCTTCTGATCCGCATAAATATCGCCCAGCTTGAACACGAACTCTCCGCTCTGCCGCTCCCCGAACAGTTCTCCCGGCCCGCGAAGCTTCAGGTCCTCCGCCGCGATCTCAAAGCCATCGTTGGAACGATTCAGAATCTCGAGACGCTTGGCAAAGGGCTGTTCATCCGAGTGATCCAGGAAAATACAGTAAGACTGGCTCTTGCCGCGGCCCACCCGGCCCCGGAGCTGATGGAGCTGTGCCAGCCCAAAGTGATCGGCATTTTCCACGACCATGACGGTGGCATTTGGCACGTTCACGCCCACCTCGACCACGGTGGTGGACACCAGCAGATCAATGTCATGTGCGAGAAACCGCTCCATGATCTCGTTCTTCTCCTTCGGCTTCATCTTGCCGTGAAGCATCTCCACGTGAAAATTCGGTTCGAAGCGCTTCTTCAGCGCTTCGGTGCGCTCCGTCACATTCTCTAACTCGCCGTCTTCCTCCCCGGCTTCCACCATCGGGCAAATGTAGTAGGCCTGATGTCCGGCCTTCATCTCCTTCTCAATAAAGCGGCACGCATTCTCCTGGAAATCCGGCTTCACCACGCAGTTTTTGATCGGAAGGCGGGATGCCGGAAGCTCGTCGATGACAGACACGTTCAGATCAGCATACAGGATCAACGCCAGCGTCCGGGGGATCGGCGTGGCGCTCATCACAAGCACATGCGGCAGGTTGTCCTCCGCCAAAAGCTCCGCATCGGAATCCTTGTCCTGCCGGGACAGTGCCTTCTTGGCAAAGATCTCCCGCTGACGGACGCCGAAGCGATGCTGCTCATCCGTCACCACCAGGCCAAGCCCCTGAAAGTGCACCTTCTCCTGTATCAGCGCCTGCGTTCCGATCACAATGTCGACGAGGCCCTGTCTGATTCTCGTTTGCGCCTCCCGTTTTTCCTTGGCGGTCAGCGAGCCGGTTAAAAGCTCCACCCTGCGGGAAATCCCCTGCTCCGCAAGAAGCTCTACAATTCCTTCGTAGTGCTGACGTGCCAGAACTTCGGTCGGCGCCATCATGGCAGCCTGAAACCCGGCTTCCGTAACCGCCAGCATCGCCAGGAAAGCCAGGATCGTCTTTCCCGATCCCACGTCGCCCTGGACCAGCCGGTTCATCCGGCAAGGGCCTTCCAGGTCCTTTACGATATCCTGCCAGGCCCGCATCTGCGCACCGGTCAACTGATACGGAAGGTTTTTCAGCACTAACTCCGGCGCTGTGTTTTCGCGCACCCGGACCGGAAACCCGTTCGGATCCGCCAGGTTCTGTCTTCTTTGGAGGCGTGTGGCCAGCGCAAACAGAAAGAACTCGTCAAATACCAGGCGCTTGCGCGCTTTGGCAATGTCATCCGCGCTTTCCGGAAAATGGATGTGCCGGATCGCCTCCCCGTATTCCTCCAACGAAAGGCGCCTGCGAAAATCCGCGGACAGATAATCCGCCGGAATCTCTTCTTCCAGAGCGGCTCGAACCGCCTTGGACACGCTATTCTGGCTGAGCCCCGCCGTCAGCGGATACACCGGCAGATAGCTTCCCTGCCGCTCCTCGTACTCCGCCATGCTGAACATTTCGGGGTGCTCTAAGTAGACCGTGTTCCCGCGCATATTCAGCTTGCCGCGAAAAACATACCGCGCGCCAAGCGGCAGACGGTTTTTCAGATACGGCATCGAAAAGAACCGGCAGACGGCCGTCCCGGAGCCATCCGAAACCGAAACCGTCAGAATGGTTCTTCCGCCTCGGCCCACTACGGACGGCGACCGCGTCACGACGCCGCGGATCACGGCTGTCTGACCGCTCTTCCACTCAGCCAGGGGCTTGGGCTCTGCGTAATATTGATACGTCCTGGGATAATGCGAGAGAAGGTCTTCCGTTGTATAAACAGAAAGACGGTGGAATTTTTCCGCCGTCTTCTCTCCGATCCCCCGGACAGAGGTAATCTCTTTCATTTCTTTTTCCTGTTTTTTGTACGATCAGGCGTATGCGAAAACCACGTGTGTTCTCGCAAACCGCTTTTCGCACATCTCCTATTCTACCGAGAGGAAGTAATAATAGATTGGCTGTCCACCAGGATATAATTCCACATCCTGATCGCTGTACTTCTCAGAAATCTGATCGGCCAACGCCTGCGCATCTTCTTCCGAGGTGTCGCACCCGTAATAAATGCTGATCAGCTCCGAATCCTCATCCACCAGTTTATCCAGCATACAGAGTGCTACATCCGGAATGGAGGATCCAACCGCCAGAATGGAGTGATCGCCGATGCCCATGATATCGCCCTCATGGATCTCCTGATCATCCACGCAGGTGTTGCGGACCGCGTAGGTGACCTGACCGGTTTTCACATGCTTCATCGCTTCCTTCATCGCTTCCAGGTTCTCATCCGGCGACATTTCCGGCTGGAACGTGATCAAAGCCGTAACTCCCTGCGGGATTGTGCGGGAAGGAACCACCACAATTCTCTTGTCCTCGGTCATATGCATGGCCTGATCGGCCGCCAGAATGATGTTGGAGTTGTTCGGCAGAATATAGATGGTTTCAGCGTTCACCTGGTCGATGGCATTTAACATGTCCTCCGTACTGGGGTTCATGGTCTGCCCGCCTTCAATCAGGTAATCCACATTCAGGCCCTGGAAAATCTTGTTGATGCCTTCGCCGATGGAGACCGCGATAAAGCCGTACGGTTTCGCCTCTTCCAGTGGCTTCTTAACCGGCTCCGCAGCAGGCTCTGCCTCCGCGGGAGCTCCCGCCTCCGCATTCTTCGCGTTTTCCCCGGCAAGCAGCCTTTCGTTGTGCTCTTCCCGCATATTGTCGATCTTGATGCGGGAAAGCGCGCCGTAGGTCAGTGCCTTGGTCAGCGCCAGACCCGGATCGTTGGTGTGAACATGCACTTTCACCATGTCATCCATGGCGACAACGACAACCGAATCGCCGATGGATTCCAGATAAGCCTTCATCTCCAGCTCATCCGCATCTGGGAACGGCTTCTCCAGGACAATAATGAATTCCGTACAGTACCCGTACTTAATCTCGCCTTCATCAAACGCGGCACCAGTGCCGGCTGCCTTCTCTTCCTCGCCGGGGACTGCGGTGCGCTCACACGCATCTCCTCCGACGCGGCCGAGGAGCTCATCGACAGCACCTTTGATCACCTGCATCAGCCCCTGACCGCCAGAGTCCACCACGCCTGCCTGCTTTAAAACCGGCAGCATTTCCGGCGTCTTGGCCAGTACCTCGTCACCATAGGCGACAATTGCTTCCAGATACTCGCACAGCTCCACATCCGGGCCTGCCAGTTCTTTCGCTTTCTCCGTCATGCCGCGGGCGACCGTCAGAATAGTGCCTTCCTTAGGTTTCATAACCGCCTTGTACGCCGTTTCGCTTGCGCGGGTAAAAGCGGCCGATAAATCCTCCGCATTTAACGTCTCCTTATCGGAAATGTATTTGCAGAATCCTCGAAACAACTGCGACAGGATAACACCCGAGTTTCCTCTGGCACCACGCAGCGATCCGGACGAAATGGCTTTGGCCAGCGTCGCCATGTTGATCTCAGAAAGCTTCTGCACTTCACGGGACGCTGACATAATGGTCATGGTCATGTTGGTTCCGGTGTCGCCATCCGGTACAGGGAAAACGTTCAGTTCGTTAATCCATTCCTTCTTGGCCTCTAAGTTGGCGGCACCTGCTAAAAACATCTGCATCAGCTGATTAGCGTCAATTGAATAAACAGCCACGATGTTCCTCCTTGTTTATCCTTGTTTAGTCTATAACACGGACGCCTTCCACGTAGATGTTGATGTGGTTCACCTCAATCCCGGTGAGCTCCTCGACCTTATACTTCACGTTTTCAATCAGATTGTCGGCCACGGTGGCGATGCTGACACCGTACGCGACAATCACGTGAAAGTCTATGGTGAGTTTGTCATCTTCGATGGTTACATTGATTCCGTGAGTCAGATTATCTTTCATCAGGAGCTTAACCAGACCGTCTTTTACACTGACGGATGCCATGCCCACAATGCCGAAGCATTCCATGGCTGCGGTGCCGGCCAGTTTTGCTACAACATCGGAATCGATCGTTATCTCGCCCATGCGATTATTTGTACGACACTTCATTTGCTTCTCCTCCTGCCCTAATTAGATAATAAATCTGATTAAGTATACTCGAAAACAAGCGAAAAATAAAGGGCTTTAGAAAACTTTTATGAAAAAAACCGCAGCCCCGCTTCTCTTCGTGTGCAGGGGCTGCTGAATCATGCGTTAGGTATTGGATCAGAGGACGCGAAGGGATTAGAATCGAAAAGGAGCCGTTTCACACGGCTCCCCTAACATCTTATGCTCTTTCAACAAGCCCGGATCTCAGACAGGAAGTACAAACATACATCTTCTTCGTTCCGTTCGGGACTGCAACACGTACATGCTTAACGTTGTTGCTCCACATTTTGTTGCTTCTTCTATGGGAATGACTTACTTTATTTCCAAAGTGAGCATCTCTCTGACAAATCGCACATTTCGCCATACTCGCACCTCCTTACCTGGATCTGGATTAGATCAGAAAAACCTTCTCTGACCCACAACACGAGATACTATAACAGATGTCTCTCAAAAATGCAAGAGTTTTTTTCGCTATTTCGATGGTCTTTTGCATTTCAATGTGTTAGCTCTGCCTTCGCGACCTCTCATGCGATACCCTTCGCCTGACACACTTTAGATGTCGCCGCCGAGGACGGCTTTGTTTTTGATGAGGTAGTCTACCAAGGAAACAACCGTCAGGATAACAGCAACCCAGAGGAACGCCGTTGTCAGAACCGACAACTGAGGCACATTCAGGATGGCCAGCACAATCAGGATCATCTGGGAAACCGTCTTAAACTTTCCCCAGTAGCTGGCTGCGATCACAACTCCGTTGTCCGAGGCAATCAGACGGAAGGCGCTGATTGCGAATTCTCTGGCAATGATCAGGATGACGGCCCAGGAAGGCAGGATATGCTGATCTACCAGGCAGACCAGCGCGCTGCATACGAGCAGCTTGTCCGCCAGGGGATCCATGAATTTTCCGAAATTCGTGATCAGATTGTATTTCCGGGCCAGGTGCCCATCCAGATAGTCGGTAAAGGACGCTGCCAGAAAGATGGCCAGGGCAACGTATTTCATCCAGGGCATCTGCGGACTGTTCAGCTGAAAAACTACGTAAAACGGAATCAGAAGAACACGCAGGCAGGTCAGTTTATTCGGTAAATTCATTTTCTTGATCACGTCCATTTTCATTTCTTCCTTTACAATTTAGTATCGGCTACCGGCATAAGCCGTTTAAAGTCGTTGGGGCGATCCGATCCTACGACGAGTCTAGATCCTAGGACAAGTCTATAATACGATATCTCCGATCAGGTCGTACTCGGTCGCGCCGGTAATCTTCACCTGCACGAACTGGCCGCTCTCACACTCCTCGGGGGAATGCACGAACACATACCCGTCCACGCCGGGGGCGTCCATGTAGGTGCGGCCGATGTAAACGTTCTCGCCCGGGACATAGCCTTCGATGAAAACCTCCTGCACGGTTCCGATTTTGCGGTTTCCCGCTTCGGCGGAGATCTCCTGCTGCAGCTCCATCACGGCATCGCGCCGCTTCTCCCGTACTTCCTCCGGCACCTGATCCGGCATCTCCGCGGCTACGGTTCCCTCCTCCGGAGAATAGGGGAAGACGCCGAGCCGGTCAAATTCCACCTCGTCGACAAAATCAAGGAGCGTTTCGAACTGCTCTTCGCTCTCTCCCGGGAAGCCCGTGATGAGGGTGGTGCGAAGCGCAATGTCCGGAATCTGTTCGCGCAGAAACGCGATGCGCGAGAGGATTTCCTCGCGGGTCGTCTTCCGGCCCATGCGGCGTAGGATTTCATCATCCGCGTGCTGAATCGGAATGTCCAGATAATGGCAGATTTTCTTTTCCCGCCGGATGGTTTCGATCAGCTCGTCGGTCAGTTCCTCCGGATAACAGTACTGCAGGCGAATCCACTGGATGCCAGGGATCTTCGCAAGCCCTGTCAAAAGCTCCGGCAGTTTTTTCTCGCCATAGAGATCCACACCGTACAGAGTTGTCTCCTGTGCCACCAGGATCAGCTCGGAAACGCCCTGATCCGCCAGGTTACGCGCCTCTTCCAGAAGATCATCCATCGGAACGCTCCGGTAATGGCCTCTGACGTAAGGGATCACGCAGTACGTGCAGTACTTGTCGCACCCTTCCGCAATCTTTAAGAAGGCGTAATGGCCGCCCGTTGTCACAAGGCGCCCTCTTAAGCGCGCCTTGTCCGGCAGACGGTTGACATCCAGCAGCTCCTTGGTTTTCTTTCCGGAGAGCACTTCCTGAAGCACATCCGCGATGTGATCGTAAGACGCCGTCCCCACGATGGCGTCCACCTCCGGCATCTCCTTTAGCACCTCATCCCGGTAGCGCTCCGCGAGGCACCCGGTTACGACTAACGCCTGGCACTTTCCGTTTTCCTTCCAGGCCGCCATCTCTAAGATGGTATTGATGCTCTCTTCCTTGGCATCGCCGATGAAGCAGCAGGAATTGACGATGATGACATCCGCTTCCTCTTCCGCATCGGTGACCGTATATCCGCTATCTGCCAGAATTCCCAGCATTTTTTCCGAATCCACCAGGTTTTTATCACATCCCAGCGACACAAAAAAGACCTTCATACTTGCGTTCTTGTTTTCTCCTTTAAAATGGGGAGGCATATAGAGTTTCCTCTTGTCAACCCGTAAGAATAGGTATGAAAAAGCACCGCGCCGGCGCGCCACAACACGCTCTTTCCTCGCAGTGCTGATCGGAAGGCGGATTACTCTTCCTCCGCCTGCTCATCCTCCTCATCTTCCTCTTCCTCGTCGTCTTCGTCGCGATCCTCGTCCTCGTCATCGTCTTCCTTGTCGGAATCCTCTTCCTCGTCGGCCGCTACGACAATCGACGTGGACTGAGACGAGATGGCATCCCGAAGCTCTTCGCCGGGTTCGTCATCCAGCAGATCTTCCGGAGACGGCGGAAGAATATGAATCTGGGACTTGAACAGTTCATTCACAGCGATCGAAAGGGGCTTGTTTCCCTCCTGACCGTCCAGAACCGGCTCCGCACCATCCACCAGCTGGCGGGCTCTGCGGGCTGCTGCCAGAATAATGGAATAACGGCTGGAAACCACCGGCTCTTCGCCCTCTTCCACTCCCTTGTTGGCTATGTCAATCAGTTCCAGATATGACGGATGCATCATCATAAATTGTTTTCCTCCTGAAATCTCTCTATATCACTCCGAAGCGCCGCAATAAAATCTTTTTGCGCCTCGGCTCTCTGGCCATGCATCTGGATCAGATTCCGAATTTGGCACATGCAGTCAAACCGGTTATCATTCACCAGAATATAATCATACTTTTCCATCTCGCAGGCTTCTTTGGCGGCAGCCTTCAGGCGCTTTTCCACCACCTTCGGCGGTTCCGAGTTCCGCCCGATGAGCCGGCTTTTTAACACTTCCATGGAAGGCGGCGCAATGAACAAAAGCAGCGCATCCGGACGCTTTTTCTGAACCTGCAGAGCACCCTGCGGCTCAATCTCCAGAATGACGTTTTTCCCTTCGTTCAGCCACTCCTCCACCGGCTTTCTGGGAGTCCCGTACGAGTTTCCCACATACGGGGCGTACTCCAGAAACTCGTCCCGATCGATCATGCCCTGAAATTCTTCCTGGGTGATAAAATGATAGCTCACGCCATCAATCTCGCCATCCCGCGGATCGCGCGTCGTCGCGGAGACGGATACACGGTAGTCATCCGGAAAGCAGGTTTTTAACATGTTGATGAGCGTTCCTTTGCCCACCCCGGAAAATCCGGAAATGACAATCAGCTGTCCTTGTTTCAAATCTCGTCCTCCTATGACTCTACTCAATGTTCTGAATCTGTTCCCGGATTTTTTCAATCTCGGTCTTCAGATCGATCGCCTTCTGCGAAATCTCCATATCGTTTGCCTTGGATAAGATGGTATTGGCCTCCCGGTTCATCTCCTGGGCGATAAAGTCCAGCTTTCTGCCGATATTGCCGCCGGAAAGCAGGGCTTCCTTCATGGCCTTCACATGGCCGCGCAGGCGCACGGTTTCCTCATCCACACAGATCTTGTCCGCAAACAAGGCAACTTCGGTCAGGATACGGGCTTCATCCACGCTGTGGTTCTCACCGAGCAGCTCATTCACCTTCTGCTCCAGCTTTTCCTGGTACCGGGTGACGGTTTCGGGTGACTTTTCTTCGATGAAGGCAACCCAGGAAAGGATATCGTCCAGCTTCGCCAGAAGATCTTCCTTCAGATGTTCTCCCTCGCGGGCACGCTGTGCGATGAACTGTTCCGTGGCTCCCTTTAAGGCTTTCGAAAGAAGCTGCCACAGCGCCTCCTCGTCTTCCTCCGCCTGCTCTAACGTGAGCACTTCCGGCATGCGCGCCAGATCCATCACGCGGATCTCATCTCTCATGCCAAAGCTTTCGCGGATCTTCGCAAAGGCTGCCATATATTCCCGCGCGAGCGCTTCATTGTAGTTCAGCTTTCCGCTGCTCTCCGTCAGTTCTTCACAGGTGATAAAAATGTCGACTTTTCCGCGTGAAATGTCGTCTTTTAACTGCGCCCGGATTCCGGCTTCAAACGGGTTGAATTTCTTGGGCATTTTTAAGCCAAGATCCAGATACCGGTGATTGACGGATTTCATTTCCACGACGATGCGGTTCTTATCATCTGCCATTTCGCACCGGCCAAAACCGGTCATGCTCTTTAACATAGGAAAACACCTCCCCCGAAGAATCAGAAGCATTATAATTCATTCGCTCCCGTAAGTCAAATAGAAACTTGCATGCCCATCCATGACATGCTAGGTCATGGCTATTCAGTCAGGTCGTAAATAAGCGAGGCGACGGCAGAGTTATATCGTTCGCAGTCTAAGTTCCCTCGGCCAGAACCACTATTTGCTCGTCCCATTTGCAAAAAGCATTTCGCAGAACGCCGAACTCGCTTCGCTCAAACAGTCGGCCGTTCTGCTCATAAAGCAAATGGGCACTCGCAAAGTGGTTCTAAGGCCTCCTCCACATGACTGCTGCACGATATAATCTCTGCCGTCGCCTCGCTTGTTTACTGACATCTTGCTTCGCCATTACTTTGTTCTTTTATGCAGAGAGGTTTCATACCGGTTCAAGCACAAAGCAGGTATGATTTTCCACAATGAAGAGATTAGCAGAGTTATTGTCAAAAATAGCCCGAGGAAGCGGCTCTGTGCGGTACGCTCATGTGGAGGAGACCCTGGACGGCGGAAGAGAATTTCTATACAGCGAGTGGGAGCAAGGGGTTTAGTACCATTATGGCTGAGAAGATCTGCACTTACGCGAAATCGCTGTATCACCAATACAGCGATTTCAGGGGCACTCATGGAACACCGTCATCAGACGGGGTTCCTAAGTGTGCCCCGGCGGATGTGCGGGGCTTCTCAGCCATAAATGGTACTCCCCGAAGATCCCTTAGCTGTATGAAATCTCTCCGCCGTCTAATGTCCTCTCCACAGGTATGCGCAAAATAGATCGCTGCCACAGTCACTTTTTGACTCAAAACCGTTCAAGATAGCCATAACATGCAATGTCAATGCTCATGCGAAGGAGCTTTTCGAGTTGCCTTTTGGGAGGGTTTGGCGTATAATGGGCAGGCGAAAGGAAGAACGAAACGATGGCATTTGATGGATTTGTAACGGCCGGACTGGCCAAGGAACTAACAGACGCCCTGGTCGGCGGAAAAATTGCAAAGGTCGCGCAGCCGGAGGCGGATGAGATTCTGCTTACAGTTAAAAATAAAGGCGAAAACTATCGCCTTCTCATGTCCGCCAGCGCCAGCCTTCCCTTGCTTTACCTGACGGATCTCAATAAGCCCTCGCCCGTGACGGCGCCGACGTTCTGCATGCTGCTGCGCAAACATATTGGCGGCGGGCGCATTGCGTCCATCTCCCAGCCGGGCCTGGAGCGCATTCTGATATTTGAGATCGAGCACCGCGACGAGATGGGGGATCTGTGCCAGAAGCGTCTGATCATCGAGCTGATGGGAAAACACTCCAATCTGATCTTCTGCGATGACAACAACATGGTGCTGGACAGCATCAAGCGGATTCCGTCCTCTGTCAGTTCCGTGCGCGAAGTCCTGCCGGGGCGCACCTGGTTTATTCCGGATACGCAGAGCAAAAAGGATCCGCTCAGCCTTACCAAGGAAGAATTTTTTGAAATTCTGTCCGGCTCCCATCAGTCCCTGTTTAAGACACTGTATGGGTCTTTGACCGGCTTCTCTCCCGCCGTTTCCTCGGAGGTCTGCCATCGCGCGTCTTTGGACAGCGATGTGGAAGCCGCGCTTTTGTCGGACGATGAAAAGCTGCATCTGTTCCACACGATCGAGCTTTTGATGGAGGACGTGAAGGCAGGAAACTTTTCTCCCTGTATCTATTATCGGGAGGAAGAGCCCGAGGAGTTTTCCGCTGTCCCTTTAAGCAGTCTGTCCTCTCTCACCTGCCGTGAATTTGACAGCATCAGCGAGGTGCTTTCCACCTATTACACCTCCCGGGATGCCCATGTGCGCATTCGGCAGAAATCCGCCGAACTGCGCCGCGTGGTTCAGACAGCCCTCGAGCGGAACCAGAAGAAATTCGATCTGCAGCAAAAGCAGTTGAAGGATACGGAAAAGCGCGAGAAATACCGGATTTACGGAGAGCTGTTAAACACCTACGGCTACAGCTGGAACGGGGAGGACAAGGTCTTCTCCTGCATCAACTATTACGATGGCAGTGAGGTTAAAATCCCCATGGATCCTACCCTCCCTCTGCGCGAAAACGCCAATCGTTTCTTTGCGAAGTACAATAAGCAAAAGCGCACCTTCGAGGCGCTCTCATCCTACATTCAGGAGACGGAAACCGAGGTGGAGCACCTCCTCAGCATCCGCACGGCGTTGGATCTGGCCGTGCAGGAAGCCGACCTGACCGATATCAAGGAAGAGCTGCGGGAATACGGGTACATTCACAAGCGCGGTCCGAAGGAGAAGAAGCCGCAGGGAAAAAGCCATCCGCTGCATTTTGTCACAGAGAACGGCTTCCATATCTATGTGGGAAAGAACAACTACCAGAACGAGGAGCTCACATTCAAAGTAGCCAAGGGGGATGACATGTGGTTTCACGCCAAGGGCATCCCGGGGTCCCACGTCATCGTCAAAACCGGCGGGCAGCCGCTTCCGGACGATATCTACGAGACCGCCGCTTCCTTAGCGGCATACTATTCCAGCGGCCGGGACAACGACAAGGTGGAAATCGATTATGTCGAGAAGAAGCAGGTCAAAAAAGTCCCCGGCGCCGCTCCCGGCTTCGTCATCTACCACACCAATTACTCCATGGTGGCTGCGCCAAAGGTCACCGGCGTCACAGAAGTATCAGATTAAATCGTCCTGCCGGTTACCCAGCAGTCTCCGCTTAATAACAGGGACGGTCGCACAAATCCGAACATACTGAAGGCGTCAGGAAATTCTAATTCGCAGAGTTATATCGTTTGCAGTCTAAAGAACCTGCGGCCAGAACCGCATAAGGTTCAAAGAATTTGCAAAGAGCAGAGCAAAAATCGACAATGTCGTTTCACTATAAGGCTTGTCGATTTTTGCTCTAAAGCAAATTCTTTTCACCAAGCGGTTCTAAAGGCCTTGGTACATGACTGCAAACTGATATAAACTCTGCTTTTTTAGAATTCTCTGACGCCTGCAAACTATCTGGATTTGTGCGACCGTCCCTCTTTCTTCCCTGTCAACTCTCAGCACTTATGCCAGCGCAAAATACAGCAGCACCAGAAGTCCCAGCGCGATGCGGTAGTATCCGAAGACCTTGAAGTCATGGCGACGCACATAGTTCATGATGAAGCGGATTGCCAACATGGAGATCAGGAAGGCCACCACCATGCCAACGATGGTCAGGGCGATTTCTGCAGCGGAGAAAGCAAAGCCGAACTTCACCAGCTTAACCAGAGAGGCGCCCACCATGACCGGGATGCTTAAGAAGAAGGAAAACTCGGCGGCGATCGGTCTGGATACGCCAAGGATCATGGCGCCCAGGATCGTGGACCCGGAGCGGGAGGTTCCCGGAATCAGGGCCAGGCACTGGAACGCGCCGATGATGATCGCGTCCTGATAGGTCAGCTGGCTCTGCTTCATCACTCTGAAATCCCGGTTCTTTAAATAGAACATTTCCAGCAGGATAAACAGCACGCCGTAAGCGATCAGGGCGATGGCCACCACGGTCGGATTGTAGAAATGCGCGTCAAACCAGTCGTCGAACAGGATGCCCAATACGCCGGCCGGTACGCAGGCAATCAGGATCTTGACCCAGGTCTGTAAGATCACTTTTCTTTTCTTCTTCGAGCGGACGCCGATGGGATTGAGCTTGCCAAAGAAGCTGGTGACGACAGCCAGGATGGCGCCCAGCTGGATGACAACCATGAAGAATTCGAAGAATTCTTTGCTCACATTGAGCGGCAGGATTTCCTCCAGCAGGATCAGATGACCGGTGGAACTGATGGGAAGCCATTCCGTAATGCCTTCCACGATTCCGTAAACGATGGTTTTTAAGACTTCCACAAACATAATTCCTCCTAAAAATTACAAATTGTTGCTTCTTCCGATGTCCGGGATCTGCCAGTTAATCGGCGTTAGGCCGCCCGCCTTCAGAAATTCGTTGGCTTTGGAAAAATGCCGGCAGCCAAAGAAGCCGCGGTACGCGGACAGGGGACTCGGGTGCGGGGCGGTCAGCGCCAGGTGCTTGGGGTTAGTGAGCATGGCTTTTTTCATCTGCGCCGGCTTTCCCCATAAAAGGAATACCATGGGACGATCCTGTTCGTTTAAGATGCGGATCACCGCGTCGGTAAACTCTTCCCAGCCGATCCCTCTGTGCGAGAAGGCTTCATGCGCCCGAACCGTCAGGATGGTATTTAACAGCAACACCCCTTGTCTGGCCCATGGCGTCAGACAGCCGTTATCCGGAATCTTGAGTCCCAGATCGTCATGCAGTTCCTGATAGATATTGACGAGCGACGGCGGGATGTCAATACCCGGCTTCACGGAAAAACACAGACCATGCGCCTGCCCCGGCTCATGGTAGGGATCCTGCCCCAAAATCACCACTTTTACCTCCGATAACGGAGTCAGGTGAAAAGCGGAAAACAGATCGTCCGGAGCCGGATACACCGTGCCTCTTTCATACTCTTCCTTCACTTTTCTGTACAGACTGGCGTAGTACGGTTTCTTAAACTCTGCCGCAAGCGGCACCAGCCAGTCGTTACTGATCGCAGCCATACCCTATTTCCTCACTTTTAAACCTTGTCAGCATTCGCGCTCGGCTTTCAAAACATGTGACGCGGCTCGTAAATCCGTGCAAAGTTTTTATACCAACCGCATCGGTATCCCTCGCCCTGCCAGATAGCGCTTCAGCTCCGGGATCTCCATCTCGCGGTAATGAAACAGCGATGCCGCCAAAGCCGCGTCCGCTTTTCCCGTTGTCAGGGCATCGTAAAAGTGCTCCATGGTGCCGGCCCCGCCGGAGGCAATCACCGGAATGGACACGCGCTCTGCCACCTTCGCGTTCAGCTCGTTATCGTACCCAGCCTTCGTGCCGTCGCAGTCCATGCTGGTGAGCAGGATCTCGCCCGCGCCGCGGCGGAAGGCTTCCTCGGCCCACCACAGCGCGTCCAGCCCCGTGTCCACGCGGCCGCCCATGCGATAGACATTCCAGCCGCTTCCGTCCGGGCGGCGTCTGGCATCGATGGCCACCACCACGCACTGGCTTCCGAACTTATCGGCGGCCCGGGAGATCAGATCCGGATCGGCGATGGCGGCGGAGTTCACGGAAATCTTATCCGCCCCGGCCCGCAGGATTTCCTTAAAGTCGTCCACCGACCGGATGCCGCCCCCTACCGTGAACGGAATAAATACCTTTTCCGCCACACGGGCGGCCAGATCCACCACGGTTTTCCGCCCGTCCGAAGAAGCGGTGATGTCCAGGAAAACCAGCTCGTCTGCCCCTTCCTTGTCGTACACTTCCGCCACTTCCACCGGATCCCCGGCATCCCGCAGGTTGACAAAGTTGACACCTTTGACCACCCGGCCGTTGTTGATATCCAGACAGGGAATAATTCGTTTGGTATACATCTTACTTCACCTCCCTGGAAATCCCGCAGAATGTTTTGAGGATCGACAGCCCGATGCGACTGCTCTTTTCCGGGTGAAACTGGCACCCGAATACCAGCTCCTTCTCCACGGCCGCGCCGATCGGTACGCCGTATTCCGTCACCGCGCACACATACGGGTTATCGGCCGGAAGGTAGTACGAGTGGACAAAATAGACGTAGGGCGTCTCGTTCAGGTTCTGAAACAGTGTGGCCTTTCCCTTAAGCGTCAGGGAATTCCAGCCCATGTGGGGAACTTTTAAGCCCTTATCGGGGATGCGTTCAATTCTTCCCGGAAGCAGCCTAAGGCCGGAAACGCCCGGCGCTTCGTCGCTCCCTTCAAACAAAAGCTGCTGCCCCAGGCAGATGCCAAGGAGCGGAATCTTTTTCTCCACCAGCTCCCGGATCACGGGCACCAGCCCGAACCCTTCCAGTTTCTCCATTGCGTCCCCGAAGGCGCCTACCCCCGGAAGGATCACCCGGTCCGCCGTCAGGAGCACCTCCGGATCGCGGCTGATCACCGGCGTGTCGTTCACATAAAGGAGCGCCTTTTCCACACTCCGCAGGTTGCCGGCATCATAGTCTATAATTGCTGTCATGTCTACTCCTTTGCCCGGTCCAGTTCCATATAGAAGGTAACGCCCTCCTCTTCGTTCCGGTATCCGACCTTCTGATTATGCTTATCCAGGATGGCTTTCACAATGGAAAGCCCGATCCCGTTTCCTCCGTAATCCCGCATCCGCGCCCGGTCTTCGCGGTAAAACTTATCCCAGATCTTCTCTCCCGTCTCCGGGCGGATCCCGGGGCCGGAATTATAAACGCAAAGGCGCACGCGCGCCTCTTCTGCCTCCTCATAGAAGACACGGATTTTGCCCCCGTCCGGGATATAGTGAAATGCGTTGGACAGATAATTTCCAAACGCTTCGCTGATCATGCCCGCATCCGCCCATACCGGGCACGCCTTTTCCTCAAAGTCCAGGCGGATCTGCCGGTCCTGACAGGGAACCAGATAGGAATGAAGGCTCCGCTCCACAAGCTCGGTCAGATCAAAGTACGCGATCTGCGGTTTTTCCCCGCCGGACTCGATCTGATTTAACATCGTGAGCTTTTTCACCAGCGTGTTCATCTTAACCGCTTCATCCAGGATCACCTCGCAGTAAAAGGCCCGATCCTCCGCGGTCTCACACACGTTATCCTTGAGTCCTTCCGCGTAGCCCTGGATGATCGCGATGGGGGTCTTTAAATCGTGCGAGACGCCAGAGATAAAATCCTGCCGGGCCTCGTCCTGCAAAACCCGCTCTTCCAGCTCATTTTTGAGCTGTAGGTTGGCGGTTTTAAGCTCGGAAATCGTCTGCTCTAAGCGGTCCGACAGAACGTTAAACGCATGCCCGAGCTCCCCGATCTCATTGGGATCTTTTCCATTGTACTTTTCTGTAAAGTCCAGATGCGCCATGCGCCCGGCCAGAGCCGTCAGATCCGACAAGGGTTTTAAGAGGCGCCCGATCAAAACGAACAGAACCAGTGCGCCGATGACCAGAACAACCGCCCCCACCTTTAAGAAAAAGCGGTTGGAGACTTCCGCGCTCTCGGCGGAACTTTCGTAGGAGGAACTCATCAGGAAGTGATAGTCGTCTTTCAGCTTCCCGTAGCACTCCAGATAGTTGGCCTCCGACACCGGGTCATAGCTTAAGGACACCTCGTAATGCTCGGTTTTTCGCAGAATCTCGTTCTGAAGCGCCTTTCCCTCCCGGTCAAAGACGCGATCCGGGTCCACTGCCGCCTCCGGTTCCTCGAGCACGAGAATCCCCATGTGCTCCTGCAGACGGCTTAAGAACAGGCTGTCCACCTTCATGTTGGAAAAGACCACTTCTCCGCCTTTTTCGATCAGAATGCTGATTCCATGGTCTTCCTGATACCGACTGATCTCCCGGGCAATTTCCTCCCGGCGGCTTTCATCCGTGACGTATGCATTGAGAAGATCATAGGTCTGTTCCATCAGGTCCTGGCGATAGTTCATGTAGCTATCTTTTAAGAACAGCCGGTTGACCACCACGGTACCGCCGATCAGGATGATCAGAATCCCCATCAGAACAAGCGTAAATTGCCAACGGATCCCATGCTTCATCTGTTTACGCATCCTTTCGCGCCAAAAGCCATGTAAAGCGGACTGCCTTGAAACGAAAAGCCTCTTTACACCTCAAACTTATAGCCGATCGACCACACCGTCTTGATCATATCCGACTTCTCTCCCATCTTGCTCCGAAGTTTTTTGACATGGGTGTCGATCGTGCGGGTATCGCCGAAATAGTCGAAATTCCAGACGCGGCTAAGGATGCTCTCCCGCGAGAGGGCCACCCCTTCGTTCTCCATAAAATAGACGAGGAGTTCAAATTCCTTATAGCTTAAGTCCATGACCTTGCCGTCAATTGTGGCCACATGCGCCGGAATATCCACCTCAATGCCGCCGGCAGTGAGCTTTTCCGGGCTTTTCTCTTCCTGTCTCTTTAACAGCGCGAGTACCCGCGCCACCAGGATTCGGGGGCTGAAAGGCTTGGACACGTAGTCGTCCGCTCCGCAGTCAAACCCCTGCAGCTCGTCGTTTTCCTCCCCCTTGGCCGTCAGCATGAGAACCGGCACCGAGGAAGACTTCCGCAGCTCTCTGCAGACTTCAAAGCCGTCCATCTCCGGCATCATGACGTCCAGTATGACCAGCGAAATTTCGCGGTTTTTTTCCAGTATCTGAAGGGCTTCTTTCCCGTTTTCGGCTTCCAGCGCCGTGATGCCTTCCTTGCTGAGGAAATCCTTTACCAGCTTTCGAATCCGGCTTTCATCATCCGCGATCAGAATTGTTTTTGTCTCCATTTTCCATCCCTCCGCCTATCGTTTCGTAGATCTCCGGAGTTTTTAACAACTCATTTTTGATATACAGGAACGTCCGCTTCTCGCCATCCTCTTTCAGCCGGTGAAGGAGCATCTCGAGGAGAGCCCTGGTATCGTCGTGCAGCAGCATCAGATCCTTGGTCCGCTCGTAGTAGGCAAGCGCGGAACCGTCCGTATACTTCTCGCCCTGATACACCTTCGAGGCGGCGATCCGGTCGATGAACATTTCCACCGCATAGCGCAGCGGCATTTTGATCCCGTAGGCCGGGCGGCGTCCAAACGGATCCGCGTCGATCCAGTATTCGTAGTGGTGGCGATTTCGTCCCTTGTGATGGAGCCATGCGGCGGAGTAGCCTTTTTTCTCCTTCTCCGCCGCGTTCGGGCTCCGGTTTCCCTGATAGTAATACGCGCCCGTCCAGAATTCAATCGGCGAATACTTGGACAGATCGTGCATAAGTCCTTGTCTGTACAATCCCACCTGAAAGCAGCCTTTCATGACCAGGATTTTATGCCTGGTGATCGTACAGAAATGTTTCCATGGATGCATGTAACTCCTCTTTATCCTAATCCGCGCATGATCACATAGACCAGCACGAGCACAAGCCCGATGCCAAACAAAACCAGTCCGAAGGACATCGTATCCATGATATCCTCCGCCGTATCCCACTCCTTACCGGGAAGGGTATCGCCGGGCTCATAATCTTCTTCTTTGCGCTGCGGGATCGGGCGTTTTTTCAGGACGGTCCGTAGAAGCCCTCCGGTGAAGAAATCCGTCACAGAGGACAACGCGCGCGCAATCACCGTGCCGACAAACGGCGCGGGCACTGTCAGACACCACTCCACCGCCGCAAAAAGCTTATCGATCAGAAGCGCAGTCTTATCCACCACGAAAGGCACCGCGGTCTGGATCACCCAGTCGGCCGCGCCGAACACCTTTTCCGAAATCAGCCCAAACACACGGGGCAGGAACACCTGCACAACAGGCCGGTAGATGAGGTTTTCCAGATCCAGCCACGAAGGCCAGAGATTCAGGTACTCCATCGTGCCATCTTCCTGTTTCTTCATCAGAACCTTCCGGATGAACAGGAAATACACAAGCGCTCCGATTCCGATGGAAATGACCGCTCCGCGCAGGTTCACCAGCGAGAAGTACGCGATGTGCGCAGGGCCTTTGCCATTCATAAAGCTCTCCGAAAGCCGTCCCATACCGTTCATAAACACTTGCGGCAGGAGACCAAACAGCGGGAAGAGAACCGCCGGAGCCCCGATCGCAATCTTGCCGGCATCGCTTAGATAGCGGCGGTCCGTCAGACGCTGCGCGCGGCTGACCTTGCCCGGCTCCTCCACAAAAATGCATACAAACAACTTGGTCATGTAGGCCACGGTCAGACCGCCGGAAAACAGGAAAATCCACTCGGCCGCCTGATACAAAAGCGCGCTTTGCCCCGCCTCCTTCAAAACCTCGATGTATTCCACGATGCTCTCATGCAAGAGGGTCTTGGAGATATAGCCGGAAAAGAGCGGAACGCCCATGATGCCGAGTGACCCGGACAAGAAGGCCAGCTTCAGGAAGCGTTTATCCTTCCCGTAGCCCCGGATGTCGTTTAAGTTCAGTTTGTGGCAGTTCATCACAATCACGCCGGCGCACATAAACAGCACCAGCTTAAACAGCGAATGATTGACCATGTGCAGAACCGTTCCCCACACGGCCAGGCCGTTTTCCTCCCCAAGTAACCCCTGCATGCCGACGCCCACCAGGATAAACCCGATCTGCGACATAGAAGAGCACGCCAGAGTCCGCTTTAAGTTGACGGAAAACACCGCCAGCACAGCGCCAAGCAGCATCGTGACAAGGCCGATCGCAAGGGTGACATTCCCCCACGCAGGGTCGTGCAGAAACACGTTGCAGCTGACGCACAAAATCCCGTACACGCCCACCTTGGTGAGGATACCGGAAAGCAGCGCGCTCGCCGGCGCCGGTGCCACCGGATGTGCCTTCGGCAGCCAGATGTGTAACGGGAACATACCGGCCTTCGCGCCAAAGCCAAACAAAATCAGCGCGCCTGCCGTATATAAAAGCGTTCGGTTTTCCACTGCCCGGCTGGCGCCAAGCAGTTCGTCCATGCGCAGCGTTCCGCACAGGTGATACAAAAGGAACAGTCCCATCAGCATCACCATGCCGCCGATGACGGCGACCGCGATGTAGGTCTCGCCAGCTTTTAACGCCGCCCTGTCTTCCTCGTGAATCACCATCACGTAGGAGGTAAAGGACAACAGTTCAAAAAACACGAAGGCGGTAAACAGATCGCCGGATAAAAACACGCCGATCGTCGCCCCGCAGGTCATCAGATTAAACAGATAATACCGGTTGCGGTTGTGGTACGCGTCCATGTACTCGCGCGAAAAGAGCATGGTCATCATCCACATGAAAGCCGCAATCAGGCCGTACAGGGCCGAAAAGCCGTCCAGCCGCAGATACAGTCCCATGCCGCACACGCCTTCGGCCAGAAGGCTGAAGGTTTTGCCGCGAAGGACGGGGATGAACAGCCCTAAGCAGACGGCAAACTCCACAAGCGTCACCAGAAAGACAAAGATGTTGCGCCTTTCCTTATCCTCCCGTCCGAGCAGGTAGGAAATGATCGCTCCGGCCATGGGCCATAACGCCGGAAATAACAACAGCATATTTCCACTCATCGCGAACACCTCCTAGATCAGCCCGGCCGCGACCGCGAACAGCGCATCGCAGATCGGTCCGGAATGCATGCCAAAATACAGCATGGCGGCGCACAGGATCAGAACGGGCACAGTCATGTACAGCCCCGGATCCTTCGCCGTTTCATTCTGACTTTCGTCAAACCCTTCCCTCGGCAGATACGCCCGGATGACAATGGGCATGGTATATCCGCAGGTTAAAACCGCCGAGATCAGAAGCGCCAAAATTCCCACAAAAGCGAAGGTCGTTCCCGCGCTTGCCGCGGCCGTTCCCAGCTTCCATTTGCTGATAAATCCGCACAGAAGCGGCAGGCCGACAAGGGCGAGCGACCCCACCGTGAAGGCGAAGAAGGTCAGCTTCATCTTCTTGCCGAGTCCTTCCAACTCATGGACATACTCCCGCCCTGTCTGCACCAGCACCGAACCGGCGCAGAAAAAGAGCGTGATCTTCATGATCCCGTGAAACAGCATGTGACACAGCGCGCCTAGGAAGCCGTAGGGCGTCATGAGTGTCGCGCCAAATATAATGTAGGAAAGGTTGCTGACCGTCGAATAGGCCAGTCTCCTTTTAAAATGCTGCTCTTTTAACGCCATGACGGACCCGAAGACGATGGTGATCATCGCAAAGGCCATGGCGATGCCCTGGGCCGGCGTGCCAAGAAGGATCCCCGGTCCGAAGCTGTAAAACGTAATCCGCAGGATGGCAAACGCGCCCGCCTTCACGACCGCGACGGCATGCAGGAGCGCCGTCACCGGCGTAGGAGCCACGCTGACGGCCGGAAGCCACTCGTGGAACGGGAAGATCGCTGCCTTCACGCCAAAGCCGAAGAAGCACAGCAGATATCCCACCTGCACAAGCGTCGGATTCGCCAGGTAAGCGCTCTCCGTCACCGAACCGCCGTAGTAAAACGTCATGGACGGATCGCCGCTGTTCATAAGAATCATCACGCCCGTAAACGCGATGGCCGCGCCTCCGATGGAGTACGCCAGGTACTTAAGACCGGCGCGAATGGAGCGCTTGTCCATGGCATGCATGACCAGGGGCACCGTGACCAGAGTCAAAAGCTCATAGAACAGGTACATGGTCACCACGTTCGCGCTTAAGGCGATGCCCAGGGTTACGCCATAGGTCATCGTATAAAAGGCAAAGAATTTGTTTTCCTTTCCTTCATGGCGGATGTACTCAAACGCGTAGCAGGTGGAAAGCGGCCACAGGCCGGCCACCAGCCCCGCAAAGACGGCGGAAAGCCCGTCCATCCGAAACGAGATGGAAAGGTCCTTCGTCAGGTGAACCAGGGTCAGATCTCCCACCGGCTTATGAAGAATCAGCGCATACACCAGGATCGTATTCAATATAACAGGAATGGCAACAAACAGCTGCCTCTTTCCCCGGTCTTCCTCCTCCTTAAAATCCAGGATCGGCAGTAGCGCGCCGGTTATCATCGGAAGAAGTATGACCACAAGAATCCAATACGGACTCATATTCTACTCTCCTTTCCTAGAAAACGGAGGCTGCAAATGACTCGATCATGGAATACAGGCCGCCCGGGAAAAGCCCCAGCCAGACGATAAAGAAGGTCAGCGCGATCAGCGGAACGGTCATGTAGTAGGACGGCTCCTTCTTGGTCAGCGTATCCATCGGGAAGTCCGATCCCGGGAAGAAGGCGTCGATGACGATCGTCAGCAGGTAGCCTGCGGTAAGGAGCGCGCTGGCTAACAGAATCACCGGGCCGAACCAGTTAAAGAACGGCACGCCGCTCTCCAAAGAGCCGACCGCCAGATACCACTTGCTCACAAAACCGGCCAGCGGCGGAATGCCCACGAGGCCTAAGGACGCCAGCGCAAAGCACCACATGACAATCGGCATTTCCTTGCCGATGCCTTTCAGCTCCGTGACATTCGTGCGCCCGGTCTTGTAGATGATAGCGCCGGCCGCCAGGAAGAGCACGTCCTTGATGAAGGAATGGAACACCACGTGCAAAATGGCGCCGATAAAGGCCGCCTGATTTAAGACCGCCAGGCCGAACATCACGTAGGAAACCTGGCTGACGGTGGAATACGCCAGACGCTTCTTTAAAACCTTTTCCTTGTACGCCATCATGGAGCCCATGAACACCGTGGCAAGCGCCAGGCCGAGCCAGGCGTACTGCACCCAGGTACCGCGGATGAAATCCGGTCCGATCAGGTAATAGATAACGCGCACGACGCCCAGGATACCGGCCTTCGTGATTACGCCGGACAGCACTGCCGAAGCGGGCGCGGGGGCCACGGGGTGTGCCGTGGGCAGCCAGGCGTGCAGCGGGAACATACCCGCTTTCGTGCCAAAGCCGAGCACCACAAGGAAGACAACGGCCAGAAGCTTATTCTCATGGCCGGCCACCTTGGCCATATCCAGCACACCACCTGCGGTGAAGGTGATCGTGGTTCCATAATTGTAGATGAAGAAGAACCCTAAAAGCCCCATCAATGCGCCAAACACGGAATAAAACAGGTACTTGAACGCAGCCTGTACCGCTTCCTTCTTTCCGGAATGCAGCACGAGCGGCATCGTGAGCAGGGTCATCAGCTCATAGAACATGTACATGGTCAGGTAGTTGGCGGAAAGCCCCAGTCCGACCAGCACGCCAAAGGAGCACAGGAAAAACAGATAATATCTCTGATGATTCTCCTCATGCTTCATGTACTCGAAGGAGAAAAATCCCGAGGCCAGCCACATGACGGCCACCAGCGTGATGAAAATCTTCGCCATGCCATCCGACTGGAAGAGCACGGGGAGTTCCGGCGTCAGCGAGAACAGGTGCAGCCCCGCCTCCGGAAGAAGGTCGATCAGAAACACGAACGCCGCGGTGACGCACAGCATGATCCGGACAAACGCAACTCTTTTCGCTTCCTCGCGATACTCCGGCCTAAAATAGACAAGCAAACCGGCAATGACCGGAATGATGACTGGAAGTACAAACAGAAATCCTGCATTCATTTTAATTCTTCTCCTTTACATTCCAAGACTCGGAAGGCCAGCATAGATCGCTTCCAGAAGCGGCCCGGCTAACGTGCCGACGCAGATGTTCACAATCATAAACAGCACCATCGCCGCCACGTAAGGTACGTGGTAATGGGCATAACGGTTCCGGTAAGGGGTCAGATCGTTTCTTGCGGAAAACAGCGTGCTGACTGTCGGAATATAATACAACGCGTTTAACACCGTGCTGACGATGATCACGATCAGCGCGAGTACGCACTTGACGCTTCCATGTCCAAGGGCAGCCTGCGTTAACGTCAGCTTCGTGGTAAAGCCCGCAAAGAGCGGGATGCCGATCATGGAAAAGACGCCCACGAGAAAAGCAGCTCCGCTTAAGGGATCCCGACGGCCTGCTCCCGTCATATCCTGCAGCTTACGGCTCCCGCCGGAGACGTTCATAAACCCGCCTGCCGCGCAGAACAGCATCGGCTTGGTCACGGCATGCGCCAGGATCTGTACAATGGCCGCCGCAATGCCGGCCTCCGTCCCCAGGCCGAGTCCCACAAAAATGTAGCCAACCTGCGAAATCGAGGAGTACGCGAGCAAGCGCTTCAGATCGGTCTGCTGCATGGCGCGCACCGACCCGATCACCATCGCCGCTGCTCCAAACAGGAACAACACGTCAGGCATGTGATCTCCGGCCAGGACGTCCAGGCCGATCACCCGGCAGTAAATCTTGATCAGAAGAAAGATATAGCCTTTTAACACGAGGCCGGAAAGCACCGCGCTGGATGTGGTCGTAGCCGATCCATGGGCATCCGGAAGCCAGGTGTGGAAAGGAAACAGAGCGCCCTTAATGGACAGGCCGACGCCCATGAACGCGATCGCGACGGTCAGCGGGAACAGGTACTGTCCTTCCGCGTACAGCCGCCGCACCTCCTGCCCCATCGGCTCCATCAGAAGGTGGCCGGTGATGTTGTACAGGATGCACACCGCAAACAGGAAAAGCGAGGAGCCAAGGAGGCTCATGATCATATATTTGGTCGTGGCCACCAGCGTCTTTCCGGGTTTATAGCGCATCATCACCAGGGCGCAGGACGCGATGGTGTTAATCTCCACAAAGACATAGGCCGTGAAAATATCGTTGGTATAGACCAGGATGAGGAGCGTCAGCATCAGGAAGGCGATCATGACAAAGTACAGGTTCACCTTGGTGGATTCCACATCCTCCAGGATGTGCTCCAGACCTCCCAACACCGACAGGATCATAACGAACGCGAAGGCGGATGCCAGCAGCGCTTCGATCACGCCCACCTTGATTTCATTGCCCCAGGGCGCGCTCCAGCGTCCCATATAGTACACATAGGCACCGTTTTGCAGGGTGTAAAAGAAAGCAAAGAGGTTCAACGCCAGCGTGGCCGCCAGGCAAACCAGGCAGTACCACTTGGCGGCCTTTCCCTTAAGTAGGGTGCAGATCGCGCCGCAGCTGGTCATGATAATGATGGAAAGCAGCGGAAAATTCTGGACGAGTTCCATCAGTCCTCCTCCTTTCTGGCCAGACGGATGATCTCGTCGAGATTCAGCGTATGGTACCGATAGTACAGGCGCACGGTCAGCGCCAGCATGAAAGCGGACACGCTCACGCCCACGACGATGCCGGTCAGCACCAGACCTGTGGGCAGCGGGTTGATATAATTCTGCGCCCCGACAAGCTCCGGATCCACAATGGGATCATGCCCGCCATACAGAAAGCCCTGGGCGGTCAGAAACAGGAAAATGCCGGAATCCATCATGTCAAACCCAATGATCTTCTTGATCATGTTCGGGTTGAAAAACAGCGTAAAAAAGCCAATGCCATAGATGATGACGGCCGCAGCCTGAACATAATTGACGAAAAGCTGATCCATCTTACAGTCCTCCTTTTCGGAAGAAAGCAAACAGGCCGTACATCGTGCAGGCTACCTCCAGCCCGACCACCAGGTTGATGGGCAGGATGATGCCGGCCGAAAACAGCGCGCCCGGCTCCCCAAGCGGAATTCCGTTTGCCAGCTGATTGGCCCCCATCAGGATAAAGTAGGTCATGAGCACCGTGTAAATCAGCAGGGCTCCTACCCGCACAATCTGATAGACCTTCTCGCCAAAGAAGCGCTCAATCTTCTTAAAGCCGAACGCCATCAAAAACAGAATCAGGCCCGCGCCTGCGATGGCGCCGCCCGAGAAACCGCCTCCGGGAGACAGATGACCGTTCATCATGATGTACAAACCAAACAGAAGGATAAATGGCACAAGGATCTTGGTGGTCTTGCGAAGAATCGGATCGTGGTGCGGCTCATAGCGCTGATCCGACTCTTCCTTCTCATAGACCACGTCCATGGAAGTTCCCTTGTGACGGTCAATCCGAAGAAGGACTGTCACCGCAGCCACCGCCACGAACAGAACATGCGCCTCGTTTAAGGTATCATAGCCACGGTAATTCAGAATGATACCGCTGACGGCGTTGACGGCGCCGGTATCCTCCACCACATTTTCGATATACACCTGCTGCACCTCGTTAAACCCGGGGTTCGCCAGCTCTCCGAAGGAAGGAAGATGCGCCACCAGCACAAGAAGGAGCGATAAAAACGACAGGCAAAGAAGCACGCAGATCACCGGATACACCTTTTTGACACTCGCGCGTCCGTTTGCCTCCACCCAGGCGTGAAACCGATTCCAAGGGGAAGCGCCGGGCTCCTTTGCGGCCTTCTCTTCTTCAAAGACAGGCTCGCCTAACGAGTACTCCTCTTCCGGCATGTTGTCGCCGTTTACCCAGTCCACGAAGAGCTGCAGCTTATGTTTATTCTCCTGGCTGTTCATCCTGCCGGCTCACCTCCTCTTCGTCATGCTCCTTTTTTAACTCACGCACCTTTTTCAGCGTGACAAAGAACAAAATAGTATTCACGCCCGCTCCCACGGCCGCCTCGGTGATGCCAAGGTCCGCCGCCTCCAACAGAAACCAGATCAGGGAGAGGAACATGCTAAAACTCATGTAAATGACAACCGAGGTGAGAAGCCCCTTCGTCAGGCTGACGGAAATCGCGCAGACAATCATAAGGAGGAGCAAAACCATAATCACGATTTTCATTCGCTCACCTCCTTTATTTCGCGCTTTTCGAAATATCGCCCGACTTTCTTCATTTCCGCGCCGTCCGGAGACGCAAAATGCGTCTCCTTTATTTCGCGTTTCTCGAAATATCGACCGACTTCTTTCGTTTCCGCGCCGTCCGGAGACGCAAAATGCGTCTCCTCAAATTCCTTCTGCGCATCCGCGTCCGTGTTCAGTTCCAGCTTTACAAGAACATGGCTGGTCACAGGGCACCCGATCCAGAAAAGGAGGATCACCAGCAGCATTTTCAGGGATACAAAGCTAAAACCGTTCAGAATAATCATCCCGATCGTAAAGAACAGCACACCCGCCGTGTCCCCGATCGCGGAGGCATGAAGACGGTTTAAGCAGAACTTGAACCGATATACGCCGATCACGGAGGTCACCACACAGATGAGGCCAACGGCCGTAAACAGACAGCCAATCACCAGTCTGATCGCACTCATCCTACTTTCCTCCCTTCGCGCCCATCCGGGCAGATTTCCGGTTCTTTTTCTTGCTGTTGTCGTAGCTTGTCTTCTTATTCGTTTTGCTCATCTGCGAAGCATCGGCCGGCTGTGCGGCTGTTGTATCCTCCAAAACAGCATCCGTCTGTTTGTTCCCCTCGACTCTCGTCTGGGTCACTGTCTGTGCGTCGGATGCCATCGAAGTGTTTGCAGGTGCTTCTGCTTTAATTTCGGCTGCGCCGCCGACCTTCTTAGACGCTTCAATCGCCGGCTTTTCTTCATCTGCCTCCGGGTCCCAGTCATCCTTGCGCCCAGCCAGTTTGTCCGGTTCCGGAACAGTTTTTAAAGGAACAACGGGTTCCTCGCCCTTCGCCTGCCGCTCCAGATCCGCGCCAATGTACACCTTCGCAAAAACGACAACCGACAGGAAGCCGATCATGGCGTACACAAGCGCCACGTCGACGATAAAGCCCTCCCCCAGATACAGGCAGAGAGCCAGTAAAAACAGCATCACCTGGGTGTTGATCATGTTCACGCCGATCATGCGGTCCGTAATCGTAGGGCCGATGATGGCTCGCGCCAGGGAAAAGGCCATGCAGACCGCCAGGATCCCTAATGACGCCGTCAGAAAAATTGGCAAGAATCCGTCCATCGATCAATCCTCCGCTTCCAGTTCCCGAAGTACCTTCACGAAACTGCTTTCCTTTAATCCTTCGCCTAACGGCTTGTCCAGACAGTGAACCGTGTACGCGTCGCCCTGCAGCTCTCCGGTGATGGTACCGGGCGTCATGGTGATGCAGTCCGCCAGCACGGTGCGTGCATAGTCGGTTTTCAGATCCGTGTGGAAGGTGATGAGAGCCGGCTCCACCTCGTGTTTCGGGTTGTAGATCCGCTTGGCCACTTCCCAGTTGGCTTTCAGCATTTCAATGAGAAGCACACCCAGTGTCTTGACAATCCGTCCGCTCTTTTTTGCCAGAAGTTTTTCTTTCTCCACGGAATAATCCATAAAACGGCACACAAACGCAAACAAACCCGCGGAAATGGCCAGACCTGTCAGTACGATTTCCCAGGTGATTTTGCCGTTAAAGATGATCCAGGCCAGGAAAAATAACAGAACCATCTCGTTTCTCCTTCCTCATTGCATGCGAAAAACCAACAGCGAAACGCTATTGGACGCATAGGACATTGTGGCGACAAATGCCACATAAAATCGATATCATAGAATCAATTTTATCAAAATATAAAGGCTCTTTCAAGTAAAAAGTAGAAAAGGTGGGGGTGTCACAAGGCACCCCCACCTGGATTCTATTTGATATGAAAGAATTACTCTTCCTCATCCGCCGCGCGGGCATCCATCTCACGCTGCTGCACGTCGGCCGGAGCCTGCTCGTAGCGAGCGAATTCGTAGGAATACTCGCCGATACCACCGGTCATGGAACGCAGATCCGTGGTGTAGCCAAAGAGCTCGGACATCGGAACATCCGCCACGATCTCCTGCTTCTTGTTCTCCAGCGGGTTCATACCAAGAACACGGCCACGGCGCTTGTTCAGATCGCCCATGACATCGCCGGTGTACTCGTTCGGAACGACAACCTTCATGGAAGCGATGGGCTCAAGGAGAACCGGGTTCGCCTTCATGATACCTTCCTTGAAGGCCTTGATGGAAGCCATCTTGAAGGCCATTTCGTTGGAGTCTACCGGGTGATACTTACCATCGGTCAGGGTAGCCTTGACGCCGACAACCGGGTAACCAGCCAGAGGTCCGCGAAGAACGGATTCCGCAACACCCTTCTCAACGGCAGGGAAGAAGTTTCTCGGAACGGAACCGCCGACAACTCTCTCCTCGAAGATGTAAGGAGTCTCCAGATCTCCGGACGGTTCGTAGTCCATGAAGACTTCACCGAACTGACCGGCACCACCGGACTGCTTCTTGTGACGACCCTGAATGTTCTCCGCTTTCTTGCGGATGGTCTCACGGTAAGCTACCTTCGGCTTGGAAAGGGTCACTTCTACTTTGTAACGGCTTGCCAGCTTGCTGACAACCGTGTCAAGCTGCTGCTCGCCGATACCATACATCAGAGTCTGACGATTCTCGGAATCATTGACGGTGCGGAGCGTCTTGTCCTCATCCATCAGTCTGGACATAGCGGACGCTACCTTATCTTCCTCACCCTTCTTGTTGGCCGAGTAAGCCATGTAGGTGTAAGGAACGGAGATTTCCGGCTTCGCGTACTCAACCGGCAGAGCCTTCGTGGCCAGGGTATCACCCGTGGAAGCCGCGTTCAGCTTGGAAACAGCGCCTAAGTCGCCAGCGTGCAGCTCCGGAACCTCGATGGTTTCCTTGCCGCGCAGGACGTACAGACGGGACAGCTTTTCATCGGAATCCTGGTTGACGTTGTACAGAGCCGAATCAGCCTTTAACACGCCGGAGCAAACCTTGATGAGGGAGTACTTGCCGATGAACGGATCGACCAGAGTCTTCCAGATCTTTGCGGACAGCGGCTTCGCATCGTCATAGTTGGCTTCGAACACTTCATCGTTCTTGGTGTTCTTGCCGGACAGGGTTCTCTGGCAGGGAGCCGGGAAGTACTTCACGATGGAGTGAAGCAGGATGCGGGTGCCGTTTCCGTTGATACCGGTGCCCATGAGAACCGGAACCACTTCACCTTCCAGGATACCGCCGCGCAGCGCTTCGGAGATTTCCTCATAGGTGAACTCGTCTCCCTCGAAATAGCGCTCCATCAGCTCTTCGCTGGTCTCCGCCACGGATTCCATCAGCTCTGCTCTGCGATCATCGATCTCGCTCTGCAGATTGGCAGGGATGGGGCAATCCACATACTTGCCCTTCTCGCCGGTGAACTTGCGGCCTTCCATCTTGACAACATTGACAAAGCCGGTGAACTTCTCATTTTCACGAATCGGAACCTGGAAAGGCGCGATGCGGTTTCCGAAGTTCTCATGCAGAGCGGCGCAGACATTGACATAGTTGGCATTGTCGTCATCCATGCCGGTCACGAAAATAATGCGGGGAAGGTTCATCTTCTCGCAGGCTTCCCATGCCTTGATGGTACCGACCTGCACGCCGGACTTGCCGTTCACGACGATGATCGCGGCATCCGCCACGCTGACAGCCTCTTCTACTTCACCGACAAAGTCGAAATATCCGGGAGTATCTAAGAAATTGATCTTGCAGTCTTCCCATTCAACCGGGACAACGCTGGTGCCGATGGAGAAGCCACGCTTGATTTCTTCCTTATCAAAGTCACTGATCGTGGAACCATCGGCTACTTTTCCTAAGCGGCTGATTCCATCCGTGATATATGCCATCGCTTCCACAAGGGTGGTCTTGCCAACACTGCCGTGTCCTAAGACAGCCACGTTGCGGATTTGTTTTGACTCATAAACCTTCATGTAAAACGTTCCTCCTTGAGATGTTTCGTTATGCAATCGCACATTATCTACATTCTACAAAATTTTCCGCCATTTTTCAATAGAAATTCGACGATTTTCAAAATTCTTTCTGACCCCCCGGCAGTTTCCCTTTGTGATGCCGCACAAAATCGCTGTTCGGTGGTGGTTTGTATCAGGTCGTAAATAAGCCTGGGCAGGCAGAGTTATATCGTTCGCAGTCTAAGTTCCCTCGGCCAGAACCACGTAAGCTTCAAAAAATTGGCAAAGTACATGAGCAAAAATCTTCTAACTCGCTTCGCTCAAACAAGAAGATTTTTGCTCATAAAGCCAATTTTTTTCGCAAAGTGGTTCTAAGGCCTCCTCCACATGACTGCTGCACGATATAAACTCTGCCTGCCACAGGCTTGTTTACTACATTGTGTTCCGCCCCAGCAAAACGCGCGCTGCGAAGCAGCCACATTTTCAGTGCAATTATGCGAAACAATGCTGCGTAGACTGTGTAGCAACCAATTTCCAGTACTTTAAGAGAAACAATGATGGGTAGATTGTCAAAAGCGGCTGAACCAGCGGTCATATCCAGCAACTGTCATGGATTGCGGAGGCCTAAGGCGGCGAAGGAGAATTTCCGGCAGCGATTGGGAGCAAGGGGTTAGTGCCACTTATGGCGGCAAAGAACTGCACATCCGCGAAATCGCGGTATTACAAGTACCGCGATTTCAGGGGCACTCAAGGAACACCGTCATCAGACGGGGTTCCGAAATGTGCCCCGGCCGATGTGCGGTGCTTTGCTGCCGTTAGTGGCACTCCCCGAAGATCCCACAGCTGCCGGAAATCTCCTCGCCGTTTTAGGCCTGCCACACATGACAGTCGCAAACAGATCGCTGGCTCAGCCGCTTTTGACTCACTTATCTTCCTGTCAGGCAATACATTGCCTGGCGGGAAGAAATATGGAGCGGATGAGAACGCTTCAGATTGACAGCGGTGGCATCCGGGGGTAAAATCAATGGGCAGACGTGTTTCGAAAGGTAACGCGCGAAAGTAAAGCATAAAGAAAACAGGAAAGAGGCACATATATATGAATCACACCATCGGATTTGTGGGCCTGGGGTTGATCGGCGGATCCCTTGCCAAGGGGCTGAAACGGAAGGATGCCAATACGACCATCATCGCCTATGACCAGAACGCGGAGGCCCTTTTGCAGGCCAGACTGGACGGTACCATCGACATCATCGCAGGAAGCGTCGGGGCGGACTTTGCCCCTTGCGACATTGTCTTCCTTTGCACACCGGTACAGGCCATGCGCACCTACATGGAAGCGTTAAAACCGCACCTGAAGGAGACGGCAATCCTGACCGACGTGGGCAGCACCAAGACGGAAGTCATGGAGATCGCGGCTTCCTTGGGCCTGCAGAAACTCTTTATCGGCGGACATCCCATGGCCGGTTCCGAGCGCTCCGGATACCAGTACTCCAGCGATCATCTGGTGGAGAATGCCTATTACATTCTGACGCCGTTCGACGAGACCCATGCCAAGAAACAGCAGCGCCTGGTGGATCTGATCTACGGCCTCATGGCCATCCCGATGGTCATGGACGCGGATGAGCACGATAAGATCGTGGCCACGGTCAGCCATGTCCCGCACCTGGTGGCTTTCGCCCTGGTGGATCAGTTAAAGAAGAATGATGACGAAGAGCATTCCATGAAGAGCATCGCGGCCGGCGGCTTTAAGGACATCACGCGTATCGCCGCGTCTTCCCCTGCCATGTGGGATCAGATCTGTATGACCAACAAAAAGGCGATCAACGAAGTTCTGGATGATTTTATCGGACGGCTGGAAAACTTGCGGAATCTGATTAACGAAGGGAATTCCGACGCGCTGCAGGCGCTGATCCGCAACACGGGTGATTTCCGGAATTCCATGGATTCGAGGCCTCTTGGCGCCATCAAGCGTGAGTATTCCGTCTATGTGGACCTGGTAGACCGCCCTGGCGCCATCGCCGCGGTTGTGAATATTCTTTCCATTCACCAGATCAACATCAAGAACCTGGGCGTGTTGTATAACAGGGAGTATGAAGATAACATCTTCCGGATTGACTTTTATGAGCAGGCTGCCTGCGACAAGGCGGAGCAGGTTCTGAAGGTCAACAATTTTATCGTATCGAAGAAGTAATTCTCAAAACAATCATGCAAACCGCACGGTAAAAAAAATTGTTAACAGCTTTCCGTGCCCGGGGCCTATACTTAAACAGGCATCAAAGAAAGGACAGCACTATGATTTCAGTGGCACCTGTGTCATCGCTTAGAGGAGAAATCACCGTACCGGGAGACAAATCCATCTCCCATCGCAGCATCATGTTCGGAGCCCTTGCAAAGGGAACCACCCGCGTGAAGCATTTTCTGGAAGGGGCCGACTGCCTTTCCACCATCGCCTGCTTTCAAAAGATGGGCGTATCCATCGAAAAACAGGGGGAGGAATACCTGGTCCACGGGCGTGGCTTGCACGGCCTTATGGCTCCTTCTGACATTTTAGACTGCGGAAACAGCGGCACCACAACCAGGCTCCTGTCCGGCATTCTGGCCGGTCAGGCTTTTTCCTCTGTTTTAACCGGTGACGCTTCTATTCAAAAAAGGCCCATGAAACGCGTCTGTGAGCCTCTTTCCCTCATGGGAGCCGATATCAAAAGTATTCCAGGGAACGGCTGTGCCCCGCTTGCCATCATGGGAGCACCGCTGCATGGCATTACCTACCACACGCCCGTGGCTTCCGCACAGGTCAAATCCGCCATCCTTTTGGCAGGTTTGTATGCGGATTCCCCAACAACCGTAGTGGAGCCGGCGCTTTCGCGCAATCACACGGAAATCATGCTTCGGTCTTTCGGCGCATCCATTTTATCAGACGGGTGCTCCGCCACCGTGCAGCCCGCGGCGGAGCTTTACGCGCGTGATATTCTCGTACCCGGAGACATCTCCTCCGCCGCCTATTTTGCGGTGGCTGCCGCCATTGTCCCCGGAAGCGAGGTTCTTCTGCGAAACGTTGGCATCAATCCCACCCGCGATGGGCTTTTGCGCGTCCTTCAGGCGATGGGGGCGGATGTCACGCTTCTGAATTCCAAGGGTCAGGATAATGAGCCTTCCGCCGATCTTTTGGTTCGTTCTTCCACTCTCCATGCAACCTCGATTGAAGGGAATCTCATTCCAACTCTGATTGATGAAATTCCGGTTCTGGCTGTACTTGCCTGCTTTGCAGATGGCACCACCGTGATCCGCGATGCCGCGGAATTAAAAGTGAAGGAATCCAACCGCATCCGCACCGTCTGCGACGGCCTCCTCGCCATGGGCGCAGATGTCACGGAAACGGAGGATGGCATGATCATCCGCGGCGGAAAGCCTTTGCACGGCGCTGTCATCGACTGCCATGATGATCACCGCATCGCCATGAGCTTCGCCGTCGCCGCCCTGGCCGCAGAAGGAGAGACAACGCTTTCCGGCGGCGAGTGCGTAAACATCTCCTATCCCGCTTTCTATCAGGATCTGGCGAGTTTATCTTCCCTGTAAATCAAAAAAGCGCAGGCATTTTCAAGTTTGAGACTCTTGCCTACGCTTTTTTCTTCCATGAAAGTCCAGAAAAGCGCAGGCATCCTTTCATTTGAGACTCTTGCCTACGCTTTTTCCTTCCCTGAAAGTCCAAAAAAGCGCAGGCATCCTTTCATTTGAAACTCTTGCCTGCGCTTTTCAATTTCCCTGAACGCCAACAAAACCCCAACTTTTAGAAAAACTTCAATTTAAATCCATTTTCCAGCACATCCGCTGTCGTCTGCTGAAAAGGAAACTCCGGATAGGCCCGCTTCCACCCACGGCAGATCCTGTCAATGAGCAGCTGTCCATTCTCCGCCTTCATTTCTTTTAAGGAGGGGACCACAAAGGCTGCCATAACCATGCGGTACTGCTCCATCGTGATGCGGTCCCGCCACTTTTTGCCGCGAAGGCGCCCTTCCACAAATTCCTTCACCTGCTTTATAAAGGCAATTGCACAGGCATCGGCTGCGGCCTCTGTTTTTTCCGGATGTTCTTTGCAGAATTCATCAAATACTTTGACAATCGGAGCATATGTCTGAACCAGCTCACGAACGGCCGGCATATAGCGATTTTTGTCGTAATCTGCCATTCGATGCGTATTATCCGTAAACAGCCCGGAAAGTCCCACAAGGACTGGTGCCAACGTTGCTTGTTCTTCCTGTGTCAAGAATTCTTCCATCGTATTTCACCTTCTCAAACCGAGTAGGGAGGATGTCAATCCGCCCTACTCGCATGCGAGGGCCGCCCGCCACCGACAGGTGGCAGTAACCTTTGGGCGGCCCTGTGCATAAAAGAGGCTATCGCACAAATTTCCAAAATTTTGCGATAGCCCCTCATTATACCTTATTCTTCGTCCCAGTTGTGGAACACTTCCTGCACATCATCATCCTCATCCAGGAGATCCAGGATGCGGTTCATGCGCTTAATGTCTTCCTCATCCGTAAGCGTTGCCCAGGTCTGGGGGATCATGGTGACGGAGGCCTCCATCATCGGGATCTTCTGCGCTTCGAGCGCTTCGCGAACCGCGCTGAAATCATCCGGAGCCGTCAGTACTTCATAGGAATCCTCTTCCTCGGAGAAATCTTCCGCACCGGCATCTAATGCCAGCATCATCAGCTCATCCGGATCCATGCTGCACTCTTCCTTGTCGATGATGATCTGTCCTTTCTCATCAAACATAAAGGATACACAGCCGCTGGTTCCGACGTTGCCGCTTCCCTTTGTAAAAGCATTGCGGACATTGGCAGCCGTACGGTTCTTGTTGTCCGTCAGACCCTTGACAATGATAGCTACACCGCTGGGGCCATAGCCTTCATAGGTAACACTTTCATAGTTGACAGATGCCGCATCACCGGCAGCCTTTTTGATACCGCGGTCAATGGTATCGTTCGGCATGTTGTTGGCCTTCGCCTTGGCAATGACATCGCGAAGCTTGCTGTTATTCTCCGGGTCCGGCCCGCCTTCCTTTACGGCTACAGCCAGCTCACGGCCGATGATCGTAAAGATCTTGCCCTTGGCGGCATCGTTCTTTTCCTTTTTGTGCTTAATATTGGCAAATTTCGAATGTCCTGACATATTTTTATCCTCTCATTTATTGTTTCCCGATTATGATATTGGCATAACTTCGTAGACAATACCACATTTTATTGCTCTTGGCAAGAGGTTTTCTGACAAATCATCTGATCGACCCTGACATCAAAATCGAGTAGGGAGGATGTAATCCGACCTGCTCGCATGCGCGAGCCGCCCGCCACCGACAGGTGGCAGTTACCTTTGGGCGCTCTGTGAATGAAAAGCGGCCACCTATAAAAAGGCAGCCGCTTTCATATCGATTTCCTGTCTACTTAACGCAAGTCAATAAAGATTGGCCAGCCTTCCGATTGCACTCGAAATACCTGCTCCAGCTTCATCATTTACCACATATCTGTTCCCGGTTATGGTCATCCAGTCAAATCCAACCACGATTTCTCCGGTATCGCCATCCTCTGGCCAGCTCAGTTGATAAGTCGACCCTTGATTTTCAGACATATGATCGTCTGAAGCAGAGACAGCCTTTTTAACATGATCACGCATCATGATCCCAAGGTAAGTTTCAACCAAATCCGTCTGCCTTTCCGATAGTGTTATTGTTTCCCCATCAGATTTTTTTAATTCTATCGTGCCTTCTCTATCCTGGAACATTTGAACCTCAGCATCTTCCAAAAACAGATACGGTCTGCACAGGAACGCCATAACAGCAATGGATACAATGTAAGCAGGGATCAGAACCAAAACGGTTTTCTTCACCCAGCCAGGAATAGACATCTTCTCTGTTTCAGCAGCTGTAAAGTTCACAACCAGCAAAGCTATTACAGCAGCAGGAGGAAATGCTGCTACGAGTAGAGTAGTTACCGGATGGCTAAGCAGATCCGTAATTCGATATGATGTCATGCTGTTCCCTAAAACAAGAGGTTCAAAGTTGGTTTTATACCAGACGAGTAAAAGAGATATACCTACGACAAATGTTAACCATTTAGTATTCTTCATTGCAAAAACCTCCTGTTACATTCTCATGAAATAAGCGAAAAATCTTCAACATGTACATTCGTAGCATCAGACGGAACAATAGCGACCGGATATTGGCTCCACCCAATTAAAACGGTTGCACTTCCTTCAAGCGGATGACTTACACTTATAATATATCCATAACCTCCCGCGTTATTCACCGACTGAACTGCCGCGCTATTAGCGCTGGTATGAAGTGTCAACAACAGACTGAAGGCGCTTCCCCATGCAGGCAAATGGCCCAAAATATAACTGATGATGGAAGATGCCTGAATGGATGCATTTACCCCCACTAAATACGTTTGCGTCGTATTATAATCCATATAGGTATCTACAACAGTTGTTCCGCCAAATCCATTGTACCCAATTACTCCGCCATCCGGCAATAAATAAGTAGTATTTGCTGTGCTTCCATTCATATCAGCAATTGGAATCTGATATCTGTCTTGCAATTCGTTTAACACTTTTGTTCTGATAATTTCTTCAAAAACAGGAAGGATATTCATCTTCCCCTGTTCCTCTAACTGCGGGCATATTTCTCGCATTACAGAACTTACTCTGCTTTCATATTCCCCATAAATCCTTTCTTTGAAAGTATCCTCCTTCCCATAATTGCTTATCGTTTCCTCACCAAAAAGCCATGTGGAAACTCCAGCTGCCAGAACTCCCTTCAAAAAAGTATTCCTCGAAATCATTTTTGCACCTCCTATCTACGTGTCCGACTGTCTACATTTCCCTCATAAATGGAGATTTAAAGTTTCTCTCCAACCAAATCATAACGTCACTGAATTGCTATGTCAACATTATTTTAAAAAATTTAAATTTATAATTCGATATGTTATAACAAAAAGCATCTGCAACCTGCTCATGTTATTCCTTAATTCAGACGGCGCAGATAAGTATCACCATACCTGATAGTGTTTCGTTTTATCCCAATTAAGCAAATTGGCTGTCGCACAAATCTATGCAACAGCCAATTCTACTCGTTCATGCTAACAATTAGCAATAAGCTTTTGTTTTCAAAACTCTTCCATTTTTCAGGTAAACCCTCGGCAGTCGTTTTCCCAAATCGCATAACACTTCATAGCTAATGGTTCCGGCCAGGGCTGCCAGTTCATCCGCCGTAATCTCTTCTTCCCCGTCCCGTCCGATCAGGGTGACATCGTCTCCTTCCCGCACACCGGGAATATCGGAAACGTCTACCATAAACTGATCCATGCAGATGCGCCCCAATATGGGAGCTCTTTTTCCTTTGATCAGTACAGCCCCTTTCCCGGAATAGGCCCGGAAGTACCCATCCCCGTATCCCACCGGGATTGTGGCAATGCGCATGTGCTTAGGAGCCGTAAACGTGGCTCCGTAGCTGACGCTGTCGCCTTCCTCGATATCTTTTACATAGATGACCGTGGACAGCAGAGATAACGCAGGTTTTAAGGCCAGATGATCTTTATGCACTTCATCGGATGGATAGAGGCCGTAATTAATAATACCCGATCGCACCATGTTAAAATGCGCTTCCGAAAACTCCATCGTCCCGGCGCTCGCCGACATGTGGTACAAGCGGAAGTGAACATCCCGTTTCTCCAGTTCTTTCCGGAAATCCACAAAACGGCGGATCTGCTCTTTCGCCAACGTTTGATCCGCGGAATCCGCGGACACAAAATGGGTAAACAGTCCTTCAAGCGCAAGACCGGGAAGTTTCGCAATCTCTGCGATCTCATCCAGACTCTTCTCTGTCCGCATAAAGCCTAAGCGGCTCATGCCGGTATCCACGGAGATATGAATCTTTAAGGTTTTTCCCTTGTCTACCGCCATCTTAGACAGCTTCCTGGCCGTTTCCAGGCGGAACACGTTCGGCCAGACCTGATAGGTGAACAAATCCTCAAAGCGGCTTTCCGGCGTGAAGCCCAGAAGAAAGAGGGGTTTATCGATCCCGTTCCGACGAAGCTCCAAGGCTTCATCAATCGTCGCCACCGCGAAGTAATCCGCCAGATCCAGCATTTCCTCCGCCACCGGGATCACGCCGTGCCCGTAGGCATCCGTCTTGATGATGGGACACAGAAGCGTTCCCTCTTTTAACAGGTTCTTTATATGAAGAAGATTTTCATGGATCGCATCCAGATCCACAACCACTTCCGCGCGGTCATAATAATACATGTCGTTTTCTCCAAACTGCTATATACAGCTTTTATCTGCTTAAGTAGGCTGCGCCTACGAATCTTATCTTAATATCTGTTTAGTTCAACAGGTTTTTAAAACTTCCGGGATTCCTTCCAGAATATCCACGGCCGTCATGGAACGGTTTCCTTTCAAAAGCGCGGCCTGCCTTCCGGCCAGCCCGTGAAGAAGCGCCGCCAGGGCCGCCGCCTGGAAAATATCCGGGATCAGCGCCATCAAGGCTCCCGTAAGGCCTGCCAGCACATCCCCGGCTCCCGCCGTGGCCATTCCATTGCAGCCGCTTTCGTTAAGCACCCGCCGGCCATCCGGTGCCGCCAGCACGGACACCGCGTCCTTGCACAGGCAGATGGCGTTCAGGCTTTCCGATAAAAGCCCGGCTTCTCCGAATAAGTCATCCTGCAGCGCTTCCACGGTCTTTCCCGCCAGGCGGCTCATCTCCCCCAAATGCGGCGTTAAAAGCGCCGGCATATCCCGGTCTCGCAAAAGTTTCATGCAAGCGGGGTCTCTGGAAAGAAGCGTCAGCGCATCCCCATCGATCAAAAGCGGAAGTTTGGGTCCCGTAAGCGTGGCCTTTAAGAGCGCCTTTGCCGTGTCCGAAAGCCCCAGCCCCGGCCCGATGATCAGGGCATCCGCCCATTTACTTTGCTCCGAAAGAAGCTGCAAGGCTTCTTCCTCCTTCTCGTATACCGAGAGAACAGCCTCCGGAACCAGCGTGTGCAGCGCTACGCGGTTTACCTCCGGTGTCAGGATGCGCACCAGACCGCAGCCGGCAAGAAGAGCCGCCCTCGCCGCAAAGGCTGCTGCCCCCGCCATGTCTTTGGACCCGGCGACAAGCAGAACTTTCCCATAGCTCCCCTTGTTGGACCACTCTCTTCGCACCGGCAGGAAACGCTTTAAATCCTGAGGTTCCAGCACGAGCGCTTCCCTGCCTGCCGATTTTCCTCCGGTCATCCAAAGCTTTCCAAAAAAATCTTCCTTGCCCCCGGAGAGCGGGACAACCATCACCATTCCGCTGTAGTTCCGCCCGGGATACAGGCAGTTTCCCAGCTTTCGAAAGCCAAAGGTTACGGTTTCATCCGCCCGGAAGGCCTCTCCCTTTACGGCTCCGCTGCTTGACAGAACACCGGTTGGAATATCCGCCGCGATCTTGATGCCCGGTGCGCGGTTTACTTCCCTCACAATGTCCAGGCTGTCTCCGGAAAGTGCCCCGCCAAAGCCGATGCCGGCGAGCCCATCCACGTAACAGTCATAATATCCGTTTCGGATCTTTTCTTTCACTTCCTCGGTAAAAAGTACTTCCGAAATACCCAGGTTCTGATCAATTTTCCGCTGCAGCCGATATTCCTCTGTCCCCGCATCTTCCGGACGGGCGATCAGAAGGGTCAGCTGCGCCTGTTTCATCCGACCGCTTAAGAAGCGCGCGGCCGCCAGTACGTCTGCTCCGTTGTTGCCGCAGCCGCTTAAGAACAGGATCCGCGGATTCTCTCTATCCGCCAGTCTGTCCTCCAGCACATCGGCGAGCCCCATCGCAGCCTGTTCCATCAGAAGAAGGGATGGAATACCGATTTCGCCAATCAGCTTTTTTTCCCACGCCTTCATTGTCTCTTTTCCGACTACACGCTCCATACTTTTTCCACCCCGTAAAGACGCCTTCACGTCCCGTCATACATCGATCAGCCATCCGCCTCAACCTTACTCACCGCCAGACGTCTATCGACCCTCTGCCACCGCCACCGCCGCGGCCATTTCCTTCGTATCCGTGATCGATACATGAACCTGCGTAACGCCCAGCTCCTCGGCCCGTTTCCGGGCTCCGCTGTAGAGAACCACATAGGGTTTTCCCAAGTCATCCCGCAGCACTTCCACATCCCCCGGGCCAAAACCGCGAAAGCCGGTTCCCAGGGCTTTTGCCACCGCTTCTTTGACAGCAAAATTCCCCGCCAGACATGCCGGGGAATTCTTTGCCAGTTCCTGCTCTTTTTCCGTATAGACACGACGAACGAAAGCCTGCTTTTGGCAGGCTTCTGTAATCCGCGCGATTTCCGTTATGTCGTTTCCTATTCCGACGATCACTGATCTTCCTCGCTTTTTTGTTTTTCGATCTCGCTTATACGGTAGGAAAGCTCCATCAGACTTTCGGACAGGTGCACGCTCTCCACGACCACGTCATCCGGGAGTTTTAAGTCCAGATGGGCAAAATTCCAGATACCTTTGATTCCACATTCAACCAGAATGTCCACAATAGCCTGCGCATCGGTCTTGGGGATGGTCAGCGCGGCAATCTCAATGCTGTTTTCCATCAGGAACGATCGCAGATCCTTCATGTCCAGGATGGGGATCCCGCGCACCGTCTGCCCGATTCGATCCGGATCAATGTCAAACAGCGCCTTGGTGACAAAGCCTTTCTGCTCAAACCGTTCGTAGTTTGCCAGGGCGTGTCCGAAATGACCGGCCCCGATGATGATCATGTTGTGGTCCCGATCCACGCCTAAAATTCGGGAGATTTCATTAAACAGATACTCTACGTTGTATCCGTAACCCTGCTGCCCAAAGCCTCCAAAGTGATTCAGATCCTGCCGGATCTGTGAGGCAGTCACATTCATCAAACGGCTTAAGTCACCCGATGAAATCCGTTCCACCCCAGCGTTTTTCAGTTCTGACAAATATCGCTGATAGCGGGGGAGTCTTTTGATGACCGCGTTTGATATTCCTTTTTCCGCCATTTTTCACCTGACCCCTTCCATGAGATTATGAAAGCAATGATGCTAATTCTTTCATGTTTTGTGTAGCATGTAAGCGCTACATGCAAATTTTTATACAGAATTCCCGAAACACTCCTACGGGCTTTCTGTATCTGAGCCTTACCCTCTGACAGAATTTTAACTATCATTCAAAACATTGTCAAGTAATTGTTACACCAGCGTTTCTATTCACGGGTCGGGTAGCAATCAAGAGGTACTTTATATACATAGGTGCTTTTTCTTTTTACGAAAGCTCCTCCCACTTCTCGTACAGCTCCTCTAGGCGCGCGGATACACTCTCCCGCTCTTTGTGATATTTCAGGGTCTCGGAGGGGCTGGAATAAACTTCTTCCCGCATCAGCGCCTCATCGATGGAAGACAGCTGCTTTTCCAAGCGGTCAATCTCCTCCTCCGTCTTTTTCAGGTCGCTTACGCGCTTTCTCTCTTTCGCCTCTTTTTCCTTTTTATCCAGCCAGTCGGACTTACTCTGGGTGACGTTCTTGGGGACAGAAGCATCGTCCGCCTCGGACGCTGGTGCGGCAGCCTCCTCCTTGGCGCGCTCCCCCAGGTAATAGTCGTAATTGCCGATATAATTGTGAAAGCTCCCGTCCCGCAGGTCTAAGATGCGGGTGGCGGTCCGGTTGATAAAGTAACGGTCGTGGGATACGTACAGAAGCGTTCCCGTGTAGGCGTTTAACGCATTCTCCAGAATTTCCTTCGACACCATGTCCAGGTGGTTCGTGGGCTCATCGAGCATCAGGAAATTGGCGTGGGACAGCATCAGCTTTGCAAGGGATACGCGGCCCCGCTCCCCGCCGCTAAGGAGGGCGATCTTCTTAAAGACATCATCCCCCGTAAACAGGAAGGCGGCCAGCATGTTGCGGATCTGGGTATGGTTCATGGTCGGATATTCATCCTGGATTTCCTCGAAGATGGTCTTCTCCGGGTGAAGCACCTGGTGTTCCTGATCATAGTAACCAACATGAACCTTGCTTCCTAAGCGAAACGATCCTTCATCCGCCGGCACGAGGCCGGTCAGGATCTTTAGGAGCGTGGTTTTTCCGGTTCCGTTATCGCCGATGATGGCGACCCGCTCGCCCCGCTTGATGTCCAGATCCACCCCGGAAAACAGACAGTGATCCCCGTAGGATTTGGCCAGATTCTCCGCCGCCAGCACATCCTTGCCGCTCTCCACGGCCGGCGTGAGCGTAAAGAACATCTCGTTTTTCTCTTCCACCGGTTTTTCCAGCACGTCCATCTTCTGCAGCATCTTCTCGCGGCTTTCAGCGCGCCTCACGGATTTTTCCCGGTTAAAGGAGCGAAGCTTTTCGATCACTTCCTCCTGGTGCTTGATCTGCTCCTGCTGGTTTTCCCAGGCGCGCAGCGCGGCCTCGCGCAGCATCGCTTTCTTTTCGCTGTAGGCGCTGTAATTCCCGGAGAACACCGACACCTTCGTCTGATCAATCTCGATAATCTTCGTGGCGATCCGGTCCATGAAATAGCGGTCATGGGCGACCAAAAGCACGCTCCCCGGATAGTTGATGAGAAAGGTCTCCAGCCACACGATCGAGTGGAGATCCAGGTGGTTGGTCGG
>JAFVBO010000098.1 GCA_017479935.1 Lachnospiraceae bacterium
CTGATTCTGCTTATCAGCCCCTGCTAAAGAACTATCAGCAGACTTTTAATCGTTTTGTCGGGCCGACAGAGGTTTTTGTCAGCGGCGATACGCTCCAGATAAAAGACTACAGCAAAACGGACTGGCCGTGGTATTTCGATGTGGAGGCCAAACAAAAACGACATGAAACAGTCTTCCCGAGAGAGCGAGAGAAGGCGTTTGAGTTAGGAACGGCAATAGCGAAAAAACTGTAAGACGCGTTTCAGAAATGGTTTTACATATAAAAAGTGAGGATCCCTGCATTTGTGCCGTCATCCATCGCCCTGGGATGCAATGAGTATGAAGCACATATGCAGCAAATCCTCACTCCATACGGGGTTTGAGTTGTAACCGAAAATCACAGTTTTTGCTTACAGGAACCGCCAGAATCAAGCAAAACCGAGCGGAAAACGCAAAGCCATCTCAGTTTTCACGGGTGTTTTCGGAAGTGCCTGGCGGTCTCCGAAGAGATAATCACGGACAAGTGAGATGCGGAAAACCCTGGAAAATCAACGTTTCCGGGGTTTTTTCTTTCCAAAATCTTTTTGATTTGTTTTGACAAAATCTGACGAAATCTGACGGAAAAAAATACGAAGGGAAAGAATACGATTTCAACTTCTCCCATGTTTGGCTGAATGTAAAGACGGAATTCTCGTTTGAGGAGCACGAGGAGCTGGTACACTGGCATGTCCGTCAGGAGAACCGGGACGCCGTGATGGACACGGAAGTGTACTGCCGAAAATCGGATATGCTTCTTGTCAATTATGAAGCGCCGGACGGAACGAAGAAGCATAATCGGCTCTGGAACGGCGGCAACGGCTGGGGAATCATCAGACTGTATGAGAAGGTTGATGGAGAGCTCCGGCTCGTAGATGAGGTGGAAGCAACACACATCGGATGCGAATACGGCGAGTATGATGAAGATCATGCAGAGTAAGGCCGATGCCGACCTGCACACCGAGAACGTGCATTATAAAAACGGCGCGTAAAACCCTGGCTGACAGAGCACAGCTTCTAAGCTTTGCAGGAATCGGTAATCTGGTCATAGACCAAGGAGAATGTAGCTGAGGACGCCTATACGGACTGAGTGAAATCTGGGATGAGGTCATAGAGGAACTGTTTCGGTTGCAGGATAAGGATGACTTCAATATCCTGAACATCAACGATCTCATCTCTCTTTTTTAACATAGGGTTAGGCTTGTCTAACAACTCGGTGCAAGACGAAAAGGAGTAAAACGATGACGGTAACTATTGTTCTGACATTGATCATGTGTGCATTGCTGTTTCTCATGATATGGGCGGCAACATACTTCTATCCATGGGAAAGGCTTCTGGAGTTCTTCCCCAAAGATATTGAAGAAAAAGCAAAACTGCATAAGCCGCCTTTCGCGGCAGCACCTGCGATTGGCTGGATCATCATGGTGCTTTGCATGCTGGGCTTTATCGGTGTGATCGTGTACGGCGGCTGGGACGGCATACAAAGAGACTACACATTCGGCCAGTTCCTTGTGCGGTTTCTCATTATTCTGTTTGGTGTGAAGGCGTTTGACATCATCGGTCTGGATTATATCCTGATCACGAAGACGCAGTTTTTCCAACATTATATTCCGGAGACCAAAGGCTGCGCTGGTTATCACAACTTTGGCTTTAATCGGAAGGAGCAGATCCGGCAGTGCATCATGCTGCCGTTTGCCGCGCTCCTGACCGCATGGATCTGCACATTGTTTTAAGGAGGCTCTGTAATGAAAAAGAAAGTATTTCGAATCGAATCCGACGGCTTTAACGGAGCATGGTATCCGGCTCCTAACAAAAGCAGCAGAGGACTTATCATCATGCTCGGCGACAGCTCGGAGGACCGCATGGCAAAGTCGGGAGCAAAGTGGCTGAACAAACAGGGCATTCATGTGATGGCGATGAGCCCGGACAAGAAGGATTACGGCCACCACAATTATCCGCTGGAACGCTTTGGGAAAGCGATCACATTTATGAAATCGCAGGGATGCGAAAAGCTCGGCGTTGTCGGCGCCTCCACCACCGGGATGCTGGCGCTGCTGGCAGCATCGTACTATCCGGAACTGTCTCTGACGGTCGCGATATCGCCTTCCGATTTTGTGATGGAGGGCTTCTACCGCGACGGCAAGGACGGCATGACCGAGCGGCCCGGTGATCACGAGTCCTCCGTGTCATGGCAAGGCAAGCCTCTCCCTTATCTGCCTTATGCTTATCGGCATCCGGAATACTGGCAGAAGATACGGGAGGAATCCAAGGCTGGCGGCGACAAGGTCGCTTCACGGAAGATGTTTGACGAATCTGAGAAGAGACACCCCATACAGGAAGACGAGCGAATCAGGGTGGAGAATATCCAAGGGAAGCTTATCTTCATCGGCGCGGAGGACGACGTGTTGTGGGACACCTGCAAGTACATCCGCAGGATGGAGAAACGCCTTGGCAATCTGCCACACGATAGCACCTTTGAAAGCTGGCTCTATGAACATGGCACACAATTTGCGGTCCCTGAATCCATGCTGAAAATGATGCTGCCGGTAGGCTCCGGGCTGCTGGTTTCCTTCATGTTCAAAGCGGGAAAAGAGCATCCGAAGGAATGCAGGGAAACCCGGATCGACATTGATAGAAAGTTGAAAAGGGCTCTGGCAGAATGGTAAAGGAGATTTTTAATCATGAACTGGTTCAGAACAATTCTTGACGGAGTGGCGATGAGCGCGGTCTTTAACAGTTACGTGGCCGTTTTCTGGCTACTGAAGCCGCACTCCTTCATCACCATGTTTC
>JAFVBO010000010.1 GCA_017479935.1 Lachnospiraceae bacterium
GTTTGCCATACCTTAAATTAGCTAATCAGTACACGATACGATGATGTCCATACCCGTCTGGCTCTATTTTGCAGAGGTAATTTGTATGCCAAACCCGCAAAAAACTTGAATTTAGGGCTTGACATAATAGGAAGGGGACGGACCTGAAGCTGACAGGAGGTGACAGGGGACGGGCCTGTGTCACAATTTTTCAAAATGTGACACAGGCCCGTCCCCTGTCACCTCCTTCACAATTTACAGGAACGGAATCCCCTTACTCTGCAAATAACTCCGAAGCTGCTGATACTTATTGCGGCTCACGGGCAGCGCCGTTCCGTCGGCCAGAATGGCTTCGTAGGTTTTCCCGAAGGCGGAGGTCTTTACGGAAACGATGCCGGATAAAGGCGCCAGATAGGACTGGTGAATGCGGAAGAACTGAAAGTCGGAAAACACGGCTTCCAGTTCATCCAGCGAGTGACGGACGGTGTAGGTCTGTCCATTTTTGCAATGAAGCCGGATATTCCGAAGTTCCTTCCCTATATAGGCGATTTCTTCCGGGGACAGAAGCACAAAGCCTTCGCTTGTGTCCACGGCGACGCGGTCTTTTGTATAATCGTGCGCCTTTTTTCCGCGGGACTCGTAGCGTTCTAAGGTCTTGTTCAGGCGCATCAGGTCGATGGGCTTGGTGAGGAAATCGAGCGGCTCATAGTCATAGCTGCGGGCGGCAAAATCGACAAACCCGGTCAAAAAGACGATCATCACCTGCGGATAATTATTCCGGATGTAGTCGGCGATGGAGAAGCCGTCCGTGTCGGGCATGTCGATGTCCAGAAACGCCAGCTCGATCGGTTCTTCCCGCAGGATGCGGATGGTTTCAGCCGCATTTTCCGCCGTATGGATGCGCGCCGGCTCCACCAGCTGTTCCATCGCCCTTAAGGACAGCCGGCGGGAGGGCTCGTCGTCGTCTACGATTAATACATTGATGTTTTTCATGCAAACCCTCTTTCTGGCTATTCTTCCTGCAAGGCCATCGGAATCTTTGCGATAAAGTGGATGACATCCCCTTCTATCCTGGAATAAACGACTCCCCTGTATTTTCTTAAGAGGTTCTGGATGCTGCTTAGGCCGATCCCCTCGTGCCCTTCCTTGGTGGAATGGCCGGGCTCATACACTTCTTCCAGGTAAGCGGCCGGGTCTGCCTTGGGGAGCACCTTGTTGGCGACCCGAATGATGCAGTTTTCGCCCCTCTTTAAGATGAACAGATGGATGCCGAAGGATTTGTCCTTGTGGGTCTTCACTTCATCGATTGCGTTCTGCAGCAGATTTCCGATGACTTTATTGGTTTCGTATACACTGGTTACAACGCTGCTTAAGTCATTTTGAATGTCCAGATGCAATTCAATCCCGTCTTCGAGCGCCATGGTGCGGAAGCTGAAGATCAACGCCGCGATGGCCGGGTCCTTCACCGGCAGGATGGTGTTCATCTCCGCCGAATCTTTGACCAGGTTGTTGACATACCGGCGGCACTCTTCCATGTTTCCTTCGTTAATGAGGCCCGCCATGGCCTGGACATGGAAGTTATAATCGTGCCTTTGGGAGCGGATGACGCTCATAAAGGACTGCATTTCGTCCCGGTAGTTTTGATCCACCAGGATCGTCCGCTTGTCCTCCCGGGAAGCCGCCAGCAGGCTCTGGATCAGGATGAATGCCCAAAACAGCAGAGAATGGCCAAGAATGAGGGCGAGGCCCCCGAGGAGGCTTCCTGGAACGGGGATCAGATACATAAAAGCCAGCTCGCTGATCAGCATGAGAAGGCAGACACCTTCGACCGATCCCAGCTCCCTTCTGAGCATTTCATGGCTGGGTTCTTTTCCGTTTTCTTTCCCGATTTCTTCGATCGCCGGGAATGCCCCTTTTTGCGCCCATGCCATACCGATGTGCGCTGCCAGGCAAAGGAGCGTGCCGGAAATGGCATAGGCGTCTGTCAGGATGGCAGAAAACACATCGGTGCTTTTGTGAAGCAACGCCCACAAAGCAACCACGAGCAGCAGATTTCGGAACCGTTCTCGCAGAGTGATCCGGCGCTCTTTTAACTCCGGCTGCCATTCAAACGGGAGAAAAACGGTCAGCAGGGCGATGGCCGGCAGCGTCAGGGGCACGGGAAGTCCCACATGGATGGCGAGCAGCGCGATCAGAGTGCAAAAAAGTCCTGCTACCACCCCATCCATGAGGGCCTGGCGGGTGTCTTTCTGCGTCAGAAGGGAAATCAATCCCCACGAAAAAGCTGTTGTAATAAATGTATAGACATAGATCATGCGATTATCTTTGCCATTTGGGCAGTAACAGATTTAGTGGTCGAGGCGCTGGCGCTCGACCAGTTCGGCAAACAGGCCGCCGGCCTGGATGAGTTCCTCGTAGGTGCCTTCCTCGACGATTTTGCCGCCGTCGAGGACCAGGATGCGGTTGCAGTGGCGGATGGTGGAGAGCCGGTGCGCGATGACGATGCGGGTACAGCCCATGGAATCAAGCGCTTCGGAGATCTGCTTCTGCGCTTTCCGTCCGCCCGGAAGTTTTCTCCGGGTACCGGAATAATCACCACGCCGGTGAAGGACCGGTCAAAATCCTCCCAGGAAATCTTTACGGTGCCCCTGCCCGGATCATTGATATAGACATTTTTTCCTTTGAAGCCATATAAAACCACGAAGTGGTTCATGTCCCAGTGGATAATGCAGGGGAACTGGCCTTTTTCCCGGAGGGTTTCCGGGCTCATGCGGATAGCTTTTACTTTAAAACCGTAATGCTCCGCTGCCAAATAGATGTTTTTCGCCTTGGAGCCATCGCGGGATACGCCGCAGTCGACGCGCACCTGTTCCAGCGGGACCCATTTTTCGTAATAGGCCATCACCATGCAGAGGGCTGCGGCGCCGCATTCCAGCGCCTCCAACTGCATGACCACGGGAACTTTGGCGACCCCTTTTTGCACCGTGGGCTTCACTTTGTTCACTCCCATGTTCTCACCTGCTTTCCAACAGGAAGCGGATCGGGTGAATCTGCTCGATCACAAGTTCCGCGTCGTACGCCCCATCGGGCAGCGACACCTGCGCAACGCCCAGCGTCTGCCCATACTCTCCGTTCTGCGTCGCGACAATCGAATACTCCTGCCCTGCCACGCGCAGAAGCATCCCCGCCGCCGGCGCCGTTGTCCCCTCACTCACGATGAGAGCCGTCTCCTCTTCCACCAGAATCCGCGCCTTCTCCGTCGTCTCCAGTGTTCCCACCGTGGCCCAGGCGATTGTACCGGCCATAAGCAGAATCACTGCCGCCAGCACCACCCATACGCCGGGGCTGGTTACGCGAAGATAGTCATTTAACTGATCCGGAGAGGAGGGACGAATACTTTTTTCACGAAAGATGGATTGTTTTGCATTGTCTGCCATAATGATTCATCTCATTTGCTTGGCACAGGTGCCACATGGCCGGTAGGCGCTGCAGCAGTTTATTTTGGGGTTTTGCATAACTGTGCTGAAAAGTTACTATTATCCTATAATTATAAAAGGATTGGTTCTTTCTGTCTACCCTAAGTTGAGTTTATGACAGGGGCCGAATCTGACAGGGGA
>JAFVBO010000011.1 GCA_017479935.1 Lachnospiraceae bacterium
ACGATCTCGCCATAGTACGCGGTCTCGTATGCGACAAGGTCATGGCCCTCCAGACCTTTCGTGTTAACCGGGATTTCTACGTCCACAGATCCGTCAGCTTCCTCAGGGGTAAAGGTCTTCTCAGCCTTAAACTCCGTCAGGTCTCCGCTCGTCTGGTCGTAGATCTGCGCCTTCAGGGTGTATTCCTTGCCAGGGATCAGGTTCTTGTACTCGACCGTATCCTTGATGATCGTCTCGCCAAGGGCATTGGTCTTGATGTTCGTTTCTTTGTTTACGGCTACGGTTCCGATTTCGGCCACATGGATCGTCTGGCCTTCATCGTCCTTGTCCTTATGGGTCGCTACCAGAACTTCCTTGTAGTATCCGTCCTCGTAGCACACAAGGTCGTGTCCCGCCAGATTAGTCGTGTCAAGCGCAATTTCCACGTCAACGGTTCCGCTTCCGCCTTCCGCTGCCGTAAAGGCCATCTCGCCGGTATACTCCGTCAGCTTGCCTTCGGTCTTGTCAAACAGGCTTGCCTTCATCGTATACTCTTCGCCAGCCACCAGGTTCTCGTAGGAGACAGTATCAATGAAGGTCGTTTCGCCAAGGGCCGCCAGCTGGATTTCAGTCTGAGCATCCTTCGCCACGGTTCCGATCTTCGAAACTACCGTCGTCTGCTTTTCATCGTCAGGCTCAGAATGGTCCGCGATCTGCACTTCCCCATAGAAGGCAGTTTCGTAGGCAACAAAGGTATGGCCTTCATAGCCTTCCGTATTCAGGCTGATCTCTACATCAACCGTACCGGAGCTTTCCGAAGGCGTAAATGTCTTTTCTCCTCTAAAATCAGTCAGCTCACCCGTTGTCTTGTCATACACCTTTGCCTTTAACGTATACGTCTTAAAAGGAAGAAGGTTTGTGTAAGCCACGGTATCGACAAGAACCGTTTCTCCACATTCATTTGTCTTGATACCGGTGCTCTTATTAACGGCCGTCGTATGAATCTCCGGGATATAGACGGTCTGTGCCTCATCCTCGATGTCTGCGTGAACCGCAAATGTCTTCCCGGCATTCTTCAGTTCTTCAAACACAACCACGGTCGTACCGGCCAGGGATGCTCCCTGAAAGGTAAAGGTAAGCTCTACCTCTCCGTCCGAACTTTCCGGTCTGAACTCCTTACTTGCCGTTACAGGATTTCCGCTGTCATCCAGGATCGGATATTTCGTAGTCTTGTCAACCAGCATTCCGGATAAAATATATCTCTTGTCCGTGTTCAAGTTCTTGTAGCTAACGGTATCCGTGATCGTTATATCCGTATTGGCATTTGCAAGGCCGACATTGGTATCTGCATCCTTCGCATTCGTCTGAATGCCAGGATAATAGATCTTCTGGTTTTCATCGGACAGCTCCTTGTGTTCCGCCACAAAAGTGCCCTTCCCATCTTCCTTGTCATCATCCAATCTCATTTCTTCGTAGACGGTGATGGTCTTTCCAGCCAGATCGGATGCGTCAAAAACGATGCGCACTTCCACGGATCCGTTTTTGCTTTCCGCCGTAAAGGTTTTCTTTCCTAAGAAGCCTTCCAGCTCTCTGGATGTGCCGTTTTCCGTCACCATGGCCGTGGCGGTCAGGATATACGTTTGTCCGACCTCTACGTTTTCGTAATAAACCGTGTCGATGATCACGTTCCGCTCTTCCGCAAGGGCATAGTGCGTCATGGAGTCCGCATCCAGCGCTGTCGTGTGGAGTTTGACTTCCACGTTGTAAATGTCGCCGCCCTCCGTCACAACCGGGCCTTCCTCTACCCTAAAGGTCTTCGTCACCATAGCCATGGTCTTGTTTGCGTCTGTCTTCAGCTCGGTTACTTCATAGTATCCGACAGGCATGGAACAAAACGCATCGTTTACCTCTGCATCGCCAAACCAAACGCCGGCGTAGTCAAGGCCTGCGATCACAGAAGCCGGAATCACCTGATCCGCATCGTCATATGGCTTTAAAATGTCATCGTATCCATTGGTGTTTGTCGTATGCAATAAATCCGGCAATTGCACCGCACTTGAGAAGACGCCGTTGGCATCCGTTACAACATAGTGCGTTTCCTGCGTCTCCACATTCTTGATCTTAAACGGAATTCCCGCCATGGTGCGTTCCGTTCCAAGGATCTTCTTTGTGAAGGTCAGTTCCCCACGCTTAAAACTGTCCTTTGACGTGAAGCTGCTGCCATTTTCCGCAGAAACTGCCTGGTTACCGCTTACAACATAGCAGGTGCCGTCTCTGTCAACGAAATTGTAAAGGACCATGCCATCCGCCTCATCCGTTCCATCGCCGTCTGTCAGGCGGATTGTCGCTCCTTCCGTTGTAAAGTCTTTCGGAGCCTTCGTCTCTTTAATCGTGATGGTGCCAAGAGGAAGGATAAATCTGCCGTCCTCCATGATTCCATACACTGCCTCACCGGATACCAGATGTTCGTTATCTAATTTGGCAATATAGTCATCTCCATCTTTAATGGTCTGAATCACCCATGTCGCATCTGCCACTTCTGGCCGATTGTCTTTTGTATACTGCCCCTTATAGAAATTGATTGTGTACTCAGCTCCGGACAGATCAGATCCATCCGATACCGCTCCGCTCTCATCCACTTTGATGATCTGGATACCGGCCGAATGCATGGGCTTATTGGAGATTTCCGCAACAAGCGCTTTTGCATGTCCCCTCTCCGGAATAACCACTTCCGTCGGATTTTCATTGTAAATCCAGCCCTTGCCGGACAGGCTTTCTTCCACCTCCCGCACATAATAGGTGCCAGGCTCCATGAAAATAGATTCTGTCTCTCCGTTTTTGTCTGACGTAAGAAGAATCTCTCCTCCATCCTTCTTTTTCGCTTCCGTATGGCAGGCATTATCCGTATAAACCTTAAACTGAATGCCGGAGAAATCATAACTGTCATTCTCCGCGGTCAGATCGGCAGCCGCAGACACCTTCTTTACGCTTAATGTGCTGGAAGGAATCTCAGGATTTAAGATTTCATCGTCTGCTACCGTATTTTCCTCTGTCACCTCAAAAGTCTTTGTGACCATATCCAGGTCTTTATTGGCCTCAGTTTTAAGTTCCCTCACTTCATACGTGCCAAGCGGCAGCGCACCCTTTGTGTCATCGACAGGTTCCGCGCTAAACCAGATGCCGGCATAGGAAAGGTTCTCTATGACAGATGTCGGAATCACCTGATCCGCATCGTCATACGGCTTTAAAATGTCATCGTATCCGTTGGTGTTTGTCGTATGTAATTTTTCTGGCGATACTGCCGCGCTGGAGAAGTTTCCATCCGCGTCCGTTACAACATAATGGGACTCTCCTGTCTTCTGGGACGTGATGATAAACGGAATGTCCCCCAGTGGTACTTCTGTGCCATCCGTTTTTATGAGCTTTTTCGTAAAAGACAGATCACCTCTGGCGTTTTCTTCCAAGGATTCGACTTTCACGCCATCCTCCGCGGAAAGTATCTGGTTTCCGCTTTGGACGGAGCAGACTCCCTGATCATCAATAAAATTATAAAGGACACGTCCATCTGCCGAGTCAGATCCATCCCCGCCAGTCAATTGTATAGTTGACCCCTTCAGACTAAACCCGGCAGGAGCCTTAGTCTCTTTGATGGTAATGGTGCCAAGAGGAAGCACATACTGCCCGGAGGCATCCTTCCCGAATACCGCTTCGCCCTGAACCATGTACGTATCATGCAAGGCGGCGATATAGTGTTCTCCCACCTTGACGGTCTTTACAACCCAGGTTTCATCGGCTTCCGCAGGCAATGTGTCGAATGTATATTGTCCCGCATAATATTGTATTGTATATTCTGCATTCGAAAGATCCGCATCTGTATACGCCGGATCCTTTGCTATCTTTATAATTTCTATGCCAAGCGGGTCGTTTAAAGGCTGGTTTTCCACTTCGGCGATCAACGCTTCCTCCGCGCCATCTTCCGGAACCACCACCTGCGTAGGATCCGGGTTATACTTCCAGCCCTTCCCCGTCAGGCTCTCCTCCACTTCCTGCACATAATACGTACCGGGCTCGACAGACACATAATCCGTTAAACCATCCGCCTGGGAGATCAGAAGAATCGGTTCTCCCTCCGCATCCAGTGCTTCTGCCGAACACGCTTCATCGGTATATACTTTAAACTGGATACCGCTGAAATCGTAGCAGCTATTTTCCTCCGTCAGAACCGTGTTCCCGGAAACCTTCTTCGCACGTAAAAGGCCCGTAGGCATATCGGGATCCACCGCAATCCAGTAAACCGGCTGGGAACTCCCGTCATCTCCCTCGTACGGTTTCGTACCATACAGGTGCGTTCGTCTGACTACCTTTTGAAGCGCCTGATCTGTGGCTAACAGATATTCTATGTTCTCCGTTGCTGCCCGGATCGCATCTTCCTCCCAATCATAATAGACATTGGTTCCGGAAGGATAGGTTCGAAAGTCTCCTGTATCCAGATAGCTGATCAGGGAATGCGTCCACCCCATGAACTTCTCGTTGTGTAAAATTCCGTATACGGCATCCGCATACTCCTCTGCACACGCCCCGTTATAACCTGCGAGAAAAGCCACCTTCATCATATCTGCGGTCGGTACATCAATCTCTACCACCGTGTATGAGGTGTCAAACTCCGGTGCACTCATCCAGGAAGCCGCACAGAAGGCCAGATAATCCGTTCCGTCCACGTTGACGTTAAACGGTTGTACCAAAGCACCATTCCATTCCCCGCCATAATATATTTTATCTGTTTTAAAGGTTAAGTATCCTTGCTTGCCAACCTGGCTGGGCGATGCGCTCAGGAGCCTTCGTGAGGGCAACGGAATCTCTTCCCCCTCTTCCAGATACTTAAGGTGCATCACCACCTCAAACTGGTCGAAGTCATAAGAGCTGAGCGGTATAAAAGAGGGAGTAGGCACCTCCGTTTCCTGCGAAATCTCTTCTCCATTTTCTTCCGCATCAGGTTCTGCAGCATTCGGGCTTTCCTCCGTAGCAGGCATAGTCGTACCATCATCCTCGGATGGTGTCATATCTTCTGAAAAATCAATTTCCTCTGGCAGGTCAATTTCTTCCGAAAGATCGATTTCTTCCGGAAGAACCATCTCCTCTGCTATAGGCACTTCATCCGGCATATCTTCTTCCAACAGCCAGATTTCATCTGAAAGATATTCCTCCTCTGCGAGCACAATCTCCTCCGGAAGATATTCCTCTGCGAGCACTATCTCCTCCGGAAGATATTCTTCTTCCGTTTCGTTCCTGCCCACGCTCTCGCTTTCCACATAGACGGCCTCCGGCGCATCCGCACGGGCAGCCATAGGTCCGGCCAGGCTCATACTCGCCGCAAGCATCACCGCCAGAACCTTCTGGAACTTGTTCATAACACTGATCTCCTTTCCTGGTGCATGGGACAGCGCATAAGCGCTGCCTTGTTATTTCCTGTATTTTAAAAGAATCCGACAGAAACAACGTGCGCCATCCATTTCGCGCACACGATTCTTGTCTGGTTCTTAAAAGCAAAGGACAACTGGCAGATCGATGCCATAAATGAAGAATAAAATGAGAAGAAATGCGTAAAAAGAATACTGGTGCATAACCTGACGACTATGCGCCTTACCGGAGAGCCTGAACGGTTTGCGTCCGGTATTCGTGTATGTCATTCGCCTGTATAGTAATTATAGGATTCTTTCCTACACTTGTCAAGATAGAAATACAAGAAAAACCGTTGCTTTTACACAACGGTCTTTCCTTAAGCCACTGTCTATTCATCCACCTCAGGCGCTATCTGCGCTTGTTTCCGATGTCAGGCCGATTTCTGCCTGTAATATTCGTCCCTCTCCATGATATAGTCATCGATCACCTTCAGCAGATGATCGATCATCCCGATTCGGGCCCCGTGCCGCTTCTGGTTGTTCCACCTCTTCACGCCGCTCGTCCGGTTTCGGCGGATCTCCTCCGGGCTGACGCCTTCTTTCAGGCTGTCGTACAGGTCATTATGACTGCGGTGGGACATCAGGTACTCCTCCTGTCCCGAAAATACCAGGTAAATGTCAAACCACTCTGTTTTATTGCTCTTCTTCGCCAGTACACGCACATTTCTATTTTCTTTCATATGAGGTTCTCCTTTCCCTGCTTACATACCTTCCGCCCCTTCAAAGGGTTTTGGATGGGGCGGTTTTCACACGTAGCATCTTACTGCAAGAAAAAGGATTTGTCATTGACGGCATAGTTGAAAAAAGCCCTGAGCAAATACCCAGGGCTCTTTTTATGCGCCAGCGAATTTCGTTATCAGAAAGCGCTGTCCACGAAAGGAACGATCATGGCCTGCGTAGGTCCAAAGCTCTCATACTGCACGTGGATGCCCCACCAGCCCTGGCTGTTCTGTGCTTCGCGAACGATGCCGTTTGCCAGGCAGACGTTGGATAATGTGGAAGCATAATCGATCACGATGCTGTTCTCGCCGTCCACCAGGTACTCGGAAATATCCGCGCAAGGATACATCCAGTTGATGGTGCCGGTGTACTGAACCTGGCCCTCACTGTCTGCAGCGATGCCGGCAGGAGTCTTGGTGGCGTTCTGGCTTTCCACGCCGCCCACCAGCTGGCCATTGATGTAGACCTTCATCGTGGAGATGAAGTCGTTACTGAATGTCAGGTAAGCGCCCGTTGCGGCGGAAGCATCCCAATTGAAGGAAGCTTCATAGCGTCCGGTACCGGATACAGCCTGGCCGATTTCCGGGATGTTGTCCCAGGTAGTCAGCTCGTCCATCTGCACCGTGATAGGCGTTACGATAGTGGCGGGACGGGTGTTCATGGTGGTCAGATCGCCAATCGTCTCGGTGGATGTCAGCTTCTCTTCGCCCGGCGTCCAGGATTCCACGGTCAGATCCCAGCCGGTGATGGCGTAGGCTTCCGGTACGGTCACGGTGACGGACTTGCTTTCCTCATCGTTATACACGGCAGTGTATTCGCCGCTTTCGGTGGCACGGATCACCACAGCGTCGTCCTTCATGAAAGCGGACGCGGCGTTTGTGGACACCAGATGCTTTCCTTCTGCCTCGGCCTTCTCAAAGGCGTAGAGTGCAACGTCACAGTAGTCCAGATCCACGGGGATGATGGTCTTGCCCTCTTCCCATCTGTACACGGCCAGCTTAGTAACCTTGCCGGTCCAGGCATCGATCTCGTAAGGGATGTAGGAGCCGATCAGCTCGATTTCGGTCTTGATGTTGGTTCCGTGATCCTCTTCCTTCACCGCCTCAATGTGGCTGTTGGCGTGATAATCGTTGGAGCAGTAGTTGTAGACGTACAGATAGGCGTTGCCATCCTCATCCACACGGCTCTGGGTGAGCAGCTGATGGTTGGCCTCCGGATATCCGACGTAAGGCTCCACGCCCAGTTCCTGCATCGCGGCCAGTACGCCATCGGAGTAACCCTGATCCATAGCCGCAAAGTAGTTGAAGTCATCCGCCGCGTCATAAATTTCCGCCTCGCGGACATTCGGCAGAGCCTTCAGCTCGGTCATAAGCTCAGCCAGATACTCGTCTTTTCCATCGTTGAAAGGCGTGCGCACGGCTGCGCCTTCCAGCACCACCACAGGCAGCCCCTTCTTCGCCCATTCTAAGACGCGCTCGGCACCTGTCACATCCAGCCAATCCTGATACAGCACAATTGCCTTGTATCCGGCCAGCTCGATGGTCTTGGTTTCCTCATCGAAATACACGTCGTCATCAAACAGGAGCTTCGGCGACGCGTAGTCGTAGGTGTAACCGTTGTCCTGCAACTCGGTGGAGCGATAGTACACGCCCATGTGGGCAAGCTGCCAGTTCATGCCGGTGATATCGTCCGCGGTGCCGCCGCCAAAGCGGATGCCCTGATTCCAGTTGTTGTGCAGGAAGAGAATGTCCGTGCGGGCCTTGCCGGTCTGCATCAGGCTCTGGATCCGTCCGACATGCGCGTTAAACACGTCAAAGTCCACGGCATCCATTTCGCGGTCACCCCAGCGGTCAAACATGGAGAAACCGGGGGTGTTGCCGGGCCATCGCACGTTTTCGCTGAAGCCCCAGCTCGAGGACCACACATGCCAGATCACACGCTGGAACCCTGCCGCATACTGATCATAGACCATTTTCAGTCGGGTCTGCATGTTGGAGGCATGGATGGGGTTGGTGGGACCGGTCTCGGTGGAGAGCAGCTTATTCTGCAGCTTCGCGCCGGCCGTATGCAGACGCAGGATGTCGATCTGGTCGTACTGGTTTAAGTTCTCGGCTTCTGGATAGTCCACGTACATGGACGGTTCCGTAATCTCGAAGGAGCGACCGTAGGAGATCTGCGCACGGGTCTCAATGCCCACGCTGTTCAGCCATTCCTTTAACGGCAGCAGCATGTTTTCTTCGTAGAGCTGGGTCAGCACATCCAGCCAGTCGTTGATGATCTTCTCACGCAGACCGGGATCGCCTTCCAGGTCATCGCGGCCCTTGGCGGGTTCGGTATAAGGGTTGGACACGGCGTTCACCTGCGGCAGGTTCTCCGTCAGGAACAGGTACGGCAGCGCGTCATATCCCTTCCGGTCGATGAATTCCTGGCGCACATCTTCGGTCCACCAGGTAATGCCGCCGGTGGGGTTGATCTCCAGGGAGTCCATGAAAAGCTGCACATCGCCGTTTTTAATCTTCTCATTCAGTTCCGGGTCGTTTAAATAGTTGGCCTCCCAGAAGGTACGCAGAGCGTCCACGCCGCGCTTGTCAAAGTAGTTGGTGGCGTAGCAGGTCTCCATCGCGGGAGAAGCTGTGACATAGTTGCCGTGCGTCCAGTAGGCGATCACGACCATATCTTCCTCCGGCGTCCAGTCAACGGCGATTTCATACGGGTTTTCGCCCTGCACAAACTCGGTCTTCTCGGACAGGTCGATCAGGGAATCCGCATACACGCTGAACTCATACGCCGTGGTAGGTGCGGCACCGCTTCCGCGTCCCGGGATTTCAAGGACCTCATAGGACGCAGGCTTGAAAGCATACGCGCCTAAGAAGGTTGCTTTTTCCCGTGTGGTGGACGGGACGGGAAGCGCGGTCAGCTTTTCGCCTGCTGCCACATCGTCCACGCCCATGGCCAGCACCTGGCTGGCTTCCTGGCTGTCGGGGTCTAAGCCCGGCACGTTAGAGGTAGACCAGTTGGTGCCGGAGGTAAGGCTGACGGACATACCGTGGTCTAAGAGGGCGTTCATGATCAGACGCCACTTGTGGGACCACATTTCGGAGCCGTACGCGTATACATCGTCGGGCGAGTTGTTGTCGGACTGCATGCAAAGCTCCACACCATGGAAGCCGGCATCATACAGGAGCTGCACTTCCTCAAGCAGCACCTCGTCCGTCAGGGATGCTTCGGGCAGCCACCAACGCATATCGGACTGGAACGACCGGTCCGGGTCGGCAAACTGTTCGACAAGCGCAGCCTGAAAGTCTGTCTTTTCTTCCTCGGCTCCTGCGGCCAGTCCAAGGCCTCCAACCGTCAGCGCGGCACACAGGGCCAGGCTCAGGGTACGTTTGATCGCAGATCCAAGAGAACGTTTCGTCAAATGATACATATCGTTTCCTCCTTTTAAGATAAATTGACAGCACTTTGCCTGTTATTTTGATTATACGGGGAGGAAACAGCCAAATCAATAAGTGGAAATTGCCCTCTAAAACAGGACTTTTTTATCCTTCCTTAGCCAAACACCCGTACCTGCTTATCCACGCAGGCCCAGGCCATCCACCGAGGCATACGGGGCATGTACTTAAAAACGATTATGGCTCTTGTTTATAGAGAATCTTCCCTCTATAATGGCTATAAAAAAAGGAGGGTGCCATGAATCTGGAAGAATATGCGACAATCGAACGAGACGCCATGCTGCAGAAAGAAAGCATCTGGCCTTTTATTCTTCGGGAATGCGCGGAAAAGGGGTATTTCACCATTCCTTCGTCACTGGCAGAGAAATCCGGCTGCGGAATCACCGTAACGGTTCATGGATACCCGGATCCAAAAGAAATCAATGAGCGGCGGATGCACCGGCACGAGTTTTTTGAATTGATTTACGTCTATCGCGGCACCTATCAAAACCGCATGGAAGAGGAAGACGTGCAGATGAAGGCGGGCGACTTGATGCTCCTGAACACCAATGTCCTTCATTCCCCCTGTCTGACGGACAAAAAGGACATTACATTTAATCTTCTGATCAGCAGACGGCTGGTGCAGGACCGGCTGCTTTCCCAGCTGACCTCAAGCGAGTTGTTGTTTCCCTTCTTTTACAACTGCCTGCACAGTGGTACCGCACTCAAGCAGTTTATCCTATTCCGATCCGCGCCGGAGGAAGTAAGGCTGTTATCCGAGCATATGATCTTAGAATCGTTCCAGAAACAGCGATATTACCGGGATGCCTTGCCGCTCCTTCTTCATCTGGTTCTTCTGGGGCTTAGCCGTGCGGATTATACGGCAGGCGGCAGCTCCGACACGGAAAACCGTGGAAACATCTTTGAAGCTCAGCTGCACAACTATATCAATCAACATCTGTGTACGGCTACGCTTCCGGACGCGGCCGACAGCCTTCGCTATACGCCCGCCTATCTGTCCCGGAAAATCAGACAAACCCTGGGGATCACCTTTTCCCAGCTGCTCACCGATTACCGCCTGCGCAAAGCCTGCGAACTGCTTCAGGGCACAGATATGCTTCAGGAGGAAATCGCCCGGGCCGTGGGCTACGAAGACTCCTCCTACTTTATTCGCAAGTTTAAGGAGAATCTGCATCTGACTCCCGGAGAATACCGAAAAAACAGCGGATGACCTTGCCGATCATCCGCCTTTTTCTTTCAGTTCCTTCCCTGCCGCGATTTGCTGTAGAGCTGGCCTTTTCTTATTCCGTTATTTCCTTCTCCGACACGCATTCATTTTTGATGGTGCCCACCAGACTCTGCAGCGCGTCCACCACATGCGGGCGGATATCTCCGCCAATCAGCACATACATGATGTCGTCGCCTACCTGCAGTTCGCCTTCGTTCAGCCAGACACGCACGTGATAAATTCCCGGCATCTTCTGGGCTTCCTCAATGGCCTTTTCCACTTTGTAGGCCTCGTAGGAAAACAGCATGCGGGAAACCTCCGGCACATCCTTCTCGCCGCCGCGCACGGCAGCTTTCGCGGTTTTTCTCACCACGCCGTTGTGCGTCAGAAACATGCCGCACTTTTCCGCCTCCGGCAGCGCTTTGGCTTCCTTCAGCCACTCATCCATGGATGGAATATCTTTTCTGCTCATCGTGTTCACAAGGCCTGACCTATCACGGGAAGCGTTCTTCCAGAAACAAAAACTCTCCGCCACGCAGAGGCCTTTTCTCCTTTCCCAAGTAAGACAAAAAACCAACAGGGGCCATTCCTATTGTAAACGATTCTCCTTTTTTTCGCAATCCCTTGTCAGATTTTGCAGCCTTATGGTCTGTCCAGCCATCTGGACCAGAATATAGCCAGCAAGGCGGAACCTGCCAGCAATATACCAGCGGTAACCAACCCTGCCACTTCCCGTCCGCTGTTCATACTGCCATGCATCACGATTTCCGTGAGCAGAAGCGGGCACACAAAGAACAGCCCCCGATGCCCCAGGCGATAGCTCTCCCCTTTAACAAAGTACCCTGGCACCATCGAAAAAAAGGCAAACAACGTTCCTCCCAGGCTGGAGAAATAATACCAGAAGCCGCTTTCCAGGATGTGGAAGAAACTGTTTCCTGCCAAAATCAGCAAAAAGCTTGCCAGATGAAGCGGAAGCAGAAGGAGTAACCCTCCCAAAATCACGATGCTTACTTTCTTTCCCGTCGTCAAAGAAACATTCATCACCACGCTCTGTTTTTGCGTCATCGTGTCACCAAAGGTATACGAGGCGATGGCCGCTATGCCGCCAAACAGCATCCCCTCCGCGATTGTCAGAAACGAATGCCTGATCTGTGCCGTCCCGAAAACGGTGTGCAGCAAAAAGATCTGCCACACGGTACACAGGATAAAGGAACCCACCCACACAGCCATATATTCGCTGATTCGGTTTTCAGTTTCCTTTTTCTCATACTGCCAGGTGGAAAACAGGCGAAACAGATCCCGTATCTTCATGCGTATCCTCCTTATCACTCCTGCTGTGCAGATACTCTACTTCTCTTGCTCATGCATGGCCAGCATCAGTTCCTCCAGCGTTGGAAGCGGACAGCCTGGTTTGGAATATTTCTCCTTGCACTCATCCATGCTCCCGCTGTATGCCAGACGGCCGGCATCCAGGATTATAATCCGGTCCGCAATGCGGTCCAGATCATCCGTCATGTTGGTGGAAAGCAAAATCGCGTGGTCTTCCTCCTCCATAAACTCCTGCAAAAGTGTCAGCATCCGCTCTCTTCCCGGCGGATCCACCTCGGCGCAAGGCTCATCCAGGATCAGGATTTCCGGCCTGCGCGCCATCATAAGGGCCAGCTGCAGACGCTTTTTCATGCCGGACGACAAAGCGCCAAAGGTCTTTTCCATCGGAACAGCAAGCCTGTGGGTCAGGTCCCGGAAAAGTGCCTCATCAAACCACGGCTCCATCTTCTTCATATCAGCCGCCATCTCGCTTACAAGTCTCTTTGCAGGCCATTCCATATGTTCAAAGCAGAAAGAAACCATGCGCCGGATCCGCGCCTCGTCTTTTTGATATGTCCATTCCTGATGAGCAGGTTCTTTCGGGTAGAACACCACCTGCCCCTTATCCCATTTCACATGCCCGGCCAATGCCAGAAGGAGCTGGGCTTTATCCGTTTCCATGTTGCCTGCAAGCCCTGTGATCTGACCGCGAACGAGCGTAAAGGACAGATCCTGAATCTCGAAAACATTCTCTCTTTCGTAGGCATGGGCGCGGACAACTTCCTCCCGGCCGGTCCACAGATTTCTGCACATCATCGCATCATTCATGATCTTTCCTCCTTTCCCCCCGAAAATCCGGAAAACATCAGAAGAAACGCCAGGCTATACACCAGGATGCAAGCGCATAGCCCACCCGCAAAAGCAGGGATACTAAAGCTGAGTTGAAAAGCGCAATAGAACATGAGAAAGAGTACGGCCAGCAAAAGATACGCAGATAATCCGCCCACGTAGGCGCTTCGTTTTCTTTCCGCTTCCTTTATGCAAAGGGTTCGGCCCAGCGAGTCCGGATCCGCGTACCGTTTCCGCAGATGATAGACAATGAAAACCGACAATGCAATCAGAAAGATCAGTATGACAACCGATTCCGCCTGTCTGACAGAATGGAGGACATCTTTCGTTAATTCCAAGGGCGGGGCGCTCGTTCGATTTTCCGGCAAGTATTCCGGATATTGAAAACGGGTCACCAGATACGATATGGGACCATTCCCTCGCATTTCAAATAAAAACAGCAAATACAGCAGCCACATAAGCGACATTTTTCTGTAAACTCTGTAAAAGGGTGGAATCCAGATCAGGAAACAGCTTCTCACATAGTCTAAAAATCGAGTCAACATCGTCAGCCTCCCTCTTTTCATTCTCACTGCCCGGAAAACCGCCCCATGATTTCCGCGATGGAAGGAAGGGTCTCCCCCGGTACCCTCATGCGCAGTTTTACTGCCTCTTTCTCTTCATCCAGCCGGATCTGTCCATCGTCAAGAAGGACAATCCGATCCGCCACCCGGTCTAAGTCTGCCGTTATATGCGTGGAAAAGACCAGACTATGCTTTTCATCCTCCATATACTCCTGCAAAAGATCCAACGCCTCATGCCGCATGGCGGGCGGAAGGCCGCTGGTAGGCTCATCCAAAAGCAGGATGTCCGGTTTTCTGGCAAGCTCAAAAAGCAGAAGATACATCTTCTTTCCTGCAGAAGTAAAGGAATCCGGCTCCTCATCCATCTGTAAGCCCAGACGGCGCATCCGTGTCTCCAGAAACGGCTTGTCAAACCAGGGCTCAAATACCGCTACCGCATCCGCCAGGCTATCCGGCTTTCGTATGAGCCAGTCGCCCATTTTTCCTCCCACATAGCTGATCCTCCCCTCACTGGTTTGGACACTGCCTTCTTCCGGCATGAGCCGCCCGGATAAGAGCCGCAGAAGTGTTGTCTTGCCGGATCCATTGCGCCCGACAAGCCCGGTGATGAGCCCCGGCTCGATGGACAGATTGATCGGTCCCAGTACAAATTCATCCTCTTTACCGCTCGGGTGGACCAGCGCATTTTTACACTCCAGTTTCATTCGTCACACCTCCCTCCAGCATTCCCAGAGAGCCTCCTGCATTTCCTCCTCCGTCAGACCAGCGCTTCGGGAGAAGTCCGTCAACTCCTTCATCCGGGCAGTCATCTGTGACAGGCGCACGGATCGGATGTAGTCTGAATCGACAGAGCTCACGTACACGCCTTTTCCCGGCCGGCTGATTAATAGTCCTTCCGCGCAGAGGTCGTCATACGCGCGCTTGCTGGTAATGACACCTACCTGGCACTCCCGGGCCAGCTCCCGGATCGAAGGCAGGAGTTCTCCCGGTAATAGTTCTCCCGTCAGAATTTTTTCCCGGATCTGGTTTTCCATCTGTTCATAGATGGGAAGCCTGGATACCGTTGAAATGACCAGTTTCACAATCCACCGTCCTTTCCTTTGCCGTTTTAGAATTTTCCTTACACCAGCCGATTGTCTTAACTTGTGCGGCAGTCATTCGATCTGTCTTCTTCTGCGTCTGCTGTTACTATACGCTAGTTACAGTCAACTGTCAAGACCATTTCTGTCTTTTTTCCAACGAAAACATTTCCATACAACTTTTTGCAAGATGGCAAAGAGGCCTCCAAACCGCATCCAATAACGGTTTGAGGCCTCTTTTCTTGTCTCAAAGTGTTTAGAAAAAAACAAGCTTTCTATTCGTAGCTTAAGACGCTGAAGTCTCCTTTAGCTAACGTCTTCTCAATCTCTTCCCGGGACAGATCCTCCTTCAGCGTCAGCACCACGCTTTTATCCTCGTGGTTTGCCTTGCAGGATTCGACCTGGGGCAGAGCCTCCATGAGTCTCTGTAATCTGCCGGAGCAGCCTCCGCAAAACATTCCATCTACTTTCATGTTGATTGTCTTCATATGAAACCTCCTCTTTTTCCATGTCAAAACTCTTGGCTGCGCCTTCCGCACAGCGTGCCGTTTCCCAACGTTTACGGCCTTTCAATGGCATCCACCACATACCCCGCGTCTTCCACGGCCTGTTTTAACGCCTCATCCTCCACGTGTCCGTTTAAAACCAGCGTACAGGTTCCCTCCGTATGGCTGGGCGTGGCCTCCACCACTTCCGGGAGCGCCTCTAATGCCTTCTTTACTCTGGCTTCGCAGTGCGGGCACATCATGCCGGTGATGCGCATGTGCTTCTCAAGCGCGCCGGAGCCTGTCTCGTCCGCGACTTTAGCCGTAACCGTCTCCGCTTCCGCTATCGTCTTTGTTGTCTCGGTTTCCGCCTCCGATGCAGCTCTTGCCGTCTCGGTCTCCACCTCCGATGCTGCTTTTGCCATCTCTTCCTCGTTCTCCGCGGCAGCGTTCTTTCTCGCCTTCTTCTTATCCTTGCTGGCATCGTGCATGTCAAACAGGTTCAGGCGCAGCGCGTTCGTCACCACGCAGAAGCTGGAAAGGCTCATGGCCGCGGCGCCCACCATGGGATTTAAAGTGATGCCAAGGCCCGTAAACGCGCCGGCCGCCAGCGGAATACAAATGCTGTTGTAGAAGAAGGCCCAGAACAGGTTCTGGTGGATGTTCGTTAATGTCGCGCGGCTCAGGCGCACCGCGGCCGGGACGTCCATCAGAGTGCTCTTCATCAGAACCACGTCCGCCGCGTCGATGGCTACATCGGTGCCTGCTCCGATGGCGATGCCCATATCCGCCCTTGTCAGGGCCGGCGCATCGTTGATGCCGTCGCCCACCATGGCTACCTTGCCCTGCTTCTGCAGGTCTTTGATCACGCTCTCCTTGCCATCCGGCAGCACGCCGGCGATCACCTCGTCCACACCGGCCATCTCCCCGATGGCCTTGGCCGTGCGCTCATTGTCACCGGTCAGCATGACCACGCGAATGCCCATGTTTTTCAGTTCCGCGATGGCCTTCGCACTGTCCTCTTTTAAGACATCCGCCACCGCGATCAGGCCCAGCAGCTTTCCTTCACGGGCAAAGAAGAGCGGTGTCTTTCCCTGATCCGCCAGCGCCTGCGCCTGCTTAGAAACTGCCTCCGGCACCTCGCACTTTTCGCGGATAAACTTTCCGTTTCCGCCATACAGCGTAGCCCCGTGAAGCACCGCCGTCAGGCCGTTGCCCGGGAGCGCCGTAAATCCGGTCACTTCCTCGGCCTGTAAGCCCAGCTCTTTTCCTTTCTGTACGATCGCGCGGGCCAAAGGATGCTCACTCTTTTCCTCCATGGCGTACGCGGCCTGAAGTAGTTCGTCCTGGGAAACTCCGTCCGCGGGTACGATATCCGTCACCTTCGGTTCCCCGGTGGTGATGGTGCCTGTCTTGTCGAGCGCCACGATGTCCACCTTGCCGGTCTCCTCCAACGAGACTGCCGTCTTAAACAGGACACCGTTTTTCGCGCCCTGGCCGTTGCCCACCATGATGGCCACCGGCGTCGCCAGGCCAAGGGCACACGGGCAGCTGATCACCAGCACCGAGATGCCGCGGGCCAGCGCATAGCCAAAGGGCTGCCCTAAGATCATCCAGACGATCGTGACAATCACCGCAATCGCGATGACCGCGGGAACAAAGATGCCCGACACCGTATCCGCCACCTTGGCGATGGGCGCCTTCGTCGCGGCCGCATCGCTCACCATCTGAATGATCTGGCTTAAGGTGGTATCCTCGCCCACGCGGGTCGCCTGGCAGGTTAAGAAACCGGACTGATTTAAGGTGGCCGCGGATACCGAATCTCCTTCCGCCTTATCCACCGGAATGCTTTCTCCCGTCAGGGCCGCTTCGTTCACGGCACTGTTTCCATCCAGCACGACGCCGTCCACGGGAATGGTCTCTCCGGGCCGGACCACGAAGATATCGCCCTTTGCCACCTCATCGATGGAAATGGTCTTTTCCGTCCCGTTCTTGATAACCGTGGCCGTCTTCGGCGCCAGCTTCATCAGACTCTTCAAGGCGTCCGTGGTCTTGCCTTTCGACCGGGCTTCCAGCATTTTTCCGACGGTGATCAGCGCCAGGATCATGGCCGAAGCCTCAAAGTAGAATTCGTTCATGTACGGAGCCGCCGCCGCGCTGCCCCCGTCCACCTGGGCTCTGGTCATCGCAAAGAGCATAACCGTCGAGTAGGAAAACGCCGCCGCGCTGCCAAGCGCGACCAGCGCGTCCATGTTCGGCGCTCGCTTGATCAGACCTTTAAAGCCATTGATAAAGAACTTCTTATTGATGATGAGCACCGGGATCGCGAGCAGCATCTGCATCAGCCCCATACCGACATGATTGCCTTCCAGGAATGCGGGCACCGGGAAATGCAGCATGTGCACGCCCATGGAAAAATACATGAGGACGATGAGAAACCCCAGCGACAAAAACAGTCGCCGCTTTAAGACCGGCGTTTCCTTATCTGCCAGCGCATCCTCTCCTGCCGCCAATGCCTGTCCGGCTGCACCGCTTGCCTTCGCGGCAGGCGCTCCCTTCTCGGAGCAGCCGTAGCCCGCCTCTTCCACTGCCTTGATAATATCCGCCGGCGATGCATCTCCTTCCACTCCCATGGAATTGGTCAGCAGGCTGACGGCACACGAGGTGACGCCCGGCACGCCTTTCACCGCCTTCTCCACATGAGCGCTGCAGGCTGCGCAGCTCATGCCCGTGACATCATATTGTTTCATTTCCTACCTCCGAAAAAGTTCTCCTCCCACACGGTTTCAAAAGTTATCACTAACTGTTTCATTCTATCACGATCCGCCGATTTTTCAAGAGGGGCAAAAAGCCTTGCCATGGGCAGGGTCTGTCCCTTGCATCGCCTGCCCGGAAATGGTATAATTTCGATCAGTATTTTCTAAAGGAGAATGAGCAGATGGACTATAAAAAACAGGTAACCATGGACCCTTCCGGGTTTGTAGTTCTGGCGGATTTTATCCCTGGCATCATCCAGGAAATCCGTTACCATTCCACCTACAATTTCATCGGTGACCGGATCGACGGATACGAGGAGCCCTGTGCGCTTCTCACGAAGGAAGCCGCCCGGGCCTTAAAGGTGGTAAACGGTCAGATAAACGCCATGGGATATCGTCTGAAAGTCTTCGACGCCTACCGCCCGGCGATGGCGGTTCACCACTTTGTCCTGTGGGGAATTGAAGATCTCGATCTGCGCATGAAACCGTATTTTTACCCGGATCTGGAAAAGCAGGAGCTCTTTGCGAAGGGCTATATTGCCAAACAATCCAGCCATAGCCGCGGAAGCGCGGTGGACTTAACCCTCCTGGATATGAAGACGGGCAAGGAAGTAGATATGGGGAGTCCCTTTGATCTGTTTAGTCCGCTCTCGCATCCGGACTGCAAGGAAGTGACAGAAGAGCAATATAAGAATCGGATGTTACTTCAGAATGTGATGGTGAAAAACGGCTTTGCGCCGATTGACTGCGAGTGGTGGCATTTTGCGCTCAAAAATGAGCCGTACCCGGACACGTACTTTGACTTTCCGGTTTCGAGTTCTTATTTGAGGAGATAAGTTTCGGGTGAGAGACTGCGAAAGAGGACGACAAGGGGTTGGCGCACAGCCCCTTGTCGTCCCTCCTTACCCGTTCTCTCTCTCCTTACAAGCCTTCTTTAACGCCTCTACGATTGTCTCCAGTGCCTTGATCCGGGCATACTTCTTATCGTTGGACTCCAATACCACCCACGGCGCGGTTTCCGTGCTGGTTTTCTGCAGCATCTCGTTTACGGCTTCTTCATACTGGTCCCATTTCTCGCGGTTTCGCCAGTCTTCCTCCGTGATCTTCCACTGCTTCTCCGGGGTGTTCTGTCTTTCGGTGAAACGCGTGAGCTGCGTGTCCTTGTCGATCTGCACCCAGAACTTGATCACGACGGCGCCCCAGTCAGTCAATTCCTTCTCGAATTCGTTGATTTCATTGTAGGCACGCTGCCAGTCGTTCTCACTGCAGAAGCCCTCCAGGCGTTCCACCATGACGCGGCCATACCAGGTGCGGTCGAAGATGGCAATGTGGCCGTCCTTCGGGAGGCGCGTCCAGAAACGCCACAGATAATGGCGCGCTTTTTCGTGCGGCTCCGGGCTGGCAATGGGATGCACCTCGTAGCCTCTCGGATCGAGCGCCGCCGCGACACGTTTGATGTTTCCGCCCTTTCCGGCCGCGTCCCACCCTTCGTAGGCGATGATCACCGGGATCTTCCTGCGGTAAATCTCGTTGTGCAGATCCGCCAGTTCCTCCTGCAGCTTTTCCAGCTTCTCCTTATACTCCTCTTCCGTCAGCGTCTTGTCCGCCAGGGAAATGTCCTGTAAAAGGGGAATCTTCTTCAGCGGGAACACATTCTGCCTGATCGGAACCGCCATGGCGTGATTTTTGAGGGCCGTCTCAATGCCCTGATTTAAGAAGCGCAGCACCTGCAGCTCGGCCCACTTCCGGTCCCCGGCCTCCACCACGTACCACGGCGCGGCCGAGCGGTTGGTGTCGCTTAAATAGCGGCCGTAACCGGCCCGGTATTCTTCGTAGTTGTCATTCTCGTGCAGGTCGCGCTTGCTCACGCGCCAGCGGGTGTTGCGGTCTTCCCTCAGATGCTTTAAGCGCTTGTGCTGCTCCTTCTCGCTGATGTCAAAGAAAAACTTCATCACCAGATAGCCGTTGTCCGTGAGCGAGCGCTCCGTCCGGTTAATGCTGCCGACGCGCTTTCTGTATTCTTCCTCCGAAAGGTTCCCCGAAAACAGGCACTCCGTCACCTCCGCCATCCAGTAATTGTCAAAGAAGGTGAATTTCCCGGCTTCGGGAATGTCCTTCAGGTACCGGTGCAAAAACGGGTAGCGCTTTTCTTCCTTCGTCGGCGGATCCATGGTCCGGACCCGGAAAAACCGAGGGTCGATGTTTTTGATGATCCGCCCTAAAACCGAGCCTTTGCCTGCCGCGCCGAAGCCCTCCAAAATCACCATCACCGGAAGTCCGGCTTCCTTGATCCGCGTCTGATACCCGGCCAGCTTCGCCCGTTCTTCCTTCAGTTCCGCGCGGAGCGCTTCTTCGTCCGGCTCCCCCATGCGCTCGTATTCATCCAGTAATGAAATTCTCTCTGCCTTGTTTTCCATGCTCCATACCCCTCCTTATTCGACTTCTCTAAGAACCTGTATCCACATAACCTGGACATTTTTCTTGTCTAAATCGCCATTGTCTGCGTTGTCGCCATTTCGCATACTGCTATCATTATATACGACCTGCACACGATGGACAAGCAGGAAAAAGCCGAGGAGAAATCTCTCCTCGGCTTTCATCTGGAGCATAGGGGACTTGAACCCCTGGCCTCCACACTGCCAGTGTGGCGCGCTCCCAACTGCGCTAATGCCCCGTTCGGAAGTAGGTTTCCTACTTCGTCTTTAATAAATTCTGAGCTTCCATGATGGTGTTTGCTTCGCCATTTTCCAGGAACTCGATCATCTTGTCGATTTTCTCCTCCTGCTGAAAAGCTCTGTCAATAAGGGTACCATACTTTTCAGAAAAATCAAGTTCTAATTTCCGTACATTCTCATTCATTCCGGAAAATTCGCTGCTCTTCTCCGCCAGGACTGCCTCCAGCTCGTCGATCTGGCCCTGCTTCTGCGTCTGGACGTCGCTCATGATGCTGGTCTTGGTCACGCGGTCAAACTCATCTAACGCGGCCTTCTTGCTCTCGTTCGCATAGGACAGCTTATCCAGCAGTTCCTGCAGCGCTACGTTGTACTCGTCCAGCTGATAGTAGCTGTCATCATCATCCCGGGCAATGTTCTCTTCGATCGCGCGGATCTTTCTCTTCTTATCCGCAATCTGATCCAGATAGACGCGGCCCCGTAAAATGACATCCCAGTGGGACGCGCGAAGCAGACGGTTGACAAAGATGTAGGCCGCGGCAAACAGACCGATGAAGATCACAAAAATCAGGATCGTCGGGATAATCCCCTTCCAGGGCAGGATCTTCGTGAAAAGGAACGGCAGCAGCACGCACCATGCCAGCACGATGAGCACTAAAATGCCATACTCAAAAATACCCTTCGGGGAGACAAGACTGTAAAACGCCCGGGTGCCACAGACGGCGGGCAGCTTGTCCTTCTGCATCAGAACCCGCAGCTCCTGACTGGCCTGCAGAACCTGATTGCGCAGCTCTTCGGTTTCCTGCTTCATGCGCACCTTTTTCCCGGTGGCAATGGCCTTGTCGCGGCGTGTGTTTTCCCGCTTGATCTCATCATTCAGGCTGCCGATTTCACTGTCGTAGGAGGCAGTCAGCTCTCCCTGGCGCTTTTTGATCGTAGCCTTCACCAGATCATTGGCCGCCTTCTTTTCTTCCTTCAGCGTCTTCTCCAGCTTCTTGACTTCCGCGCCCAGTAAGCCGCATTCTTCTCTTTTCTCGTTTAACGTATGAAGAGCTTCTTTCGCGCTGCGAAGAAGCATACTGTTTTCGTTCGTTGCCATCTTAGGGTACCCCCTGCATTTCTTTACAAAACAATTTTTTTCGATATAATAGACAATGTATGTGCGTCTTTTGAACGCACATATTTTACACCACTTTTCGCCGGGGGGCAAGCTATGTTTCGAATTTGGGGCAAGATATTTTTACAGAACCATCTGTTACAGGACACGGTCGTGGAAAACGCGAGCGACCTGACCCGTACCCGCAAGGTATTTGACGGGCTCGAGGAAATCTGTCATCGCTTTGACTTAAGCGTTCCCATCTGGTTGGATTCCAACATCCGGGATTTCAAACGCATCTCCAAGACGCGGTTCACAAAGGACAGTTTCATCGAGCCCATTGAATTCGATTACCTGGAGATCCAGGTGATCGAGGAAGATGTCTGAAAACGATTTCTGCACAGTCTCAGACGAACGGCCTTAAGACCTATTCTGCAAAAGCTCAGACAAATGGCCTTAAGGCCTGTGCAAAGCCCTCTTACCCGGCCACATACTCCTTCATCAGGCGCACCGTGTGCTGAATCGCCTTTGCCTCAAACTCCGGATAGTCCACATGCGCGCTGTTGTCCGCCTTGTCGGAAATCGCGCGGACAATCAGGAAAGGAATGCCGTTTAAATAAGCGGTGTGCGCGATGGCCGCGCCTTCCATCTCCGTGCAGCAGCCGTGGAAGTTCTGATAGATCCAGTCCTTCTTCTCCTGCGAAGAGACAAACTGATCGCCGCTCACCACGCGTCCTTCAAACACGTGAATGTCCGGGTTGACCTTCTCACAGGCGCGCTTTGCCTTCTCCCGCATCGCGGCGGAAGCCTCAAACGACAGCGTATCCATGCGCGGAACCTGGCCTAAGGGGTAGCCAAATCCCGTGGCATCCATATCGTGATGAAGCACATCGGTGGATAAGACGATGTCCCCGATGTCAATCTTCGCATCGAGTGATCCGGCGATGCCTGTGTTGATCACCTCGCTCACCTGGAAGCAATCCGCCAGGATCTGCGTGCAGACTGCCGCGTTCACCTTGCCGATGCCGCTGCGCACGACCACCACATCCTTGCCGCACAGGCGTCCTTTTACGAAGGACATGCCGGCCTTTTCCACGACTTCTTTATTCTCCATGCTCTCCTTGAGAGCCGCCACTTCCTCATCCATGGCGCCGATAATTCCAATCATGATTCTCTCCTGTCCGTTTTTTCCGTAACTCAGCAGCACAGGTCCCAGGCCATCCGCCTGCTGAGCATTTACTTTTTCCTATTTCTGTACTTCTTCAATCACCCGGATCACGGCGGCCGCCGCATCCGAAGCGCTGCTTGTCTCCATGGCCTTCACCTGCTTTTCACGGTCTGCGTACGTTTTCCGAATCAGATCCAAAAGCGCTGTCCCCTGGATTTCTTCTTCCTCGATCACCGCGGAAAAGCCCTGCCGCTTAAATGACCCTGCGTTTAAAAGCTGGTCCCCCCGGCTGGAGGCAGCGGGAAGCGGGATCAGCACGTTCGGCTTGTGAAGGGCCAACAGCTCACAGATGGCGTTCGCGCCGGCACGGGACACAACGAGATCCGCGCAGGCCAGAAGATCCTTTAACTCCTCGCGGATGTAATCAAACTGCACGTAGTCCGGCGTTCCCTGTAACGTCTCATCCACATGGCCTTTTCCGCACAGGTGGATCACCTGGAAGTCCTTCGTCAGTTCCGGCAAGATCGCGCGGATGGCTTCGTTGACCGCGACGGACCCGGAGCTTCCTCCCACCACAAGAAGGATGGGCTTGCCTTCCCGGCAGCCGGCAAAATCGCGGCCTGCCTCCGCAGATCCGGTGAGCAGCTCCGACCGGATCGGAATACCGGTATAGACAGCCTTTTCCTTCGGCAGATACTGCATGGTATCCGGGAAGTTGCAGCAGACCTTATTCGCCCGCGGGATGCAGAGCTTATTGGCTAAGCCCGGCGTCATGTCGGACTCATGCACCACCGTGGGAATACGCATCTGCTCGGCCGCCAAAACCACGGGAACCGCCACAAAGCCGCCCTTGGAGAACACCACGTCCGGCTGATACTCTTTCAGAATCTTGTGCGCCTCCGCAAAGCCCTTGATCACGCGGAACGGATCGGACAGATTTTTTAAATCCAGGTAACGGCGGAGCTTTCCGGAGGAGATACCAACGTACCGAATGCCCTCCTTCTCGATCAGCTCCTTTTCCATTCCTTCGTAGGAACCGATGTACAAAATATCGTAGCCCAGGGCCTTTAAGCCCGGGAGCAACGCAATATTAGGGGTTACATGACCGGCGGTTCCCCCGCCGGTCAGTACGATTTTTTTCATAGGGATGAACCTTCCCGATTATTTTTTCTGTTAGATACATCTACTGAAGGCAGCGCAGGGCCTAAGGCCTCCGCGCGCCCAAGTATTGACTTTACATCTTCTGAATGCGCTCGATGGCAGCCAGCGTATTTTTGTAGGTTCCAAAGCCGGTCAGGCGGAAGAACCCTTCCCCGTGAGGGCCGAAGCCGGAGCCGGGCGTTCCCACCACGGCCGCTTCGGTCAGCAGCTTGTCAAAGAACTGCCAGGACGTCATGCCCGCCGGCACCTTCAACCACGCGTACGGGCTGTTCTCCGCGCCGTACACCGTGTAGCCTGCTGCCTCTAAGCCTTCCTTGATGGCCTTCGCGTTCTTTAAATAATACGCGACCTGCGCCGCCGTCTGATCCTTTCCTTCCGGAGAGTATACGGCCGCGCCGGCTCTCTGCACCGGATAGGAAACGCCGTTGAAGGTGAATTCCTGATGCTTCATCCACAGCGTGTTTAAGGAAACGTCTCCGCACTTTAATTCCTTCGGAACCACAGAGTAGCCCAGTCGGACGCCGGTGAAGCCGGCATTCTTGGAAAAGCTGCGCAGCTCGATCGCGCACTCCTTGGCCCCCTCGCACTCGTAGATGGTATGCGGCAGGGACGGATCTGTGATGTAGGCTTCATAGGCTGCGTCGTACAGGATGCAGGCTTTGTTCTTTAAGGCATAGTCCACCCAGCGCTGCAGCGCTTCGCGGGTGATGGCGCCGCCGGTGGGATTGTTCGGATAGCACAGATAAATCAGATCCGGCGTCTCCCCCGGAAGATCCGGAACAAATCCGTTGGCCTCGGTGCAGGGCATGTAGATCAGGTTGCTCCACTCACCTTTTTCCGGCAGATAGTCCCCGGCCCGGCCCGCCAGCGCGTGGCTGTTTACATACACGGGATACACCGGATCGCAGACCGCGACCTTGCAGTCCTTGCTGAAGATCTCGCCCAGGTCGGCAGAATCGCTCTTGGCACCGTCGTTCACAAAGATTTCATCCAGGCCAACCTCTACGCCGCGGGGATCAAAATCATTTTCCTTGATGGCCCGGCGAAGGAACTCGTAGCCCTCATAGTCCGGGTAGCCCTTAAAGCCTTCGGGCGTTCCCATGTCTTCCGCCGCCTGGCTCATTTCCTTTACCACCGCCGGCGCAAGCGGAAGCGTGACGTCTCCGATGCCCAGTCTGATGACTTCCTTATCCGGGTTGGCAGCGGAAAACTCCCGTACCTTCCGTCCGATGTCCGCAAACAGATAACTTCCCGGCATTTTCTGATAATTTTCGTTGATATGAAACATGCTGTCCTCCTGTAATCAAGCGTTTGTTTATGGATTACTCCATGGCGCCTGTAAGTGCTGCCGCAATCTCCTGTCTCTCTTCATCCGTGTTCTTTCCCACAATCCAGCCGACCATCTCAGGGCCGCCCTCGTAGCGGGGAATCACGTGCATATGGAAATGATGGACCGTCTGTCCGGCTGCCTCTCCATTGTTCTGCACCAGGTTAAATCCGGCGCATCCCAGGCCCTTTTTCATGGCGCGGCCAATTTTTGCCGCGACGGGCAGTACGCGGGCCGCCTCTTCCGGGCCCAGATCGCACAGATCCTCGTAATGGTTCTTGGGAAGGATAATGGTATGTCCCTTAGACGCAGGGCCCAGATCGAGGATCGCGCGGAAATACTCATCCTCATAAACCGTAGAGGACGGGATCTCGCCCGCCGCGATCTTGCAGAAAATGCAATCGTCTTTCTTCATAATAAACCTCCTTGCGGCCTTTTTAGCCGCGTCACATGCCAGAATGGCATCCTTGTTTGTTACTATTCACGGGTCACCTTTGTTTTACGTTTCTGACTGCGTCAGCACGACGCCCAGCAAAAAGCCGGAAACCAGCCCGCCGACATGCGCGGCGTTGTTGATGCCGCTTTGCACCACAAACCCATTATACAGGTTCACGGCGATCATCAGGACCAGCCGGCGGATATCGATCCCTCTGTAATATCCCTTGTGTTTGATGACCAGGTAGAGCGCTGCCCCCACCAGGCCGAAGATGGCTCCGGACGCGCCGGCGGAAACCGCCATGCGGTCAATCTGGGTGTACCAGATGAGGGAGGCCACATTTCCGATCAGACCGCTTATGAAATACAAAATCAGAAAGCGGATCTCCCCGAGTCCCTTCTCCAGAACCGTCCCCATATAATACAACAGAATCATGTTAAAAAACAAGTGCTCAAATCCAAAATGCATGAACATGGAGGTGATCATGCGGTAGTACTCGTGATCCTCCAGCACAGCCGGGGCATACAGGGCACCGTTTTCGAGCATCACCATCGTGTTCGTTGTGCCCCCTTTGAACGTCAGATACAGGTGTACAATGACGTTCAGAATAATCAGAAATATGGACGCTATGGGGATTGTCCGGTACCGGTTCATCGTTTTTCTCCTTTTGACGGCTCTTATTATACGACCAAGGGAGGCTGTTTTCGCAGCCTCCCTTTCTCTTTCGTGTTCCTTCCGCGCGCTAAACGCCTCTTATTTTCTCACAGATCCTTCGTTTCGTCAATCGGCAAAGAAAAAGCCGTGCCAGTTGCGCCATGCGATTGTTCCTGTTCATGGGCAATGGCAGCAACCGGCGCTATTCATTCTGCAGCGTTTTCTCCTATTGTCCAAACCAGTGGTACCAAAGCAGGACTCCGGCGATGGCCGGAAGCACATATCCAAGCACGGCCGGGAGTTTTATCGTCAGAAACTCTCGTGCCTTAGGCGGCAGCAAGCCTTGTTTTGCACCTGTCTCCCCCGCCTCCTTCAGACGGGATACATTCGAGCGCAAGAGCGCCTCCTGCTCTTTTAAAATCAGAGACGCTTCGCTGTTTTCCTCTTCCCGCGTTTCTTCCCAGAAGCGATCCACGCACCTCATAAGGCTCGCAAAAGGGATAAACTCCTGGCTGTTCATAAGCTCGTATAGTTCATAGGCCATCTGAACCCCTTTTTCTTCCCGGTAATCAATCTTTTCCAGCAGATAGCGGAACAGCTCCTTCATCTGTGCGCGCCAGTTTTCCTGTGGAACCGGCATGCAGACAAGTCCCAGTTCCAGGCGCTCGTCTTCCGCCTTAGACAGATAGATTTCTTTGGAGTTTAACAGAAAACAGTCCGGCTCTAACAGATACTCTTCCGCCTCCTGTAAAATATCGCCGATCCCGTGAACCAGACTGGTCAGTTCCCTGGCCCGCAGCCGATTGGTTTCACAGTACCCGGCAAGCGACGTCCATCCGGATATTTCAAAAGCCAGGGCAAGCCGCCCGTTCTTTTCCCGCTCCCGCACGGGGAGAATCCCCGGGATGCCATTTTCGAGCAGCATGTCAAGGCGGTAGCCGCCCGTCTCCTTGGGCAGCGCCTTCACCCGGTAACTTCTGGTTCCTTCCGTTTGAATCTCATCGGGCTCCATCACTTGATCACCTCCTTTAGCATACCCATCATCCGCACATAGATCAGGCAGGTATCCACCTGATCCTGCACAAGTAACTGTTCCTCTTCCGCGGCTGCTTCCCTTCCCGCCGTCTGTTCCAGCGCAAAGCCCAGGCGCAGACACAAGCAAAGGGACAAGAGGACAATCGGCAGCACAAACGCCGCCTCCACCGTGTAGCTTCCACTTAAATATTGCCGTTTTCTGGGGCCACCCATCCTTTCCTTCTCCTTATAAAATACTGAATGCAATTGTATCTACTCAGCACAGCCGCTTGCACCCCGCATTACCGTTGCACTAAGCTCAGCGTTCGTCTTACGACTCCGCTTCACTAAGTGCACGGTAGGGCACGCACATAAGCGTCAGCCTTCGCTTTTAGCTCGGCTGGCGCTAAGTGCTCCGCTCCAGCGGCGTAAAACAAGAGTTGGCATGCCAAGCCACAGGCAATTTGGAATGCGCGGAGCGCATTGCCTGTGGCTTCGTAACTGCTCAGGTACTGAGCAGTTACACGCAATTGCTATAGGATTTCCTTCCACGCGCCAAGTTCCATGAGGCAGTATCCCGCCAGGACAAACGGCGCCATCGGCAGCTTTGTCTTTCGGTTTCCTTTTCTCAAGACTACAAGAACCCCCGCAAACAACAGTGCCAGAACGGAAGCATTCCACCAGAGTAGCAGGTTTTTCTCCCATCCCAGAAACAGTCCGGTGTTCGCCATCAGCCAGGCATCCCCGCTTCCAAAGGACCCCTGAAAGAAACGCCCGGCCAGGTAAAGTCCCAGCCCAAACGAGCAGCCGATGGCGGGCGAGAGCCACACCGTCCACCCTTCCGTAAAACTCTTGCCCACAAGGAACGCAACCGGAACGAGGGTTCCAACAAGCAGCAGCCAGACCGGAAAGCTCCATTTTTTCACATCCCAGGCTGCACAAACCACCAAAAATAAAACACAAGCAGCTTTTTCCATAAAGCAGCTCCCTTCCTCTTCTTTGTGCAAGCTCAATGTGCGGCTTCCCTGGCCTTCTTCGCCTTGCACTTCGAGCAGGCGTGGCGCTCTCCGACTTCCGAAAGGGAAATGGCCGTGATATCATGTGTGATATGCCCGCAGCCCAATGTATAGTGATATCGGTCTCCATAATCCGTGATGTACACCTGTGCCCCCACCGCCGTGTCCCGGCAATGTTGGCAAGGATAATAACTGCCTCCCGACTGATTTCGCAGCGAGGAAACCGTAGCTATGCTTACCCGCCTGACGGTGGGCTTTATATAGGTGCAGTCCCGGAAAAAATGGTACGCCGTTCCACTCGGCGTGATGTAAACCGTCTCCTGCTCCTCTTCTTCCTCCGGGGCTTCCACCTTCCACGATGTGCCCTCCGAGCCGGTCCAAAGCCGCCTTGCGCCGGTCTGGGAAAACTCCATCCGGTACGTGCCCAGAAGCCCGGTGGGAAAGGAAATCTGATATCGGACCGAAAGTTCCAATCGCTGCGTGCCCTGATCCAGCCGGGAAGGCGAAAAATCCAGGCCGTTTTTTTCTCCGTCCACGAGGGAGGCATCCTGCAGGAAAAACAGCGCCATCTCACGAGTAAGGAGCACTTGCCATTCGGCTTCGATTTCGGTATTCACGCCGGCTGCCCCGGTCGTCATGGCCGTCTGTGAGACTGCTTCTTCCAGCGCTTTCTGCAGCCTCATCTGGAAGATCGTCACCTGGGAGAAGCGGAGAAACACAGTCAGAAACAGCAGTACCAAGGGAAGCGCGAACGCCGCCTCCACGGTCAGACTTCCCCTTGGGGGCAGGGAGGCAGGAAAAAGGGCCGGAAAACGTGCGGGGAAAGCAATCAGTTTGGAGGTTTGTTGGATCGTTTTATCTTTCCTTTTTTTCATGATTTTCATGGTTTTTGGCGTTCGGAGCATTATAATCGGATACCTGGAGAGATTCTGTATTCTGGCCTGAACTCCTGCTCTCCGGCCCTTTTTCCTGCCTCCCTTAGTAATGGCACTCCTCCGACCAGAGAAATGTCTGCCCGGCGGACTGTTCGGAAAAGAAACGGCTTACAAGCGGCAAGGACGCAAACAGCCAGGGCATCTGCCCACCCACCGTCACCCGGACCGAATAGAGCATGCGGGAGACCTCAAAATCCGCGTCGTCCTTACGGATTTCATTCTGGATCAGATCCATCGCCCGTCCGCTTAACGTTTCCATCGGAACAAGGTACATCTCAAGGCGCACATAATCCCGGTAGGAGACCTGCCAGTTTTCCAGTCCGCTTATGGACAGAAACGGTCTTTTTTCGCCTTTTAAAAGCTCCCGCACATCCACCCAGGCGTCATCCGCCGCCCAAAGCGCCAGGAAAAAGAGCTGCCCCATATAAACGACTGCCGGATTTCCCGTAAACCCCAGGCAGGATAATGCCATCTGGTTCGCCCGCTCCCGCAAGACCGCGTTCTGCATGTTTTCCAGAAAACGGGTTCCCTCGCGAATCAGGTATAATTCCTTCACCTGTTCGGTCAGGTTTTGCACATCCGAGCGTTGTCCAAACAACAGATATTCCCACTCGTACTGCATTTCCCGTTCCTGGTTGCCTGTATAGCCATAAAAATAGGTTGTCAGATAGTCCTGGAACAAGATCCGCCTGGCGACCTGCGAAAAAAAGTCCGCGCCGCCCTGGCTCCCTTGCAAAGTCTCCGACGGGAGATCTTTCATGGTCATCTTATGCTGCGAAAGCTTGTCCGGATTCTCTACAAAAGCGATTAAAAAGCCCTGTGCGAAAATCTCCCGCAGGATGTAGGTAAATGCATCGGAGAGGCAGAAATCGGACGGAACCCCCATAGGCACAAGCCACTCGGGGATCTGAACATTTTCCGGCTCTTCGGCTTCTTCACACAGCGTTTCCGTCACTTCCTTCACCCTCTCATAATCCTGCTCGTCCGGATTTTTGTGCAGGAAGGCGCGCAGGGTTTCGAGGTCTGAATTAAACTCCTCCTTTCCTGCCAGAAGCGAAGTCAGCAGGGTGACGAAGGCCTGCCGCTCCCCGGTCTCCTCCGTGTATTCCCGGATGTGGGCGATTTCCGCCTCCAAAAGCTCCCAGATTTCCTTGCGAAAGGTCGCTTTCTCTGTCTCCAGGCCCTCCAGCACCTTCGTAAGCGCGTTCCCCAGCTCCTCCGCCTTCGTGGCATAGCCATTCAGCACTTTTCGCATCTCCTTGTAGGTGCCTGTCAGGTCTTGCTGGGCCGTGACCTCTGCCTGCAAGGCGCGGGTGTATTCCACATACGCCTTTTCGTACTGTTCCGTCACCATCTGCGCGCTGTGGTCTTTTTCCCTGGACATTTTTTCGGCTGCCTGGACAGCCGCTTTCAGCACCCCCGCCTTTTCCGCGCATTCCTCCAGTTTTTCGCCGGACTTTTTGACCTCCGTTGCCTCCGTTTGCATGTCCTCGGTCAGGCGAAGCAGGCGGGAGAGGCGCTTTTCCAGCTCCACCAGGTCTTCTCCATACGAAAGCAAGGTCTGTAAAAAGGAAGCCGCCGTTTTGATCTGCTTTAACAAGCCGCTGTCACCCAGAAAATCCGTCACGGCCTCTTTGCCTTCCTCAAAGACCATCATGTCAACCGCATTCTGCACCAGATAGCGCCCGCCTTCCTCCGTTACACGGCGGACGGGCCTGACCCGTACACTGCCGTCGGAAAAGCCGATGAGCCCGCCTGCGCCTGCGGAAGCGGAATAGCGCGCAAGGATCTCCCCCGCCTCCGCTTCCAGGTCCTCGTCTTCATACTGAAACAGAAGGCGATAGTTTTCCCACAAATCGCTCCGATAGGAAGCCATGGTCGACTCCGCGGCGGCGACGGCCGCCTGCTTAAAATACAGGCGGCCTGCTGCCGCCCGCGCGCCTTCCACGCTGACAAGCAGCACGGCCGTCACCAAAAGCACGGTCAGAAGAAGAAACACCGTCACAGCTCCCGGCACTTGCCTATTGCCGCTTCTTTTCATGGCTAGAACACTCCCTGGGCCGCCTCCTCGATCTGGCCGAACAAGGCGGTTACGAGTCCCGTAATTTGCGTCCGGAATAAGACCACCAGGCCGATCAGCACCGCAATAATCAACACCATTTCCACGACACCGGCTCCCGCCAGTTCCTTCTTTAATACGTTCTTCATCATTTCCTCCTTTTGTCAACAATTGTGTTTGCTTTCATGTTTTGTGAAGGGGTGTCGCACATATTGGAATTATTTAAGACGTCAGCATATTCTAATCGGCAGAGTTATATCATTTGCAGTCTAAAGAACCTGCGGCCAGAACCGCATAAGTTTCAAAGAATTTGCAAAAAACAGAGCAAAAATCGCCAATGTCGCTCCGCTGTAAGGCTTGTCGATTTTTGCTCTAAAGCAAATTCTTTTCAACAAGCGGTTCTATTGGCCTTGGTACATGACTGCAAATGATATAAGCTCTGCCTTTCTTAGAATTTCCTGACGTCTGCCAAATATCTGGATATGTGCGACACCCCCCGAGTTTTTGTGCCTCAGCGATTACATCCCCATCGTGCGGATAGCCGGGGTCAGAATCACAACCAGGGTGATCCCCAGGAGCATCAGCATGGGGAGCAGGAAGCGGGTTTCTGCCTCCTCGCCCTGGCGGAGTGCCCGGTTTTTCTCCTCTAAAAACGCTTCCCTGGCCTCCTGCCGGAATGTGGCCGCCAGGCCCTTGCTCCCGCTTTTTACGCTTTGCTCCAGAAGGCTGGCCATCCGCAGGTACCCATGCAGGCCGGTGGATCGCCCGAATTCCAGGTAGGCCTCGCCCTCCGGCACGCCGCTTTGCATCCGCATGCAGGCCCGGATCATCCCTTCGTAGGCAGCCCGCGTTCCCCGGCTTTTCTTCTCGCGCCGGTACCCGTCCGTGATCCGCGTAAATACGCCGGAGGCGGGAATTCCCGCTCCCAACAGCACGCTGATCTTCATCAGAATCTCCGGGTAGTCCGCCTCCATCTGCCGTTTCTCCTCCTTCTGCTTTTCCTTCTCCCGCTCTTTTCCGGTCAGGTACAGGAGCACGGTCAGAAGAAGGCCCCACAAAAGGATGCTCTCTCCGCTCACCCGCGTCGTGGGCGGATAAAAGGTCAGCGCCATCCCATCCAGCTCTTCCGGGAGCTGAAAAAAGCCATCCTCCCGGCTGTCCTCCTCGCGGGCGGACAACAGCGCGGTCAGTTCCTCTTCCCGGCTTTGTGCCTGGGTCCTGACCGGGGGATACACGCATACGTACCAGGTTTTTTCCCGCATGGCGTCTTCACAGTACAGGCGGGCGCTGATCCAGATGATCCGGCCATCTTGCGGCGCGTTCTCCCCGTACACGGTTCCTCCGTAGCCCACCAGGTTCTTATCCTCCGTCTGCCACAGAATCTTGACGGCGCCTCCGCACGCGCTGCCCGGAAACGTCAGATCGTGCCTCACACAGTCTGCCGTGTCTCCCTCCGCGAACAGAACGGTTTCCACCTCCTGCACCGCCTCGTCAAACAACGCCTCCCGCTCCTCCTTCGTTCGCTTCTCCGCTGCCACCTCCACGCTGACGGGCACGGTCTCTCCACTTTCCAATACTGCCATAAAGGAATAGCTGGACGACTCCCCGCCCTGCTTACTTCGCTTAACCCCAGTGATGGGCGCTTCCCCGGGCTGCAAGGAAATCACAAGCGCCAGCAGACTGATGCCCCACAAAAACAGGGCGCATCCGCCGAACAGCTTGGCCCGCTCCTCCGCCCGTTCTTCATTCACGGGGCTTCCCGCCTTCATAAGCCCGCGGCTTACAAGGTTTCCGAAGGCAATGAGAAAAAGGTCGATCTTCTTCCGGCCCTCTTCCCCCGCGCGTGGAAAAAAGCCGCGCTTTGTCAGAAAAAACGAGGTTCCCAGATAGAGTCCCAAAAGGCTGCATACGATCAGAATCATTTTATTTGCTTTCGCCTCCCGTTCCACATGATCGAAACTCGCGCGCGGCGAGCCCGTTTCCTTTACGCCAACTGCTCCGCTTCCAGCACCTTGTCGGCCTGTTCCTTTATGCCACCCGCTCGGCTTCCAGCACCTTGTCGGCCAGATGCCAGGCAACCAGGTACAGCGCCAGGCAGATACTCATGACCGCGCGCCCCATGAGCCCTTCATACAATACATCCAGATACCCTGGCGAAAACAGCATCAGGTATACCAGCATCAGAAGGGGCGCCGCCTTCATCATGTTCTGCTCCATCTCCCGCGCGCGCAGGGCAGTCTGGATTTCCTGCCGCGTATGGATGTGATCCCGCAGAAGGCTTCCGGTTTCCTCCACGATGGAAACCAGGTTTCCGCCGCTTTTTCGCACCACCGCGAACACCTCCGCAAACAGCGAGGCCTCCGGCAGGCCGCACCGCTCCGCCAGGGCCGCAAACTGCGCTTCCGGTGTCTGGCGCATGTGGATTCCCTGCTCCATCCGGCTGTACTCCGCCGTAATCGGCGCGTCCTTCCCATACAAAAGTGACAGCTCCCTGGCCGCGTACCCAATCGCGTTTTCCGGCGCGTACCCGGCTTTTAAGGCCGTGCAGAACGCGTCCAGCCCGTCCGCGTACGCCTTTCGGAGTTCCTCCCGGCGCTTTCCTTCCTCCGTTTTCTTCAGCCGGCCCGCAAATACAAGAACCAGAGGGAAAAGCAACAGGATCGCCCAAAAGCTGCGGAAAAACAGCCAGGCCAGGAGCGCTTCAAACCCCAGGGCCTTTAGGAGGCGCAGGAGGCGTTCCTTTCTTAAGTTTCCGGACGTTCGTAAGCTCTCCGCAGCGGACAAGTCCTTCTTTTCCGCCTTCTGTTTTCCACCTGTAAAGAGGCGCAAGCGTGACACGTCCCGTATCCTCCTCATAACCCAAGACCTCCGTGATCTCCGTCACATGCCGGCTTCCGTTCCGAAAGCGCTCTAAGTGGATCAGAACATCCACAGCCGAGGCAATCTGTCTGCGAACAGCCTCCACCGTCATCTTCGAATCGAGCGCCATCGTCTCTAAGCGCTTGATCATATCTGCCGCGCTGTTGGCATGTCCGGTTGAAAAGCAGCCATCATGTCCTGTATTCATGGCCTGCAGCATATCTAAAGCCGCCGCATCCCGCACCTCGCCCACGATAATCCGGTCCGGTCTCATGCGAAGGCTCGCGCGGATGAGATCGCGAATGCTGATCTCCAGATCCCCTTCCGTGCCGGGGTTTCGCGCCTCCAGCCGCACCAGGTTTTCGGTTCTGGACAGGTTCAGCTCCGCGTCATCCTCGATGGTGATGACGCGCTCGCCGGCCGGGATTTTCATCGCCAGCGCGTTTAAGAGCGTTGTCTTCCCGCTTCCCGTCCCGCCGCTCACAAATAGGTTGTAGCCGTCCCGCACCAGCTTGGTTAAAAAGCCGGCCGCCTCCCGGCTCAGCGTGCCGATCCGGGTCATCTCCTCCAGAGTGAGCGGCTTTTTTCCGAATTTCCGGATTGTCAGAATGGGGCCGTCCACCGAGGCAGGCGGCAAAACCGCGTGCACGCGGGAGCCATCCTTTAGCCGGGCATCCACGATGGGGGACTGTTCGTTGATCACCCGGTTCACGCCGGCGGCGATCTGATGGATCAGCGTCTCCAAGCGTTCCTCCGAAGAAAACTGCTTGTTCCAGCGGACGAGCCGCCCCTGCTTCTCCAGAAAGATCCGCGACGGCCCGTTTACCATAATTTCCGTCACAGACGGGTCATCCAGAAGCTCCTGCAGAATATCCATTCCGCGCAAGGAATCAAACAGGGCCTTCCGAAGATACTCCCTCTCCCGAATGGAGAGGAACGACTCCTTTCCCGCCTGCAAAAGCACACTGTCGATCTCCTGAAGAACATCCGCGTCGGACAGCTCTTTGCCGGGATCCAGGCGCTTTAGGATCCGTTCTCTGCACCGGATAAAGATTTCCTTCTGTTCTTTTCCGCTTTCCACTGCTGCCGCAGCGCTTCCATCTCTTCCCGGCTCCCCTCCGTCCCCGCGTTTTTCACGATCCATAGCTTATCCTCCCAGTCCTCTCTCCCGGTTCCCCTCAGGTAGCGCAGAAACTGTTCCCACTTTCCGCCCGAGGCCCCGTTTTCGGGCACCGCGACCACGTCGCACCAGGTAAAAACTGCCTCGATGGCCGGAAACCGGCAGCCCGCATCCACCACCACTTTCTCATATCCGTAGTCCGAGGCCTGCGAAAAAAACTGCACCAGCTCCTGCGCGGAGACCTCCTCCAGATCCTCCGGGTTTAGTGGCGGGCCCAGGAAGTCCACATCCTTCTGCGGCGGGCAAAGGCTTGCCCAAAGCCCGGCATCAAGGCGCCCCTGCCTTCGGTAGTACAGGCCGTCGGCCACATTCCCGCCTTCCGCCCCGTTCCTTTCATCTGAAAAGGGCTCCATGCTGAGGCGCAGCGTTTTCTCCCGCTCCGCGAACATAAGCGCCAGCCGCCTCGCCAGCCGGCTCTTTCCGCAGCCCCCTGCCGGAGAGTAAACGCCCACTCTAAAGGCTTCCTCCCGAAGGAAGGCACCGTCGTTTTTGGCCCGGTGAATTTTCGCCATCACGTGGCGAAAGATCTGCCGGCAGCTTTGATATTTACTGATATGCGGAATCTCCTCTTCGTCTTCCGTCTCCGCCCCAAAGTACAGGAGCCTGCGCGTTTTTTCCTGCAAAGCTTTCACATATTCCTGCCGCTTTTCCACGGGGAACCCGGTTTCCGAGGCAAGAAGAATATCCGCGGGTTCCTCCCGCGCGGCGGCGAGAAGCTTTTCCGGGTCTGTAAACGCCCGGAAGCGAAAGTCCAGGTCCTCTTTGGAAAGAAGAGCCGCCAGTTTCTCCGCATAGCCTTCCTCCGGGTCAAAAATCAGGAATGTTTTGCTTTTCACTTCTTTTCTCCCTATATATAAAAAACTTCCATGAGATGGCTCTCACCACCACATATGATATCGCCCTACGGATTGCTCCGCTGCTGCGCAGCTCTCGATATCATAAAAAACATATGCGTCGCTGCGCACAGATATATTTTGTGACGTCTGTTCCTTTTTTCTGTCATTTTTTAATAGATCGTTCGTAACTGCTCAGTACCTGAGCAGTTACGAAGCCACAGGCAATGCGCTCCGCGCATTCCAAATTGCCTGTGGCTTGGCATGCCAGCTTTTGTTTTACGCCGCTTGCAGCGGGGTGCAAGCGGCTGTGCTGAGTAGATACGATCGTTCTGCTTTTAGGGGACGAATGCCCCATGGAATAGAATCAGAAGGTTCGGTTTCGCAGAAGCTGTTCCTGCCGCATCCTGATGATGGCAGAGCAGGAATGAAAAAGAGAGGTGCAAAGAGAACTTTTTAAAGCGAAATCCTTAGCGAAAGCCAGGATTTCTGTTCGCGATCGTATCATAGCAGATTTTTCTTACATTGTCAAGTGTAATATAGAATCTTATATTTGATTAAGTGCGTTCAATATCCTACTTTATAAGTTCCCGCCAAAAACGAAAAGCGACCATTCCTTCCGGATCGGGATCCGTCACGTTTCCCCTTGTTATCCCATTTGCCGGGTGTTATAATCAGGAAAAAGGGACAAAAAAGTCTTACCTATTGGAAAGGAGATGTATTAGGATGAAACGAAACAAACGAAGTGTCGCTGCCCTTCTTCTGGCGGCCGGAATGCTCCTTACGCAGGTGCAGCCCGTGTGGGCCGCCGGTGACGGAGCCGTACGGTGTGCTACTTCCTCCTTCTTCGGAGGATCCACCAAGGAAACGGAAAGTTCTGCGGAACCTGAGACAGTGAAAGCTCCGGAAACAATCGCTGCGGAAAAGGAGACTGAAAAAGCTCCCGAAACAGAAAGCCAGGAAACCCTTCCGGCCGCGGAGAATCCGGGGACCGATGTGCCTGAAACCCTCCCGACCGCGGAGAACCCGGGGACTGAAACGGTGAAAGAACCCGTGCCCGGCGCGCTGGTCACGGGCAAAGAGATCGAGGCAAAGGTAGCCCCTCTTGCCCCGGCTGCAGATCTTTCCAACGTCGTCAACCTTTCGGACTACTACTTAAATGATGCGCAGAAGAACCTGCTGGCTGCCAACAGCTTCTTCATCAACCGGGATGCCACCGAGTTCGAATTTTTTGAGCTCTACGAAAGCAACCGGTACAACAATCTTCCGAACTTTGTCACGGTTGACTCCATGATGCACACCTACCACCTGTATTTCGCGCATCTCTTAAAGAATACGGAGAAAACCTATCTGTCCTCGGTTCTCACTGCGCTGAGCATGAACCTGACCGAAAACTCCTTGGCTCAGCTGAAAGCCCTTCGCGGAACCGAATGGGAGCACGCCGCCCGCATCAACACGGCGTTCTTTGCGGTAGGTGCCAGTCTTCAGGGAATTCCCATGGAGGTTCCGGAGGATGTGCAGAACCTCGTCGATGCAGAGCTTGCCCTGATCGAAGCGCAGGCCGGCATCGCGGTCAGCCCGCTCTTTGTAGGCGCCTGCGAGGACGAACTGATGGAGGACTATTCCCAGTACAAGCCCCGCGGTTACTACGAGGGCGATGAGGATCTGGAGTCCTATTTTAAGGCCATGATGTGGTATGGCCGCCGCAACTTCACGCAGAAATACGAAACCTTAGACCGCTGCGCGCTCCTCATGACGCTGGCGATGGATGAAGAGTCCCGGCCGATCTGGGATGCCGTGTACAACATCACCTCTTTCTTCGCCGGAAAGAGCGATGACAACGGCTACTATGAATACCGCCCCGTCATCGACGAGGTGTACGGCAAGGAAGTCAAGGCCGCCGATCTCGTCGGAAAGGCGGATGCATGGAAGCGCTTCCACGAACTCACCAAGACCCTGGACGGCCCTGCCATCAACTCCACACCGGTCTGGGCGGACGAAACCACCCCGGATCAGGTGGCGGCAAACGCCGGCTTCCGTTTCATGGGCCAGCGGTTCTCCCTGGATGCTGCCACCTTCCAGGAACTGATCTACAGCAAGGTAAAGGCCAATCCGGAAGGAATGAACCGCATGCTTCCCAACGCGCTGGATATTCCGGCCGTTCTGGGATCCGACACAGCCCTGTCCATCCTGGAAGCCAAGGGCGAAACCGCCTATGACGGCTACATGGAAAACATGATTCGTCTTCGCAAGGGCCTGTACACGGAGGACGAAGGCTTCTGGAAAGCCAGCCTGTACAGCGAATGGCTGTACACCCTCGCGCCGGTTCTGGACGTGAGGGGCGAAGGCTATCCCACGTTCATGAGAAGTGATGCCTGGAACCGCAAGAACCTGCAGACCTTCCTGGGAAGCTACGCGGAACTGAAGCACGACACCATCCTGTATTCCAAGCAGGTCATGCCCGAGATGGGCGGCGACATCATCCCCGAGCGCGATGACCGCGGCTACGTGGAGCCCGAACCGTTTGTGTTCGCCCGCCTGGCAGCCCTGGTTGCGGAGACAAAGACCGGCCTTGCTGAGCTGGGACTTCTTCTCCCCAATGACGAAGAAAACCTGAAGATTCTCGAGGAACTGGCCACCCAGCTGAAGACCATCGCCGAAAAGGAACTGCGCGCCGAGTCCCTGACAGCAGAAGAATATGATCTGATCCGCTCCTTTGGCGGCCAGATTGAGCACTTCTGGCAGGAAGCGTTAAAGGACGAGACCGATAAGCCCCGCACCCGCGAATTCCCGGCTGCCATCGTCGTGGACATCGCCACGGATCCCAACGGCGCGGTTCTGGAAATCGGTACCGGTTTCGTGAACACGATTTTCGTCCTGGTTCCCATCGATGGACAGCTCCACCTGACCAGCGGTTCCGTCTACAGCTTCTACCAGTTCACCCAGCCGATCTCGAATCGTCTGACGGATACCGAATGGCGCCAGATGATCGGCATCCAGCACGGCGAGGACGGCATGAGGAACCGCGACGACAGCATCACGATGGAAGACTGGATCTTAGACCTGTGCTATTCCTGGAGATAATGGAAATAAGGCTGCCGCATAAATCCGGATATTTTGCAGGCGACAAGTAAGTTCAATCGGCAGAGTTATATCGTTTGCAGTCTAAAGAACCTTCGGCCAGAACCGCGTACGTTTCAAAAAATTTGCAAAGAACAGAGCAAAAATCGCCAATGCTGTTTTGTCGATTTTTGCTCTAAAGCAAATTTTTTTCAACAAGCGGTTCTGATGGCCTTGGTACATGACTGCAAACGGATATAATCTCTGCCTGTTTAGAATTGTCTATCGCCTGTAAAACGTCCCGATTTGTGCGGCAGCTTTTTTTGAGGTGTATCATGTTACGATCTATCCTGACAACTTTTCTGCTGTTTTCCCTGCTTGCGGGGCCGACGGGCGCAGCCACGGCGCCGCTCATTCCGGGCCTGTCCGCGCTTACGCGTGCCCGTCATCTTCTACCTGAATGGATCACCTGGGAGAACAGGCAGATCCGTTTTGACTTAAACCGGGATGGCCGGTACGACCTTCTGACCCTGAAAAATGGGCAGGTCCGGGTGTACAGCGAAGAAGATGTCCTGTATGAAACGCCGGATGGCTGGCTGATCGCGGACGCCCATGTGACGGACCTAGACGGCGATGGAAGTCAGGAAATGCTCTTTCTTACCTGGAAGGCCGACAGCTTCGGCTCTTCCATGCCTTTCTGGATGAAGCGTGACCGGACCAAGCTGACGGAGCACCTCTTTGTGCTGGAGTGGACGGAAACCGGGGTGCGCCAGAAGTGGATGTCCTCCAGCCTTGGCGAGCAGATATTTCGGATGTGGATCGATAAGAATGGATATGTTCGTCTGGAGGAAACAGACGGTAGCAGGTCCACCTGGGCCTGGGATTATTTTGGCTTTGCGCTGGTGGAGGAAATCTTACCCGCAGCCACCAAAGGCAAATCAGAAGAGGCAACGGCCTCTATACAGGAAGGGAGTTCGGTTGTTGAGCCACTCCTTTCGAACGATGAAACAATGTCTTTCACGTCCGGCGCCCTCTCCCTCCTGGCCGTGGGTGACAACCTGATGCATCAAAGCATCTACGAAGGCGCTTATGTGCCGGAACGCAGCGTATTTGATTTCACCCCGCTCTATGAAAACGTCAAGGCGCGCATCTCTTCCTACGATCTGGCCGTCGTCAACCAGGAAACCATCCTGGTGCACGACCCGGCGCACCGCAGCGGTTACCCGGAGTTTGCGACGCCGGATAGCGTGGGCGACGCCCTGATCGACGCCGGCTTTGACGCAGTGCTCGCCGCCACCAACCACGTGAACGACAGGGGCCAGAAGGCCATCGCCGACACGCTGGCCTTCTGGGAAAAGCATCCCGAAATATGCCTTCTGGGCCTTCACGCTTCCGAAGAAGAGGCTTCCCGGATCCCGATCATCGAAAGAAACGGTGTCCGACTGGCCCTGTTCAACTACACCTACGGTTTAAACGGCCATGCCCTCCCGGCGGACAAAATATGGCAGGTGGATCTTCTTTCAAATGAAGAAAAGCTGCTCTCAGACTTGCAAGCGGCAGAAGCTTCCTGCGATCTTTCCATCTGCTTTTTCCACATTGGCGAAGAATATGCCTTAGCGCCTTCGGAGGAAGATTTTGCGCTGTGGGAGCGCTGCACGGACGCTGGCGCGGATGTAATCATCTGCTCTCATCCGCATGTGGTCTGGCCTGTTATGAGCCTGGTAACTCTTGCCGGAAACAAAAGCATCGTCTGCGAAAGCCTGGGAAACTTCGCCGCTAACATGGACAAATGGAGAACTTCCTTAGGCGCCGCCGCCGGCTTCACCCTGTGCAAAGACGGCGTCATCTCCTGCCATTTGTCTCCACTCATCTGCCATTTTGCAAACCGGAAAACCACCGTCTATTTTCTCGAGGATTACACCGAAGAGCTAGCCTTAAAGCATGCGCTCAGCGTGCAGGGCAATCCCGCCTCGCTGGAAGATTTGTGGCAATTGTGGGAGGAGGAAACTACTGCTCCGGTGCAGGACTCTGTTAAATAAGAGAAAGAAGGGCGGCCCCACCTCTTGCTTCACGCAGCCATAACCAGCCTGGATCAAATCAACAGCAGCAACGCCGCCGCGATCACCGTCGGCACCGTCACCGTATCATATTCGCTGGGAGAAAACAATTCCGTCACAGTTCCCAGCAAAGCCGCAATCAGCGCAATCCCGGCTGCCTTGGGGATCGGCATCGGCTGCGAAAGCACCAGCATACACAGGCCGCACAGGAACGAAACCACGAGCATCGCCGTGCTTCCTTCCCAGGATTTCTTTCCGTCTGTATGTTTCGCTTTCACTTTATGCTTGCCGAAAGGAATGCCAATCAGGGCCGCGGCGGCATCGCCGGTTCCCCACATGAAGATCGCGACTGCAGCCAGCTGCGGTCTGTTAAACACGCCCCAGCAGACGGCCACCACTGCCGCAAACATAAAGAAAAGCAGGAGAAGACTTTTCTTAATTTCTCCCGGTTCTTTCTCCACAAACAAGGATGGATACCAGGGCCTGTTTTCCACCGCCCAAAGCATCGGGTAAACGACAACGGCAATCAGGATGGACGTCAGGCTGGCCGCCTGCCAGCTTCTTGCCGCCAGTATCATCAGCGAAACACAGGTGAAGGCTACGATGTGCAGGAGCTTCCGAAAGATGAAGGATGGAATGCGGGTCAGCAGCCGGATCGGCAGCAAGACCAGCACACAAGGAATGATGTAGGCTGCCAGAACGCCTACGCAATGAAGAATATCTGCAAATAATTCCGGATTGCTCCCCGTATCAAACAGCGCTGTCAAAAAACAGACCTGATCCATATTATCCCTCCGCTCTAATTATCTGGCCATATCTATCTGCACTATCAGATGTTAACCAAACACAAGTGCCCCCGCAGGAGAGACAAATCTCCTCGGGGGCCTTACATTTTTGTTTGCTTTTAGAAAATACCCAGAAGCTTGCTGTACGCCGTCAGGGCACCGTCCGTATTGCCGCTTAAGACCTTCTTGGCCAGGGTCTTGCCCAGCTGCACGCCTTCCTGATCAAAGCTGTTCAGGTTCCAGACAAAGCCCTGGTACATCACCTTGTTCTCAAAGTGAGCCAGGATCGCGCCCATGGCTTCAGGAGTCAGCTGGTCGCCCACGATAATGGAAGACGGGCGATTTCCGGCAAAGTACTTGTTCGGGTTCTCATCGTCCTTGCCGCAGGCAAAAGCCACGATCTGTGCCGCGACGTTCGCGTTCAGCTTCTGCTGGCTCGTGCTTCCCTGGATGTCCACATCCGTCTCTCTCTGGCTGCTCTTAAAGCCGATGAACTGCAGAGGGACGATGTTGGCACCCTGGTGAAGGAGCTGGTAGAAGGAGTGCTGGCCGTTGGTTCCGGGCTCTCCGAAGATCACCGGGCCGGTGACGTAGCTGACAGGCTCGCCAAAGCGGTTCACAGTCTTACCGTTGGATTCCATATCCAGCTGCTGTAAGTGAGCCGGGAAGCGGGACAGCGCCTGCGAATAAGGCAGGACCGCGGTGGCCGTGTAGCCCAGGAAGTTGCGCTCATACACGCCGATCAGGGCATCCAGCATAGCCGGGTTCTTCATCGGATCCTCTTCCAGAGCCTTCTTATCTTCCGCTGCCGCGCCATCTAAGAAGCGGGCAAAGATGTCCGGGCCAAAGGCCAGAGACAGCACCGCGCCGCCCACGGAAGAAGTGGAGGAATACCGTCCGCCAATGTAGTCATCCATGAAGAACGCATCCAGATAATCCGCGCTCCCTGCCAGAGGGGAGGCATCGCTCGTGACTGCGATCATGTGCTTCGAAGCATCCAGACCGGCGTTCTTTAAAGCGTCCTTGACAAAGGCTTCGTTGGTCAGGGTTTCCAGCGTGGTACCGCTCTTGGAAACCAGGATGAACAGGGAATGCGCCACATCGATGGAAGCTAAGACGGCTGCGGCGTCATCCGGATCCACGTTGCTGATGAAGCGGGCTTCCATCTTAAAGAAACCGTTCTTCTTCGCCCAGTTCTCTAAAGCCAGATACACGGCGCGGGGGCCCAAATCGCTTCCGCCGATACCGATCTGAACAACGGTGGTGAACTTCTCCCCCTTCTCGTTTGCAATCTCACCTGCGTGTACCTTTGCGGCAAACGCTGCGATCCGTTCCTGCTGCTTTACGTAGAATTCTCTCTTATTGACGCCATCCGCAATGACATCATTTCCCAGCTGGCCGCGGGTCAGCTGATGCAGAACCAGTCTTTTCTCGCCGGTGTTGATCATCTCGCCATTGTACAGGGCGGCAAACTTCTCCGTCAGGGACGCTTCCTTCGCCAGATCACACAGCGCTTCCAGCACCTTTTCATCCACGGCCTTAGCCGCGTAGCTGTAGGTGAGGCCGTTTGACATGGGAACCTGATAGTCCGCTACACGCTTCGCGCCGTTTTCACCGGCCATCACAGCTTTCACTTCCACACTGCCGGCCAGTTCTGCCAGTTTCTTGTAAGAAGCAAGCTGATCAAAATTCTTCCATTCCATTTGACATATTCCTCCTGAAATCTGTGTAATTGCTTTCCGCTTTTTTTTAACTGTAACTATTCTCTGAAGGTCATTCCTTCCTAACTCCGTAAGAATGCATATTGAAGGCAATGATATTTCAAAACTCGTTTGCGAATCCTGCGTGATGAGAACCTAGCACTCTTTATACATACGGTAGCATCATAGTCAGAACTACAGAAGATGTCAAGTCACGATTATGCAAAAAACATGGCTTATCAGGTTTTGATGTAAAGTTCGACAAGAAACGCTTTTCAACAGAAACGGTCTCTAAGCATTTTACTTACTGTTGCTGTATTGATTGGTTGAGATGTGGACTCAAAGGTAAGAAGCAGATTTTTCGATGTGTAATATCCGTTTCTTCCGTATAAGTCTATCTTTTTCATTGCCTTTGAGCAGTATTCAGGATTTTCCATCATTCCAAAATGCTCCCAGTATACATTTTCTCTGGTTTTCTGATCCAAAAGCGTAAAATCCGGGTAGATGATACCATATCCTTTTAAATTTAGAGGATATTCGTATCGGTAGGGAATGTTCAGGTGATACAGTGTGTCTGCAATTATTTTTTCTGTTTTGGATCGCACCCGCTCTCCCTTCATCGAAATATACTCTGGTTCATCTTCCCGAAATTCTTTTCCCTGATATTCAACCGCAAGCCATGCTTCCAGGAATTGATCGTCTGTTACAATTCTCGATTTGACAAGTTTTTTTCTTCCCAATTTCATCTTCTCGTATATATCTTCGATCATCCCTGGTGCCAATTTGGATGAAACATGGGTCAATAATCTTTGTATTTCCATTACAGTTTTCAGGAGCTCTTCATCATAATCTCTTTGCGCATAGGATCGTAAGAGCTCTATATCCTTGCCTGAAAGCCTCTTAAGCGGCATATTCTTTCCTTTATAGAGAACATACTCAAAGTATCCATGATGATTCATGACATGCATTGAACCCTCCGGGGCATTTCTTAAGGCTTTGCTTGTTTCCTTCGACAACTCTTCCAGTTCTTTCTGCACAGTTTTTATTGTGTTTAACAATTCTTCAAGTAATCTCATATCGTCCCCTTCTCCATATTCTCAGTAATGCTGTATATTATATAATATTCAAAAGGATATTTCAAGTAGCCTTTGCTCAGTATTTCATTTTCTTGTCGTTAGTGCATTATTCCCTGTTTTCTCGCTTCTCCTCCACTTTCAGGGAATTCATTCCTGGCTCTTGCCCTTCTTTTCCCTGTTTTCCTACTCCTTCTCCACTTTCAGGGAATTCATTCCTGGCTCTGGCCCTTCTTTTCCCTGTTTTCTCGCTTCTTCTCCACTTTCAGGGAATTCATTCCCGGTTCTGGCCTTTCTTTTCCCTGTTTTCTCGCTCCTTCTCCACTTTCAGGAAATTCATTCCCGGCTCTGGCCTTTCTTTTCCCTGTTTTCTCGCTTCTTCTCCACTTTCAGGGAATTCATTTCTGGCTCTGGCCCTTCTTTTCCCTGTTTTCTCGCTTCTTCTCCACTTTCAGGGAATTCATTCCCGGCTCTGGCCTTTCTTTTCCCTGTTTTCTCGCTTCTTCTCCACTTTCAGGGAATTCATTCCTGGCTCTGGCCCTTCTTTTCCCTGTTTTCTCGCTTCTTCTCCACTTTCAGGGAATTGCTTCCTAGGGCACGCCCTTTTTTTCCCTAATTTTTTCTTTCTACTCTTCTTTCAGGGAAACCTGCTGGCATCCACTCTCTTCCCTCATCACTGGAAGCAGTACATATGAGAACTTCCTCTTAAACATAAAAACCCTGGAGGGTTGCCGCAGCAACGCTCCAGGGTTTTCTCATTCTCTATACAGTTTCTTCGTGAGGTTTCCTAGATTACAAGCGAATTAAACAAGCATCTTACAAACTCTTCTCCGTCCGATAACTCTCCGGGATTTCTACCGCATGGGAAGCAGGCACACCGCCCGTCTTCTCGGTAGAGGTAAAGACTTTCTTGTAGATGCGATCCAGGAAGGTTTCTTCCTCGTTCTTCTCTTCTACCTTCTGGATAAAGCGCTCCGGAACCTGATCAATCGTCTGCCAGGTTTCCATGGCCTCCGCCATCTTCATGCCGCCCTGCACGGCCGCCTTGCGGACCGTGTTGACAGCCTGCACTTCACGCATCTTCTCGCCGGATAAGCTGTAGCGGCTCATGCAGAAGATCGTTACCAGCCAAGATGCCATGGGAAGCAGGCAGAAGCAGATGATGGCAGACAGCTTCATGCCTTCCATGTAAGGGGTTCCTTCCGCCGGCAGAGCGTTTAAGCCGGGTACCAGGAACACGATGAAGATCTGAAGAAGCAGGGTCTGCAGGGAGCTGATCAGCTTGTCAACCAGGCTGAACACAGTGCCCATGATACCGGGTACGTAGTTACCGCTGCGGTAGGTTTCGTAGTCGGTACAGTCCGCAACCATCGGGATGGTCAGGTTATCGCAGCAGTTGAAGGAACCATAACCGCAGCCATACAGCACGATGAATGCGATGGTGTACAGATTGATGGTGATGTGGAAGCCGCCCTCCATGCTAAAGAGGCTCAGGTAAGTAGCCGGGTTCTCATGGTTGTACAGGCAGAGCAGAAGCAGCACGCCAATGTAGAACAGGAAGGCGAAGCATGTAAACTGCGCCACGCCGCGCTTCTGTCCCTTCTGGCCGGCGGTCTTGCTGCCCCAGACAAAGAAGATGCCCATGAAGATGAAGCACAGAGCGTAGAACGGGATAAACAGGCCGTTGTAATCGCCCATCAGGCAGCCGTACACCAGGAAGGCAACCGTACCACTGGTGGCAACGGTGGAAGCCAGCTTGTTCAGACCAGCGGAAAGTACCAGCCAGCGGATTTCCTTGTTGTTCTTTAAGATGCCGACATAATCCTTGAAGGTGGCAGGCTTCTCGGAAACACCCCAGAACTCCGGACGGTCCTTCTCGGCGATAGCCGCCACGGCCAGGCAGGTGTAAACAGCACTTAAGATGATGACAAACGGCACCATGATGTTGTAGAACTGCACACCATAGGCAGCACCGCGCAGGGTCTGCATCACGCCGTCCACCTCGTACTGGATGGTGCCCTTCGGGCAGATGGCTTCATTGGTCAGCACGCCGCCGGCCATGACGTTGATCAGAACGATGGAACCGATCATACCGATCATGTTCCAGATAACAAACTGACTGCGCTGCTTGGGATCATTCGTTAAGCAGGTCTGTCCGGCCTTGGTGCAGGCGCACTGAGCCGTGTAACCGATAACGTAGACGATGTAACTGACGATGTAAACCACCCAGCGAAGAGCGCTTAAATTATCCGGGATCCCGCGGAAGAGAACCATCATGAGGATCAGGGACAGAGCTAGCAGGATGTTACCCACGACCATGAAGGGGCGGAACTTACCAAACTTGGTAGCGGTACGGTCCATGAGGCCGCCGCAGATCGGGTCGGTGATACCGTCAAACACACGCATGAGCGGCGCGAACAGACTGTTGAAGGTACTGATGACTAAAACCAGACCGCCGGAAACCACCGTGCCGGCCAGACTCGTGTGCACGGAGCCCGTGAGGTACATTAAAGCCCAATAGGTAAAGTAGGTATAAAAAGCGAAGTAAACATTGGTAGCCGCGTTGTTAAAGGGGAACAGGGCGATCTGCCACTGTTTTGCGCGGTTGACGGACATATCCTTGTTTTCCATGACAATTTCTCCTTCTTATTTCTTCTCGGTCCAGTTCGCGCCTTTATCGCCGGCTTCCTTTAACGTGTAGGAAAGGTTCGGGGTGCTCACCTTCTTAAACACAGCACAGTCTTCGCAAGCACCGCTTACGGCCTTCACCTCGATGCCTTCTCCCATAGGAACCTCGAAAGTAAAGACGTATCTGCCCTGCTTCGTCTCCTGCTTGTTTCCGTTGACAAACAGGGTCACTTCTTTCTGGTTGGAATACACCTTGACGGTGATGCGATCTTCGGTTCTGTCGGCAAAACGCTTGGAGCAGATGTGCACGAACGGATCGTCACACCAGTATGCCTTGTAGATATAGAAGCTATCCTTCTTCGTCTTCCGGTCAAAGGTGACAAGGCCCTTGTGGTTCATGCCGGGCTCGCCGCCCTGATCACGGGCATCCGCCGCGAAATCGTACATGTTCCAGACATAGGTGCCCCACATCCAGGGGAACTTCTCAAAGCATTTCAGCATATATTCATGATATACCGCCTGATACTCCTCCGTGTGATCGCCACGGCGGGGCTTTGCGCTGTGCAGGTTCGGCATACCCTCCGCACCGTACTCGCTGTAGCAAAGGCGGCGCTTCGGATAGAATTTGTGGAACAGGCCAAGGAACGCGTCGTTTAACCACAGACCCGGCACATACCAGCCCAGATACAGGTTGTATCCCACCAGATCGCTGACCTCGTGCACCACCTTGCTGAAGGGGTTGCACATGGCGTAGCAGGCCAGGGTGGTTTCGCGGGAAGGATCCAGCTTGTGGCACAGATCGTTTAACAGATGATGGTTGTCCAGCATGTCCGCGTTATCCTTCGTGGAGATCGTGATCTCGTTGGAAATACCCCAGCAGACGATGCAGGCGTGATGATGGTTCTGAATGATCAGTTCCTTCATCTGGCTGACCGTGTTTGCGCGGCCGTTCGGCATATGCTCAGAGATATAAGGAATTTCTGCCCAGACGACCATGCCGTACTCATCGCACAGATCATAGAAATACTGGTCGTGCTGATAGTGCGCCAGACGGATCGAGTTGGCGCCCATCTCGCGGATCAGGTCGATATCTTCCTTGTGCATTTCCTTGGTGATCGCGTTGCCTAAGGCCTTGCGGTCCTGATGGCGGGAAACGCCGTGCAGCGGGTAGGAGCGGCCGTTTAAGAAGAAGCCCTTCTCCTCGTCGAAGCGGTATTCGCGAACGCCAAAGCGAAGGCAGACTTCATCCATCTTCACGCCCTTGACAAGGAGCTCGGCCTGCGCCGTGTACAGATACGGATCCGCCACGCCATCCCAGCGATGCGCGTTCTTGATCTGAATAGTCATGTCTTCGGTGACCGCGTTCTTGCCTTCGGCCGGCGCCTGCACCTTCGCGGTGCCTTCGCTGACCTTCTTGCCTTCCTGATCCAGGAAGGATACGCGCACTTCCGCGTCCGAAGCGGCTACGCCGCCTAAGTTCACCCACGCCGTCACGTCCACTGACGCGTCTTTTCCGTTCACCTTCGGCGTGACGCGAAGCCCGCGGCCTGCGTACTTGCCACCGTCAAAACGGGTCTTCGGAACCACCTGCAGCTCCACCGCGCGGTAGATGCCGCCGTAGAAGGTGAAGTCCGCCTTCTGCGGATAGATCCGGTCGTTCACGCTGTTGTCCGCTTCCACCACCAGCTCGTTCTTTCCCGCAAGCGCCTGGGTGATGTCCGCGGTAAAGCGGGAGTAGCCGCCTTCGTGGGTGGCCACCGGTTCGCCGTTCACGCTCACCTTCGCGCTGATGCCCACGCCGTCAAAAGACAGGCGGACACACTCGGAGGCCGGATCGAACGACGGTGCGTCAAAATTCACCCGATAGGTGCAGGTGCAGCGGAGATAGTCGTTTCCGCCATCCTGGCCGTCGATATTGTTCCAGGTATGCGGCAGCGTCACCGGTACCGGTTTCTCACCTGGCTTCTCAAACATCCAGTTTTCCGATAAAAAACAGGTTCGTCTCATTGGTTGCCCCTTTCTGCCTGAAGGCTATACGGACCCTTTCTGCCCGATCGCATGGCATGTGTTCCGGTCCGTCCTTCAGCTTGTAAAGTTGTGTAAATCATAGAAATTCACGATCCAAATATCGGATCTATTGTACACGATCCCATGCTTTTTGAACAGGAGAAAAAACAAAAGTGGTTCATTTTTTATCAAAAGTGGTTAGATGCCTCCCAAGGAAAAGTGTAAAGACAAAAAGGGAACCAGGCATAGGCACTGATTCCCTTTGTTATTCCTATAAGCTGGATCCTTATTCCCTACTTCACCGGCAAAAGGATCCGAAGCGCGAAGCACCCGTCCGAGGTGTCCACGGAAATCCAGCCCCCGTAACTTTCCACGGTACGCCGGATGCTCTTTAAGCCGAAGCCATGATATCCATTGTCCCCCTTTGTGGTTTTGGGAATGCCGTCTTCAAAGGTCAGCGCCGTGGCGCGGGGGTTTGTGATCTCGATCTGCAAAAGCTTTCCCTTTGCGTAAATCACCACATCGATCCGGCGCCGTTCCCGATCCTCAAACCGCGACACTTCCTCGATGGCGTTGTCCAGGGCGTTTCCAAACACGGTGTACAGATCCACGGGGTCCATGAAGGTCAGCTTCCCGCCATCGGCCACGCAGCTGATCTCGATCCCTCTCGCCCGACAAAGGAGGCTCTTTTCCGTGAGCAGCGTGTCCAGGACATCATTCCCGGTTTTCACAACCGATTCATAGATACGAATAGAATCGGCGATCTCATCCAAGTACGCATCCCGCTTCTCGCCGCTTGCCTCCGCGCGCAGGGCCCGGATCTGATGCTTTAAGTCATGGCACTTGCGGTTGATCAGCTCAATATTTTCCCGGCTCAGCTCATACTGCTCCTTCTGCTGCTCCCGCAGAAGGTTTAAGGTATTGATTTCCTTTTGCAGGGCGCTTCCCCGGAACATGCTGTGCTGCAGATACAGAATAAGGAGAAGAAAAAGGAGCAAAAGCAGAGTCATCTCCCGGTTCGCCCCGGGCGATAGATGGTTATACTCCGGAAGCAGGATCCCGGTGAGGGCCTCCGACACGGTCAGAAGGACGATCGCCGAGGACAGCTGCCTGGGCCCGATGGAATAATGCCCGTCTTCCGGCATGGCCTGCGCCAGATAGCGGGAAACGGGGAGCGACAGCCCAAGAAGCGGCATGACTCCCAAAAGCCAGGCCGAGTCGGGAAGCGCCGCGCGTTCCTTCATGGCGGCAAACAGAATGTCCCACAAAACCAGCAGGAAATTGGATCCCATCACGCCCCACACGAGCACGTACAGAAGGCTGGTCCTTTTATCCCGAATCAGAAAACGAAGGAACAGATAAAAAAAGAGCACGCGAACCGGTGCGATGAGCCAAGGCCTTGTCTGAAACAGGGTCAGGCGCTCATCGATCACCGCAAGGCCCAGAAACAGCAGCGCCGCCTCCAGAAGGCAGACCGCAAACAGGCGCCTGGCGTACTGATCCCGATGCTCCAGCGGACTTCCGAAAATCAGCACGTAAAAAAAGGTTACCTCCAGCGCCGCAAGCCGGACAAGGGTCAGCACATCCGGCATCATAACTGGCTTCCTCCCATATATTTCGTGAGCGCGTCCAGAAATGCCCCGCGGCTTCGTCTGCTCACTTCCAGTTCGGTTCCGGCAACCGTCACCGTGTCCTTCCCAATCTCCTGCACATGAAGGAGATTGACGAGATACCAGTGATTGCACTTGACGAAATGATGGCGGGAGAGCTCCTCCTCCGCATTTTTCAGCGTGCCCTTCACGGTATAATCCCCGTGGGACGTGTGATAGTACAGCAGGCGGTTCTGCCCCTCCACATAGTACAGATCCCGCAGCAACAGGCGCACCGCGCCGCCCGGCACATTCAAAAGGATTTCCTGGTTCTTTCTCTGCCCGGCCCTCGTCATGGCCTTCTTAAATTTCTGACGGAAGGTAAAATAGGTGACCGGCTTAAGTACAAAGTCCAAAGCCCCCACCTCATATCCCCGGATCGCATACTGCGCCAGGTTCGTGATAAACATGAGCACCACGTTTTCATCGCGCGAGCGGATCGCCTCCGCCGCCTCCATGCCGTTCATCACCGGCATCTCGATATCCAGCAAAATCACGTCAAAGCCGGCGTCAAGCGAAGCCAGGATCTCCTCCCCGTTTCCGAAAAAGGAAATCTGGAATTCTTCCCCGTTCTCATCCCCATACTGGCGGATATATGCCTCCAGCTTTTGAACGCTCTCCTGTTCGTCTTCGACTACCGCAACTTTCCACATACCAAGGTGCCCTCCGCTGCCCTAATAGTTTTCCAGAAAATTGTGCCGCACACCCTTCGTCTTATATCCCGGAAAGGTATCCAGGCTGACGCTGTGCAGGCTGTTAAAAATATTGTTTTCAATATCCGGATTGGTTTCCCTTAAGGCCCTGATCAGAAGCTTGATCTCCTGCCGCTTTGATTCCCCGATCCCGTCCCCGCTGGCGCTTATACTTTCCGTAAACCGGCAGGCGCACTGTAAAAACTGCAGGCCATTATAATTCTTCCAGGCAATGATGTCCTCCTCGTGCACACAGTAGAGCGGGCGAATGAGCTCCATCCCCTCAAAATTGGTGGAGTGGAGCTTCGGCATCATCCCCTGCAGCTGCGAACCGTAAAACATGCCCATGACCGTCGTCTCGATCACATCGCTGAAGTGATGCCCCAGCGCGATCTTGTTGCACCCCAAGGCCTTCGCCCTGCTGTACAGATACCCGCGCCGCATGCGCGCGCACAGATAGCACGGCGACTGGTCCACACTTTTGGTGATGTCAAAAATCTCCGTCTCAAACACGGTGATGGGAATCTGCAGAAGCGCCGCGTTGTCCTCGATCTTCTTGCGGTTTGCCGGGCTGTACCCCGGGTCCATCACAAGAAACGTCAGCTCGAACGGGACATCCGAGTGGCGGTTCAGCATCTGCATCAGCTTCGCAAGCAGCATGGAATCTTTGCCGCCGGAGATACACACGGCGATCCTGTCTCCTTCCTGTATCAGCTCATAGCGCTTGATGGCCTGTACAAACGGGCTCCACAGACTGCTGCGGAACTTTTTTGTGATGCTTTGTTCGATTTTCTGCCAGGGTTCCAGTTCTCTTGCCAAGATTTATACTCCTTCGCTTATGAAAGCAATTGCGTTCGGCTTTCACGGGTAGTCTAGCCGCACCGGCGCTGCTTTTTTTATCACACCTCACGCGTCAGATCCTTCACCACTTCCGCGGCGAGGATGAGCCCGCACACGGACGGAACAAAGGCCACCGAGCCAGGCGTGGCGCGTTTCTTTGTTCCCAGGACCGGGGCTGTATCCGCGTTTTCGGGGACAGGCGCACCGATGCTCTCCGAATGCGTTTCTTTCCCCAATTCTTTGATTATGCCTGCAGCTTCCTGCAAAACGGAGGGTTCTGCTTCGTCTTCCGCCGATAGCGGCGTCAGAGCCGGTTCTGTTGAGCACACCACTTTCAGGCTCGTAATCCCGCGCTTTTTGCACTCCCGCCGCATGACGCGCGCGAGCGGATCCCCCTTCGTCTCAAACAAGTCTGCCACGTAAAAGGCTGTGGGATCCAGCTTGTTCCCGGCTCCCATGGCGGAAATGACGGGGACATGCGCCTTGTGCGCCTGCTCGATGATCTCCAGTTTCCCGGTCACCGTGTCTATGGCATCCACCACATAGGAATAGCGGGTAAAATCAAATTCTTCCGCATTTTCCGGCAGAAAGAACGTCCGGATGGCCCGCACCTCACACACCGGGTTGATATCCTTGACACGCGCCGCCGCCACATCGGCCTTGTACATTCCGATGGTGCTGTGTAGTGCCAGGATCTGGCGGTTTAAATTGGAAATGCTTACCTGATCATGGTCAATCAGATCCAGGGCACCTACGCCAGACCTGGCCAGAGCTTCCACTACGTAGCCGCCCACACCCCCAAGGCCGAACACCGCCACGCGGGCTTTCTTCAGTTTCTCCATTCTTTCTTTTCCCAGAAGCATTTCTGATCGGACAAACGGTGTTTCCATTTTTTTCTCCTCTATATAGCCCGCTCGGCATTTAGCCCTGACATGCAGTACAGGCGGATGACTCGGGATCCGCGTTTGAGTCACATTTTCCTCTGATTATACACCCGATGCGCCTTGCAAGGCAAGAGACAGATGTGGAGACATCCGTGGTTGTTTCATGCATGGTTACTATTCAGAAATACTTTTGGTTTTTTCCCATTGACAGCTTTTCTTTTCCATATTATAATAGTTTTGCATCCATTTTGCAGCCTCTTTGTAACCGCCAAATGCGGTACAAAGCCTTCCAAGGAGATCACGATCATGACGATTGCTGAATTGAAATCCAAAAAACAGGAATACGGTCTATCTAACCGGGAGATTTCCAAATTATCCGGCGTTCCGCTCGGCACGGTGGACAAAATTTTCAGCGGTCAGACAGCCGCGCCCAGATACAAAACACTCCAGGCTATTTCCCGCGCTTTGTCCCTGGCGGCGCCTTCCCTGGATGTCACCCCGCAGAATGTAGCCGCAAGACACACATCTGCACCAGAGAAATTTCTCTATCACACGGGAACTTCTTCT
>JAFVBO010000099.1 GCA_017479935.1 Lachnospiraceae bacterium
ACATTAAAAATGTGACACAGGCCCGTCCCCTGTCACCTTCAGGCCCGTCCCCTGTCAGGTTTTTTTTAACAATTCGTTCTAAAAAAACGGCAATTCATTCTATAAAATTCACAAGTTGCGGAAAAAGTGTTACTATCATGTACATGTTGTGCAGAAAACTGCACAATCGGGAAAGAAAACGCGTTTTCAACCAAAGCAATATGCACATTTTTCTTTTCCCGGAGAAAAATGCTGCACACAAACAGGAGGTAGAACATGAAAAAACCCAACGTATGGCGGGGCCTCAGCGCACTGATGTGCTTTCTGCTTGTCCTCTCCATCATTGCCGGTCAGGTAATGGAAGCCAACTCTGCCACCATCGATACCTATATGGGAACCTTAAGCTCCCGTATGGTTTCCGATGAAGGAGCCGGCTACAACAAATTCGTCCCCACATCGGAAGTCTTAAATGCCGATGGCACCGGCAATTCCCACGCGCTCATTCAGAAGGCGATTGATCTGAACGTGCGTCAGATGCATGAAGGCGCTGTCCTGTTAAAGAACAATGGCACGCTGCCCCTCACGGAAGGCCTGAACGTTTCTCTGTTCGGCATCCGCACCCACATCCCGGTGTTAGGCTCCGCCTTTGGCGTAAAGGTATGGGGCCCCTGCATTAACCTGGAGCAGGCCCTGAGCACGAACCGCACCGATTTTGCGAACACCATCGCCACCACGCAGAACTCCAACCGTCAGACCGGTGAAATCACCATCGCGAAGACGATCGAGAGCTGGACCGGCGAAGAATTTGATTTTAACGGCGCAAACTGGAAACTGAACCCGGTCATGATCGACATCTACGAGAAGCTGGGAGAGAAGTATCCTCATGCCTACAATGAAGGCGCGTTCCCGACGTTCGACGTGGGCGAGCCCTCCGCGGCGGAAATCGCCGAAGTGAATCCCAGCTATAAGGACAGCTTCAAGGAGTACAGCGATGCGGCCATCGTTGTGATCTCCCGTCCCAGCGGCGAGAGCCGTGACTACCTGCCGGGCGGCGTTCCGGAAGGCCTTGGCTCCACCGAGCCCATGGAACTGACCACCAACGAGAAAAACGTGGTCGCGATGGCGAAGGAATGCTCCGACAAGGTGATCGTCCTCATCAACAGCTCCGAATCCGTGGAGATCGCGGAACTGAAGGATGACCCGGACATCGATGCCATCCTCTGGATCGGCGTTCCCGGATGCTACGGCACCATCGGCGTGGCCGACATCCTGACCGGAAAGGCCAACCCTTCCGGCGCCCTGTTTGACATCTTCACGGCGAAGAACATGAGCGCTCCCGCCATGCAGAATATGGGAGACTTCACCTATGCAAACGGCGACACCATCACCCGCAGGAACAGCAACAAGTATCTGGTAGAGGCCGAGGGCATCTATGTCGGATACCGGTATTACGAGACCCGTTACAACGATGTTGTCTACAACCAGGGAAACGCAAAGTCGGAAGTCGGTTCCTATGCTTCCGAGGGCGCCTGGGATTACGCGAAGGAAGTGACCTACGGCTTCGGCTTTGGTCTGTCCTACACCGATTTTGAGATGAGCTTTGACGAGGCTCCGGCGTTTGCCGTCTATCAGAACGCGGCCGGCGCCACCGTCGCGAACGGGATCTTCAAGGTCAAGGTAACCAACAAGGGTTCCGTGCCCGGCGCGGTCCCGGTTCAGATCTACGGACAGGCTCCGTACACCATGGGCGGCATCGAGAAGAGCGCCATCCAGCTTCTTGCCTATGAAAAGTCCGGCGAGCTTGCTCCCGGAGCTTCCGAAGTCGTTACCGTGACGGCGGATCTTCAGTACATCGCCAGCTATGATTCCGAGCATGACAACGGCGACGGAACCAAGGGCACCTATGTCATGGAGCCCGGCGATTATTACTTTGCCGTCGGAAACGGCGCGCATGATGCGTTAAACAACGTGCTCGCGCTGCAGGGAAAGACCACGGCGGACGGCATGGATTACGACGGAAACAAGAACCTGGCGGTTCTGAAGAAGGTGGACGACAGCTTCCTGCCGCTGACCGCTTTCTCCGTCGCCAAGACCGGCAACGCCATCTACAATGCTCTTGAGTACGCGGATCTGAACGCGTTCCAGCCCGGTGAGGTCACCTATCTGTCCCGTGCAGACTGGGCAGGCACCTGGCCGAAGACCTACGACGCCGTAAACGTAACCGACGAAAAGCTCCTCGACTACTTAAACGGCCACTACTATGATATCAAGACGGACGACGACACATCCTCGATCCTGTGGGATCAGAAGAACGGAACCAAGTTCTATGAGATGTTCGGCGTTGACTTCAACGATCCAAAGTGGAACGACCTGATCGACAACATGACCCTGGAAGAGGCTCAGTATCTGGCCACCTTCGGCGGCCCCTCCATCCCCGGCGCCGAGACCATCGGAACCGTGGAGACCTACATGACGGAGAACGCAGGAAACGGTATCGCCGTGAACCTGAACGCCTCCAAGGACACCAACGCGCCCTGGTCCATTCCGGAAACGGATGTAAACGGAAACTGGCACCCCGAAATCTTCGGAAACAGCCCGTTAACCGCCTCCAGCTTCAACCCGGACATGTGCTATACGCTGGGACAGTTCGTCGGTGAAGAGTCCCTGTTTGCCGGCATCTCCATCCTGTGGGGTCCAGGCCTGAACACCCATCGTCATGCCTACAACGGACGTAACGGCGAGTACTACTCCGAAGATCCGATCCTGTCCGGTGCGACCGCCATGGAATTCTCCCTTGGTGCCCTGGACTTTGGCCTGATCGCGGCTCCGAAGCACTTTGCCTTCAACGACCAGGAAACCAACCGCAGCGGCGTGGCTCCGTACATGACCGAGCAGCGCGCCCGTGAAATCGAGCTTCGCGCGTATCAGTACGCGTTCGAGGCGACCAAGTACGATACGCCTGAACTTGACGCCGGCATGCGCGGTCTGATGGTATCCTTCTCCAAGATCGGCCCTGTGGAGTGTACCGCCTCCATCGGCCTGATGACCAAGATTCTTCAGAGTGAGTGGGGCTTCCGCGGATACGCTGTCACCGATATCTTCGATGACTTCAACATCTACGGCGCCGTGCTTACCTCCGGCACCACCTGCTACGATACCCGTGGTATGTCCGGCTTCTACACGAACACCACGTTAGACAGCAGCCGTTTTGCGAACCAGGTAGACGGTTCCACCGTCAACGCGGACATCTTCAAGGGCGACGCGTACGCACAGAACGCCATCAAGAGCTCGGTTCACAAGATCCTGTACGCGATGGCATCCAGTAACCTGATGAACCGCTACTCCGCATCGACCCACATTGAGCAGCTTCCGACCTGGTGGCGGAGTCTGTATCAGAACCTGACGATCGTCTCCGGCATCCTTCTGGCCCTGACGTTCCTCATGTACCTGATCTCCAAACTGACTGCGAAAAAGGAGGGAAAGTAAATGGCTGACACGAAGAAAAAACTCGCGGCGGGCGGTAAGCTATATCGCATTGCCTGCGTGGCCGCACTGGTCGGCCTTGTCGGAACCGTGATCTGCAGTGTGATGAGCACGCAGTATAATCTGAACAATTTTCAGAACGTCCTGATTGCCGGTGCCGCTGCCGTCCTTCTGATCGTCATCGCGCAGTGGGCGCCCACGAAGCTGGGGAACTATGACCTCCTGAGCACCATCTGCGCCCTGGGAGCCATCGCCGCTTCCGGCGTCGTCCTTCGCCAGCTGATCATGGACAGAGCCACCCTGGCGGCCGGACTGTTCACCTATGATTCGGCCAACAACACGGGCTGGAGCGTTTTCTACGTCACTGTCGTCGGCCTGGCAGGATACCTGCTGGCAATCTTCGCACTGATCATCGGTTCGTTCTTAAAGGGTGTGAAGGAATAACAGTTACTGACAGGGGACACATCTCTTGCTCTCTGAAAGAAGCGGTCTGTCGATCCGTGCCTTACAAGGGCCGGTCGACAGACCGCTTTTTTAGTGTGCCGGGCATGGCACGATTCTCCCCCTTCCTGTCTGGAGCGGCAACAGGCACCGGAATGCGGCGTTCCTGCTGAAAAAGACTTGACAAGTGAATGGTTTGCGTTTACGGTTACACTATGTATAAGAGGAAGCAAAGAAGGCAGGTAAAACAAGATGCTGCATATAGCGATCATTGAAGATTCTCCCAAGGATCGAGACGAGCTGATCGGCCACATCAGGAGGTACCAGAAGGAGGCCAATCAGGAGATCCAGATTGAAACATTCGGACGGGCGGAGGTTTTCTTAGAGAATTATAAAGCTGTTTACGACGTGATTTTCATGGATATCATGCTGCCTGGGTTAAATGGAATGGACGCGGCGCAAAAGCTCCGGAAGCTGGATAGCGAGGTGGCCCTGATTTTTACCACGGACCTGCGCCAGTACGCCTTAGGCGGGTACAAAGTGGGCGCGTTGGATTATTTTCTGAAGCCGGTGGGATACTACGACGTAAAGCTCCGGCTGGAACGAATTGCCTTCCTAAAGGCATCCCGCCTTCCGTCGATCGTGATCCATCTTCCCGGGACGGGGGATGTGGCGATATCCTCTCAGGATCTGTACTATGTAGAAGTGATGGATAAGGAACTGACGTATCACACCTCGAAGGGCGTTTACAGAAGCCGCAGCGTGGGGTTAAAGAAGCTGGAGGAAGACCTGGAAGGGCATGGCTTCTGCCGCTGTAGCTCCAGTTACCTGGTCAACCTGCGCTGGTGCCGGGAACTGCGGGATGCGGCAGTGAATGTGGCGGGGGATGTGCTGCCGGTCAGCCGCGGGATGAAGCAGAAATTTGTCACCCGGCTTTCGGAGCAGATGGCCCGGTCTGCCATGGGAATGTAAGGAAGGAGGAAACAGAACATGATCTTGAATCTGGAAAGACTGCTTGGTACGATCAGCTATGTTTTCGCCGCATTCGCAGGCATGATGATCGTGGGATGCCGCCTTCCTGCAAAAAAATGCTTCTGGCTGCGCGTGGTCATCTCCAGTGTAGTCATCTGCCTGTTCCGGTACTTGCTGCTTGTGGAGATTATCCCTTTGCTAGGCGATACGATCGGAAGCAGCGGTATGATTGTTTTAGCTACTGTGAATTTATCGGTGACGGTTCTTTGTGCTCTGGCGGTCGGCTTCTGTCACAAAGCCAATCTGTGGGCAATCCTATTCTGTACCTCAGCAGGATACAGTATGCAGTTTATTACGCATGAGATTTATAAGTTTCTGCCGCTGTTTGGCTTTTCGCCGACCAAATGGGAAGAGACCATGCTGTTGGCTTTGATCACAGCGGTTCCCTATTTTCTGATCTGGTATTTCTATTTTCGGAGAACGAACCATGTGGGGATGTATCAGGAGCATAAGCTGCAGATTGTAATCACTTTTGTGATTGTGTTTGTCAGCGTGTACCTGAACTGGTTTTTTGAGCAGGCTGCGCAAGAGACAGGAAGCATGGAGCTTCAGGTCTATCGCGCCGTCTTTGCCATTCTGACCATTCTGATGGCTTTCATCATGGAATGCGGCTTTTTGGAAGAGAAGAACATGCAGAGTGAGCGCGATGAATTAAAGCGTATGATAGAGGAGCAGCGGGAGAAATACCTTCAGGAGAAAAAGAACATCGATCTGGTGAACATCCGCTGTCATGATATCAGACATCAGCTGTGGGAACTGAACGACAGCATCGATCCCGAAGCGATGAAGAAGATCACGGACTGCATTGATGTGTATGATTCGAAGATGGAAACCGGCAACGAGGCGATCTCCGTGGTGCTGGCAAAATACGGCCTGTACTGCGCGAAGCACCATATCCGCTTAAGCTGCATGATTGACGGCGAAAAGCTGCGGTTTATCCCGGCCCATGAGTTGTACTCTCTGTTTGGCAATGCCATCGAGAACGCGGTGAACGCGGTCAAGAAGCTGGATTACGAGAAACGCGTGATCAGTGTCACGGAACAGATCACGGGGAACTTGATGAACATCACGTTTACCAATTACTTTAGCGGGGAGCTGGAATTAGAAAACGGACTGCCGGTGAATCACGCCGAAAATCACGGGTATGGAGTGAAGAGCATCCGGATGATTGCGGAAGAGTACGGCGGCCGCGTGAATGTACAGACGATGGGAGACCTGTTTATGATGAATGTTTTCTTCCCTCTGCCGGTTTCGGCAGGATTGGAACAGGTTTCGGCAAATTGATTGAAAACTTTTTTTTGAATTGATATGGTGGTGCCACGATCTGACGATTGTGGCACCTTCTTTATTGACACGGATATCCAGGTGGCTTTACCTGCCAGGATTTCGGGCTGAGTTGTTTCGTTGCCTTTTTGTGTTATAAAGCTGCGGTGTCACGCAAACATTCCAGGTTTCAAAAAGGAGGAAACGAGATGAAACGATGGAGTCGCATCACAAAGAAGGCTCTCGGCATGGCGTTAGCTGCGTCGATGATCCTTCCTTCCATGTCCGCGATGGCGTTTGAAGAGACGACCATCCCGGTAACCGGTTCGATGACCGGCTATGAAGGAAATGGAAGCAAGTACTATCTGGACTATGTCACCCTGGAAGAAGAGCAGGAAGCAGCCGAGGAGCTGGCGATCGAAATTGCATCCGAAGGCGATGTTCTTCTGAAGAACGCAAACGAAGCGCTGCCTTTTGACAAGACCGTCAAGAGAATTTCCGTTTTCGGCACCGCTTCCTACAACCTGGTGCACAGCGGCGGCGGTTCCGGCGCAGGCTCTACCGGCGCCAATGGAATTGAGTTCAAGACTCTGACAGCCAGCCTGGAGGCGGTTGGCCTGAAGATGAACCCGGCGCTTGTCAACCTGTATGCCAGCTATGGCGGCGCAGACCAGGAGATGCCCGTAAGCTCTTACACCAAGACCATCACCTCGACTTACAAGAGCTACAATGACGCAGCTATCGTTACGTTCTCCCGCGTTGGTTCCGAGGATGCGGATCTTCCCAGCCATGACGTAGCCGGCCATTCGGATCCCAACGATCACGCCCTGATGCTGCAGGACAATGAGAAGGAACTGATTGCCCATGTGAAGCAGTACTTTGACCGCGTTATCGTCCTGATCAACTCTTCCAACATCATGCAGATCCCCGAACTGGCGGAAGAGAAGACGGCTGAGAACCTTGGCGTTGACGCCATCCTTTGGATCGGCGGCCCCGGAAACAGCGGCGCCATGGCCATCGGCAAGATCCTGACCGGCGAGGTCAACCCTTCCGGCAAGACCGTAGACCTGTGGGAGAAGGATTTCTCCAAGGGTCCCGTGTGGGCGAACTTTGGTACCCAGAGCCAGAACTTCGATGAGGAAGGCAACCGCTTGGATGCCAGCATCTACGATGAGGAAGGCAACCGCTTGGATGCCAGCATCTACGATGAGGAAGGCAACGATACCGGATATCGTACCATCGAGTATCGCGAAGGCATCTACCTGTCCTACCGTTTCTACGAGACGAAGTATGCGGATGCCGCAGAGGGTGAGAAAGAGGCTGCCTATGAGAACGTTCTGTTCCCGTTCGGCTATGGCCTTTCCTACACCACGTTCGACTGGGAACTGGCGGAAGACATTGATGAGAACGCTGTGATTACGGCTCCGAACCAGACGGTCACTGTGAAGATCAAAGTGACCAACACTGGCGATGTGGCCGGCAAGGATGTTGTGGAACTGTATTCCAATCCTCCGTATACGGTAGGCGGCATTGAGAAGGCAGCGGCCAATCTGGTTGGCTTTGCCAAGACCGGTCTCCTTCAGCCGGGCGAGAGCGAGATCGTTACGATCTGCGTTGCCGCTCAGGATCTTGCATCCTTCGACTGGGACGACAAGAACGGAAACGGAAACTATGGTTATGAACTGGAAGCAGGCGACTATATCCTGTCCGCCAGCAAAGACTCCCACACCCCTGTTGTCAGCGTGACGAGATCCGTAGCGGAAACCATTCTGTGCAAGACGGATCTGGTGACCGGCGTGGAGATTGAGCCTGTATTTGTAGACGATTATACAACCGTTACCGACGGCTATCTGGACAACGTCATCAGCCGCGCGAACGGCCTGACCATTCCTACCCCGAACAGCAAGGAAGACCGTACCTATGACGAAGGTATGATCGCCTGGTTAGACAGCCAGGAGAACTACCAGGTTTATCAGGACAGCGAAGAAGACCTTTGGTATGTCGCGGAAGTTCCCGCCGGCTGGACGCAGGCAGCGGAACACGCGGAGGACTTCTCCGATGTAACCATCCCGCTTGCTGAAATGGCAGATACCTATTTCCAGGATCCTGTCGTTGTTGACGGCGTGGCAACAGCTGCAGAGGATGAAGGTTCCAAGAAGTGGGATGCCTTCATGAACCAGCTGACCTGGAATGAACTTTGTGACCTTGTTTCCAAGGGCGGCGGCACCTTAGCCATTCCTTCCCTTGGCCTTCCGTCCACCGGTTATGTGGACGGTCCCGTGCAGATGGGCAGCGGTACGCTGTGGCCGTCCGCACCGATCGTAGCGGCAACCTGGAATGTGGATCTTGCCTATGAGCAGGGCCGTATGGTTGGTAACGAAGTTATTCTGAAGGGCAACCTTGGCGGATGGGCCGGCCCGGCTACGAACATCCACCGCAGCCCGCTTGGCGGCCGTATGTTTGAGTACTATTCGGAAGATGGCGTTCTGTCCGCAGCCTTTGCTGCAGCCGTGACTGCCGCCGCAACCGAAAAGGGAACCATCACCTATGTGAAGCACATGATGTTAAACGAGCAGGAGCAGTACCGCAACGCCAAGGGCGGCGTGCTGATGTTCGCTGATGAGCAGGTCATTCGTGAGATTTACGCGAAGCCTTTCGAGGCCGTGGCAAAGACCGGTCACAGCGTCGGTTACATGTCTTCCTTCAACCGTATTGGTTACTGGAATGCTTCCGTCAACTATGCGATGCATAAGCGCCTGGTTCGCGGTGAATGGCAGTTCAAGGGCCGTTCCATCACGGACGCCTGGGTAAAGGCTTACGATCCGATCAACCTGATGGTTCGTACCGGCGACGAGCAGCCGCTTGGCAATGGCGCGCAGTACCCTGTTTATGATGTCACCCGCGGCGAGTGGAGCGTGGAAGACAATACCGTTAAGGTTCCCGGCAGCGCGCAGGAGAAGGAAGAGAATGTGAACTCCATGCTCTCCAACACGCATTACTTCGCGGTACGTACCGCTGCCCAGCACATTCTGTTCTCTACCGTTAACTCTGTCACCAATAAGAACGGTGTCCGTCTTGGACTTGGTCATGTATACTTCGGTCAGCACATCCCGACCACGGTTTCCCTGGTCATGGAAGGTCTGGATGACGTGACGAACCTTGCCCTGGTCGAGGGCGAACTGCCGGAAGGCATTACGCTTGAGGGCAGCAACATCACCGGTACCGCGGCTGTGATCGGCGACTACCCTGTGAAGGTCAGCGGCGTTACCAACAACTGGGTGAATTTTGAAGCCAATATCATCATCCATGTGGTGAACGATCTGGAAGTCAAGGCAGGCGACGCTTATCTTGAGAACGAAGATGAGAACACCATCAAGGTGAAGGCCGGCGAAGATGTGAACCTTCTCTTCTACAGCGATTACTTCCAGTATGGCAAGCGTTACTCCTTAGGTGGTGGCCTGGGCGGTGTTCAGGTGGAAAATGAAGGCTTTGCCCGTGCACGCCGCGCTGCTGCCGAGGTACAGATCATCAACCTGTACAAGGAATTTGAGACTTGGGAAGAGAGCACCGATACGGAAGCTCACCCGATCTATCGTGGAAACATCGGTGCCATTCCGAGAAACGAAGACTCCACGGCAGGCGATATGCCTACGGCGGACGTTGTGAATGGAAAGTATGCAGAGGCGTTTGAGTATTCCTTCTCGGTGGAAGGTGACCTTCCTGAAGGCCTGACGGCGGAGAAGAACTACCAGAGTGTCTATGGCATTTCCTACGGCTCCTATGAAGCGGAGAAGAGCCTGGCGATCGCCGGCGCTCTGACCACTCCCGGCACCTATGAGATCACCGTGAAACTGCAGCTTCCTGCAGGCGGTATCACGGCCGGTTGGGTAGGCAAGCTGTGGTTTGGCGGTGTCTATCTGGGTGAACTGAGCCGTACCGTTACCATCGTGGTGGAATAAGTCGGACAATCGTAAACTTGTAATGTAATCATGCTGCCCTCACGGAAAGGTTTTTCTGTGGGGGCAGTGCAACAAATGTAAGAATGGAGGCCTGCAACTAATATGAAGATAAAACAGTTTTTTGCCAGATGGCTGGCCTTAGCCCTTTGCGCGGCCATGCTGCTTTCTATTGGCAGCCTGTCCTTTGCGGACGGCGAATATTCCACAGAGAACGTCAAGAAAATCGCCGTTTCTGAAAAGCCGGATCGAATGGTGTACGTGATCGGGGAAGAGTTTTCTCCGGAAGGCGGAGTTCTGTCCGTCACCTATAACGACAAGAGCGTCGTGGAAGTGCCCATGACGGATCCGAATGTTACGTTTTCTTCCACTGCCCTGAACGCGGAGGGCAGCAAGAGCATTCAGGTCACCTTTGGAAAGAAAAGCACCCGAATCAATGTTACCGTATCCGCCTCCGGCTTTACTGTCAGCTTTGACGCGCAGGATGGCAAGGAGCCGGAAAAGGTGATGGTGGCAGGCGGAGCTGCCGTGGCGGAACCGGAAATCACCCGTGAAGGATATACGCTGGAAGGATGGTTTACGGATCTGGATTACAAAGAAAAATTTGATTTTAAGTCTGCGATCAACGAAGATACGACCCTGTATGCTTTCTGGAAGAAGGATGGCGCAGAGTATGTGGATGTGACCTTTGATTACGATTACTACGGCGTCAAACTGACGAAGTACACCCGCCCGGTGGAAAAAGGCACGGCTGTTGCCAAACCGGCGGATCCGGTCCGGACCGGATACAAGTTTGACGGATGGTATGTAAAGGCAGAAGAGGACGAAAAGGCAGAAGCAGAGACGAAGGCGGCAGAAGAGAAGGCGGAAGCTGAGACGAAGGCTGCGGAAGATAAGGCGGAAGCTGAGACGAAGGCTGCGGAAGTCAAGGCGGAAGCTGAGACGAAGGCTGCGGAAGTCAAGGCGGAGACCGAGACGAAGGCTGCAGAAGGCAAGGCAGAGGAAGCGAAAGAGGAAGCCTACGATTTCTCCAAACCGGTTGACAGCAAGCTGACGCTGGTAGCTCATTGGGTAAAGACGGTTTCCGGTACGCAGGAATATGTTTTTGAAGCGGAAGACACCGATCTGACCGGAAAGGAAGGCGTGGGTTCTTCCGGCGTTTCCACCGAGCGTTCCATGATTCAGTTTGACGCGGACAAGACGCTGCATCCCAGCAATTCCCGTTGGGTCGGCTTCCTGTACAAGAACGGAATCAGCCTGGAGTTCCATTTTGCCAGCGACGTGGAGATCAGCGATGCGAAGATCAGCCTGAGCCTTTCCACAGAGCTGCCCGGAAAATTCACCTTTGATAGAAACAACTACGCCATCATCTTAAACGGAACCGAGTTAAGCTACCGTGCGTTCACGCTGGAGCTTCCGAAGGATGCCGGCTTAGAATCCAAGACACCATTTGAGACCTTTGAGATCGCCACCGGCGCCCACATCCAGAAGGGCGAAAACACCCTGGTTCTTCAGGTAAAGAATAACACGACCATTCAGGGCACCACCTATCAGGCTGTCGGCCCCATGGTGGACTGCGTAAAGATCGAGACCGAGGCCGTGCTTGGCTGGGATGAAACAAAGGGCCTGCCGGCTAAAAACTATTAAAGGGAGAGTGCCATGCAAACAGAGAAAAAAAGCCTGTTTTCATTCATGAGCGTGAAAATATGGACCATCGCAGCCTGTTTTCTGCTTGTGCTGGCGATTGTTGCAAACATCTTGATCCCGACCACCTTCCGAACGTTCTTTAACTTTGCTTTCGGAGGGCCGAAGGGAATCTACGCGGAGGGAACCGAGCCCCTTTATCTGGCGACGGAATCCTCTTCCAAGGCGGAAGCCTATGAAAACGCCAACCAGATGAACGTTCGTCTGATGGAGGAAGGCGCGGTGCTGTTAAAGAACGAGGACAATGCCCTTCCGTTAAGTTCCGGCGCGAAGGTCAGTGTGTTCGGAAAGAACAGCGTCAACCTTTCCTATGGAAACTCCGGATCCTCCGGCGGCAACCTGGACGGGGCCATAACACTGCACGAAGGCCTGAAGCAGGCCGGCTTTGAGGTCAACCCCACGCTGACGGCCTTCTATGAGGACGACAGCAAGTCCGGAAGCAAGCGGAAACCCAATTCTTCCGACCTGGATTCCGGCGGAAACCAGATGATCGCCACGGCGGAGACGCCGCAGAGCCGCTACACGGACGCGGTCAAGGACAGCTACAAGGACTATGCGGACGCAGCCATCGTCGTGATCACCCGAATCGGCGGCGAAGGATTTGACCTGCCTCGTACCATGAAAGGCATGGAAGGGGCCAGAAACGATGACGATCATTATCTGCAGCTGGATCAGAACGAGACAGACCTTCTGAAGGCTGTGTGTGAAGCCGGTTTTTCCAAGGTGATTGTGCTGCTCAACATTCCTTCCTCCATGGAGGCTGGCTTTCTGACCGATCCCGACTATTACGCCTACCAGGAAGGAATCGATGCCTGCCTGTGGATGGGCTTCCCCGGAAAACAAGGAACCATCGCCGTGGGTGAAATCCTGGCGGGACAAGTGAACCCCTCTGGCCACACGGTGGACACCTGGGTGAAGGATTTCAAGGAAAATCCGGTATTTGTCAACTTTGGCGACTGCAACATCCCGAACGGCGACAAGTACGATGCGGGCATGTACTATTTCGTGGACTATGAAGAAGGCGAGTACGTAGGCTACCGCTACTATGAGACCAGGGGCTATACGGACGGCGAGGAATGGTACCAGGATAACGTCGTTTTCCCGTTCGGGTATGGCTTAAGCTACACCGAGTTCACCTGGGAAATCGCGGATGACAGTAAGCTCCGGGATGTGGCCATCTCTGGGGACGAAGAGTACACGGTTTCCGTGACCGTGAAGAACACGGGCTCCGTCGCAGGAAAAGATGTGGTGCAGGCCTATGTCAACGCGCCGTACACCGAAGGCGGGGTAGAAAAGCCGTACAAGGTGCTGGCCGGCTTTGCCAAGACAAAGATTCTTGCACCGGGAGAGAGCGACACGGTGGAGATCACCATCCAGCCTTATTACTTCGCTTCTTATGACTACCTGGATCTGAATGACAACTTCACGGAAGGGTACGAGCTGGAAGCAGGCGATTACACTTTATTCATCAGCAAAAATGCCCACGAGGATGTGTTTGAGGTACCGTTCTTAGTGGAGGAAGACATCCTATTTGAAGAGGATCCGGTTACCGGCAACGAAGTGATCAACCGCTACACAGACTACGACTGGTATCCGAACTCCGATTACCAGCTGTCCACCATCCTCTCCAGAAGCGACTGGGAAGGGACCTTCCCGGATTCCCCTACGGATGACGAGCGGGCGATTGAGGACTGGGTTCTGGAGGATTTCCTGGACACCAACCACAACAACCCGAATGACTTTGATTCAGTGGAAGCACCTGTATTTGAGCAGCCTGTGACGATGCAGTTCCGCGACCTTTTGCCGGAAGCGACGGAAGGAACCGTAGCCACCGCGGATCCGTTTGTGGCGCACGACGATCCCCGCTGGGAGACGTTCATGGATCAGTGCATCCCTTCCCAGCTGATTGACATGGTCGACAAGTGCGCGTACCAGACACTGGGACTGGACAATGTGGGCGTGCCGATCACCTATGAGTATGACGGACCTACCGGATACGTTAACTTCATGAACAAGGATGCGGTGTACGATGTAGCCTATTATTGCAGCGAGCCTGTGATGGCCTCCACCTGGAACGCAGAGCTGATGGAAGAGCTTGGCCAGGTGATGGGCGAGGAAGGCTTCTGGGGCAACGAGAACGACAGCATGCCGTACACGGGCATCTATGCGCCGGGTGTCAACATCCACCGTTCTCCTTTCGGCGGGCGTAACGGCGAATATTTCTCGGAAGACCCGTTGCTTGCCGGCAAGATGGGTGCTGCCGAGGTGCGCGGCCTGCAGAGCAAGGGCGTGTTCGCCGCCGTGAAGCATTTTGCCGCGAACGAGCAGGAAACCCACCGGGCTTCCAATGGCGACTGCTCCTGGCTGACAGAACAGTCCTTACGGGAAATCTACTTAAAGCCTTTTGAGATCATTGTGAAGGAAGGAAAAACCCGTGCCATCATGTCCTCCTTCAACCGCATCGGAACGCGCTGGACGGGCGGCGACTACCGCCTGCTCACGGAGATCCTGCGTGATGAATGGGGCTTCAGGGGTCTTGTGATCACGGACTTTAACACTTGCGAGCACATGGTGACGAAGCAGATGGCGTATGCCGGCGGCGACATCAACCTGGCAACGCTCCCGAAGACCTGGTGCGATCCGAACAACGCAGCAGATCTGACGATCCTGCGCCAGAACGCGCAGAACGTTCTGTACGTACTGATCAACACGAACGCGGTGAACGGGGAAGTCATCGGTTACACGAAGGCACCCTGGGAGAATGCGATGTATCTGATCGACGCCATTCTGGCGGCGCTGCTGGTTGTCAGCGGGATTGCTGTGTTTGTATCAGCTAAGAAGAAAGCAGAGAAAGCATAACACGACAAGGGGACGGTTCTCCAAGGAATTGGGGACGGTTCTTAAGTTCCGGTTATCGGAACTTAAGAACCGTCCCCGATTCCTTGGAGAACCGTCCCCCCTTTCAGCTTGGGCGGCCGGCGGGGAGGTTTGACAGATTTCGGCAGTATTCGTGTCGATTTCGGCAGAATTGTTGAATATTTCAAATCAAACAATTATATTAAGGGCAGAAGTTACAAAATGCGTTTTGATCTTGTGCATTATGATACGAAAGAGGGAAGACCGCGGCTTCCTTAAAAGAGCAGTAAGAGGGCGGATGAGTCATGAAACGTCACACTTGCTGTCCTGTCTTGCGAATTCATGAGTACGGCACAGGTCAAGATAGAACAAGAAACGATGTGCCGTATGAAAACGGTACGAAAAGAAGGAGGAAGCAGTATGAGGAAAATGATGGCATTATTGCTTGCCATGGCGCTTTTGCTCGGCATGGGCACAGCCGTGATGGCAGAATCCGGTATTACCCAAATGGATAATGTCGGCGGCATTGAAGGCAGCTGTTATTACATCTATCAGCCCGCGGAATATCATAACCCGGAGCCTATGATGACCCCCATCATCTATGTGTACCCCGACAAGGCTTATGAAAGCAAAGAGGATGCGCTGAAGGCGATTGAGGAAGCCGGTCTGGTAGAGATTGCGGAAGCGGAAAAAGGCGCTGTTGTAGTGATCAATCCTCTTGGCGAGACCTACACAAAGGCAGACCTGGATGTTTTCGAAGCTGTTCAGGCAGATCTTTACAAAGCGCGCAACGGAGGGGGAACCTATAACCTGACCTATCACAATCTGCAGTACGCAATCGGCGAGGGTGCCGGGGCAACCTTTATCAATGAACATCTGAGCCAGAACTGCAAGCGCATCGCCGGCGTCCTGACATTTGGCGGAGATTACAACTTTGCTTATCAGCTGTATAAGCTTCCCGCCTACATCGTCTCCGGCAGCGAAGAGGCAATTGAGTTCTACAAAGGCACCAATGCAGTGGATGCAGAGAAGGAAGAGGAAGGGAAGACCATTTATTACAACACTGCCAATCCCATTCAGCAGGTGATTGTCAGCAAAGCGGAAGCAACCTCGTTTGACGCGGATGTGATCGCTGATTGCTGGAAGACGATGTTCCGTTATACGACACGCCTTTGCCTGACGGCTTCTTCGTTCTCCTTCCCGTATCCGAAGTATAACATTGCGGATTACACGTTGATGGCCCGCCCGAACTATGAGGCGGCGCAGATGGACGTCATCAAGCATGGCGGGAATCCCATCTGGGAGGATGATTCCAAGTACTGGTATGAATTTGTTCCGGCGGCTGTGAAGAATGCGAAAGAGGAAGAAACTTTCCCGTTGATCCTGACCTTACATGGAGCGGGCGACAACGCGCTCTTTGAAGCAGAGTCCAACGGATGGGCACAGCTGGCGATCGATCACGATCTGCTGGTAGTTTCTCCCAGCGCGCCTGCGTTTATGGCATCGGATGAAGATATCCAGAATTTCTTCAAGCTTATCGATTACATGGTGGAAACGTACCCGGTCGATACCTCCCGCATTTATGTGGTTGGTTTCTCGATGGGCGGTGTCCATACCTACAAGATGCTGAACCTGAAGCCTGAACTGTTCGCGGCGGCTGTCCCGATGGCAGCTCCGTTCTACGATGGCATCACCATCGATCCGGCAGCTTATGAGTACGATATCGACCTCCCGATCTGCCTGATCACGAACCAGTTTGACGAGCATTCCGCCGATTGCGGTGTGTTGACGAACAGCTATAAGTATCCTCAGGCATTCAACGACTTTGCCGCGCTGGATGAACTTCCGGTTTACGAAGGAGAAATTGATCTGGTTCACTATCCTTTCTGGGGAATTCCGCTTAAGGATACGGCCCGCTACATGAACAAGACCGGTTTCTCGCACAATGTCGGATATCTGTATGACGCAGATGGCGTTCCCATGGTCTGTGGCATTTGGGTGGAGGATCTGACCCACAATCACTTTACCGAGAATGCAGCGGTCATCTGGAACTGGATGAACCATTTCAGCCGTGATACGGAGACAAAGGCAGTGATCTACTCTGCCGAGTAATTGCAGGGCTTCACATACCATGAAAGGAGATAATTACATGAAGAAAAGTTTCGCAAGGGCGATAGGGTTCGTTATGGCAGCGGTTACGCTTTTTAACACCTGCAGCTTTGCTGCCGCAGATGCTCCGGCAGTTGAAGAAACCACGGAAAAGGCAGCAGAAGAAATCAAGGAACAGGCTGTAACCCCGGATGTCCCTTATAAGACCGTTGAGCTTGATGAAAACGATCCGAATTACTACAAGGAACTCCTGGCTGCAGAGTATTACAACTACAAATATATCCGCAGCTATCCTACGCTTTATGAGAATGAAGGCTGGGCTTCCTATCAGGGCAAAGCCAATATTCTGGGCCAGATCAATGCGGATGAGTTAACCGACAGCGACAAGGAAAAGATCAAGGCTGCGAAGGAGGCGCGTGAGGCGCTGGTTCAGCTGATTCCTTTTGAAAAGGAAGTGTACTACATCTGGGGAGATTATGCTCCCGTGATTCAGGAGGAGCATAAGTGGGATGACAGCAAGTGGGATAATGAAGACTTCCGTCCTTTCCTGGTACCCTATCTGGTTGAGGATCAGAGTAAAGCCAAAGGCACCCTGTTAATCGTCTCCGGCGGCGGCAACCAGACCCGCAGCAACCAGGTGGAAGGCTACATGGTATGTCCTGCCTTCGTGGAACAGGGCTACAACTGCTTCCTGCTGCAGCGTCGTGTTGACCCTTACAATGGCGATGAAACCGGCCTGGATCTGCAGCGTTCCATTCGTTGGATCCGTGCGCATGCGGAAGAATTCGGCCTTGGCGGCATGGATGTGATCGGAGCAGCCGGCTTCTCCGGCGGCGGCGGAAACGTACGCACATTGATCAGCAAGTACTATGGCGACATCACTCCCGACAAGTTTGACCCCAACTATAAGCCCGATGAGATCGATGCCATCAACAGCGACATCGACGTTGCCATGATCATCTACTCCGGCCGCGCACTGGAAACCGAAAATCCGAAGCTGCCTCACATTTTCATCGCGGTAGGCGAGGATGACAGCTTTGATGGATCGATTGAATTATTCCAGCAGGTGAAGAAAATCCGCAACGTCAACCCTGAACTGCACATCTACGGCCAGAATGGCCACGGTTTCGGCGCTGGCCTTCTTGGCACCAGCTCGATGCTCTGGATTCCTTCCGCTGACATGTACATGCAGAAGGTCATGGGCAAGGCTGAATCCAAGTTTGACGGGGAGATCCCTGCCGAATACACCAAGACGCAGACCGTTACCTACGGCGGCTTCCCTATTGGTGAAACCAAAGTGGATGTTTACCTGAACGATGCAAATACCATGATCTATGTAGCATTCTTTGCATGGGGAACCGAACAGATCGTGGAAGGTATGCTGCAGGGCGACGGCGTGATCGTGACCTACGATAAGGAGGGTTACCTGGGCCGCAACGGCGACGTTCCGAAAATCTATGCTATCTGCGATCCGGAAGCCTGGGTTCCCGTGGAACGTTGATAGTTTCTTCTTAATCATCCTATAGAGCTGACAAACAGCTGACAGGGGGCGGGCCTGTGTCACAAAACGTGGCACAGGCCCGCCCCCTGCTTTGTCATTCAGCATGCGGGGGAAGATTTTGTTACAATGGCATACCTCGC
>JAFVBO010000100.1 GCA_017479935.1 Lachnospiraceae bacterium
ATTATTCATTGCATGATACCTCTCGTATTCTTGGATTTTACCAACTTTACCGGGTCAGTAATTATCCAACTTTACTTGAGGTATCATTTTTAGTCAAGGGGTTTCTTGCTACTGGTTATAGTATACAGGAAGCTGTCACCTTATTTCGCTTTCTTCTTGCCAGTGGCAATATCAATCAGAAGAAGCAGCGCACTGAGGGCGGTTGCAATCGCAAGTCCCATCTGAGCGTTATTCAGGGCCGTCTGCCACCAAGGCGTGATGGTGACGATCCTGGTGTTCTCCTTGATGCCGTCCATGCCTCTGGAGTGAAGCACGGTGTAGAGGATCCTGTGGGAGGACTCTCTCATGGCTCTGGCGAGCGGTGCGTTGGGCGTCGCGCCGCCCGGGCCGTAGTCCGCGAACTCGAAGCCGAGGAAGGTATCCGTGGAGCCTACCTGGCTGGTGCCGTAGGTACCGGGGTAGTTGTCCGGGATATCGTTGCCGGCTAAGACTTCATGAGGCTTGGACATGTAGTCTGCCTCATACATATCCGTGACGGCAAAGCCGGTCATGCCAGCCTCGCCACGCAGCCAGTCGGTGACCAGTTCCTTGCAGGCACCTGCCCAGACCGGTCCGATACGGTTAAAGGCGGTCATGACGCACTTGGCGTCGGCGTTGACGATCGGCAGCTCGAAGGCGCGGAGATAAATCTCACGCATGGCCTGCTCGTTGCACCAGGTGGAAATACCGTTTCTCTGCAGTTCCTGGTCGTTTAAGGCAAAGTGCTTGTTGTACACGTACACGCCCTTGGACTGGATGCCCAGGGTTTCCTGCGCGTCGATGAGACCGGTCAGGATGCCGTCCTCCGAGTAGTACTCGAATACACGGCCGGCGTACGGCGTTCTGTGGATGTTGACACCGGAGCCATAGAAGCCGGCGTAGCCTGCCCACATGGCGTCTTCACCGATCATGTCGCCCACTTCGCGGGCTAACTTGTCGTTCATGGTGGCGGCGATGATGCCGTTGCAAGGGAAGCAGGTACCGGTCAGATCCTTGTCAGGGTCATTGTTCACGACGGCGTAGCCGTTCGAGCCGGCGGAATACTTCTGGGTCACGCCGGAAGGACCGTTGTGATCCAAGGTACCGGGCTTGCCGATGGATTCCACATGGATAGTCATTCGAAGGCCAACCGCACAAAGCGTGGAGAGCTCTTCGTAGGTGAGCTGATCCAGCAGGTCGTCCCACATGGGATCGTCGTACGGGATCGTGTTGCCGTTCTCATCGTCCATGAGGTTGATCAGCATGTAGCTGGTCTCCTCGGAGCCCATGGTCGGCCAGTTGTCATCGTTGGCGGGCAGATCCGCGGCGTCCAGAACCAGATCCTTGTACATCGCGTCCGTCATAGCCAGCTTGACGAAATTGTCATTGTAGCCGTCGCCATTGGTGTCGCCCCACAGCTTCAGAGTCCCCTGCCAGTCGGAGCGGGAAGCATACACGACACTGTTGTCGCCCTTGCCGCTGTAACGGTTGACGTCCGCCATGGCAAAGAGGCTGGTGACCTTGTTTCCGGTGCCGTAGGCCTGGGAATAGGACTCGGCGTCAAACACGTAATCGGTGCTGTAGACCAGAGCCTTGTCGCCGTCTGCGGTCATGCCGTCCGCGGCGCTCTTTCCCTTGGCCGCCAGGACATTGTTCACGGCCTGGTGGCTGTCACCGGCCGCGGTCAGGTAGTAGGTGCCGTCCTCTAAGATGTAGGAGCCGCTGCCCAGCGCATCATAAGAGGTCAGGAAGTACTCGGGCACGGTGACCGTGACGGTCTCGGAAGCGCCTGCCTCTAAGAGGCCGGTCTTGCCGTAGCCTACCAGTTCCACGGAGGGTTTTTCGATCTGATTCTGCTTGTCGTAGTCAGTGTAAGGCTTCTGCGCGTAGATCTGAACCGCCTTCTTGCCAGCCACGGAGCCGGTGTTCTTCACGTCAACGGAGACGGTATACACGGTCTCTGCGCCTGCGCGCTGCTTTTCCACCTGCAGATTGCTCATCTCAAAGGTGGTGTAGCTTAAGCCATAGCCAAAGGGGAAGGCAACGACCTCATTGTACTTGAAGTCGCCCGTGTTGGCGGTTCCAAGAACCACGTCCTCATACCGGGTTTCCGTATAACGGTAACCCATGTAGATACCTTCCTGATAAACCACATAGTTGCTGTACTTCGCCGCGCTTCCGGTGAAGGTGTAATCCTTGGCGTTGGTGTAGGCGTAGGAACCGAAGTTTGCCATGGCCGGGTCAAGGAGGTTATTCTGCCACCAGGTATCCGGAAGGGAGCCGGAGGGGTTGACCTTGCCGGAGAACAGATCGCCGACGGCATAGATACCGGTCTGACCCACGGAGCCGATCCACATGGCGGCGTCAATTCCATAGTCTTCGTTATCCAGGAAATCACAGGATACGGGGTTCGCGCTGTTAAACAGAACCACGATGCCGGAGATCTTGCCATCGTCCTTCAGGCCCTTTAAGCCCTTTAAGATTCCCAGTTCTTCCTTGCACAGGTACAGATAGTCCGCGTTGGCGTCCACATCCGCGCCTAAGGGGTTAGGACCGGCGTCCACGTGATCCACAGCCTTTAAGTCGTTGGCTTCACCGCCTACGCGGCCAATGATAAAGACGGCTACCTCGCCCTTGCCATACGAAGAGGCAGCGTCCGACTTGTTGATCTTGCTCCACTTGGCTTCATTGATACCCGCGCCGCCGCCGGTGAACTTACGGCCGTATTCCTCTGCCGTATACCAGTCAAGGAGCGCCGTATTTAATACGGTGATGCCGCTGCGGGTGAACGCGTCCACAAAGGTGGGAGCATCGCTGGTATTCACAGCGCCGGAGCCTGTGCCGCCGTATACCGGATCACTGGCTGCCGCGCCGAACAGAGACACCTCGGTGCCCTGTAAAGGCAGAATTCCGTTGTTCTTTAACAGAACCGCGCCTTCCGCCTCCACCTCTTCGGCCTTGGCAAGGCCCGCTGCCTTTAACTCAGCCACAGACTTGTAGGTGGATTCATAATAGCGCTTGTAGGTGTTGTCATCCTCGGCCCCATCGATCGGCACGATCATGGAGGTGCTGATCCCCAGGAAGCTGTTGATCTGCCCGGAGAACTGTCCTGCGATGATGTTCCCGAAGTAAACCAGAATCAGCAGGGCCGCTAAGATATTGGTGAGAACTTTTAATAATACTCTTTTCATCTTGTCTCCTCTCTCCGCTCCTACGCTTCTTTGTACTTTCTCATGTACAGCGCCACCTCAGAAAACAGAAGGGTGAGGAGAATCAGCGCAGCGCAGATGACCAGCTGGGTAAACTGGGGGAAGGGGTCGATTCCGTAAATGGTATCGGACACCGGCCAGATGACCATCATCACGAACATCATAAACGAGATGCCGCTGGCCACACATAAAATGGCAGGTGCAAAACCGGCCGTGGGCTTGGAAATAACCAGCAGAAGAAACGCCACCACAGCGGCAACGCCAAGGATCAGGCAGATCCGCTGGTCAAACACCGGTTCCTTGTACTCAATCGCGCTGAAAAGCACACCGTACGCGATGGCGGCCGCAATCGACAGGACACAGGCTAACATGGTTACATAGTAGCCTGCCGCTTTGACTTTCATGCAATATGCTCCTTTCAAAGAACCGTACAGAGGAGACTCCCCTGTACGGTTGGTTTTACTTAATCCTGTTTAGTTACGTTTTGTTCCGTTCTGCTTTACTGTCTGTCGAAGACCAGCACGTACTCCCACTCACCCTCGGTGCCGGGACGCTCGATGTGCTCTTCGCTGTAGCCAAGCAGGAGCTGGCCGTCCGCGTTTAAGCCAAGGATCAGCTTCTTGTTGGTGGTGTCCACTTCGCTCTCAACGCCGGCGATTTCCTTCAGGAACAGACCGTAGTCATCGATATCCTTGAAGTTCATGGTCGTCGGGCCGGGCTGCTTGTAGAACTCGCCTTCAGGGGAGATCTTGCCCTGAGGGAAATCTTCCCAGGTATTGGTGCCCTTGTAGAACTCAACGTCATCCTCTTCCAGAGCTTCCTTGGCAGACTTCTCGGTGATGTAGAGCTTGCCGCTGAAGTTGTAAACCTGGTTGTGAATGTAGTTGGGGGTGTCTACCAGCTCGTAGTCATCCAGTTCCTTGGTAACCTTGAAGTTGGCAGCGTCGGCAACAGCCGCGTAGGTCTTGCCTTCCACAACAACCTTGCTTAAGGTCCAGTCGCCTTCTAAGTCGGTAACAACACTGTCGAAGTTCAGCGCGGTGTTGGCCTCGCCCGCTTCTGCGCCGGCTTCCGCTTCAGGAGCTTCCTGAGAACCAGGAGCCATGCCTTCATAGCTTAAACCGAAACCAGAGAAGTACAGGTTGCCGACGGCATCCTTGTAAGCATAGGAACCGGAAGGAGAAGCTTCCAGAACTTCCTTTGCAATGTACTGATCCTTCACGTAACCAGGAACATCGTTAGGAGATACGCAGACTTCCCAGGTCTCCTCACCCAGCTGGGTGGTAACCAGGGCGATGACGGAAGCGTCGGCCACCATGGTGATCGGCAGCTTACCGGTCGGGTTGTACTTGCCGGCCACAACCTTGGCAACAGCGTCGGTGCTGGTGTTGAAGGTACCGATGAGGGCATCGCAGTAAGGCTCCATGTTGGTCAGGATCCAGGCGTTGCTGGCTTCGATCTGGCCAATAACCTTGCCGCCCTTGGCATGAATTTCGTCGGCGATCTTCTGGAAATCAGCCATGCCGGCAACGGTGGTGATGTTGGCAACGGCGGGCTTGCCGTCTTCATCCATCTTGGGCTTCGCGTTGTTGTCAAATACAGGGGTCTCTACATCCTCAACCAGGTCAAGGACGGCCAGGTTGCCGGAACCCTGACCCACGATGGTGGGGTTCACGATCAGGAAGGCCACATCGGCTTCCTTGTAATCCGTTACGATGGTGTAACCCTGCGCCTGTAAGGACGCGGTGATGCCTTCGACGTTCGCGTTGCCTCTCTGGTTGAAGGCCTGCAGATAAACCTTCTTGCCCATGTCGGTCAGAGGCAGGACAGCTTCGCTGTTCTTCATCAGAACAACACTCTTTAAGTGGGTTTCAGCCGCCAGCTTGGTGGCCTCTTCCTTGGCTGCATTGTATTCCTTAACGGAAGTCTCAAGATCGCGATAAGGGTTCTCCATATCGCCGGACTGCATTCTGGGTTTCGCACGGCCAGCAGCGGCAGCCTCTAAGGTTTCACGGGTGATGTCACCCTTCTGCAGAGCTTCATAGATCAGTTCAGGGCTGATGGTCATACGGCCCATGGCGCCGGCAGCGGCGAACACGCCAGACTGGCAGCCAGCGTTGACAAACAGAACGGTCTGCTCGTAGCCGGACAGTTCCTCAACACCGTGCGCGTTGGACTGGCTGACGGAGTCGGAGTTGATCAGGCCTTCAAAACCAAGGACTTCGCGGAGCAGGTACTGAAGTACGTCGGGGTTGAAAGCATTGCCGTAACCTTCGAGCTTGATGTCGTGGGTCTTGCCATTATAGGTAATGCTCTGAGGAGCGATACGCTCGTCAATGATCGGCTGAGAGTAACCAGGCATAACGCCGGCAGCGCCAGCTTCGAAAGCGGCGATGAACGGCTTCAGCTGATAATCAGCCAGGGAGTTCTCGGTGCTGTATACACGATAACGGCCGGTATAGCCATGGCTCTCAAAGCCGTTGTAGGCAGCGCCGTCACCAGGGAAGTGCTTCACGGTTAACAGAACGGAACCGGGAACCATGCCCTGATCGCCATTCTGGAAGCCGATCGTTAAGGCTCTTGCGATCTCAGCAGCTGTGTCTTCGCGCTCGCCGTAGGTACCGGTATTGCGGCTCCAGCGAGGGTCAGTCACCAGGTCGATCTGAGGTCCGTAGATACCATCGATACCCTTGGTCCACATCATCACGCGGTCAAGCTGCGCATCCTTTAACACCAGATCAGCGTTGCCATCGCCAAGGACAGCAGCGGTGACACCCTCGGTGCCGGGCATGCCGTGGCCGATCGGGTTCGTGAATGTCAGGAAAGGAACAGCGGTGGTGCCGTTCTGTACAGCGTCAAACTCGGCATACTGCTCAAGGCCGTTGTTGAACCATACGCCAACTTCGGGGGCGGCGTTGTTTCTAACGACGAAGTTGCGGAAGCCGGCGGTATTCCAGTACTCGACGATGGAGACAGGGTCGTCATCCGTGCCGCCGGTGTACATCTTAGCCCATACAGGCTTGCCGTTCTCGTCAACGACATCCTCTACCTTGGTGCTCTTGGACGAATACATCATAATGTTGAGAAGCTGATAGGACAGCTGCTCATCGGTCAGCGTCTTGGCATAAGCCGCCGCGCGCTCTTCTGCGGGCAGACGCCAGTCTTCAAAATCATCGAGTTCCTTGTTGTTGTTCAGGTCGCGGAAATACTTTCCGTCCTTCACGACAACGCCAAGGAGCGTAACGCCGATGGTCGGGCCATCTTCGTTCTCATAGTACACCGGATCCAGGAACTGAGCGGTCAGTTCCTTGGCATCGGCAGCCGTGTAGGGAGCGGCAATGTAGCCGTCCTCCGGAGCAGCCTTCTCGGCAGCAGCTGCGGGAGCTTCATCCGCAAGAGCCTGGATCGGGCTGATGGCCATGGCAAGAGCCAGAACCAGTGCAGCGCGTTTCTGCAATCTCTTCATGTTTTTTCCTCCTTCTTATTGTGTTTTTCTCACCCGCCCTTTTTTAAGGCGGAAGCACAATTGCTCAACATTTGTATTCTATCACAAACCGGCCTTTTGCAGTTTTTCTTAGAACGAATTGTCGTTTTTGCAGAATAAACTGTCATTTTGCAGAATAACCTGCCTTTTTGCCAGATCAAATTGTCATATATGTTGAATACGTTGGCTATATATACCGGTTCTCTCACTCCCGTCTTCAATCAGTACCCGCATGGTTCCGCCGCAGACCATGCCGTCCGATTCAGCCACATCGCCGGTCAGGTCGATATCCGCGATCTTATACCGCCCGGTTCCGATGATATGAACCGCATCCTGGATGACGGCCGCCTCGCTGCAGCCGCCGCCGATGCTGCCGGTCACCTGCCCGAAGGGGCTGACCGCCATCTTGGCACCGGCTCCGCGGGGCGTGGAACCTTTGGCTTCGATTACGGTGACGATGGCCTTCGGCTCCTGGTTGTGCGCCAGATATTCCAGAACAGACAGCTCCAGGTCCGAATCGCAGGCAAAGCGTTCGCCACGCACGTGCTCCGGAAGGCGCCGGTAGGCGATCACCTCCGACAGGATGGAAATGGCGATCTCGCCGGGCGTGATAGCCCCGATATTCAGTCCGATCGGGGTGCGGATTCTGCCAAGTTTTTCTTCCTCAAATCCTTCCGCCTCCAGCATAGCCAGGAGCTCTCGGGTGCGGCGTCTGGAGCCGATCATCCCTAAGTAGGCCGGGAAGGCGCCGGGAAGCAGCGCGCGCAGGCAGTCCGCGTCATGCCGATGCCCGCGGGTGATGATCACCACGTAGTCATAAGGCGTGATGGAAAGCCCCCGAATCGCGGTTTCAAAGCGTTCGCAGAGAATCTCCGCGGCGCCCGGGAAGCGGGTTTGGTTTGCAAAGTCCGGCCGGTCGTCGACCACCGTGACCGCAAAGCCGCACGTGGCGGCAAATTCGCACACGGGCACGGCGATATGACCACCGCCCAGCACAATCAAACGTTCCTTTGGGAGCACCGGCTCGGAAACCGTGAGGCCACCGTTCTGAACAGTTACAGACTCGGAAGCCGTGGTGGCCTGGTTCTGAACAACTGCCGACTTGGAGTCCGTGGTAGACTGGTTCTCATAAACCGCTGTCACGGCGGCCTCGCGGCGGCCATGAATGTCCGTTTTGACGGAAACCGGGGTCAGGCGGCGGCGCAGGCCTTCTTCTATGGTTCCCTGCTCCCCGCTTATCACGGTTTCCAAGGAAACAGGGGCGCCGGTGCTGATTTTTTCCAGGATCTTTTCATACCAGTTTTCCATCTTTTCTCTCCCTCATCTTCTGTCGTTCTACTTCCATCTTCTTGTTTGGAGATTCAGAACTTTCGTATCGTATCCGACGAAGTATTCCTTCTCCGGACATTCTCGCCTTTATTTGTACAAAAGCAGCAGCTTCTCCGGCTTTACGCCGATCCTGTCCGGAAAAGTCTTTGGTCTTGCCTCCTTCGAAACCCGCCACCAGACAGGCGCTGTGCCTTCTTTCTGATTCTGAAAACGGAACTGCAGGATCGTCTCAAAGGGTTCTTCCATCTCTTCTACGAAGCAAACCGGACATCCGTTTTCCGTCTCGCTCTGCGAGAATGAATGCGCCCGGATGCCCACCGCCTTCAGGCCATCCTTCACGGGTTTCCCTGTTTTCAGGACAATTCCCCAGTCCGGAACATCCACCAGGTACTCCCCGGCCTTTTCGGCTTTCGCGATGTTTTTGCAGCCGGTCAGAATACACGCGGAAACGCTTTCCGGATCCGCGAACAGTTCCTTCGTGGGCTTTTGCGTGAGCATATGCCCGTCTTCCATCACCGCGATCTGCCGGCTCATGTTGTACGCCTCGTCCCGGTTGTGCGTCACCATCACGACGTCCCGGCCGAAGCGGTTTAGCACGTCTCGGAGCTGCAGCTTGATCGAATCGCGCAGATGCCCGTCCAGCGCCGAAAACGGTTCGTCCAGGAGAAGGAGCTTCGGGTCGCTCACCAGGATGCGGGCCAGGGCCGCCCGCTGCTGCTGCCCGCCGGAGAGCTGCGCGGGCTTGTGATCCTTCAGATCGGAAAGCTCCATCATCCGCAGGGCTTCGCTTAAGCGCGCTTCCTTGCGCTCGCGGTCTTTTTCGCCGTGCAGCCCGCACAGGATGTTCTGCCGCACGGTCATATTCGGGAACAGGGCGTAATTCTGAAAGAGATAGCCCACCTCCCGCTTTTGCGGAGGGAGGTTGATGTGCTCCTTCGAATCGAACAGCACCTTTCCGTCCAGCACGATGCGGCCTTCGTCCGGTTTTTCAATCCCGGCGATGCACTTTAAAGTCATACTCTTTCCGCAGCCGGAGGCTCCCAACAGGCAGGTGACGCCGCTGTCGCCTTCAAACTGCACGTCCAGCAGAAACTTTCCCAGACGTTTTTTGATGTTTACTGATAAGCTCATGCCGCTATGTCCCTCGCGCTCCTCATGCACCGCTTTTATCTTGCTTTTTGCTTCTTCTGCCCGCTCTCAAGCAGGTTCACGGCCAAAAGCACCACCACGCTGATTGCCAGATTGATCATCACCCAGAAAAAAGCGCCGCTTTCATCGTTCGTGCGCCAGAGTTGGTAGACAGTGGTGGAGATGGTGGCCGTGCGGCCCTGAATGTAGCCAACCAGCATGCTGGTGGCGCCGTACTCGCCCAAGGCGCGGGCAAAGGCCAGAACCAGTCCGGCCAGTATCCCCTGCCGGCAGGCCGGCATCCGGATCCGCCAGAAGATGAAGGTGTTCGAGAGCCCCAGCGTCTGCCCGGAGTAGGCCAGCGTCTCGTCAAAGCTCTCAAACGCGCCGCGGGCGGTGCGGTACATCAGCGGAAAGGCCACCACGGTCGAGGCCAGAACCGCGCCGTACCAGGTCATGACAAACTGAATGCCAAACTGGGACAAAAAAGACCCCAGCGGTCTTCGGTTGCCGAACAACATCAGCAGAAAGTATCCGCAAACCGTGGGCGGAAGCACCATGGGAAGCGTCAGCACCACATCCAGAAGCCCTTTGATCACGCGGGGCAGGCGGGCGGCGTAGTAGGCAAAGAAAATGCCCAGAAAGAAAACCAGCACGCAGCCGATGGTGGCCACCCGCAGGGAGTTGATTAACGGATACCAGTCGATGTTCATAGGATACTCCTGTTACATTATTTCACCGGTGAAAAGCCAACCGCTTCAAACACAGCCATGGCCTCGTCCGACTTCAGATAATCCAAAAATGCCTGGGCGGCCTGGGCGTCGCTGCTGTTCTTCATGACGGCAGCCGGGTAGATTACCTGCCCGCACATCTCCGCCGTGGCGCTGTCGATGGGGGTGAGGCCTGCGGAAAACGCATCCGTCCCGTACACCACGCCGCAGTCTACGCTGGCGTTTTTCACCTGCGTCGTCACTTCCTTCACATCCGAGCCATAGGAAATTCGGCCATCCGCAGCCAGCTGCGCTTCATCCAGCTGATAATACTTCAGAATCTTCTGCGTATACTGGCCCACCGGCACATCGCTGTTTCCCATGGCCATCAGGACGGTTCCCGCCTTCAGCGCTTCCGCCAGCTTGTCAAATGAAGCGATGCCCTTGGGATTTCCCTCCGGGGCGACAAGCACCACCTTGTTCTCCAGGAGGTTAACCCGGCTGCCCTGCAGGACAAAGTCCAGGCGTGTCGGGTTCACTTCGGCGGAAGCCGCGCTGTCCAGCTGGTTCATCTGCTTCTGCCCCGCGGAGATAAAGACATCGCAGGGTGCGCCTTCTTCGATCTGCGTTTTTAAGGTGCCGGAAGAGCCGAAGGAAAACAGCAGGTTGATGCCGGGGTTTGCCTTTTCATACAAGGTTTCTATTTCGGTCAGCGTTTCCGTCATAGATGCGGCGGCAAACACAATCAGGTCCTGCTGCCCTGCCGCATTTTCCTTGGTACCCTCGTTTTCACCGGAAACATTTCCGCCGGCAGATGAGCTTCCGCAGGCCGCCAGCTGGACAAGCATGCAACCCGCAAGTACCATGACCATTTTTCTGAAAATACGCTTCATTTTCCTTCTCTCCTTTCCCCACAGGGTCTTTGCTCTGCTCTTCCTTACAGAAGCCTCGCCTTCCTCTTTCCTTGCAAGGTCCGCGCCTTTATCTTTCTTTGCTAAGTTCGCGCCTTACCTTCCTTTTCCAAAGCCACAGTTCGGGAAATGGCACACCGGGCAGTTTAAGCACAGGCCGCCGTTTCCCAGGCCGGCCAGATAGTCTCTGGTAACCGGCGTATCCGTCACCAGATACGGCAGCACCAGGTCGAAGATGGTGCGCTTGGCGTACATCACACAGCCCGGCAGGCCGCACACCGGCTTTCCGTTCTTGTAGGACACCAGGAACATGGCCCCCGGCAGCACCGGCGCGCCGTAGGAGACAATGTCGGCCCCGGTATTTTTGATGGCAAGCGGTGTCTTATCGTCCGGATCAACGCTCATGCCGCCGCTGCAGAACACCATTTCACAGCCATCCGCCAGCATCTGGTTGATCGCGTTCGTGATCTTTTCGTGGTCGTCGTTTAAGGTCACGTGGGCGATCATCTCGCAGCCGTACTCGCTCAGCTTGTTTACGATCACGGGGGTGAACGTGTCCTCAATCCGGCCGTAGAACACTTCGTTGCCGGTGGTGACGATGCCGTACTTTTTCGGCTTCACGGGAGCCAACGACAGGATCGGCTTCTCCCCCGCCACGGCTTTCGCTCTCTCCATCTTTTCCTTCTCAATCACCAGCGGGACCACGCGGGTTCCACAAAGCTTATCGCCTTTTTTGACCATAAAGCCGACGGAACGCGTGGCAATCATCATCTCCCCTAAGGCGTTGACGGCGCGCAACTTGTCTAAGTCCGCCAGAAAGAGACCATCCTCCTCGGCGATCAACTCAATCTTTCCTTCCTTCGGTTCGGTCGCCCGCATGTGCTCGTTCTGGCAGATTTCCCGTAAAACATCGGCCGCGTCGTTCTCATGCAGCATGTTTTCATTGTTTTCCCAGATATAGATGGTGTCTTTTCCGACACTCAAAAGCACTGGGATGTCCTCCTCGCGGATGACATGTCCCTTCCGGAAGACCGGTCCTTTCTTTTCATCTTTAATGATCTGCGTAATATCATGGCAGAGGACCTGCCCGACCGCTTCCGTTGTCTTCATCAGTTTCATTGTTTTAGTTCCTCCTCATGTTAGCGTTGGCCAGACCTCCACTACGTATGTCCTGCACGTAAGATGTATCTGTTCGGTACAGCCGCTTGCTTGGATTTCCAGGCGACTTCTTTTCAAAAGCGAATTGTTTTTGATTACAAGTTCCTTTTCATTATACATGCCTGTGCAGGATTCGGCAAGATCCTTTTGTGAAATTTTGCTAAAATCCTATCTTTCATTCACCAAACAGGTGCAAAAATGCACGGAACTATTATAATAGAGGAGAAGGAACCCGCAAGTTTTGGTTGCAAAAAGGACTGGCTGCGCTGAGGATTGCGGGCGTGTGCTATGGGAAAAGCTGGCGTTGGGGCCCCGTTACTTCGTAGACGATGCACTTGATAGGATATGCGTATGAATCTATATATTTATGGAACCGGCTGCGGTGCCGGGGATCTGATCGACAGCGCTCTGCCGCTTGAAAAGGTAGCCGGTTTTGTCGAGAGCGCGCCGGAAAAGCGGACATTCATGGGCAAGCCCGTGCTGTCGCCGGAAGAGCTGGCTAAAAAAGAATATGACCTCGTTCTCATTACCAGCCGGGCGGCTTCAGCCATAAAAGCGCGCTGCGTACAGGCGGGTCTTCATGCGGACAAACTCTTTTTTCTAAAAAGCCATACGGAAATCCGGGACCGGAACAAGTGCTATGAAATGGCAAAAGAAGCTCTGGGAGATGCCTATGTCAAAAAAATCCAGGCGGGCAACCGCGTCATTTCGACACTGTCATACGGGCAGGAGCAGCTGCCGGCCGAGGACTACGAGAACGACTATGTGCGCGTCCGGACGCTGGAGCTTCTGGCCGCGCGCCTTGGCGACGTTCCGGGAGTCATTGCGGAGCTGGGCGTGTATCGGGGGAACTTTGCCCGCCTGTTAAATCGTCTGTTTCCCACGCGGCGCCTGTACCTGTTTGATACGTTCGAAGGATTTGATCCGAAGGAGCTTGCGGCGGAGGCAAGGGAGAAGGGGAACGCCGCGGATCATACTCTTCTTTCAGATTCGGAGGGAGTAAAAACAGGCGAGCCCTTGCTGACAACCCGCGCAGGGCTGGCGGCAGCTCATCAAAACACCTGTATGAACCTTGTGCGGGACGCCCTTCCCTATCCGGAACAGGCGCTATTCTATCCCGGGCTGTTCCCGCAGACAGCCAGGGGGCTTGAGGAACGTTTTGCTCTCGTTTCCCTGGATGTGGATCTGGAAGATAGTACACTGGCAGGCCTGCACTTTTTTTACCCCCGGCTTACCAAGGGCGGTGTTCTGCTGCTGCACGATTACGGGAACGAGAAGCTTCCCGGCGTGAAGCGCGCCGCCCTTCGCTATGAAGCGGAAATCGGAGAACGGCTCTCTGCCGTACCGCTCTGCGACCGGAACGGGACACTTGTCGTGATGGGGAAATAAAGCCCTCATGCGGCGCACTCGTGCTGCTACACAAAGCAGGAACGCCGAACGCAATTGCTAACATAATTCGTATTTCACAATGCTTGTCGCGAGAAAGGTGGGAAAACACATGGAGGAATATGTCTTTCAAAAAAAAGGAACAGAGACGGCTGCGCTCATTGTCGCCGCCGGCATGTCGTCCCGCATGGGAGATTTTAAGCCCATGCTGAACATCGGCTCCATCTCCATCGCCAAGCGCGTGGTAGCCACCTTTCAGCAGGCGGGCGTCGCCCATATCGTCATGGTGACCGGCTATAACGCCACGGCCCTGGAGCGCCACCTGGCCGGAAACGGGATTGTATTCTTAAGAAACGAACAATATGAAACGACCCAGATGATCGACTCGGTGCGCATCGGGCTTTCTTACCTCAAGGACAAATGTGACCGGGTGCTGTTTACGCCGGTGGATATTCCGCTGTTTACCGCGTCCACGGTCGAGACTCTCCTGTCGTCCGATGCGCCGCTGGCCTGCCCGGCCTTTCAAGGGAAGGATGGGCATCCGATCCTGATATCCGCCAGCCTGATTGATCGCCTGCTGTCGGATACGGGCGACCGCGGGCTGCGCGGGGCGCTTTCGCGCTGCGACGTCACGATGGCGCTTCTCCCGGTCGATGACCCCGGAATTTTGCATGACGCTGACACCCCGAAGGATTTTGAGGAACTGCTTCGTTATCACAACAGTCAGCTCGTGCGGCCTCTGGTGACGGTCTCCCTGGCGCGGGAAAAGGTGTTTTTTGAAGCGCGCACCGCCATGCTGCTTCGGCTGGTGGATGAAACCAAATCCGTGCGCACTGCCTGCTCGCGCATGCAAATGTCCTACTCCAGCAGCTGGAACCTGATCCATGCGCTTGAGTCCCAGTTGAATTACCCGCTGCTTACCCGCAGCCAGGGCGGCGCCGGGGGCGGGAAAAGTGAACTGACTGAGGCCGGGAAGGATTTCTTAAACCGCTATGAAGCGTACGCGGCTGCCGTCAAGGAAAGTGCTGTGTCGCTGTTTGAGGAGTATTTTCCGGGGTTGTGAGGATGGATATTTTCGGAATGTTTCAGGGGTTATGAGGATTGAGGCAGGGCTTTTGTAAAAGGACTGTCAGGAAGGAGAAAATCTTATGCGAACAATGACGCTCATCCGGCATGCGCACCCGGATTTTCCTCTTCATGCGCATATGTGCCTAGGCCGGACGGATCTTCCCCTTGGCGCATTTGGCCGCATGCAGGCGGCTCTTTTCCATGAACAGATAAAAGGTCTCTCTTTGGGATCAGTTTTCTCCAGCCCTCTTTTGCGCTGCCGGGAAACCGCCGCTTTTATCATGTCTGGGGCGGAAATTGCTACGGTTCCCGATTTGATGGAACAGAACATGGGCATATGGGACGGACTTTCTTTTGCGGAAATTCAGAAACGTTGGCCGGAATTGCACGAAAAAAGAGGAGTTGACCCCCTCCTGGTGCCGGATGGCGCGGAAACACTCGCCCAGGTTCAGGACCGCGTACTGCACGTGATTCAAGATCTGTTGACCAAGACTTCGGGCGATATTACCCTGATTACCCATGCCTCCGTCATACAGGCGGTCCTGGCCGCGTGGACCGGGACTCCGCTTGCAGAGAGCCGAGTTTTCCGGCTACCGTACGTAGGCTCGGTGCAATTGGTTTTGGGGGATGATGGGAGGTTTGAGGGGAATAATATGCATCAATACCTCACCTTCCCGGTGCCGCCCCTGACACCCGCCCTTGCAGAAAAACTTCTTAAAGCAGCCGCCCCGGGGGAGCATATTCTCTTGCATTCCCGCGCGGTTGCAGAAAAAGCCCTGGCAATTGCCGATGCGCTACCGCTACCGCTTGACAGGGAGCTTTTGGCCTCTGCTGCGCTGCTGCATGATGTAGCACGCAGTCAGGGAAAGCGAAGCCACGCTGAAACAGGCGCAGACTGGATTTGTGAGCTAGGCTACTCTGCCGCGGCTGATCTGATCCGCCAGCATCATGACCTTTTACGCAAGGAACTCAATGAAGCTTCCGTTCTTTACCTGGCAGACAAGTGCATCCGGGAAGACAAGGAAGTTTGTCTGGAAGAACGCTTTGCCGCCAGCGAAGCCAAATGCGTGACAGCCGAGGCCAAGGCGGCCCATGCCGCCCGGCGGCAGATGGCCTTTTTCCTTCGGGACCAAATCAATGCCCTGTGCGGGTACGAGCTTGTCAGGTAAGGCTTGGCGGGCGCAGGCATTGAGCTTGATTCTTGCCTTGCCTACGCTTTTTATTTTCCTTAAGAGATTGTCTAGCGTAGGCATTAAGCTTGATTCTTGCTTTGCCTACGCTTTTTCTCTTCCTGGAGGGCTTGCCGGGCGCAGGCATTGAGCTTGATTCTTGCCTTGCCTACGCTTTTTCTCTTCCTGGAGGGCTTGCCGGGCGTAGGCATTGAGTTTGATTCTTGCCTTGCCTACGCTTTTTCTCTTCCTGGACTCTTGCCGGGCGTAGGCATTGAGCTTGTTTCTTGTCTTGCCTGCGTTCCTGGCTTTCTGGCGGCATGCTGTTCGGGGAAATCTTGCTTTTAAAAAGAATTTCCCCGCATGGGAGCCTCTCGCTCTAACCTGCCATGCGGGGAAATGTTGCATTTTCAGAAAATTTCCCCGTACAGCAGACTCTTTCCAAACCCTGCCAGACGGTGAAAAATTGTATTTAGAGATAATTTCCCCGCACAAAAAACTCTTATCAAATCCTCTCATACGGGGATATATTGAATTTTGAGAATAATTCCCCGCATGAAAGCCTCTTGATATGCCCTTTCATGCGGGGAAATGTTGCATTTTCAGAAAAATCCCCCGTACAGCAATCTCTTATCAAGCCCTTTCATACAGGGAAAAATTGTATTTTGAGAAAATTTCCCCGCACAGCAGTCTCTCACTAAGCCCTGACATGCGGGGAAAAAAATATATGAGAGAATTTCCCCGAGGGGAGCCCTCTTGCCAAGCCCGCCAGAAGCCATAACCATAAGGAATTTCCCGAACTGGTGGTTTCTGAACAAAGCAGCTAGCTTTTTAGCGGGCGAACACTTCCCGAATATCCGCATAACCTTCCGTCTGCAGCTGATCCTTCTGGAATTTCTTGTTCTTTGCCATGACGTTGACCAGAACCTGATGTCCTTTTTCGCGCAGCGCGGCGGCTTCCTTCATCACTTCACAAAGCTTCTCGGAGGGCAGGTTCTTCTCCACAAGAAACGCGATGCGATCCCGGCTTCCGGGAACCTTGAAGCCCTGATCCAGCAGGATGGTGATGATGCGCTCGAAGCCGATCGAGAAGCCGCAAGCCGGGGTCTGCAGGTTTGTGAAACGGCCCACCATCTCATCGTAGCGGCCGCCGCCGCCACAGGAGCAGTTTAAGCCGTCAATTTCAATTTCGAAAATGGTGCCGGTGTAGTAGCTCATGCCACGAACCAGCGTCGGGTCGAACATCAGCTCGAAGGGAACTGCCTTCACGGCTTCCACGCTGGCGGTGATTTCCTTCAGGCTGTCCACCGCTTCTTTATTCTCAAGCAGGTCACCCACGTAAGCCAGGCGGTCCTCGGCAGCATTCAGCCCGTCAAAGATCTGGCCGTACTTTTCCACGGCTTCCGGCGCGAAGCCGCTCTCCAAAAGCTCTGCCTTCACGCCGTCCACGCCGATCTTGTCCATCTTGTCCAGAATGATGAAGACCTTGTCGTAATCGGCCTCCGCAAAACCGCTGAGCGCCGCCATCGCCTTTAAGATGCGGCGGTCGTTGATGTGCACGCGGAAGTTCTGAAAGCCCAGCTTGCCAAGGAGCGTTGTGGTGGCGGTGATGCATTCGATTTCCGCCAGGTTCGTCGGCTCGCCCAGGATATCAATATCACACTGATAGAACTGGCGGAAACGACCTTTCTGCGGACGGTCCGCGCGCCAGACCGGCCCGATCTGCAGCGCCTTGAAGGGCTTGGGCAGCTCGTTCGCGTGATTGGAGTAATAGCGCACCAGCGGAACCGTGAGGTCGTAGCGCATGCCGGCGTCCACCAGATCATCCGGGGTCTTCGCCTCTTCCAGCTTCAGCTTCTCGCCGCGCTTCATCACCTTGAAGATCAGCTTTTCATTCTCGCCGCCCTGCTTGCTGCTCAGGTTTTCGATGCTCTCCATCGCCGGCGTTTCCATCGGGGTGAAACCAAAGCTCTTGTATGTTTCTTTGATTAATGCGATCACATAATCGCGAATTTCCATCTCCTCCGGCATAATGTCCTTCATGCCGGTGACGGGCTTCTTATTCAATGCCATCTTTCTTCTCCTTATTTAAGCTCTACCACCGCGTAGATGGTTTCATCCGGAGCCATCAACTTGATCAGGTAGGAATCCTCCTGATTGTACAGGCCCAGCTGCATCTGGTCGCCGCGCACGGCAGGCCGGCGATACTCCGCGCGGATCTGGGACACGGTCCAGTCCGCGGGCAGGCCTTTCTCCTCGCGATATTCCCGGGCGCAGGCATCCGCCAGGCGAATGTACTGTCCGTTGTTGACATGGTGATTGGTGTCCAGGAGTTCCTCGGAAACCGGGAACGGCGGGTATAAGCGCCGGGGCGAGTCCGCTAACGGCAGGTGAAGCTTGCGGCTGCACTCCGGCATCTCAAACGGCTCGTCCTTTCCGTAGGGCAGCATATACGGGTCCGTAATGCGCATCGGGCGGCCGGTGTGAATGTTGACCAGGGTCCAGAAAGAATTTGCCTTTACGATCTTGTTTCCTTCTTCATCTGCGATGAAGAACTGTCGTCTGGCCAGCGCCGCGGTGGCTTCGATGGGCATGGTCCCGATGGTGATCCGCTCGCCCAGGCGGGGCATGCGCTCCGGAACGATCTGCCAGGAGGCCGTCATCCAGGCGACACCCTCTTCGCGCAGTTTATCTAACCCCAATCCCACGTCTTCCGACTGGAAGGTGGAGCAGTCCTGCAGATAATTGATGAGGCTGCGGACGGTCAGTACCTTGTCCTCTCCTACCTCGCTGAACCGAACACGACTGTCAAATGTATACATAACTTCTCCTTCAAAAGTACTGTGACAGAGGTCCGTCCCCTGTCAGAAAATCTGACAGAGAACCGTCCCCTGTCAGAATTGGAAGAGCTGCTTCTTGCGCTCGATCATCTCGTCGATCTTTTCCATGTACAGGAGCACATCCTTGATGTTGTCCGCGCGTTCGATCCGGCCATCCGGGAAGACCGCTTTGGTGGTGGAGCCGGCGCCGAGCGCTACGATGCTCTGCTTTTCTTCCATGATCAGGATGTTGTAGATGCCGGCTTTTCCCGGCATGGCGTAGCCGACGTTTTCCAGGTTTCCGGCCATGTTCTTCTGGCGGTACAGGTAGTACGGCGCCATGCCCATTCCGCGGGCGTAATCCTCGGTGATCTGCATCATGGCATCGGAGTTTTCCATGTGATAACCGGCGTAGTCTTCCCGCTGTCGGTTTAAGCGCGAGGCGCGCTTGACGGCCAGGGAATGGACGGTCAGGTTGTCCGGGCGCAGGCGGGAGAGCTCTTTCATGGTGTGCTCTACGTCTTCCTTTGTCTCGTCCGGGAGCCCCAGGATGATGTCCATGTTGATGTTGTCAAAACCGAGCGTTCGCGCGAGCTCATAGATCTCCACAATCTGTTCCACCGTGTGCCGCCGCCCGATGATGTCGAGCGTTTTCTGCTTCATGGTCTGCGGGTTGATGGAAATGCGGGTGACCCGGTGCTTCTTTATCACGCGAAGCTTCTCCTCGGTGATGCTGTCCGGGCGGCCGGCCTCCACTGTGAACTCCAGCAGATGGGATAGGTCCAACGTTTCCTCCACTTTCGTGAGCAAACGGTCCATCTGTTCTGCCGAGAGCGTCGTAGGGGTGCCTCCGCCGATATAAACAGAATTCAGCGGCCGCCCACGGAAGGCCTCCGCTGTATAGTCAATCTCTTTACAAACACAGTCCAGATACGCGTCCACATGCTTTTCGAAGCGCGCAAGCGGATAGGAGGTAAAGGAGCAGTAAAAACAGGTGGTGGGACAGAACGGAATTCCGATGTACAGGCTGTATCCGCGTTCATAATCGATCCGGGACAGAATTTCTTTCTCCCGGTGGGCGATTTCGATCGCGAGGGAAGTCTTCTTCTCCCCCGTGAGATACTGGCCTTTCATGTAGTTTCGAATGTCCTCATCCGAAGCGCCTTCCTCCAGCAGCCCCATGGCAATCTTCGTGGGACGGATCCCGGTCAGGGTTCCCCAGGGGAGCTCTTTCCCCGTATCTGCTGAGAAGAGCGCGTACAGTTCCTGTTTCAGGGCGATTTTGGTGGCCTTCCGGTCAGACGCCGGCACATAGACTTTGCCGCGCGCGCTGATGCGCCCGCCCGCCTCGTAGGCGGTTCTGATGCCATCCTCTTCGTAGATGGCGTAGACGGTGCGATCCGGCTTTCCATCCACCGACGTTTCACTTTTTTCTTCGCCAAAACCTTCGGACGACTGCCCGTCTCCGGCAAAAGAAGAATCCGGGATTTCTTCCACCAGCACCGGGTTTTTTTCGATCTCTTCCCCCGGATAAAAGGACGTCAGAAGCCCCCGGATATCGTATTCATAATCGATTTTATTCAAACAAATTCGAATCATCGTTTTCGTATCGTAGTTTTATGGTGGCGTTTTCAGCACATGTCCCAGGCCATCCTCCTACGGCGTATGTCGCGCCTTTGGCGCTTCCGCCTGGGACTGTCGTGGTGAATTGTTTTTTTCGTCACATGCCCGCCACGTAGTTGTACAGCTTTTCATCGCCGATGGTTGTGGCTCCTTCATGGCCGGGAAGCACCAGGGTTTCATCCGGCAGCACAAAGAGCTTGTCCTTGATGGAGCGCACCAGCGTTCTCATGGAACCCGTCGGCAGATCCGTGCGGCCGCAGGACCCTTCAAACAGCGTGTCGCCGGAAAAAAGCAGATTTTCCGCCGGTACATAATAGCAGACACCGCCCTCGGTGTGGCCGGGTGTGGCAATCACCCGGATATCAAATCCGGCGAGTGAAAGCCGTTCCCCGTCCTTGCACCAGGTATCCGCCGCGGCGGTAACGCCCTGCCCTGCCCAGCTTCCCGACAGGTTCATCATGGGGTTTGCCAGAAGGTTTTTCTCGTTCTCCCCCGCGTACACCGGCACCTGCCAGGCTTCCTTCACGGCCTTTAATGCCGCGATGTGATCGTAATGCCCATGGGTTAACAGGATGGCCTTCGGAATAAGATTATTCTGCTTCGCGTAGTCCAGGATCCGGGGCGCGTTATCCGCGGGGTCCACCAGGATCATTTCCTTCGTTTCCTCGTTCACAAGAAAGTAGACATTCGTCTGGATGGGTCCCAGCACAAAATGCCGGACTCTCGCTTTTCCCATTTTCTTAAAGGGCCTCCTTACCCTGCGGATCAGCCGCTCGCCCGGTCGATATCAATCACGCCGGGGATCTGGCGGATCTTATCCACCAGGCGGTTTAACTCATCGGTTCCGGCCACTTCAAAGCCCACCGTGATCGTGCCCTTGCCCTGCTTGCTGGTGCGGGCGCTTAAGTTGGCAATATCGATCCCGCGCTCGGTAAAGGTGCGGCTTAAGTCCACCATCATACCGGTTCGGTTCGTCACGTAAACCTTGATCTCCACCGCGTAACGCTGGTTGGTGGAGGCGTCTTCCGGCTGCTCCCACTCCGCCTCGATGATGCGCGCGCGCTCATCCTCCGGCAGGTTCATCATGTTGACGCAATCGGAACGGTGCACGGAAATGCCGCGCCCGCGGGTGACAAAGCCGATGATTTCATCGCCCGGCACCGGGTTACAGCAGCGGGAGAAATGCACGGCCAGATCGTGCACACCCTTGACGACGATGCCGCCGCGGCCCTTCTGACGGATCGCGTGTTTATCAGCCTGCTCGCCGATATCCTGCAGGATGTCCTCGTCGGTGATCTCCGTCGCTTTCTTCTTCTCGTTTTCTTCCACCAGGCGGTTGACCACCTGGGCTTCTTTCAGGCCGCCGTGGCCGATGGCCGCCAGGATGGATTCCCAGTCGACAAAGCCGTACTTCTGGAGCACAACCTCCATGTATTCCGGTTTGTTAAGGTCACTGAAGACGTATCCCTTGGCCTTACAGTATTTTTCAACCGCTTCCTTGCCCTTCTGGATGTTCTCCTCCCGGGACGCGGATTTAAACCATTGGTTGATTTTGTTGCGTGCCTGTGAACTCTTGACAAAGTCCAGCCAGTCGCGGCTGGGACCACGGGAGTTCTGCGAGGTGATGACCTCGACCCGGTCGCCGTTCTGCAGATGATAATCAATCGGCACCAGGCGGCTGTTCACGCGGGCGCCCACCATGCGGTTGCCCACGGCGCTGTGGATGGAGTAGGCAAAGTCCACTGGCGTGGAACCGGCCGGCAGCGTTTTCACATCTCCGCTGGGCGTAAAGCAATACACGCTCTCGGAGAACATGTTAAAGTCATTCTTGACGGAGCTTAAAAACTCCTTGTTGTCCGGCATCTCCTGCTGCCACTCGAGCACCTCGCGCAGCCACTTCATCTTGTTGGCTTCGCTCTGCTCCAGGGCCTTGCCGCTGCCGCTCTCCTTGTACTTCCAGTGGGCGGCGATACCGTATTCCGCGGTGCGGTGCATCTCAAAGGTGCGGATCTGAATTTCAAAGGGGATGCCAAGGCTGGAAATCAGCGTTGTATGTAACGACTGATAGCGGTTGGGCTTCGGCATGGCGATGTAATCCTTAAAACGCCCCGGAATAGGTTTGTAGCGTTCATGGATGACGCCGAGCGCCGCGTAACAGTCCTTCAGATCCTCGACCAGAATGCGGATGGCAAACAGGTCATAGATCTGGTCCAGGGTTTTATCCTGGGTTTTCATCTTTTTATAGATACTGAAGATGTGTTTGACTCGTCCGGTGATGGTGCCTTCGATGCCGGCGCTCTCCAGGCTCTGTTTCACTTCGCGGATGATGCCGCTGATGAAGCGCTCCCGCTCGATCTCCGTGGAGGAGAGGCGGTTGTACAGGTCTGCGTAGACCTCCGGCTCCAGGTATTTTAAGGACAGGTCATCGAGCTCCGTCTTGATCTTGCTGATACCTAAGCGGTCCGCGATCGGCGCGTAGATTTCCAGCGTCTCTCTCGCTTTTTCGATCTGCTTGTGCGGCGGCATGAACTCCAGCGTGCGCATGTTGTGCAGGCGGTCCGCCAGCTTGATCAAGATAACGCGGATATCCTTGGCCATGGCCAGGAACATCTTGCGGAGGTTTTCCGCCTGTACTTCCACCTTGTCTGCCTGCCAGGAAATCTGGGTCAGCTTGGTGACGCCGTCCACCAAAAGCGCGACTTCCTCGCCAAACTGCTCCGTGAGCTCCTCCAGCGTGACATCCGTGTCCTCCACCACGTCATGTAACAGCGCGGCGATGATGGATTCCTTATCGAGCTGCAGCTGCGCTAAGATGGTGGCCACGCAGATGGGGTGCACAATGTAGGGCTCCCCGGATTTTCGTTTCTGTTCCTTGTGCGCCGCGCGCGCCAGGCGATACGCCTGCTCGACTTTCGTTAAATCGTCCGACGGATGATAGCGATGGATCTCAGTGACGAGCTTATCGTACAACTCATCCGGGTCGCCGGAGAACGCCGGTGCTACAGAAACTCCGGCCGGTTTTGCCAGAATCCTCTTTCCCTCTGTCTGTATATTTACATTTGCTGTCTGTTCCGACATGCCGACGCACCTCCTTCCCGGTGATAAACTCTTGTTTTATTATTCAACACAGTTCCCTGGCTTCTTGCAGAGCTGTGCTGGTATTTATTTAGCTAATATCTTGCTAATTCGATATTCATTCTCCGGAATGCGCTTCTTCATAGCCAGCGCTTCCTCGATGTCGATATCCGTAAAGGTACCGTCCCGGTGGCAGATGACGCGGTTGTACACACCCTGCTCCATCCGCTCCACAGCCAGCTCGCCCATGATGGTGGCATACACGCGGTCCTTGCAGGTGGGGCTGCCGCCGCGCTGCATGTATCCTAAGATCGTGGCGCGGGTTTCGATCCCGGTGGCCGCCTCAATCCGGCGGGCCATGCTGGTCGAATGGCCGATGCCCTCCGCGTTGATGATGATGTGATGCTTTTTGCCGCGATGCCGGTCTTCGATCATCTTATCCACCAGCGTCTGCTCGTTTCCGTCGTAGGTTTCCGGCATCAGGATGTCCTCCGCGCCGTTGGCCAGGCCGCACCACAAGGCGATGTAGCCGGCGTTTCGTCCCATGACTTCGATGATGCTGCAGCGCTCGTGCGAGGTGGAGGTATCACGGATCTTATCGATGGCTTCCATGGCCGTGTTGACAGCCGTGTCAAAGCCGATGGTGTAGTCCGTGCAGCTGATGTCCAGATCGATGGTGCCGGGAATGCCCATCACCTTGATGCCGTGACGGGACAGCGCCAAAGCGCCGCGGTAGGAACCGTCCCCGCCGATCACCACCAGCCCGTCGATGCCGTGCTTGTGGCAGATCTGCGCCGCTTCCTCCTGCACCTCCGGCTCCACAAACTGCGGACAGCGGGCCGTGTACAGAATGGTTCCGCCCTTCTGTATGATTTCGGAAACGCTCCGGCTGTTCATGTCAAAAATTTCTTCGTTTAAAAGCCCCGAGTATCCTCTCTGGATTCCCTTGACCTGCATCCCGTAGTGAACACCGGTGCGCACAACAGCGCGAATGGCCGCGTTCATTCCCGGCGCGTCTCCGCCGCTTGTCATGACGGCGATCGTTCTGATTGCTTCTGACATACGTTTCGTCCTCCTGCCTGACAGTATTCCTTTAGACTACACTATTTTCGCGAATCTTTCAATGATTTTTCCACGAGCTTCACGTTCTTTTCCCCATACACTGATGCCAGCTTGTCCAGAAAGCTTTTTTCGGTTCCCACGCTGAGCGACATGGGGAGGCGTTTGATCGCCTTCTCCTTCGTCAGATAGATCACAACCGGCACGTTTCCGTCGGAGGTTCTCAGCTCTTTCATCAGGTCCGGCTCTGCCTGGAGGTACTGTTCCTTGTCCGGAAACTGCAGCCACAGTTCCCGGGGGACATCCTCAAAGGGGACCATCTTCTCCAGGATGCACTTGGCGTTCTCGTCCTCGTTCCCGGACACGCGCCCGAACACATACACCTTGGCGTCTTCCTTTAAAAGATCGCGGTACTTTTCATAATCCCGGGGGAAGATGAGCACTTCCACCGATCCGGGGATGTCTTCCAGCGTGATGAAGGCCATGATCTGGCTATTCTTCGTAGTCTTGCGGGTAACTGCCGTGATCATGCCGCCGATCCACACCTTGTCGCCATCCTGCAGCTTCGCGCGGCCCGTCTCCTCGTCCAGCATAAAATCGGTGCTGACCGCGGTCACGTGGCGCCGCCAGTTTTCCTCGTATTCCTCCAGCGGATGCCCGCTGATATACATGCCAAGGACGTCTTTTTCGTTCATCAGGAGGTCTTCCCGCTTAAACTCCCCGACATCCGGGAAAGTCACGTCCGGTTCGCTCTCCTGCCCGCCGCCCATCAGGTCAAACAGGGACATCTGGCCGGCGATGTTATACTTTCGCTCGTCGTTCTTGCGGTCGAGAAGTTCGGCGCTGACCTGCATCTTCTGCTTGCGGGTCCCCGGGAGGCAATCTAAAGCGCCAGCCCGGATGAAGCTCTCCAGCGTGCGCTTGTTCACTTCCTTCGCGGAAAGGCGGTAAATAAAGTCCTTTAATCCCTTATATTTTCCGTTTGCCTCCCGCTCTTCCACGATGGCGTCGATGACGTTTTTCCCGATGCTCTTGATGGCGCCAAGGCCATAGCGGATCTGCCCGTTCGACACTGTAAAGCGGTGCTCGCCCTCGTTGATATCCGGCGGCAGGATCTTGATTCCCATCTGCCGGCAGGTCTGGAAATACTCGCTTTCCTTGGTGGAATTTTCGATGACGGAAGTCATCAGAGCCGCCATGAACTCCACGGGATAGTAGTGTTTCAGATACGCGGTCTGGTAAGCGACCACCGCATAGGCCGCCGCGTGCGACTTGTTGAAGGCATAGCGCGCGAAATCCATCATGGAATCGTAGATCTTGTTCGCGATTTTTTCATCGATGCCGTTCGCGACGCACCCCTTGACGCCTTCCTCCGCGTTTCCGTAGACAAAGTTCTGCCGCTCCTTCACCATGACGCTCTCTTTCTTCTTGCTCATGGCGCGGCGCACCAAATCGCTCCGTCCCAGCGTGTAGCCGCCTAAATCGCGGACGATCTGCATGACCTGCTCCTGGTAGACGATACAGCCGTAGGTGGGCTTTAAGATCGGCTCCAGCTGCGGGCACAGGTAGGTAACGGAGGCCTTGTCGTTCTTGCCTTTAATATACTGCGGTATAAAGTCCATCGGGCCCGGCCGATACAGGCTGATCCCGGCGATGATGTCTTCCATGCTCTCCGGGTGAAGTTCCTTCATGAAGGATTTCATCCCGCTGCTTTCCAGCTGGAACACGCCATCGGTGCGGCCGGTGCTGATGGCATCGTACACTTCCTTGTCATCCAGGTTGATTTTCTCGATATCCAGGTGTCCCGGATGATTTTTGTTCACCAGGTCCACCGCGTCCTGAATCACCGTCAGGGTCCGAAGGCCCAGAAAGTCCATCTTGAGAAGTCCCAGCTCCTCGATCGTGGTCATCGTGAACTGGGTGGTGATGGAACCATCGGCGCTGCGCGAGAGGGGCACAAATTCTTCGATCGGCTTCTGGCCGATCACGATGCCCGCCGCGTGCATGGAGGTGTGCCGGGGGAGCCCCTCCAGGCGGAGAGACAGGTCAATCAGGCGCTTAACCTCCGGGTCCTCATCGTAGAGACTCTTCAGCTCCTTGTTTACCTCCAGTGCCCGTGTGATCGTGATGTTCAGCTCGTTCGGGATCATCTTGGCGATGTAGTCGCAGCGGGCATAGGGCAGATCCAGCACGCGGCCCACGTCCCGGATGACACCCTTGGCCGCCAGCGTACCAAACGTGACGATCTGCACGACGCGGTCCTTCCCGTATTTTCGAACCACGTAGTCGATCACTTCCTGGCGTCTTTCGTAGCAGAAGTCCACGTCGATATCGGGCATCGATACGCGCTCCGGGTTTAAAAAGCGCTCAAAAATCAGGCTGTAGCGGATCGGGTCGATGGAGGTGATGTCCAGGCAGTAGGAAACGATGGAGCCGGCGGCGGAGCCACGCCCCGGGCCCACGGCGATGCCGTTTTTCTTCGCGTAGTTGATGAAATCCCAGACAATGAGGAAATAGTCCACGTAGCCCATCGTGGAGATGACGCCCAGCTCGTAGTCCAGGCGATCATGCAGGGTGCCGTCATCGTTCGGATAGTGGCGATGAAGCCCTTCCTCGCAGAGCTTGTGCAGGTATTCGAAGGAGGTCAGGCCGTCCGGAACATCAAACTTAGGGAGCTTGGTCACGCCAAATTCGATCTCCACGTGGCAGCGCGCCGCGATTTTCGCGGTGTTGTCCACGGCCTGCGGCGCGTAGGGAAACAGCGCGCGCATCTCCTCTTCCGACTTTAAGTAGTACTGCCCGCCCTCATAGCGCAGGCGGTTCTCGTCCGACACCTTCTTGCCCGTCTGAATGCAGAGCAGGATGTCATGCGGCTCGGCGTCCTGCGGATAGATGTAGTGGGTGTCGTTGGTGCACACCAGGTCGATCCCCAGCTCCTCGCTCATGCGAAGCAGGTGCATGTTGACGGTTCTCTGCTCCGGAATGCCGTGATCCTGCAGCTCCAGGAAAAAGTTGCCCTTTCCGAAGATCTGCTCATATCGCTTCGCGCTTTTGACGGCTTCCTCATACAGGCCTCTCGACAGAAGGCGCGGGATCTCCCCGGCCAGGCAGGCGCTTAGGGCGATGATGCCCTCGTGGTACTGCTCCAGCACTTCATAGTCCACCCGCGGTTTATAATAGAAGCCTTCCGTGAACCCGCGGGAGACGATCTTCATCAGATTGGCATACCCGGTGTTGTTCTCCGCCAGAAGGACCAGGTGATAGTACCGTTCCTCATGGTTTCCGGGCTCTCTGTCAAACCGGGAGCCGGGGGCCACATAGATTTCGCAGCCGAGCACGGGGTTGATCCCCACTTCCCGGCAGGCACGGTAGAAATCGATGACGCCGTACATGACGCCGTGATCCGTGATGGCCAGGCTTTCCATGCCCAGTTCTTTGGCTCTGGCGACCAGCTCCTTGATCTTGCAGGAGCCGTCCAGCAGGCTGTATTCGGTATGAAGGTGTAAGGGAGTAAAGGCCATATCTTCTCTCCTGCCATATAGGAACAAGCCCCCTGTCCGGTTATACCGTCAGGGGGCTTCATGTTTTGCATCCTTACTTATTTAATCTGAAGGATATATTTCTCAAGCGCGTCGCAGGCTTCCGCTTCATCCGTTCCGTCTGCAGTGATCGTCAGCTTCGAGGTGCTGTCGAGCGTCATCGTCATCATACCCATGATGCTCTTTGCATTCGCCTGCATCTCTCCGTTATCGAAATGAATGTTGCTCTCATAGCGGCTGGCGATCTGTACAATCTTCGCAAGCGGGCGATTGTTGATGTCCAGCGGCAGGGTCCCTTCCAAAGTTCTGATGGTCATGTGTTCTCTCCTGTTTATTCTTAATTCTTGTCCCGCAGCTCTTCTGCGAGTTCTTTCAGCTTCCGCAGGCGGTGGTTGACACCCGATTTGCCGATTGGCGGCACCATCAGGTCTCCCAGCTCCTTTAAAGAAGCGTCCGGATACATCACACGGGCGGTAGCCATCTGACGGAGGCTTTCCGGGAGGGTCCTCATGTCCATATGAGCCTCCAGGAATTCAATATCCGCAACCTGTGTGGCAGCAGCCGCAACGGCTTTCTGAATGTTCGCTGCCTCAAAGTTGACTCTTCGGTTAATGATTCCCCTCATTTCCTTTTTGATGCGGATATTTTCAAACTCCATCATGGAGCTGGTTGCCCCCATGACAGTGAGTGTTTCCGAAATGAAATCTCCGTCCTTCATGTAAAGAACATAGTATTGCTTTCTTTCCACGATTCCGGTTTCGATTTCGTACTCCCCTAATACTTCCTGCAGCCTCCTGGCCATATCCATCCCCAGGCAGACAAACTCGAGGTGATAGGATTTTTCCGGATCGCTCATGGATCCGGCGGCGATGAACGCGCCGCGGACAAACGCCCGGCGGCTTTCCTCATTTCGCAGAAGCTCGGGAGAAATTTTCATTTCTTCCGGCGGGCTGTCTTCCTCCCAGATGCGGGACAGAAGCGGCATCCGACATTCCAGCAGGATCCGGTAGGCCTGCGCGTAATCCCGCACAACCAGACAGTAGTTGACGTTCTTTTTTCGCCCACCTGTCCGAATGCGCACCTCCGGGGATAAACCAAAGGTTTTCCGGATCAGATAAAAAAAACGCCTGGCCAGGGATGCATTCTCCGTATACAGAAATATTTCAAAAGCATCGTTTCCTTTGGCCAGAACCTGTCCGCTCATGCTGATCAGTGCTGCAAGTTCAGCGATCCGACACGATTTCGACTTCGGGAGGTCCCTTGTCAGTTCCTCCTTCACGTCCGATGAAAAGGACATTTCTTTATTACCTCCCTTTTCCTGTTATGCCGTTTCACTGACCACCCCATGATAAGCCATATTCCATAAGGGTTCAAGTGCCAAAATTAACAAAAATCGCCGAGGATTTTCACTTCCATTGCCAGTTTTACACCATAGGTATTTTCGACGGTTTCCTGCACGTGCCGGCAGACCGCCAGGATGTCCGAAGCGCTGCCGTGACGGTCGTTGACAACAAATCCCGCGTGCTTTTCCGAGACGCAGGCGCCGCCCACCCGGTAGCCCTTAAGCCCCGCGTCCTCGATCAGCTTCCCTGCAAAAAGCCCTTCCGGGCGCTTGAAGGTGCTGCCCGCGCTGGGGTGCTCGAGCGGCTGTTTATCGCGCCGTCTTCCGTTATAATCATCCATTGTGGCCTTGATTTCGGCCGGATCCGCAGGCGCAAGGCAAACCTCCGCCTCCAAAACCATCTCCCCCGTCTTCATCAGCCGGCTTTCCCGGTAGCCAAGCCCCAGCTCGGAGGCCGGCACCCACTTTTCTTCCCCTTCCGGGGTCAAAAGGCGCACCCGGGTGAGGACATTCACCATCTCCCCGCCATAGGCGCCCGCGTTCATGTACACAGCGCCGCCCACCGATCCGGGGATGCCGGAGGCAAATTCCAGGCCGGACAGCCCGGCCTTTAAGGCCGCCGCCGCCACCTGCGACAGCTTAACGCCCGCTCCCGCGCGCAGAAGGTTGCCCTCGATCTTGATGCCAAGCAGCCGGTCCGTGGAGAGAATGAGCCCGTTGTACCCCAGATCGCCCACAAGTAAGTTGCTTCCGTTTCCCATCAGAAACAGCGGCATGCCCTCCTGCCGGCAAAGAGCCAGCAGCGCGCGGCACGCCTCCGCGCTCTCCGGCCGCACAAAGAAACGCGCGGGGCCTCCGGCCTGAAAGGTTGTGTGGTTCTTTAACGGCTCGTTCTGCAAAACTTCGGTTTCCCCGACAATGCGGATCAGCTCTGCCTGAAAGGCCTTGTCCGCTTCGTTTACAGACGCCGGCTCGTTTTTTCGCATTTGTTGGTTTTCCGAAAGACGGTTGTCCCCTTGGCTCATTCGTTTCCTCCGTGACTGTCCTGATAGCGCTCATACAGCGCGCGGGCCGCATTGTAACCGCTCTTTTTCTGCCGATGGTTCATGGCCGCCGCTTCGACGATCATGGCCAGGTTTCGACCGGGCCGGACCGGAAGCTCATAGCAGGATACCTTGTTTCCTAAGTATTCGATGTATTTATCATCCAGGCCAAGGCGATCGTACTGTTTTCCCTTGACCCACTCTTCCAGCTGGATGACCATCTCGATGCTGGTAGAATCCTTGACGCTGCCCACGCCGTACAGATGCTGTACATCGATGATGCCAATGCCTCGCAGCTCGATGAAATGCTTGATCATGGCCGGCGCGCTTCCCACCAGGGTTTCCTCGCTCACCCGGCGGATATCCACGGCATCATCCGCGATCAGACGGTGCCCGCGCTTGACAAGCTCCAGGGCCGTCTCCGATTTACCGATACCGCTCTCACCCGTGATCAGAACGCCGATGCCGAACACTTCCACCAGGACGCCGTGCACGCGCACCGTCGGCGCAAAGCGCACCTTCAGCCATCGCATGACCTCCGACATAAACTCCATGGTGCTTCTTTCCGTCAGAAGAAGCGGAACGCCGTTTTCCACCGCAAGCTCCCGGACGGTTTCCGAGGGCTGCAGATTCCGGCAGTAGATCAGGCAGGGGAAATGATAGGAAAAGAGTTTCCGATACCGTTCCTTCTGCGTTTCCGGATCCATCTTCTTGGCATACACGTATTCCACGTTGCCAATCATCTGAATCCGTTCGCTGTCGAAGTGGTCATAAAACCCGGCCAGCTGCAGCGCCGGACGGTTTACTTCCGCATTCATGATCTCAGTCTGGGTCAGGTCAAGTTCCGGTGTCAGATTGGTAAGGCTCCATTTTTCGACGATATCTTTGACCGTCATGTGTTCAGCCATCTTGTTCCTCCTCGGGTTCTGGGTATTGGGGTGCCGACCGAGGCTATCTAGCCTCTTCAGCTTTCATAAGTGTATCTTATTTTTATACCAAGGTCAATGTTCAAATCTAATTGGGGGCACGCCCGGCCACAGGCGTGACTTGAAGGATTAGTCTGGATCCACCATCTCGGCGGTGATTTTCGAGGCCGTCTCCGGGGCGCGGAAAAACAGGTAAACGCTGCGGGCTGAGGCCGCGTTCATGCCCTCCGCCTGGGCCAGTTCCTCCTCCGAGGCCTCCCGGATTGCGCCGATATCTCCAAAGTGTTTCATGAGGGCCTTGCGGCGCTTCGGCCCGATGCCCGGGATATCGTCCAGGACGGAATGGATCTGTCCCTTGCTGCGAAGGCTCCGGTGATATTCGATGGCAAAGCGGTGGGCCTCATCCTGGATATGCGTCAGCAGGTGGAAGCCCTCCGAGTGCGTGTCGATGGGGAGTTCCTCATCGCGAAAGTACAGGCCTCTCGTGCGGTGATTGTCATCCTTCACCATGCCGCAGACCGGGATGTCGATCTGAAGCTCTGCCAACACCTTTTCCGCCACGTGCACCTGCCCCTTGCCGCCATCCATGAGGAGCAAGTCCGGGAAGCGGGCAAACCGCACTTCCAGCTCACCCTTCTCTTTGGCCGCCAGCTGCTTCTTTTCCTCCAGGCCGTGGGTAAAGCGCCGCTTTAAAACCTCCTCCATAGAGGCGTAATCGTTGTTGCCTTCCACGGAATGGATGCGGAATTTCCGATATTCGGCGTTGCGGGACTTTCCGTCCTCAAACACCACCATGGAGCCGACGGACTGGGTGCCGCTGATATGCGAGATATCGAAAGCCTCCATGCGATGCACGTCGGTCAGCCCGATCCATCCGGCGATCTGCTCCGCCGCTCCCTTCGTCTTCTTCTCCTCCCGGACGATCCGCTCCGTGTCCTTGTTTAACACCATGCGCGCGTTGTCCGTGGCCAGGTCCACCAGCTTCTTTCTATCCCCCTTCTTGGGCACCAGAAGCGTCACTTTGGACCCCCGCTTTTCGCTGAGCCATCCGGCTAAAAGCTCCTGATCCTCAAGCTCCAAGGGGAGATAGATCTCCTTGGGGATAAACGGCGTGCCGGCGTAGAACTGCTTGACAAACGCTTCCAGGATATCCTGCCCCAGCTCCTCGGTCTCGGGTTTTAAATGGAAATGATCCCGCCCGATCATCTTGCCCTCGCGCATGAAGAAGATCTGCACCACGGCGTCCTCATCGTTTAACGCATAGGAAATGATGTCGCGGTCCTCCATGTCGCTGTCGGTGATGCGCTGTTTCTGGGCGATTTTCTGCACGGAGAAAAGAAGCTCCCGCCAGTTGGCGGCCTCCTCGAACTCCAGCTTCGCGGCGGCTTCCTGCATGCTTTTCTCCAGGCTTTTTAGCACCGGATCGTAATTTCCTTTCAGGAAATCCAGCGCGCCTTCCACATGGGTGCGGTATTCTTCCTTGGAGATATACCCCTGGCAAGGGGCATCACACTGATGAATATGATAGTTTAAGCAGGGCCTTTCCTTTCCGATTTCTTTCGGAAGGCTGCGGTTGCAGGTGCGGATTTTATAGATTTTATGCAGAAGATCCAGGGTATCCCGCACCGCTCCCACGCTGGTGTAGGGGCCGAAGTACCGGCTTTTGTCGCGCTTCATGCTGCGGGAGAACATCACCCGGGGGTAGTCTTCCTGCACGGTCACCCGGATGTAGGGGTAGGCCTTGTCGTCCTTCAGCATGGTGTTGTAGCGCGGGGAGTGCTCTTTGATGAGGTTGCACTCTAAGACCAGGGCTTCCAGCTCCGAGCCGGTGACGATGTATTCAAAGTGGTCGATGTGGGAGACCATTTTCTGGATTTTCATCGTTTTGTCGCGGCTGCTTTGGAAATACTGGCGTACGCGGTTTCTTAAGTTGATGGCTTTTCCCACGTAGATAATGCGGTCATCTTTATCATGCATAAGATAGACGCCGGGGGAAGTGGGAAGCTTTTTCAGTTCATCTTCTATCACAAACATAAGGGTGGTTCCTTGTATGGTATACAGGACGACAGGCAGAGTTTCTATCATCGGCAGTCTAAGTTCCGTCGGCCAGAACCGCTAAAACTCGTAAAATTTGCAAAGGACATGAGCAAAAAGTCCCAAACTCGCGCTGACGCGCTCAGACATGGGCCTTTTTGCTCATAAAGCAAATTTTACTCGCTAAGCGGTTCTAAGGCCTTCTCCACATGACTGCCTTATGATAGAAACTCTGCCTGTCTGTTGGTTGATAAAAGTCGACTTGCAGCATTACAGCCGCGATACATCATTTATTATCGTTCGTTGCGCACAGCTGTGCTGGTTCGCCGCTTTCGCCGTGCACACAGGAAGAAAATCTGGCAGAATACGTACTTACAGTAAATCTTCGGGTTTCTTTACATCTTCTGCAGAGACTTCCTCGGCCGGTGCTTCGACGGTCGGCTCTGCGGGAGCGGCTTCCTCTGCCTGGGTTTCGGAGGCCGGCTCTGCGGGAGCAGCTTCTTCGACTGGCTGGCTTGCAGTAGCAGGGATCTCGGCCGGCTGACTCTCCGCCGTGGCCTTCTCCGCCCGCTCTTTCTCGACTTCGTGGAAGAGATCCATGAACTCTTTGCCAGTGATGGTTTCCTTTTCAATCAGGAAAGCGGCAATCTTATGCAGCGCGTCCAGATTTTCGGAGAGGAGCTTTAAGGCCTGCTCGTAGGAGTCGCGCAGGAGCTCTTTGACCACCGTGTCGATCGTGGCGGCGGTTCTGTCCGCGCAGTTTAAGACGGGGCGCCCGTCCAGGTACTGGTTCTCGATGCTCTCAAGGCTCATCAGGCCAAACTCTTCCGACATGCCGTACTGGGTGACCATGGATCTGGCCACGCGGGTGGCGCGTTCGATATCGTTGGAAGCGCCGGTCGTGACTGTGTCAAAGATCAGCTTTTCCGCCGCGCGTCCGCCAAGGAACTGCACGAGCATGGCGCGAAGCTCTGCCTCGGTGTTCAGGTATTTTTCTTCCTCCGGCACGTTCATGACGTAGCCTAACGCGCCCATGGTGCGGGGCACGATGGTGATCTTCTGCACCGGCTCGGAGTCTTTCTGCAGGGCACTGATCAGGGCGTGGCCGACTTCGTGGTAAGACACGATGCGGCGTTCTTCCTCGCTCATGATGCGGTCCTTCTTCTCCTTGCCGACCAGCACCACTTCCACGGCCTCAAACAGATCCTTCTGCGTCACCACGTTCCGTCCGTTCTTGACGGCGTTGATGGCTGCTTCGTTGACCATGTTCGCCAGGTCGGAGCCAACCGCGCCGGACGTGGCCAGGGCGATGGCTTCCAGGTCCACGCTGTCGTCCATGAGGACGTCCTTGGAATGCACCTTTAAGACCTCAATACGGCCTTTCAGGTCGGGCCGGTCAACGATAATCCGGCGGTCTAAGCGGCCCGGGCGAAGCAGGGCCTTGTCCAGAACATCCGGGCGGTTCGTGGCCGCCAGGATGAAGACGCCCTTGGACGAATCAAAGCCGTCCATCTCGGAAAGCAGCTGGTTTAAGGTCTGTTCGCGCTCGTCGTTTCCGCCAAAGCGCGTGTCACGGCTCTTGCCGATGGCATCAATTTCATCGATGAAGATAATGCAGGGTGCCTGCTGCTGCGCCTGTTTAAACAGGTCGCGCACACGGGAAGCGCCCACGCCGACAAACATTTCTACAAAATCCGAACCGGACAGGGAGAAGAACGGAACGTTCGCCTCGCCCGCGACGGCCTTGGCAAGCAGCGTTTTACCGGTTCCGGGAGGGCCCACAAGGAGCGCGCCTTTCGGGAGTCTTGCGCCGATGGTGGCGTACTTGCTGGGATTGTGAAGGAAGTCCACGATTTCCACCAGGGACTCCTTGGCCTCATCCTGACCGGCCACATCCGCAAAGGTTACGCCGGTTTCCTTCTGCATATACACTTTGGCGTTGCTCCGGCCGACGCCCATGATCCCGCCGCCGCTCCGCCGCATCATCATGCCTAAGAACACCCAGACGACCGCAATCGGAAGGATGTAGTACAGCAGGATGTTAAGGAGCGCTGACCCGGAGTCCGGAATCTCGCCGTCCATCTTGACGCCATGTTCCCGTAAAATCACCGCCAGGTTCGGATAATTGATATAGGCGGTATAGTAGGTGGTTTTATTGCTTCCGTTCATGAGATCCGAGACGGTTACCTTGTCATTCTTCAAGGTAAACTCAATCTGCGCCTCCGTGAACATGACCGTGTCCACCTGATCGCTTTCCACGTAATCCAGGAATTCCGAGAAGGTCTTTTCTTCCATGCCTGAGGAATTTAAAGTCCTGGTAAACACAGCCATAATCATCAGGATGATCACGGCGCTGACCGCCATGATTATGATGATCTGGGTATTCTTCGGGTCCCGTCCCCCTTCATTCTTATTGCCATTATTCTTGTTCTCGTTGTCCATTCATTCCTCCCGCGAGTTCTTTTTGCTTACACGTTTCTTAATGATACTATATACCAGAAGGCCTAAAAGGCTGATGCCGCCCATCACAAGGAGCGCAATCACTGCCGCCCGGTAGTTCGTCTCTCCCGCCGCGTGACCGGCCAGCGCCGTCAGGAAAATTCCCGGCAGACGCCCCACCGTACAGATCATAAACCATTCAAACAGGGACAAATCTGTCAGCCCCGCCACGTAGGACAGCACGTCCTTCGGGGTTCCGGGGATGATGAAGCAGATCGCCATCAGGATCTTTACTTTTTTCGATTCCGCGATAAAGCGCACCGACTCCAGATCTTTTTCCGAGATGAAGAGTCGGATGAAGGCGTGCCCGTATTTTCGCACCAGCATAAACACGGACATGCTCCCCAAAGAACATCCCAGGATGCTGAGGAGTGTGCCGCGGACGGCGCCAAACGCGTATCCGCCTGCCAGCTCAAACGGGCCTCCGGGGATGACTGCCAGGATGACCTGCAAAAGGACCAGCAGCACAAAGATCACCTGACCAAAGGCTCCGTAGGATCCAATTTTTTCCCGGAACAGCACCGGGTCTTCCACCCAGGCCATAATCACTCTTCCAATCACAAAGGTGATCAGCGCGATAAAGACAAGGATCAGGATACCGACCAGGCGTTTAAGGCCTTGGCGTTCCTGTGTATTCTCCTTATTTTCCATCGTTTTCCTCCCTGTTCGATGCCATATATCTTCTGAGTCTGCGCGCCTTCCCCATTCGCCTTACATCCTCTTTCTTTGACATATGCGGTTTTCAGTATAGTATTTTTTTTGCCGCGTGGCAAGCACTCCTTTTTCTTTTTACGAAATGTTTAGGATGATGAAAGCAAACGAAAGGGCTTGCATTTTTTTTCATTTTCTACTATGATAACGCTGCTCTAACAAAAAAGGAAAAAGAAAGGAGCTCTACTCATGAAAAACTATTTTGATTTAACTGGCCGCGTGGCCATCGTTACCGGTTGCTCCACAGGTCTTGGCGTTCAGATGGCCAAGGCTCTTGCCAGCCAGGGCTGCACGATCGTTCCGATCGCCCGCCGCTTAGAGAAGCTGCAGGAAGTTGCCGCCGAACTCACCAAAGAATTTGGCGTGGAAGCTTTCCCGATCCGCTGCGACATCACCGATACCGATATGGTAAACGACATGGTGAAGCAGGTCATGGACAAGTATGGCCGCATCGATATCCTGATCAACAACGCCGGCACCGGCGGTGTCACCCCCGCGGAAGACATCACGGATGATCAGTTCGCGAACGAGATGAATATCGACCTGTTCGGCACCTTCAAGTGCGCGAGAGCCGTTGCGAAGCAGGCCATGATCCCTGCCGGATACGGCCGCATCATCAACATCTCCTCCATGTACGGTCTGGTCGGCAACAAGATTGCCCCGTCCTCCCCGTATCATGCTGCCAAGGGCGGCGTGGTCAACCTGACCCGCGCGCTGGCCGCCGAGTGGGGCAAGCACGGCATCACCGTGAACGCCATCTGCCCTGGTTACTTCTGGACGCCACTGACGGCTGACACTCTGTCTACCGACTGGTTCAAGGAATACGCCAAGGGTGCCATCCCGATGGAGCGCTACGGCGTCGAGGGCGAACTGGACAGCGCCGCGCTGTTCTTATCCTCCCCTGCCTCCAGCTACGTAAACGGCGTCATGCTGCCGGTTGATGGCGGATATACCTGCATCTAAGCGAACGAGGGTGACTGCCGGTTGATGGCAGAACTACCCACATCTAAGCTAGTACCACTAAGGGGACTGCACACGCAGCCCCCTTTTTTATAGTTTCTTTTTTTCCTGCGCTTTCAAAATCGCCCAGAGCCGGTCGTTTTCCTCCTGCGTGATCGGGCGCGGGTGCTCCGAGAAGACGTGGGGGTGGCGGCGCAGCATTTTCTGGCTGATGCCGGTGATCACATCGTCCAGGGTAAAGCGGCCTTCCTCTTCCGCGATGCGGGCATTTAACACAATCTGAAGGAGCAGATCTCCCAGCTCTTCACAGAAATTCCGATCGTCCCCCTTTTCTTCCGCGCGCAGCACCTCGTTGGTCTCTTCCAGCAGATACTTTTGCAGACTTTCGTGCGTCTGGGCTTTGTCCCAGTCACAGCCGTGGTCGCCCCGGAGAGTGTCCACGATTTCTCTGAAATCTTCCATGCTATAGCGCTCTTTCAGCACGGGCGGCTTGCCAAAGCTGGCTAAGAGCGCTTCGTCTTCTTCGCTTAACTGACTCGGTTCCGGCAGGCGGGTATCCGTCTGCATGATTTCTTTCTCTGTCATGGTTTCCTCATCTATGTCTGATCTGTTCCCATTACCCGAGCGGAATCTCCACGACCTCGGCCATCTTTGTCAGACACTGTTCGATCTGGAGTGAAATTTCGTCCGTCATGCGGGCCGTAATCTCCTCTTCCTTATCCTTTTCCAGGCTTTCATACATTTTTTCGCGCACGGAGGCGGCGATGGATTTCCGGCGTCGGGCAAAGGAATCCCCCGGCACCAGCTGGCGCATGATCACGGGAACGTCCGCTTTCAGAAGCGCCTTCTCCATCGGGTCTTTTCCGAGCAGAAGAATGGCCAGGGAGATGATGGTTCCGGCTAAGATTCCCACCGGGCCGTTCGCGATCAGGGCCATGCCGCTGCCACCGCATAAAATCCCGACCAGGACGGAGATCACCGAATCGATCAGCCAGGTGAGCTCGTCCACCGCAAACACATTCTTCGCGTCGATGCTGATGTTCAGCTCCGAAAGAGACAGGAAGGAATTCAGGCTCAGCGCCTTATACGGCACGTGGTGGCGCAGGCAGATGGGAACCGTGAACTCTTCCAGATCGTCGGCCACCGGCTTTAAGAACTCGGTGATCGGGCGGACCAGGAGTTTTCTGGCTTCCTCGCTCTTTAAAAAGACGCCGATTTCTTTTTGCATCTCGGCCTCGGTATCCGTAAAGCGCCGGATCTTTCCGGCTCTCCATTTTTCAAACACCGGCTCCGCGGCTTTCTCTAAAATAGGCTCCACCAGGGCGTCCACCGCCTTGCGGTACAGAAGACTCAAGTGCTTCTCCACGATGTCCTCTACGGTCCGGGAGCTTTTCAGCTTTTCCAGATCCTCTTTGAATTCGCGCAGCTCTTCATCGATGCGGCCGCTCCAGGCAAGGCCGCGGGCGACGGCAAATTCCGGCTCGGTGCCCGTGATCAGCACCGCCTCCGGAAAGACGGAGCGGCACCACTCTTTGATGGAAGGCAGGCGTGAAACGCCGCCGGTTAAGAAGACCAGCTCCGGCTGATCCCCCGTGATATGGTCCCGCACGTCCCGAAGACTTTGCAGGAAAACCTGTTTAAAGGACTTGTTCCCCAAAGGCCCCCAGGGCTTATCTTCCAGACGCTCCGCCATCTCCTTGTTCATCGTCAGCGTCAGCGTGATCGGACGATCATAGACGATGCGGATGGGCGTCACGCAAGGGTTGTTTTCGAAGTAATCGGGATCGTTATAGTAGCGCTCTTTTAAGCGTCTGGCGGCAAATTCGCAGTAGGTGCGCCAGGCTTCGCTTTCCGCAAAGGTCTGCCGGATTTCCTCCGCCTTAGGGCTCATGGCCACGCAGGAATCGAGCAGAATTTCATCCATGATACCGCCGCCCAAGGACACTTCCCCAGCGGTGCGCATTTCTACCTCTTTTCCGCCGCAGATGTACGCAAAGTCCGTCGTGGAGGAGCCGATGTCCACCACCAGAACCGGGCGGGAAAGGATATCATAGCCCACCTGCAGATGCTTGGACTGACACGCCGTCACAAGCGCCGCCCGCGATTCGGATACGATCCTGACCGGCGGATAGCCGGCCTTTTCAAAGATGGCACGGTAATCCTCCCGGGCGTTTTTATCCCAGCCGGCGGGACACCCCACGTAAAAGCAGCAGTCCTCATTTTTAATCAGATCGCCGCTCTGGTACAGCTCCCCCAGCACACCGGAGGCGAACATCCGCACATCCCCATGGCTGGAACTATCGCGAAGAAACCGGCTCTTAAACCGGAGCTGTCTTTTGATCGCGTCTGCAGCAAGGCAGGCGCCTTCCCCTATGCGCATCTCCCCTCCGGGAACGAGCGCGTAGGCCGTCACAAAGCTTTTCGCATCCTGAACCGGAAGGATATCCGGAACATTCTGCTCTTTCTTATCTAAACGGGCGATCGCGCTTTCCGCGTCGCCCAGGTCAAACCCATAAAATCGGTTCATTTCCGTTTTCCCCTCTTCTGGAACCTGTGCTAACTGAATAGTTCTTTTCGCACAATTTTCCAGAGACTTACGCCAAATTATCGTTGTTTTGGCTTGTCTTCTGCGCCAGACAGACTTTTCTCTCTTATGGCGTGTCCTTTTCCTGCGCCAGGCAGACAAGGCCCTTTTTGATCAGCTGCCCGTCCTTCACGAGGGCCGGGCGCAAAAGAAACGTTCTCTTTCCCGGCAGTCGATCAAACCAGGAAGCCGTATCCTCTGTGTACTCTGCCAGTTCCACGTTCCGTTTGTGCAGATAATATTTCACACTCTGCAGCTTCTCCAGCGCGTATTCCCCATCCTGACTGTACAAACCTTCTGTCAGCTCGGCCAAAAGCGCCATCTCTTCCTCATCCAGAGGGCCGTCTTCTCCCGCATTTTCCGCAATCTGGGCCTCGAACCGGGCCTGTGCTTCCTCTTCTTTCAGGTTCTGGTCGATCGAAACCATAGCCGCCTGCAGGCAGCGGTAAATCTTTTCCGCGTCCAGCCGTTTTTCCGTCATGAATTCCTTTTTGACTTCCCCGGGAAGGGAAAGCAGGTTTACCCCGCCTAAAAAGCAAAAAAGCGCCGCACATAAGGCGAGCAAAACATAAACCGGCATTTGAACAGAAGCCTGTAGCACGTCGTTTCCTGCCGTCTCAAGCCCCAGAAGCACCAAGAGCGCGGCCGTTAGCACAAGTCCCAGGGTGAGCAGGACCGCGCCCGGTACCTGAATCTTTCTCTCTTTTTCCTTTTCTTCGCTGCCATCCGCCCGCTCCCAGATGCGGGTTTCCCCGGTGCTGTCCGCCAAGGGCAGCATCAACTCCGCCGTCTGCACCATGCGGGCGGCCGCCGAGCGGGTCCGCTCTTCCTGATTTTCTTCATTTTTCTGCGCGAGCAGTTTATCCAGTTCCTTGCGAAGGATGGGCTCCGCCTTGTCCGGCGTGCCCGCCTCCTTTAACTGCGTAAGAAGGAAAGACTTATCCTGCTCCAATAATTCCAGCATGGTCATGCAAATACCTCCCCCTTTTACGGCGGCATCACCACCGTTGTACATACATAATACACGATGCGTTCTAATAACCACGTAGCACAGGTCCCACACAAGAAGCATGGAAATCTTTGATTTCCTCACGCTTCTTCGTACAAAGCAGCCCTCATCCTGCGGCGTATGACGCGCGGAGTTGCTCATCAAACATAATTGGATTTCTCTGCCGTCGCGTAAATGTGGTTTATGAACCGGGCAAACCACTCCGGCCAGAAGCGCCGGAACATCTCCAGATCCTCGTTGGTGCGCAGGTGCTCCAGGATCGTCGCGGACGTCTCCGACCCTTCGTGGATACGATGCCCTGTCAGACGTTCTTGGATATATCGGAACCCACCCGGGAGCTTGGCCAGGCGCTCCCAGGCCTCCCAGTCGATGTTGCTCCGGAATACCTGCCGGAAAATCGGCATCTCCAGATTTTTCATCACATAGGTAACCGACGGGCAGCAGATGGGGTTGCCAAAACTTAAGCAGCGGCGTCTGATAAACCGGTTTTTCCGCGTAAACTTAAGCGGCGTGAGCAGAATCCTCTTGATCCGCAGCAGGCGGTTCTTTTCCACTTTTCGGCCGTTGCGGATCTCATAGTAATCCGTAAAGCCGATCAGGTCGTCCTCCTGCAGCGATTTCTGCATCGTCTCGGCGAAAGTTTCCTCGTAATAATCATCCTGATGCGCAATCGTAACCAGCTCGGAATCCGCGCAGGACATGGCAAAATTCCAATCGTGGGCGATCCCGTGCTCGCCGGTGTTAATGTAAAGCGGAATATCGTACTTCTCTGCCATCTTCTTCACTCCGTCCAGCGGGGTGGAGGTCGCCATCAGAATGGTGACCGGGACAGTCTGCTTTTTCAGGGAGCAGATACATTGCTCCAGATAGGGGCTTTCCCCATAGGCACAGATCACAAATGTATGTTTCGTCTGCATATAGCTCTTTCAGTTCCTCTAGCTTTCGTTTTGACGGCGGGATTTCTGCCGTATTTTACAGATCATAGCACAGTTTTTGGCATAACACAAGGGACGCCTTGGATGAGTTGACGCATTCCTGTAGGAATAGAGCCAAAAAGTTCAGGTGGCAGCGCATATATCGCTCGCAGTCTAAGTTCCGTCGGCCAGAACCACATAACGCTTAAAAAATCTGCAAAAATCAGTCGCAAAAATCTCCAACTCGCTTCGCTCAAACATGGAGCTTTTTGCTCCTAAAGCAGATTTTTTTCGCGCAGTGGTTCTATGGCCTTCTCCACATGACTGCTGCACGATATATGCGCTGCCGCCTGATCCTTTTTGGCAATCTACACTATCGCATAAAACGCACCACCGCGTATCTTTTGCCTCTGGGATGACTCCGCTATTTGATCATGGTTCCTTGCTCTTTACTTTAAATACTGTAAGGTTAGGGAGTCATTTTCGCAAGAGACAGCATCAATTGTCAAAAGACAAGACGGCGGTGCAGATTTTCACGGCAGCGATTGGGAGCGAGGGTACGCCCCGAAGATCCTTTAGCTGCCGGAAAACTCACCGCCGTCTGGCCTTTTGACATGATACCTTTCTACGATTGGGTTACTGGAGGTAGGAGGTGCGATACAGCCCGGGAACGAGGATGGCTCCGCCGATCAGGTTGCCGATCGTGACGGGGATCAGATTGCCGAGGAGGAAATCTCCGATGGATACGTCTGCTCCCAGAAACATGCCAAGAGGAATGTATGTCATGTTTGCCACGCTGTGCTCAAAGCCGGAGAAAACGAACAGCATGATAGGGAACCAGATGGCCAGGATTTTTCCGGTCAGATCTTTGGAACCGGCCTGGAACCAGCAGGCTAACACCACCAGCATGTTGCAGAGGATACCGCGCAGAACCATCTCCATAAAGGAAGCGCTCACCTTCGAGGACGCCACCGCGATGGCGCGCGCCCCGGTCGCGCCAGTATACAGGCCGCTCTTTGCGAGAACAAAAGCCAGCAGCACGCTGCCTAAGAGGTTGGCCACGTAGACCACGCCCCAGTTGCGCAGCATTTCTTTGACCGTGATCTTCTTCTGCATCAAAGCCAGCGTCAGAAGATTGTTTCCCGTAAAGAGCTCTGCGCCGCAGAGCACCACCAGCATGAGGCCTACCGGGAACAGCGCCGCTCCCAGGAGCTTTCCGGCCATGCCTTCGAATGCCGTCTCGCCCGCGGCAGAGGCCACAAGAAAGGCATGCGCCCCGAAGCCGATGTAGACGCCGGCCGCTATTCCTAAGAGAAACATTTTAAGCAGGGGAAGTTTTGCTTTATTCACCCCGTTTTGCACCCAGATTTCCGCGATTTCCTTTGGTGTACAAAATCCATTCATGATGATACTCCTCCTATCATGTATTTTATGAAAGCGATTGCGGGAGCTACGAAGCAGAGGAGCAAGCGCGCTTGGCTTTCATGTGTCGTGTAGCAGCGCGTAGTGCTGCATGGCGGTTTTTCATGTTTGAAGGTTTTCTAATGGGACTTTTCTGGCCCAACCTCCACACCATACGATTCCAATTCCTCTTCCAGCTCTTTATGCGACCGGTAGACGATCCCGGCAAAGCCCAGTTCCCGAGCCACCTTCACGTTCTCTTCCGTGTCGTCCACGAAAACACACTCTTCCGCTTTCAGCCCGTAAAGGTCCAGAAAGTATTGGTACATGGCCGGATCCGGCTTCGTCATCCCTACCCGAAAGGACACGATGCCGCCGTCCATATAAGGCATGAACGCCAGCGATTCGCCGCACTCGTCGTAGGCTTTCTTCGAGTAGTTGGAGAGGTAAAACACCCGGTAGCCGGCGTCTTTCAGCCCGCTAAGGAGCGGGATGGTTTCCTTCTTCATGACCAGCATGCCGTCCAGGTTCGCGAACGCCGTGCGAATGGCGCCGTCCATCTCCAGATCGGCCTTGGCAAACGCCTGCAGCGCCTCTTCTTCCGTCACCTCGCCCCGCTCGAACTTTTCCCAGTAGGGATTTTCCAGGGATGCCTTTAAAACGCGGCGGATCTGTTCCGCATCCAGGCCCTTTTCCACCAGAAACTCTTTGATCCGAAAGTCCGCCAGCACGCCTCCGATGTCAAACACCAAGTTTTTTATCATGTCGTTCTCCTGTTCTTGACTTTTTTTCTTTGAGAGCATAATATCACAAAGACTCACAGAATACCACACAAAGATGAGAGCTTAACCGCCATCTTTGTGTCTTAAGGTTACTATTCACGGGTCAATAGCAATCAAGAGGTGCTTTGCATGCTTGCATGCATAAGCACTCTTGAATTGCTATTGAACTGCGAAAGCAGTCACCACCCATCAGTCCCAGGCAAAAGCACCGAAGGTGCGACATACGC
>JAFVBO010000012.1 GCA_017479935.1 Lachnospiraceae bacterium
AGGCGCCACCTGCTTCGTAAAAGGTCCCGTTCTGGCTCCGGTTGTCACCGGCGGCGACAAGGTGCTCTGCATCGGCTTAAACTATCGCCAGCACGCCAAAGAATGCAACCTGGCCATCCCGGCCCGCCCGGTTCTGTTCAACAAATTCGCCAGCTCTCTTTCGGCTGACGGCCAGGTGATCCATCTGCTCCCGGAATACAAGGAGTACGATTACGAGGCGGAACTGGTTGTCGTCATGGGGAAGACGGCCAAAGATGTCTCTCCCGAAGAAGCGCTTTCCTACGTCTTCGGCTACACCTGCGGCAACGACATGTCCACCCGCGACCTGCAGTTTGCCCGCGGCGGACAGTGGGTCTTGTCCAAGGCGCTTGACGGCTTCGGCCCCATCGGCCCCTGCGTTGTCACGGCTGAGTGTTTAGACCCCAACAATCTGGCCATCCAAAGCCGCGTAAACGGCGAAATCCGCCAGAACTCCAACACCTCGGATATGATTTTCCCAGTACAGGAGCTGATCTCCGATCTTTCCCATCACCTGACCCTGCTGCCCGGCGATGTCATCTTCACCGGCACCCCGCAGGGCGTTATGCACGGCTACCCCGCCGACAAAAAGAACTGGTTAAAACCTGGCGACACCGTGGAGATTGAGATTGAAGGAATCGGGACGCTGACCAGTATTATGGGATAACGTTGTTCAGATCGAATAGGGGGAGTCTCAACTCCCCCTACTCGTATGCGCGGGCCGCCCGCCACCGGCAGGTGGCAGTATCCTTTGGGCGGCCCTTTTCTCCCCTACTTCCGGCAAGCGACCACCTGCACCAGGTTCGTGTGCTGCGGATTTCCCTTGGCCAGGGGCGACGGATGCTCCGTGCCCGTCAGGACATTGATGCTGCCCCGGTGGTCCACGCCGTCTTTGTCCGGTTTGTACCAGCCGCCCTGGGACATGGCCACCACGCCCTCGCGGATGCGTTTCGTCACGACGGCAGGGATTTCCACCGCGCCCCGGTCGTTAAACACCCGCACCATGTCCTGGTTTTGGATATTCCGCGCCGCCGCGTCCCTGGGATGGATCCACAGTCCGGGCTTTTCAATCTCATCCAGCCACTCGTTGTTGTCGTGGGTGGAATGGCAGCGCCGCCTGGTGTGCCAGCCGATGAGTTGCAGCGGGTAAGTTTCCCGTAAAGGATCCTCCGGTCCCTCCGGACAGGCGACGTACCGGGGGATGGCGGGGATATCCTCCTGCCCGAACTCATACAGGCGCGGGGAGAAGATCTCGATCCTGCCGGATGGCGTGGGAAACGGATGATGCTCCAAATCCCGGATCTGCTCCTTAAAAGGGATAAAACTGACCGGATCCCGGTATTTCCAGCCGCCCAGGCGGGAGAAAGTCTCATAATCCGGCAGTTCCGGTTCCTTCTTTTGCAGCGCCTCATAGCTTTCGCGCAGGATCTCTCCCACCGTCTCCCGCCCCTTCGTAAAGGCATCGTACAGGCCAAGCTTTCGCGCCACTTCTCCCAGCCATTCGTACTCAAACCGGCACTCAAACAAAGGCGGTATCACCGGATTGTTCTTCAGCAGGTAGTTGTCGCCCCGCCAGGGAGGCGTGATGTTTTCCGACTCAAACACGCAGGTGGCCGGGAGCAGCACGTCGGCGAAACGGGCGCTTGGCGTCATGAAAATATCGGAACAGAGAATAAACTCGCACAGACTTTCATCCCTCAGAAGGCGGATGGTCCGGTTGATGTCCGAATGCTGGTTGATCAGGATGTTTCCGGCCAGGTTGACGATCATCTTAATGCCAGAACGCAGGTGATCCACGCCTTTTAACCGATCGCCGCGCGGAGTAAGACCGGGGCCGTTTTCCACCGCTTTCGTCCACAAAAACGAGGGAATGGCGCCGGGGTACGGATTTTTGACGCCGCACCCCGCCGCGGAAGGATGGGCATGTTCCATCGTAAAAATAATGCTTCCGGCGGCGGTCCCGCTCTTTCCAATGTTGCCGGTCATAGCCGCCAGCGCGCAGATACTGCGCGTGGTCTGTTCTCCGTTGGAATGCCGCTGCGGACCATACCCGGCCAGGAAAAAGGCCGGCTTTACAGTGCCGATCAGCCGGGCCAGCTCCCGAATCTCCTCCGCGGCTACCCCGCAGATCCCTTCCGCCCACTCCGGCGTCTTGGGGATTCCGTCCTTCTTTCCCAGAATGTAACTTTGAAAGCTCTCTCCGGCAGGGATCCCCTCCGGCATGTGTTCCTCGTCAAAACCCAGGCAGTACATATCCATAAAGGCCTGATCCTGCAGGTTTTCCTCCCACAGGACATAGGCCACGGCGTCCGCCAGCGCGCTGTCCGTTGTCGGACGGACGGCGATCCATTTGTCCGCGTAGGCGACGGCGGTCTGGCTCATCCGCGGATCGATGACGATCACCTTTTTTCCCATGCTCTTGAGCTGGGAGAGATAATAATTCCGCTCGGAGCCGATGATGGTTTCCGCCTCGTTGTTGCCCCACAGCACCACCAGATTGGCGTTTAGCATCTCCTGCGGGCTGGATCCGAACACCGGCGTTCCGAAAATGTAGTCCGCCACATAGCCTACACAGGCGGAGCTGTAGGAATTAAAGAAGCCGAGATAACCGCCGTCCAGGGCCAGAAGGTCTGACGCCAGCAAGGGCGGCTGAAGAATTCCGGTAACCCCGGAAGCATACTGGACATAGCGGGCTTCAGGGCCATAGGTATCCCGGATGCGGACCCATTCCGCCGCCACCAGGCCCACTGCCCCCTCCCAGGAAATGCGCTCAAATTTCCCGCTGCCCCGCTCTCCCACCCGCTTCATGGGATAGCGAAGCCGCTCCGGCGCCAGAAACGTCCGACGATAGCTCCTTCCGCGGACACAGGCTCTGATCTGGGGATCGTTGCTGGAGCAGTCAGATTCGATCCGAAGGATGCACCCTTCCGCCACGGTAGGACGGATCACGCATTTGCCTCCGCAGTTGTTGAGTCCCGCCGTATGAATCACATGCGGTTCCTCATCCGGTACAGCCGGATCCAGTCCCGTTTCGCTGCGCCTGCGCAAGCAGAGCCGGATGCTGTCCGGCAAAGGAAACGTCCGCTTCGTGGCAAAACCGGCCGTTTCCCGCAAAAGATCACGAAGAAAGGTCTGTATGCATTCCCATGTGCCGCGAGTCTCAACCGCTTTCCAGACTGCCCGCAGATGATCCAGGGTGTAAAGCTGAATAAAATCGGACGCTGTCTTGGTTTCCCCGGCGGCATAAAGATAGGCCAGAAAAGAGAGCTGCTCCCCTATGTAATCCGGAGGATTCCCTTCCACATGTTCCGGCACATACCCATAGCGGTGATAAAAGCGGATGACATCCAGGGTAACGGCATTGCACAGTGCCCGGTCTTCCTTCGCAAAAGAGGCCCACAAAGGCGGCAGAAAGTCCGCGTCGGTTCCCCGGAACAGGTAATCGTACTCCAATCGAAAGTCACGCTCACTCCCCGCGTTTCCCATCCGATTGTAACCGTCCGCGGAAGAGATTGACGTATCCTCAGAGCCAGCGAATGCATCCCCCATCAACGATCGTGCTTCCTGCCAGCTATGGAAGAACAATGCTCCGCAGGCAAAAATCTCCGCTTTTTCCAGATTGACACGCACAGATTGTTCCATCCTCATCCCTCCTCCCTGATAGCACTTTCAGGAGCATGATTTACTGTCACCCGTTGGGTTTCCTCTTTTGTCTCCTCCCTGCGACAGTGTTTTGTCGCAGATGCTCGACTCACTGGCGCCATTCTGGATCCTTCCTTTGTCTCCTTTGCGTTGGCGATCTCCTCCCGGATGCTCTGCATACGGCCAAGGTTTCCGATGAGAACCGCCCCGGCCAGTCGGCCATCCTGATAAAACCGCTTCTCGTAATGCCGTTTATGGCCCGCCATGGTGTTTACCCTAAAAAGCGGATCCTCGGCCACCCCATCCGACAGATGCCCGACCACATTGTTTTCTCCTTCATTCACGCACCCGGTCGAAAACAGCGCTGTCCCCATACTGTGAAGGAGAATATCTCCGCCCGTCGGTTCAAAAATCTTTCTTTCAAAAACGCCGCTGGCGTTCCAGGCGGCGATGCGGCCGCTGGCTTCGGAATAGTTCCAGAGCGCCGGATTTATAAACCGGCCTTCCACGCAATCTCCGGCTGCGTAGATGCACGGATCACTGCTGCAAAGCTCATCGTCCACCCGTACGCCACGGCCGCAGGACAAACCGGCTGCCTCCGCCAGTTCCTTTCGGGGCCGCACCCCCGCCGACATAATCACCAGTTCCGCGGGCAGCATGCCCGTTTCCCGCACACAAACCCCGCTGACATTTCCATCCGCATCGCCCAGAAAGCCCTCTATCGTCACCCCGGTATGAACCGCCACGCCCTGTTCCTTCATCAGGCCGGTGATTACCGCGGCGGATTCGCTGTCCAGCTGGCGGCTTAACAGGCGCGGCGCCAGTTCCAGCACTGTCACCGACAAGCCCATCTGCTTCAGTTCCCAAGCCATCTCCAGGCCGATCACACCGCCGCCGATCACGACCGCGTTTTCAGCCACGGCGGCATAACGGTGGATCCCGGCTATATCAGCCAGCGTCCGCACAGGGAAGACACCCGCCGGAATGTACGGATACGGCGGCATGAAAGGCGCCGCGCCGAGAGCGTAAATCAACTTATCGTAGGAGAGAATGATACCATCCTCCAACGTGACCGTGCGCATGGCGGGATCCAGCGACACGGCTCTGGCATTTAGAAGAAGTCGGATCTGGTTTTTTGTGTACCAGGAAGCCGGGTGAATGTACAGTTTTTCTTTCTCCAGTGTTTTTAAGTACACCTTGCTCAAAAGCGGACGGGTATAGGGCAGGTCCGGTTCCTCACAGGCCAGGGTGATCTCCGCCTCCGGAAGCATCTGGCGGATGGTTTCGGCCGCGGTCAGCCCGGCGATCCCGCCTCCTATAATCAAAAAACGGTCGTTCATCCTGCACCTCCTCAATAAAGCATATTTTCGTTGTCTGACTGACTTCCGCCCCGCAGGAGACATTCTTTATCTCCTTACAGGTCTGCCTGATCGCCGGATCCGTCATGCAAATGCTGTCTAATCCGCAGTGAGGGGTGAGTCAGGTCGGGCGATGGCAAAAACGGAAGCGACGCGGTATACCTGTCCGGATCGTCCCGGGTGAGTTCCTCCAGATCCCCGAACCGCAGGCAATGGGTGATGCACGCGGCCACGCAAGCCGGCTCCTTCCCTTCCCTGCGTCTGTCATAACAGGAATCGCATTTAAGGGATTTTCCCAGCCGGTGGCTGACTATCGGAGCTCCATACGGGCAGGCCCAGACGCAACAGCCACAGCCGATACACTTTTCCGTATGATTCCCCACCGTGCCATCCTCCCGAATGTACATAGCCCCTGTGGGACAGTGCTTTACGCAGGCCGGATCCTCGCAATGATTACAGGCCCCGGAATAGTGCATCACATGCTCCCCATTCTCATCGGTAAACTCGATGGTATCCACCCGCCTGAAAAACAGGCCGGGCTCCAGATCATGCTCATCCTTGCAGGCCATCTGGCAGGCGTTGCAGCCTATGCACCTGGTCTGGTCATAGACAAAACCCAAACATCCCATTGCGCCACCTCCTACTTCGCGTTTTTCGAAATATCACCCGACTTACTTGCGTTTCCGCGCTTTTTAGGAGACGCATATTTGCGTCTCCTTTCTTATGCACAGGGCCGCCCAAAGGATACTGCCACCTGCCGGTGGCGGGCGGCCCGCGCATACGAGTAGGGGGAGCTGACACTCCCCTACTCGATTCTCGTCCCTTTTCTTTACTCTCCGGATCCGGTCAGCTGCAGTTCTTCCGCATGCTCCTTCATGCCACGGATCACAATCTCTGCCACATCCTTAATGTCCATACCCAGCATTTCACAGCCCTGGAGGATCAGTTCGCGGTTGCACTTCGCGGCAAAGCGCTTATCCTTCCACTTTTTCATGAAACTCTTGACCTCCAGGTCCGTAATGCCGGCAGGGCGCATCCGGGCTGCCGCCTGGACAATACCCGTCAGTTCGTCCACCGCGAACAGGCTCTTTTCCATGTTCGTGATCGGCTCCACATCGGCGCAGATGGAATAGCCGTGCGCCAGGATAGCCCGGATGTCCTCCTCCGGAACGCCCAGCGCGCGAAGCGGTTCCTCTGTGTGTGCCAGATGCTCCTCCGGATACTTTTCGTAATCATAATCGTGTAACCAGCCCACTGCTTCCCAGTGTTCTTTGTCTTCTCCAAAGTGCTCCGCCATGGCGCCCATCGCCGCGGAAACATTGGCTGCGTGGAGCAGCAGATGGTCCTCCGTCACCATCGTTGCGTTGATTTCTTTTGCCTTTTCCAATGTCAGTTTTTCCATCGTTCTTTCCTTTCGGGGTTCTTCAAGCTCCCTTTTCTTTCTTGCATCCATCGGGGGCCAAAAATCCTTTTCTTCTTTGCATCCATCGGGGACGAAACCCTTTGGCCTCAACATCATAACCGTGTTCTAATTCTCGGTCCTGTTTTTTCTGGAAATTGACCGTGAACAGTAACATAATAGTAGCATCTTGCCTATCGCGTTGCAAGACCTTCTGACTCCAACATCCTGAAATCGGTTACTATTCGCTGTTCAATAGCAATCAATGCGCGCTCTTGCATGCAAGCATGCAAAGCGGCTCTTGATTGCTATTGACCTGTGAATAGTAACCTTAAATGGCATATTGACTCTGGAACAGTTCGTAGTAAAACCCTTTCTGTTCCAGCAAAGACTGATGCGTCCCCTGCTCTGCAATCTGCCCGTCCCGTAAAACCAGGATCAGGTCGGCATCCACAATCGTGGACAGACGATGCGCAATCACAAAACAGGTACGGCCTCCCATCAGGTGATCCATGGCTTTCTGGATCAGAAGCTCGGTACGCGTATCCACATTGGAAGTAGCTTCATCCAGAATTAGCAGCGGGCGGTTGGCCAGAAGGGCCCGGGCAATGGTAAGAAGCTGCTTCTGACCGGCAGAAACGGCCGTGCTGTCTTCGGAAATCATCGTGTCATAGCCCTGAGGGAGGCGACGGATGAACGAATCGCAGTACGCGCAGGCGCAGGCGCGCTCTATGTCCTCCCGGGAAGCGCCCGGACTTCCGTACGCCACATTCTCGGCCACGGTGCCCTTAAAAAGCCATGTGTCCTGAAGAACCATGCCAAACAGCCTGCGGTTTTCAGCCCTCGATATCTCCGATACATCCTGCCCGTCGATCAGGATCTGTCCGGATTGAATGTCATAAAAGCGCATCAGCAGGTTGACGATGGTGGTCTTTCCGGCTCCGGTCGGGCCGACGATGGCCACCTTCCTGCCAGGCTTCACATCCATGCACAGGTCACGGATCAGCGGCTTCTCCGGATCATACGAAAAATCCACATGACTCATCCGGATGCTTCCCTGCACCTCCTTTTCCAGGTACCCGGCCGGATCCTGCTCTTCGGGCAGATCCAACAGGGAAAACACACGTCTGGCAGAGGCCTTAATGTGCTGAATATAACCCAGGCCAAACGCAATACTCTCTAACGGCGCAGAAAACTGACGCGCAAACAGGATCACCGTCACCACCGTCCCGATGGGTACGCCGCGGTGAATAATCAGCCATCCGCCCAGTACGGCCACCGCAATATACGCCATGGCGTTCACCAGGGCGATGGCCGGTTGGACAATGGAGGACAGAAAATAGGCAATGATTCCACTTTTCTGCTGCTCCCGGGAGAGATCGTCGTATTTTTTCTGCAGCTCCTCTTCCCGCCTGAACGCCTTCGTCGTGGCAAAATTGGTATATGCCTCTTCCGCAAGGGAAGTAAGATCGCCCCCCAGCTCAAAGTGCTTGTCCCAGTACTTCTCCCCGGACGAAGCAATCCGGGCGGAAAGGAACACCGACAAAGGCGACAGCAAAATCACCGGGATGGCCATGCGCCAGTCCGTGGCAACAAGAATGCACGCGATGACCACCATCTGCAGAAATCCTTTCAGCAGAATCTCCACGATGCTGTGGATGCTTCCGGCCATATCGCTCACATCATCCATCATCCGGTCGATCACGTCCCCGGCAGGCGTTTTGTCCATGAAGGACACCGGCAGACGGCACAGCTTCTCCGACAGCTTAATGCGAAGCCCTGCGCAGAAATAACGGCTTATGATGTTCTGAAGCATAAAGGCATTTCCGTAGGTAAAGGCCGCCCGCAGAACATACACGAGAAAGAGCAGCAAAAGCCCCGGCAGCAGGCTTTGGGACAGGTCAAAGGTTTTGGTCCTGCTCCATTCATAAAGCCGGTCAACCAGACTGCCAAGCAGTTCCGGAATGGCGATGGCGCAGCCGATCAGCAGCAGGCACAAAAACGCCGACAAAAAGATCCAGCCCCTTAGAGGCTTCATCTCCTGTAACAACCGCCGTCCGGTTTCATCCAGAAGACGGGTTTTTTCCTTTTTCTCCTTCAATTCATCTCACCTCACTAAAAGCACTTTCCGGAATCTGACTGCTGCCCGCCTGACAGCAGTGTTTGTCTCCTGTCTGGGAAAGGTAGATCTCACGGTAGATGGAGCAGCTTTCCAGCAGCTCTTGATGTGTTCCGCATCCAACCAGAGCTCCGTCGGACAGAACGAAAATCCGATCCGAGTGCATGGCGGAGACCACACGCTGTGTGATGACAAGGCGGGTCCGCCCCGCCAGTTTCTCATTCAACGCCTTTCGCACCCTGGCTTCCGTCAGAAAATCCAGGGCTGAGAAGGAATCGTCGAACAGATAGATCGGAGCCTCCTTCAAAAGCGCCCGGGCAATGGCAAGGCGCTGCTTCTGTCCGCCGGAAATGTTGGTGGCAGCCGGATTAAGCAAAAAGGAAAGTCCTTCCGGCTGCTCCCTGAAAAAGTCTGCTATCTGGGCCAGTTCCAGCGCAGCCCACAGTTCCTCATCCGTTGCATCCGGCTTCCCCATGCGCAGATTAAACGCTACCGTACCGGCATACAGCATAGACTTCTGCGTGGCACAGCTTATGTTGGAACGGATATCCCGGGCGGAAAGATCGGCGGAATCTACGCCGTCAAACGCCAGCTTCCCTTCGGTGGGGCGACGGAAAGCAAGCAGCAGCTCAGCTAAGGTAGTCTTTCCGGAACCGGTACCGCCGATCACCGAAACCCACTCTCCCGCACGGATGTGAAGGTTCACATCTACCAGGGCCGGCAACGAGCTTCCCGGATAAGTGTAGCTCACATGATCCAAGTCAATGCTTCCGGAAAAGACCGCTCCGTCTGCCAAGCGGCTGTCCTCCAGGCCGGTCGATTCCGTAACCTGGCAGAGACGCCTGGCAGCCACCCTCACATGCGGCAGTCTGACAAGATCGTAGGATACGGAGATGATCGCTCCCAGAATGATGCTGATATACTGAATGATGGCGAAAATATCGCCGGCGGTAAGGCCGTTGCCCCTCTCCATACGGACGCCGCCCAGGTACACAATCAGAAGGGCCGCCACGTTCAGCACAAACGCCGCCATCGGATCAATAATCTCCATGCTGACATTGGCACGGATCAGGTTGTCTGCCATCGTACGGGTGGCTTTCGTAATCGTCTCATGGGCTTTTTGCTCCTGGTCAAACGCCCGTATCACGCGGATTCCCCGGAGCCGCTCCCGCACCAGATCGTTCTGCTTGTCACAGTACTCATCCGCGACGTCCCACAGATGCTCGATCTTTTTGCTCATCAGCAGCACCACGCCGATCACCAGAGGCACGGCGCCTAAGATCACAAGGGCAAGGAAAACATCCTTTTGCAGACAGAGAATGAAACCGCCCAGGAACATCAGCGGAATGATCAGAATGCTTCCGCAGAGCATGGAAACGATCTCATTTAAAGTCGTTACGTCATGGCTGGACCGGGTTACCAGGTTGGACGTTCCAATGCGTCCCACCTCTTCCAGGGTCATGGCGTGCACCTTTTTAAACAGGGCGGAGCGCAGACTCCAGGTATAACCGGAGACGACATGATACACCACCCAGTACCCTCCTGCCACCGAAGCCAGGCTGATCAGGGAAACGCCCAGCATTACCCCTGCCGTCTTGACAATATAGCCAAATGTGTCCGCCTCCGCCGCGCCATAAACGCCCTTATCCAGTACCTGCGACATAAGGGTGGGCAGCAGAAGATCACAGACCGCCGAAACCGCCATCAAAATGGTAGCCAGCGCAATCTTGCCCCTGTAGGGCTTCAAATAAGATAATAGTTCCCGCAAAATACATTTCCTCCTATATCCAGATCACAGGCAACAGCGCCAAAGGCGCAGCATGCGTATGCCTGGTACCTCCGTTTGGCAGTTCCTAAATCGTACCGTACGGTCAGGCATAGAAAAAGGCACTTGTCTGCGCACAGCAAACAAATGCCTTTCGAAATGATTACATAGGACAGAGAATCCGGCACAAAGCAACACATGCCGTTTTTGCGGCATGGAGCAAGGCAAAACCTGTCTCTTTGTAAACAGAAAAACGAAAAAAGTCATCTGAATCTGCGTACGCAAACAAAAAGGCCATTTACTATAGCCTTTTCATCCCTACGATTGTGTGCAAAAACCGCGTATGGCTTTGCGCTTGACTCAACAATGACTTTTATCGATCATTTCTCTGTTACACCTTACAACGTAAACAACGTCCCTTTCCCTGTTTTCGTTTGGAATAAAATCTTAGCCATTATAGCGTAACCATTTCTAGAATGCAATACTTTTCAGAACAATTCCAGGGTTGTACTCAGGGTTGTTTCATGAACGCTACGAGATTCAAGGCCTAAGACGGTGGAGAGTTTTCCGTCAGCTACAGGATCTTCGGGGAGTACCACTAATGGCAACGGAGTGCCGCACAGTCGCCGGGGCACATTTCGGAACCCCGTCTGATGACGGTGTTCCTCAGGTACCCCTGAAATCGCGGTATCTGTAATACCGCGATTTCGCGTCTGTGGAGCCCTTCGTTGCCATAAGTGGTACTATTCCCCTTGCTCCTACGTAGCTGTTATGAAGTGCCCCTTGTCAAGAGGTAAATTGTGCCACCCACAAACTTTTTTACCTCCCGATTTGCACATTGTTAATTGTCTGACAGCATATGGAAGGAGCTCTGATTTAACAGTTCCCGGCATTTGGCCATTCTGTTATACGTGGATTGGTTACCAACAGGCTAATGGTTTCGCCGAGAGCTCTACGATCTGCTCGCGTGGATCACGGTTTCCCGCGCCAACATAGTTACGACGCAGATAGCTCGAACCTTGAAGTGATCACAGCTCCTTCCAAATACTGTCAGATATTGACTTGTTATGTTGGCAGGAATAAGCGCAGAATGCGCCTTATTCCTGCTTGACTACCTTGGACATCTGGGACAGTTGTCTGTCAAAGGGCCGCTAAGCGGTTCATTTTACCCTTGACAGACAATTGGAACGGATGTATTCCATATTGCTCTATACTTATGCTGTTTTGGTGCCAATATTATCAGTCATCATACCCCAAACAAAACACGCCAGTTCCCTGGCAACTGCTGCGACTGCCACGTTTTTCTTTTTGCCATGTCGGATGAAACGGTAGTATCGGCTTCTTAGCCTGGTGTTAGCTTTGTCAGCATAGGTGATGGTTTCTGCGCTGTTTCCTTGTTGCCTGGCTCTTAATTCCTTGGACTTATGACCAATTTTACCTTTGCATATCCCTGTGGCAGCCTCAATCAGAAGGGTTCGAAGATGTGTGTTTCCTGCCTTTGAAATCCCCGTTCGGATAATATGATTGCCGCTGGAAGTTTCGCCCGGAACAAGCCCGAGGAAAGATGCATAGATATTTCCTTTGACAAAACGCGTAAAATCGCCAGTCTCCACGATCAGGGAAAGCGCCGTGTGTGTCTTGATTCCAAGGAAACAGTTCAGCTTTTTTACTTTTTCCTGATACTTGGCTTGTGCAGCCAACTCCTCGATCCGGGCGTCATAACGTGCAATCTTGGTAGTATATTCTTCATAGCTGGCCAGATATTCATCCAGTGTTTCCCTCACCAGTGTCGGAAACTCAAGCTTTTTTAGCCAGACCATGTGCTTGCCGGTCCACTTAGTGCCCTCGTAATGATGACCATAACGGAGGCAAAGAGCGTTTGTCTGCTGCTTTATCCTCTTCAATGCCTCTTTGTGATCATCCCGCATCCGGATGTATTCTTTCACGGAGTTATCCTCCTCCGTCGGAACGTACACGCTGTGGTAGGCACCATTAGCCAGGCACTGAGCGATCAGCTTTGCATCTCTGGCATCCGTCTTAACGCGTTTTCCCTGCTGGGTCATCATGGTAGTCGGAGCCAGAATTACACACTTTATGCCAGCTCCTACAAGCTGATTATACAAAGAATACCCGAGGCAGCCTGCCTCATAACCGCATACAATGTCATAATCGTTGCAGATGCCAAGTTTCATCTTCATTTGTTCGATGAACAGGATAATGTTCTTATAGTCAGGTGCGACCTGTGCCGTCATAAGAACGCGATCTTCTTCGCCGATCATTGGTTCAACTGCGCAAATTGTGTAGTTTGTACTATGGACATCCAGACCGATTTTGATTATTCTATACATAAGTGGCCTCCTTTTGTGTGCGGTAAGTCCCGCTTGTATTTTGGTTTCATCACCTACAAGTATACTGACAAATCCGCGAAAATGCAAATGTGAGGTCACTTCATATTATCTGCCTAGAAATTCTTCTCCACCGTCTTAGGCCTTTCTTCACCTGAAGCTGTATTCACAATCATCTGTCCAGGGAGCAGCGGTGTAAAGGCGGAGAGGATTTCCACAGGAGTTCCCTGAATAAATGACTGTCATGATCGAAATAACGCATCAGGCCGCAACCTGCTAATAGGGATATTTTTTATCTTGACAAAGTACTGCTTTACCACTATACTGTAGAAAACCGTTGAAGAAGAGTAAGTAAGCTTTATCTCTTCCGTTACAGAGAGCTGCCGGCGGTGGAAAGGCAGTGCGGAACGTAAGGCTGAATGGACTTCCAAGGGCAATCGGAAATGATGAACATCGTAATTCTTTAGCACATCTCCCAGACGCATCGTGCTGAAGAATTACCGAAAATCAGAGTATGGGCGCCGGAGCAGGACTCTCCGTTACGAAAAGTCGGCATATGTCTGTATGCAGTAAGTGGGCGTTTCAAACGTCAAGCCGGGTGGCACCGCAGGTAGATGATCATCGACCCTGTCCCAGCAAATGCAACTGGGGCAGGGTCGTTTTGATTCTTCCCCTTACGACAGCACAGGAAATGGCCCAACGGGCAGAAAAGGAGAACAACATGGCACAGAACAACGAAATCCCCTACAAGATCTATCTGGAAGAAAGCGAAATGCCGAAGGCGTGGTACAATGTCCGCGCGGATATGAAGAACAAGCCGGCGCCGCTTCTTAACCCAGGCACCTTACAGCCCATGACCGCCGAAGAGCTTTCCGGCGTGTTCTGCGAGGAGTTAGTAAAGCAGGAGCTGGATAACGACACGCCGTTTGTCGAAATTCCGCAGGAAATCCGCGATTTCTATAAGATGTATCGTCCGTCGCCGCTGGTGCGCGCCTACTGCCTGGAGAAGCAGCTGGGAACCCCCGCGAAGATTTACTATAAATTCGAAGGCAACAACACGAGCGGCAGCCACAAGCTGAATTCCGCCATCGCCCAGGCTTACTACGCCAAGAACCAGGGCTTAAAAGGCGTCACCACCGAGACCGGCGCCGGTCAGTGGGGCACCGCGCTTTCCATGGCATGTGCTTACCTTGGGCTGGACTGCAAGGTCTACATGGTTAAGGTTTCCTACGAGCAGAAGCCGTTCCGCCGCGAAGTCATGCGCACCTACGGCGCGCAGGTGACCCCTTCCCCGTCCGAGACGACCGAAGTGGGCCGCCGCATCTTAGCCGCCCACCCCGGCACCACCGGTAGCCTTGGCTGCGCGATTTCCGAGGCCGTGGAGGACGCCGTGACGCATGAGGGATATCGTTACGTGTTAGGCAGCGTGCTGAACCAGGTTCTCCTTCACCAGTCCGTCATCGGCCTCGAGACCAAGATCGCGCTGGATAAATATGGCATCAAGCCCGACATGATCATCGGCTGCGCTGGCGGCGGCTCGAACCTCGGCGGCCTGATCTCCCCGTTCATGGGCGAGAAGCTTCGCGGCGAAGCGGACTACGACATCGTAGCCGTAGAGCCTGCCTCCTGCCCGAGCTTAACCCGCGGCGTCTATGCCTACGATTTCTGCGACACCGGCATGGTTTGCCCGCTCGCCAAGATGTACACCTTAGGCTCCAACTTCATCCCGGCTCCGAACCACGCCGGCGGCCTGCGCTATCACGGCATGAGCAGCATCCTGTCCCAGCTGTACCACGATGGTTACATGCGCGCGGTTTCCGTACCGCAGACGGCCGTCTTTGAAGCAGCCGAACAGTTCGCCCGCGTTGAAGGCATCCTTCCGGCACCGGAAAGCTCCCACGCCATTCGCGTAGCCATCGACGAGGCCTTAAAGTGCAAGGAAACCGGCGAGGAGAAGACTATCGTCTTCGGCCTGACCGGCACCGGATACTTCGACCTGGTGGCTTACCAGAAGTTCCACGACGGACAGATGGATGACTATATTCCGACCGACGATGAACTGAAGACCTACTTCGCGCAGCTGCCGAAGGTAGAGTAAAAAAGAGGACGAAGAAAAAAGGACGGACCTGCGTCATGGTTTCTGACAGGGGACGGATCTGCGGGTGACAGGGGACGGGCCTGTGTCACATTTTTGCAAAAAATGTGACACAGGCCCGTCCCCTGTCACCCGCAGGCCCGTCCCCTGTCAGAAATTACACTTCAAATTCAAATAGATTGTTCAGCCACGTCTGCGCCAGCCCAACCCACTTCCGGCACTCAGGGTTCACGGCTTCCACTTCCCGGGTGCAGACCGACTGCCCGTGGGGGCCGTGGGCGAAAATGTGCGCCTCGAAGGGCACGCCGTTTTTCTGAAGTTCCCGCATGAACAGCAGGCTGTTTTCCACCGGGACTGCTTCGTCTTCCACCGTGTGCCAGAGGAAGGTGGGCGGAACGTCCTTGCTTACGTGGCGTTCCAAAGACAGCTGCTCCCGGATGGCTTCATCCCCGCCCGACACGAGATCGAATGTACCCTGGTGCGTGTGCTCATAGAGGGTGATCACCGGATAGGAAAGGAGCAGGGCGTTTGGCCTGGAAAGAGGCGAAATTCCCATCTCCGGATGGTTCCAGTATTCTGCCAGGCTGGCGGCTAAGTGCCCACCGGCGGAAAAGCCCATGACGGCGATTTTCTCCGGGTCAATATGCCACTCTTCTGCCCTTTCACGGACTGTCTTCACAACCTCGGCGAGCTCATGAAGCGGCTGGTAGTTTCCCGCTTTTTCATTCAGGGAATAGGTCATATGAAAGACCTGATAGCCGATGGCAGAAAACGCCAGGGCAGGCGGATCCGCCTCGCGGCGACTCACGTGATTATAGCCGCCGCCCGGGCAGATGATGAGCGCGGGGCGGACTTTATGGGCAATCAGGCGGTCGTGATCCTCATGAATGTATCCTGTCACAAAAGCTTCGTCAATTTGAAAATGTATGACATCCATATCAGATTCTCCATAAAACAGATGGGGCTGTCGCACAGCTCAGCTTGTAAAAGATGCGTCAAGAAATGCTAAAAAGGCAGTGCCGATTAGTATTTCTTGACGCTTTCTATACAGTACATGTGCGACAGCCCCAAACAGCTTTTTCTTATCTCAGCTCCGTGGGAAGCAGGTTGTCCATGTCATCGAAGGCCTGGTTCTCGCCGCCCATGGCCCAGATGAAGGTGTAGCTCGCGGTGCCGCAGGCACTGTGGATGGACCAGGACGGGGAGATGACCGCGTCGTAGTTCTGCATCACGATGTTGCGGGTCTGCTGCGGCTGACCCATGAAGTGCATGGCGATGTTGTTCTCCGGAAGGTTGAAATACGTGTAAACCTCCATGCGGCGCTCATGCGTGTGGCAGGGCATGGTGTTCCAGACGCTGCCGGGAGCAAGCTGTGTTAAGCCCATGGAGAGCTGGCAGGTTTCCAGGACATCCGGATGGATGAACTGGTTGATTACGCGCTTGTTGGCGTTTTCTTCGCAGCCAGCCGGCTTCTTGTTCGCGTCCGCGAAGGACAGGAACATGGTCTTGCAGACCTTGTGAGCCGGGGTGGAGGCTAAGTAAAAGCGGGCGGGATTTTCCTTATCCTTGCTCGCGAAGGTGACTTCCTTCGTCTCCTTCGTGATGTACAGGCAGTCTTCAAAGCCCAGTTCATAGGTCACGCCGTCCGCCACGATGACGCCGGGGCCGCCTAAGTTAAAGACGCCTGCTTCGCGGCGCTCCAGGAAGTAATCGGTGCCAAAGTTGTGCCAGATGTCGATTCCCTTGTCGATCGGAACCACTTCGTTTACGGGCATGATTCCCATGATGACCATGCGGTCCACGTGGGAATAGGTGGCCTGTACCGTGTCCGGCTGGTATAAATCGGTGATCAGAAACTCTTTTCTGAGTTCTTCGGTGGTATAGCGCTTAACATCGTTCGGACTTGCCGAGTAACGAATATCCATAAGTTCCTCCTTGTTTAGCTTTAAGAAACCGGCTTCCCGCCTCTCAGGCAGGAAGCCGGTTATATGCATATTAGTTATGTAGTCTTTAGCAGTCGATCACCATCTCAGTCTCGCCATCGAACAGATAAACGTTCGCGTACGGAATGGAGAAGGTAATGGTGCTGTCCACTTCGGGCGTGTCATGCGGGTCAACCTTTAAGATGGCCTTGTCGTCTCCGGAGGTGATGTACACGTTCGTGTTGTCGCCCAGCATCTCGGTCAGCTCCACATCGCTCGTCAGCTGGTAGCTGTCAGGCTGCGCGCCCAGCACGATGGATTCCGGACGGAAACCGAATACGATGCCCTTGCCTTCGTAAGCGGCAAGCTGCTCCGCAGAGAGCTTCTTGGACAGATCCAGCTTGTTGTTGCCGAAGCAAATGGCGCCGTCCTTGACGGTTCCTCTCTGGAAGTTCATCGGAGGCTCTCCGATGAAACCAGCCACGAAAACGTTCACCGGCTTGAAGTACAGTTCATAGGGAGTACCGACCTGCTGCACGTAGCCGGCCTTCATGACGACGATCCGGTCCGCCATGGTCATGGCCTCGGTCTGGTCGTGGGTAACGTAAATCGTGGTGGCGCCGGTCTCGCGGTGGATCTGCGTGATCTCGGAACGCATGGTAACACGCTGCTTCGCATCCAGGTTGGAAAGCGGCTCATCCATCAGGAAGATACCAACCTTGCGGATGATGGCGCGGCCGACGGCGACACGCTGACGCTGGCCACCGGACAGCGCTCTGGGCAGACGATCTAAGTAGTCCGTCAGGCCAAGGATCTTCGCGGTCTTCTTGACCTTCTCATCGATCACGTCTTCGTCTACGCCCTGCAGCGTTAAACCGAAGGCGAGGTTGTCGTAAACCGTCATCTGGGGATACAAAGCGTAGCTCTGGAAAACCATCGCAATTTCCCTCTCGCGGGGGCCCATCTCGTTGGCCCGCTTGCCGTTGATCAGGAAGTCTCCCTTGCTGATGTCCTCCAGACCGGCGATCATTCGCAGAGTCGTGGACTTTCCGCAGCCGGAAGGGCCTACGAATACAATGAATTCGCCCTTTTCGATCTCCAGATTGAAATCATGGACGGCATGGAAGCCGTTCGGATAAATCTTATTGATGTCTTTCAGAGTCAGATATGCCATTGTTTTATACCCCCTATTGGTTTCGTTTGCAGCATATATATGTTCAGTATAAGGGATGCCGTCCTTTTCCGCTATCCCAAAAACAAACTTCTTTATATACAAATCGGAGTCATTCTGCACAAAAAGCGATCTTTTGCTTCTCCGGCATCCGTCTTAAATACCAAGACCGCTTTCTTTCCTATTTCAGAAAGCCGGACAGATCATACCACGGCTCCAGATACGCTCTTGTTGCCTGCACCATTTCCCGGAACGCCGCCCGGCCGTCCTTCTCATCTAAGCCGCCGCACAAGGGCTGCGCGAGGAAAACCTCCTCCAGTGCCTTTAAATCGCGGGCCTTGATGGCCGCATAGGTGTTTTCGATGTTCAGGGCATTTCGCGCGATCAGCGCTTCGACCGGCTTCGGAAGCGGCGCGGCCACCAGCGGCGTCACGCTGTCCTCGTCAAACACGTGGTTTACTTCCACGACGGAACCGATCGGAAGTCCCATCATCTGCCCCCGGTTGATCGTGTTGGCGTTGGAGACTACCTTTCCAAAGCCCAGGATTGCCTTCATCAGCTCAATCAGCTCCTCGGGGCTTCGCTCGGGAACAATCTCCTTCTCCCCGCGGGCAATGGCCTCCGATTCGGCGATCTTCTTTCTCTGATCTTCCTTGCGGTAATCCACCGTGGTCAGATGGTACAGCCACTCATCCGGCGCTTCTTTCCCGTACAGGTACCACCCGCGGTCCAGAAATTCCACCAGATGCCGGTCGCCGGCCGCGGCCAGAACACCGTAGCGTTTAAAGAGATCCATCTTCACCTTATTTCCGTAGAAGAACGGATTCTCGCGGAAGTCCCAGGGCTCTACCCCCGGCTTTTCCGTATAGCCGGACTCGTAATATTTCTCGATGAAGGAAGGCAACAGGGACAGCACGTCCACGCCCTTGTACCGGGCCTTGGGGATCCAGGTGAAGTGGTTGATGCCCGAGGCATCGATCACCAGCTCATGCCGATCCGGACGCTTTACCTTCAGCTCTTCCTTGATCACGCAGCAGAGGAAATCCTCCGCGTTAAACACTTCATGACAGCACCCAAAGGCTTTGATCTCCGGGAAGACGTCAAACAGCGTCTTGACACAGATGGTCATGGGATTGGTCAGGTTGATGACCCAGGCCTTCGGACAGTATGCGCGAATGGCCTTCGCAAAGCCCTCGTAAATCGGAACGGTCCGCATCGCGCGCAGCACGCCGCCGGGCCCCACGGTATCGCCCACCGACTGATAGACGCCGTACTTTTCCGGGATGTGCACATCGGCCGCCATCTCGTCGAATGTTCCGGGCAGGATCGAGATGGCCACAAAATCCGCCCCCTGAAGCGCTTCCTCCAGGGAAGAAGCCACCACGTAGTTCCACCTGGATATCGTTTTCGGATGCGCGTTGATCCGCTCCCCGATTTTCCGGTTCCTCTCGGCAGCCTCCCGGTCGATATCATACAGGGCTATTTCTCCGCCAAGACCTTCCGTCAAGGCCAGATCATTCATAAAAACCCGCGCCCAGGCTTTGGAACCGCCACCTATGTAAGCGAGTTTTATCTGCTTTTTATTCAAAATATTTCTCCCTCCCAGGGATGGACAAAACAGACCTTTCCTGTTACAATGTGTTAAATAGCAACACGGAAAGGAGGAACTGTCCATGAACGGCATACTCTATGTCGGGAAGCATACGCTCACGTACAATGTTCAGAAACATGAGCACACGACATGGGAACTCATTTACTGTACCGAAGGAAACGGCGTGTTTTCTTTCGCGGACGGCCCTCTCGCCTACAGTGCGGGTGACGTCGTCATTATTCCGCCTTCCCTTCCCCACACCAATAATAGTGAGACAGGCTTCACCAACATCCACGTCAACCTGGCCGACACAACACTTACGACAAAAAAACCGGTACTGATCCACGATGACTCAAATGAGTTTCTTCTCCATGCTTTTACGGCGGCATTCTATCATTTCAACAGTACGTCCCCGTATCGGAGCGCTTTGCTGTCCGCGTACGGAAATCTTCTGGCCTGCTACATGATGGCCTACCAGCAGACGCCTTCGCACAGCCGCGTAGTGGAAGAAATCGAAAACCACATCATCCATCACTATCCGGACTGTCAATACGAACTCGACACCTACTTGCGAAGCTTCCCCTTCAGCTACGACTACCTGCGCAAGCTCTTCAAGAAGGAGCTGGGCGTCACGCCACACAAATACCTGATGGATCTTCGTCTGCAGGCAGCGGCTGACCGCTTATCATCCATTCCGGATGACAACAATATCACGGAAATCTCGCGTCTCTGCGGCTTTAAGGAGCCTTTGTACTTCTCCCGGATGTTCAAGAAAAAGTACGGGGTTGCTCCGAGCTTTTACTTTGAGGAAAGCCAGAAGCAGACTTCCCCGACAAACTCCGAGGATGTAAAAGTGATGCTGGATTAATCGCACCCTTCTTTCCTATGTCGAACGGCACGTTCCTTTCGCATAGAAAAGAAGGTTTTCTTTTTGTTTACAGCCGCTTGACCTCTGTGTAGCACAGAAGGAACGGAGCGACGCCCTTGGCATCGTTCTCCACGACCGGCTCCGAGATGTAGTACTCGTAAGAGCCATCACGTCTTCTGTTATTTTCCGGGCCAAGTCCTGCCACCAGGCAGATCCCGCCCAGATTCAGGTTTCCATCCGTAAAGGACAGATATTTCTCAACGATGCCGTGGAAGGTCTTTTCGCCCTTCGCGGCATATTCTTTATCCAGGAAGCCAAGGCGCGCGCCCTTTAACATGGCGTAGGCGATCATGCTGCTTCCGCTTGTCTCCAGGTAATTTCCCTCACGGCCGCCCTGGTCCACCACCTGATAGTACAGGCCGGTTTCCGGATCGGCATAGCGGGCAATTCCTTCTATCAGTTCCGCAAAGATGGCGGGAAGCTTCCCATTCTTATCCTCCGGAATGATCTCCAGCAGATCGGCTAACGCCACGGAGAACCATCCGATCGAGCGGAGCCAGAAGTTCTTCGAGCACCCGGTCTCAGGGTCTGCCCAGAAGGCGGTCTTTGTGGCATCGTAGCCGTGGTAATACAGCTTCTTTTCTTCGTCGAACATGCGCGCGCGCACATTTTCGATCTGGTGAAGAATATCCGTATAATCCCCATCTCCGAAGTTCTTTTCGTACAGGGCATAAAATGGCTGCGCCATGTAGATGCCATCCAGCCATACCTGATTCGGATAGATCAGCTTATGCCAGAAGTTGCCTTCGTACGTACGAGGCTGTTCCTTGATCTGGCTGTACAGGAGGTCCGCCGCCAGACGGAACTTTTCCTTTCCGGTTTTCTGATACAGCGGAAACAGAACGCGGCCTTCGTTGATATCATCCACGCTGAACTTTTCCCGGTTATAGCGCAGAATACTTCCGTCCTCCGCGACAAAGTAATCAATCAGGCTCTCCGCAAAATCCACGTATTCGGCCTGACCGGTGATTTCGGTCATGGCAAGAAGCGCCGTCATCATGCAGCCGTCAATGTAATTCCAGTCCGAAGGCTTTCCCTGGCGCACTTTTTCAATGTTCCAGACGGTTCGCTCCGGGGTGGATTCTCTGATCAGCCGGCTGACATAGGCATCAATTTCCGCGTAAACTGACATTTCTTTTTTCCTTTCGTATCTGCCCGGAGCTTCCTTCCGAAAGCACATCGTGCTCCCAAACGGGCACTTCAGGCAGGATCTACGACCACTTCTACTCTTCCACTAAGGATCTGTAATGATCTGCGACAACTTCTACTCTCTCACAAGCGATCCGTAGTGATCCGCGACCACTTCTTCGCCGTCCACGCCCTCTAAGTGTACATTCTTCAGGCGAATCGACTTCACGTTGTCCATGAAGAGGCCTAAGCGGCAGCGCTGTTTGGCGAACTCTTCCATCGCGGGGATTCCGGGCTTCGCATCCTCGGCAAAGGATACGTTCACGTTCTCCATCACCACTTCGCCCACGGGCTGCTCCGGCAGACCGTCGATGTAGCAGGCAGCCACCTGCGCGTCCGTGCAGTCGAGATCACGGAAGGCAAACGAACCCAGGTACGGTGTGCGATCGTCGACGGGAAGCTTTTCACGGCTCCACACATACTCCGAATGGCGGTCCGGATCACAGCAGTTGTAATACATGTTGATGACGATCGGGGTCAGCACGCCATCCATGCGGATGTTCTCAAACGCCACCTGATCGATCACGCAGTCCTCTCCGCGCCCGCGGCGGGTTTTGATCCGAAGTCCGCGGTCCGTCTGGCGGAAATAGCAATGGGATACTTCCAGATTCTTGACTCCGGCACCGATTTCACTGCCCAGAGTCACCGCGCCATGGCCAAACTCCATCAGGCAGTTCCGGATCACGTGATGATCCGCCGCCTGCTTATAGCGCTTTCCGAGCTCGATCTTGCCGGACTTGACCGCGATACAGTCATCGCCCACGCTGAAGCGGCAGCCGATGATGTTGACGTGATCGCACGCTTCCGGATCGATGGCATCCGTGTTCGGGCTCACCTTCGGAGCCTTTACCGTCACCTGATAGAAGGAAACATTCTTGCTGAAATACGGGTGGAACTGCCAGGAGGCGGAGTTACATCCCGTTATGCCGTGAATGCAAACGTTTTCACAGCGGTTAAAGAAGAACAGACGGGGCCTTGTGATCGGCACATCCTTAAAATTCGTCCAGAAATCAGTGTTCTGGGCATTTCCGTCCACGGTACCGGGGCCGATGATCGTGATGTCCTCCGCGTAAGCGGCCATCACAAAGCCCTGATTCATGGGCTGGGACAGACCTTCAAACGTGCCGAAGCAAATCGGTTCGCCGGTCGTCATGTCCTTCACTTCCCCGGGAAGAACCGGATAGGAAGCGCGGTCGGTCGAGCCAAGAAGCGTTGCGCCTTCGGCAAACTCCAGCGTGACATGGCTCTTTAAAGCCAAGGGGAGCGTACTATATGTACCCGCCGGGAAATACAGTCTTCCTCCCTTCGGAAGGAAGTGAATGGCGGTCTGGATCGCACAGGTATCGTCTGTCTTTCCATCGCCTGTGGCTCCGAAATCCCGCACATTGATGGCGCACACATCCGCCTTCGTGTGAAAGGAACAGGTTTCCGTCGGAAGCGGCGAAACGCCTTCTTCCTTCGGCATAAACTGAAGCGTCAGCTCATAGGAAGCATCCGGTTTCAGCCCGAACAGGGAAAACACGTTGCTGTCCCCTTCGAATGCCTTTTCACCATTACAAATCACTTGATACGCCTGCGGCGCATAGTAGGGAGCATCATTTTCAAGCTCAAAGCAGGCTGATGTCTGGCTGACAAATAAAACCCGTATCATTTCGTCTTTTTTCCTTCCCCGCCCTTGACGGAAGCCGTCGCGTCATCCACAATCCGAATCATGAGGTGCTTGATGGCGATAAACATCTGATCAAAGCCCATGGAAAAAAGTCCGAACAGGATAGGACCCACGCCAAGCGGCAATTGATCCGTCAGTCCGAACACCGTAATGATGGCGGCATTGATCATATTGTAGAGCGAATAAACAAAATACAAAATCAGAAAACAATAGAAAATATTGGCGAAGAAACTCACCAGGCTCCGCGACGGAAACATCATCCAGTCGTCGTTGGCGCCCTCTGTCTGCGCAAAATAGCGCAGGATACTGTTGATCAGCAGGTCTGTCACCATACCCATCACGATGCCGACCACAAACAACATGTCGTACAGATCCGTGATGTAGATTCCAAGACCCCACAGAATGAAAAAGCAGACAGCCCCGTAAAACCAGGCCTTCATAAGAATGATCTTTAAGCCATGTGAAAGCTCAAATTTGGGGCCGGATTTATATTTCTTCAGCTCTTCCTTGGAAACCTTGGGAGAGTTTTCTTCGTTCGCCTCCACCAGGTCCTTGACCGCTTCCGATTTTAATTCATAATACCCGGCTGCCGTCTTCTGCTCTTCGGGGGACAACGTTTGTTTGTTCTTTTTGTCTGCCATGCCGGTCCCTTCTTAACGAAATTTCTTTTTTCTCTTCCTAGAACAGCGGGAGGCCTATAGCTAAAGAAAGGCCTCCCGGATGAATTCCTCTTTACGCTTTCCCGGATCCTTTGTGTATTCAGAACCGAATAAAGCGATAATTTTTAGTCCTCGCCGGAGATATCAATCTCATCCAGCTTGCCGTTGTCTTCCACGGCTACGGAGGTATTGATCTTGCGGATCAGTTTGGAATAAATCGGCAGCAGCGCGATCAGGACAACCGCTACGATGAGGGCAGTGATGTGTGCCCGCAGCATATTGTAAGCCTGCGCGATATACGCCGTATTCTGATCGATCACGATCGGGCTCTCCGCTCTCGTAATGGCATTCATGATGCGGCCCGAGTAGTAGGTGTCCGCAAAGATGATCAGGGCGATCATCGCAAACATCAGAAGCAGCATCGGAATGTTCACCTTCTTACGATGAGGGAAGGCATTCAGGAAACACACAAACGACAGGATCGAGAACAGCATGGTAGCGAAACCGCACAGGCCCATGTTCGCACCCTGGATCTTCGCCGTGGTATCCGAAATATGTGTCAGGTTCAGAGAGTAAATCAGGAAGGCCACCACCAGGGCAAGCATCGGGATGGTCTGCGGTTTACGCTTCAGAGAGACGATGATTTTCCGCCCGAGCTCCTTAAAGAAATTGCCCATCTTAAGCTTCCCCCTTTCGAATCGCGTTCGTGGTCTCTTTGTCGAAGAAGTGCATACGCGTAAAGTGAAGCTTTACGGTATCGCCCGCCTTGTGATCGCACCAGCCGCGAAGCTTCGCGGTGATCTTGTCGCTGGCTTTCTTCGAGTTGCCAAGATGGCCATGAACCAGTGTATTCATACCCAGGTTTTCGTTCGAGAACACATTCATGCAGACCTCTCCGCCTTCTTCGATGTTCTCCGGACGAACGCCCAGCGTAATCTCTTTTCCGACATATCCGGCCAAGGTCGCCTGATCTTCGGCATTTAAGGAAACCGTAAACTGCTCGCCCACAAGGCGCCCCGCTTCTACCTTCACATCGAAGAAGTTCATCGGAGGAAGGCCGATAAAGCTGGCGACAAACAGGTTGTTGGGCGAATCATACAGTTCAAGCGGCGTACCCACCTGCTGTACATGTCCCATGGACATACAGACAATGCGGTCTGCCAGTGTCAAGGCTTCCGTCTGGTCATGCGTAACATACAGCATGGTGGCTTTCAGGCGCTTGTGAAGCAGAAGGATCTCGCGACGGGTTGCGCCACGAAGCTTCGCATCCAGGTTGGAAAGCGGCTCGTCAAACAGGAATACCTTGGGGTTACGAACGATGGAACGGCCCATGGCCACACGCTGTCTCTGACCACCGGAAAGCTGAGACGGTTTCTTGTTCAGCTGCTCGGTCAGGCCTAAGATCTCGGCGGCCGCCAGAACCTTCTTATGGATGACATTGGGGTCTTCCTTCCGAAGGGTCAGGGAGAAAGCCATGTTCTCATAAATCGTCATATGACCGTACAGGGCATAGTTCTGGAAAACCATGGCCATATCGCGGTCCTTGGCAGGTGTCTGAGTGATGTCCTTGCCATCTAAGATCAGCTTTCCGTTGGAGATGTCCTCCAGACCGGCGATCATGCGCAGGGTGGTGGACTTTCCGCATCCGGAGGGTCCTACCAGAACGATCAGTTCTCCGTCTTTTACATCCAGGTTGAAGTCAAAGACGGCCTGTACCTTATTATCGTAAATCTTATCTACATGTTCCAGTTTCAGCTGTGCCATAACCTCTCTCCTCCCTTAAGCGGCCTTCTTTGCCATTGCAGCCAGATGCCCGCTTAAGTCACTGCTCTTCTTGAAGCCAATGACCGCGCTCACAAGGCAGCAGACAGCGGATGCGCAAAGGTAAACAACGCAACGGACAAACTGGGGGGTCTCCATAACCGTGATGACCTGATCTTTAATGGTCACCGTGGCCGCATGGGCGGTCATGGGATAGATAAAGATGCGGGCAATCTGGATAATCCCCAGCAGGATCAGAAGCCAGGAATATGCAACCTTGTAATTCTTGATGCCTTCGGACGCCAAGAAAGCGGCCAGCATGAAGATCAGGTTGTACAGGATGGACGCGCCAATTAAGATGTTGTAATAGTAACTGCTCACGTCCGATTTATAAATACTGACAAAGAAGAAAACATTAAACAGAATAGCTAACAGGGCCAGGCCGGAAGAAAGCGTATTCTTTGTAAAACGCATGCGGTCTAACTCGATTTCGCGATTTTCGTTCGTCATGCTGCCACTCCCTTTCCAGCATCCACCAGATGCTTTTCTGCCTTCATCACACTAAATTTCCAAAACAGATTGATCAGTAAAAGTACACAGGCCACACAGGTGATGCCAAACACAACATAGTGAGCATCAAACCAGAACGTGGACTCCGTGTAAACGGTCTTCCAAAGCTTGGCATGTGCTGCCAGCGCTTCGAAATCGACAGTCGTCAGAAACTGTGCCTTGTACGCTTCGAGCTGCGTATGCGCCCATACTGCCACGCCCATGTTTGCGCCGACATACAGAATCGTCGCGAAGATATTGCCAATGTAATATCTGCGGCGAATGTTTGTATTCGTGACAAACAGGAAGCATCCGGTCAGTATGAGGACGATGGCCAGCTTTACAAAAAGCTGATTAAAGCCTTGCATATCGTAGTAGATAATGGATCCGGAAACGGTTGTTTGCGTCAGATCATACGGATTCATCATAGTCGAATAAAGGCTGTCATACAGGTCCGTCATGACTCCGAGAGAATAAATGAAGACAATAACGCTGGATATGATAGCCAGAAGGCAAACGATTTTCTGAAAAGTCAGCTGCTTTTTATACATTGTGACCTCCCCGTAAACACCGCTTCGGTGTGCGTGAGAAAGGCGCCGGCCCGGCTTACATGAGCCGGCGCCTTGATGATTGGGTTAAGGAACCCCTTGCGGGAAGTATGCTGATCTAAAGCATTTTTCCCGCGGGTCCGGGTATCAGTTTACTGAAGAGACTTGTAGTAGGTTAACAGACGGCTCCATGCGTTCTGCTTCAGAGCCAGATACTGCGCGCCGCCCCAGCTTTCGGTAACCGTCTTGGCAGCTGCTTCCGCAGAGCCAAGGCCTTCCTCGGTGTAACCGGCAACGATCATGTTGACGAAGATGTTCTCGCCGCCCTTGGAGCTGGAGAACTTGCCGTTAGCGGAAAGCTCGGTGTAACCATTGATGGTGTCGTTCTCAACCTTCGTGGTCGGAAGGATGGTGGGAACGGAGGTGTACCAGGAGTTCTCAGTCACAGCCAGTTCAGGGTGCTTGATGGTTCCAAGACCGATGGCGGTGGAGATGTTGCCTGCGCCTTCCTTGCCGGCAGCGGAGGTGCACTGATACTCAAACGCCTGGCTCTTCGCGAAGGAGAGCGTGGATCCTAAGTACTGACGAGCGTAGTTCGTGTAGTTACCGTTTGCCTTGGACCACAGTTCTTCATAGGTAGCGTCTGCGATCACAGGCATTTCCTTGCCGTTAAAGATAAAGGTTTCATAGCTGCCGTCTGCCTTCGTCTTGATGAAAGCATCGGGGCCGTAGGACATCAGGATCTGTCCTTTTTCGCTGAACGCGTAGTCGATCAGCTTCAGAGCTGCATTGAGCTTGTTGGTATCGGAGCCGACACCAGCCTTGGAGATGCCCCAACCATCGGTCTTAACCGAACGCCAGGACTCGGTAAAGCGCATGTAAACGCCGTTCTCATCGGTGCCATCATACCAGCGGGCAACCGGTACCATAACCGCCATGTACTTCTCGCCTTCCTGAAGGAGGGTCTCGTTGTAGATGGTCTGGGTCTGGTTGTAATCGTAGTGCATGAAACCAAGGTCGTTCTGCAGGTAGGTCTCGGTCTTCTCACCGGACATATCGACGAATGCCTTGGAGATCAGGCCTTCATCAACCATGGCGTTCATCTTTTCCATGGCTTCGTAGGCCTCTTTATCCTGACGGGCGTCATGAAGGGCGCCATCGGTGCCTACATACAGGTAATCCTGACGGGACTCAAGTCCGCGGACACCGAATAAGGTGCCGGCAAAGCGGAACATATCCACACGTCTCTGGTTGTTGTCATCCTGACGGGTGAACAGGCCCTGAATGGTATCGGTGCCGTTTAAGGTCTGAGGGTTCGCAACGACGCAGCGAAGAAGAGCAACCAGCTCATCCACATCCCATGCGGCGTTCTGTCCGACAAACAGGTTGGAACGTTCGGTTCCGTAGTATCCGTTATAAGCTTCATCAATGTAGGTACGCAGCATGTTGACAGCGGTCACACCGTCAACAGCGCCGGCCTTTAACGCATCGTTCATCTTCGCAACGATGTTTCCAGCCTTGTCATAATCCTTCGCGATGGTCTCAACAGCGCTTCCGTCGAGCTTGACAACGTCAACGGAGATCTTGCCGGAGGTGGGCATGTAAGGTTCATAAGCAGCAGCGGCCAGGTTCTTGCTGGCATCCGCCTTGAACTCGCCCTCACCGTCAAGGAGCTTCTGGACCATGTCCACACGCATCAGAGGCATACGCTCGATATCGTTGACACCGTCGAAGTAAGGGGAGAAGTAGATCGCGCCGTTCGAGGTATTACCAGTGATAGACAGGCGGACGATCGGGTTCGCCTCTAAGTATGCCTTGAAGTTCGGCATGCTGTCCAGATACTCGGCAATGTTGACCAGGGAGCCGGCTTCGCCGTACTCGGTCAGCTTCGAAGCGGTACCGCTCAGGACATCGATGCTGCCCATCTGCTCTTTCCAGTAGTCAAACTCGTTGTTCGCGGAGTTGCCCTGGTACTTGTCCTCAATCTTGATGTTCAGGATGTTCATGACTTCTACCCAGGTAGGCTTGAAGTCGCCCGTGTGGTAGGTCTTGCCATCCGCAAGGGTAATGCCTTCGCCGGCGGTATCCGGATCAAAGGTAAGGCCGGTCTTCTTGCTGTTGTAACCAGTCGCCATGCGAAGCACGGTGCCGTCCGCATAGGTAAGCTCTGCAGCCTGCTGCTGCTCGCCACCCTGCTGGCCCTGCTGCTCGCCGCCCTGCTGCTCGCCACCCTGCTGACCCTGCTGGCCCTGCTGTGCCGGGGTATTGGTAGGAACATCCAGTCCGCCACCGCAGCCAACCATGGTAACAGTCAGCATTGCTGCCGCACTTAACACGGCCAGAAACGCTTTAATTTTTCTCATAATGTCCTCCTTTTTATTCCTTGACGCCGCCGACGTTAGTGCCCTTGGCGAAGTACTTCTGAATGAACGGGTAGATAATCAGGATCGGTACGATGGAGCACACGATCAGTGCATAGATAACGGAGTCAGACGCATAGGTCTCGTTCCAGCCGGCCATGAACTCGGAGTCGGTGAACTCCTCCAGTCTCAGTCGGATGAAAACCTGCAGCGGGTGCTCGTTGGTGTTGGAAATCATCTGACGTGCCCAGAAGTATCCATTCCAACGGGAGATGGCGAAGAACAGAGCCACGGTCGCGATGGTGGATTTGCACATCGGGATGAAAACCTGTGTCAGAACCTGGAATTCGGAAGCGCCGTCCACGATGGAGGCTTCCTCAATCTCCGACGGAACGCCTTCAAATGCGTTGCGGAGCAGGATGATGTTCATGGCTGCCATACCCATGGCGATGACAACCAGCCACTTATCATCCATGATACCGATGGAGTTGAACACGTCCTTCGTAGCCAGATAGTTTAAATACTGGGGAACGATACCGGCGGAGAACCACATCGTAAATACCAGGAAGAAGTTGAAGAACTTCCGGAACAGAAGGCGCTTCTTGGAAAGCGCGTAGGCGCCTAAGATGGCAACCAGCAGAGCCCAGATCGTACCGAAGAAGGTGATGAACAGGGTGTTGGAGTAGGCGTTCCAGAACATGTTGTCATTGAACATTCTCGCGAAGGCGTCAAACTGAACGTCCTTCGGGAAGAGCACCACCTGACCGTACTCAACTGCCTGGCGACCGCTAAGCGAAGCGGATACCGCGTAGACGAACGGATACAGACAGCAGAGCGCGAACACCGTTAACAGTGTATAGCTGATGATCTTGAAAATCAGCTCGGATATTTCCAGCTTTCTTTTATTCTTTCCCATCTTGCTCCTCCTTAGTACAGCGATACGTCAGACGCTTTCCGCGCGATCGTATTGGCACCGATAACCAGCAGCATACCGACGACGTTGTTCATCATCTCAGCTGCCAAGGCAAGGCCCTTGGCGGCACCCATCAGACCATAACGGTTGGCGAACGTGGATACAACGTCGGCCGTTACGTAGGTGTTCGGATTATAAAGAAGGAGGACCTTCTCATATCCGATGTTTAAGAGTGAACCGATACGGGTGATCAGCATGATGACGATGGTGGACAGGATGCTGGGCAGCACCACGTATTTTAACTGTGCCATCTTTCCGGCACCATCGATCTGCGCGGCTTCGTAGCTGGTAGGCGAGATGGCGATGATGGCGGCAAAGAACACGATGCTGTCATAGCCGGCTGCTTCCCAGATACCACTGATCTGATAGATCGCACGGAAGAAGCTGGGGTTATTCAAGAGGCCTGCGTTGGCCACCTCCCGCGAGATCAGCCCGAGGTTGGCAAGTGCCTGCGAAACAATACCCATACCGGTTGTCAGGGAACCCTGCTTGACCAACATGGTAACCAAGGAGGTCATAACAACGGTCGACATGAACTTGGGCAGGTAGGTCAGAACCTGGTAGAAGCTTCTGGCGATATCCGACTTGATCTCGTTGAAGAACAGAGCCAGGATGATGGGCATCGGGAAACCGAAGCACAAACCGTAGAAACTTAACAGGAACGTGTTGCGCATGGAACGCCAGAACTCCAGCGAAAGCGTATCGCCTCCGACTAAGAGCCGTTTGAAGTATGAGAAGCCAGAGAAGAGCTGATCGGCTACGGGCAGAACCTCGTCCGATACCTTAAAGCATCCCAGCAGTTCATACATGGGGAAATAGCGCCAGAACAGGAAGACCAGGATCATGGGGATCAGCATCAAATACAGACGCCAGTCCTTTAAAATGGTCCGTCCGACATGGAGCCAGTAATGCTTTTCCACGTCATCCCGTACAGCCTGTTCCGGATTTTCATGGTAGGTTTTTGTGGCCTCATCATAGATGAGGAAATCTGCCGCCTTAGCTTTCATCCGTTTGCCTCCCTTTCTTCCTCGCTGTGCACGCGAAGAAGGTATGATTTTTGATTTTCAAAGATGCCGTCCAGCCGGTTCGCGATCCAGCAGATCACCATCGCAAACAGACCGGAAACCGCATCCGTTGTGAAAAAACCGACACAGTTTTCCATGGGCGTTCCCAGCAAAAACGCCACAGTTGCCCGTCCAAACTGCATAAGAAGAAGGGTACACAGGGCAAAGCCCAGCGTAAACACCGCGTTTTCCTTTATCTTCTTCTCTCCCACCAGACGAATCAGAAGAAGCGAAAGCATGGAAAACGCGTTTCCCACGCAGTAGATCAGATAATGAAGAGGAGCTCCCCCTGACCAGAAGCAGAACACCAGGCCGCCGAGCACGGCATGGATGAGCGCGTACGGGCCCCACCGCATCAGCACGATGGCTGTGATGGCGGATGTGACCGACACCGTATAGGGCTGGCCGGGGAACCATTTCACCGCCGCGAATATGATCAGCGTTTCCGAGATGAGAAGCATCACGGCAAACAGCGTCAAATCCACCGCGCGGTACTGCTGGAAGGAAAAACGACGTTCCATAGTATCCTTCCTCGCAGGCCAAAACTGTTTTTAAAACGCAAGAAACACACGAAAAACCCCTGTACTATCAGGACTTTTTCGGGTGCCTGACGCGCACCTTCTTTATGAAAAGCGTTCAGTTTTTGGCCGTTTTTTTTCGTTTCATTGTTAGAGTTATTCTAGTTGAACTGCCCTGCTTTTGTACATAGCAAAAGTCATTCACTTTATGCACAAAAACGACTTACGATTTTTCGTCTTTTCGGGTAAATCTGATTATCCTAGACAGGTCACTCCCTGAAAAAAGGGCGTGTTTTACCCCCTGCTCCGCTTCATTCCTCCGCGTAAATTCGCTCAATCAGCTCCCGCGATGAAACGGCATTTGCATTCACGGTATTCTCCAAAGTGGCCTGAATAAAGGGTTTTTCCCGCTTGAGCCAGCGAAGGATGTTCCGGTAGTCCATCTCCCCCGTGCCGGCCGCGATGCTCACCAGCTTCCCGTCCTTGCGCACAAAATCCTTCAGGTGAACGACCGCGATATAGTCGCCCAATTTGTCCATGGCATCCGCAAAAACCTCTTCTCTTTTATCCGCATTCTCCATGCAAAGGAGGTTTACCGGGTCAAAAATGATCCGCAGATTCCGGCTTCTGATCCCCTTTAAAACTTCCAGTGCACGATCCGGGTTATACACAATATGGTTCCACACCGGCTCGATGGCCATGCTGACTCCGTAGCTTTCGGCGCGTTCCACCACCGGCTCTAAGTTCCGCATGAAGGTCAGCAGCGCCTCCTTGGAATGGGTGTTGGCGTCCAGCTTGTACTCCGCGTTCGGCGCGCCGGTCTCCGTTCCCACGACGCCCGCTCCGCAAAGCGCCGCCACCCGCATGTGCGCGTAGTATTTGCTCTGGATCTCCGCCAGCTTTTCCGGATCCGGATGCGCCAGGTTCAGGTAGCATCCGAGCACCGCAATGTCCAGATTCTCCTTCTCAAACACATGCTTCACGTGCATGGCCAGGCCTTCGGTCATGTTCCGCTCCGACGGCGAAAAGCCCTTCAAAACCTTTCCCAGTGCCAGATGTACGCAGGAAAACCCCTCTTCGGCAGCTTTCGCGGCGCGCGCCTCCATGGTTTTTCCTTCATCGCCAAACTCCGTATTGACATCGTGGAGCCGGATTCCCACCTGTATGCTCATGTTTTCTCCTCCTGTTCTGTTTTCAACTGCGCATTGTCCGCAGCTTTACGGCCGTTTCGCTACCGAAACAGTCACTCATTTTCTACCCATACCCTACCACAACCTCCTCCGCCCAAACCATACCCTCATGCGACTTCTGTATGCTTTTTTCGGGCTTGACCGTTTTATCCCGTTGGATTATGATGATGGCTATAATAAATTCGTACTGAAAGGTATTGACTCCATGTTTAAATTCGTTCTGGATATCCGATCCATGGATTATAACGCCATCTATGACCAGGCCATGGCCATGCTGAAAGAAAATCCGGAGATGGCCGCCCAGGCGGGTGGAAAGATCCCCGGAAAAATCGGTGGGAAAATTGGCGGTTTCTTCTTCCACAAAATTCCCGATGAGCAGAAAAGCGCCGCCATCGCCCAGCTTGTCGCACAAAAAGAGGCGGAATTTCTTCCGCCCCTCGAGGAAAGTATCAGCCGTGTCTGCCCGGTTCGCCTGTCCCATATCGAAGCCGTAAACGGCATCTCAAAGGACACCACTCTGCGCTTCCTTCTCACCGTAGAGTCCATCGATTTAGAACGCGCCAGCGACTTCCTGACCGGCTATCTCTTACGCGATTCAGATCTGCCCGTTGTCTTCGGTGACCGCTACCACACAGGGATCACCACCGCAAACGCCCGCAGCCAGATCCTGTCTTTGCCCACGCAGGAGGCCGAGCTATGTCTCATGCGCCTTGTGAAGAACCACCGCTTCGAAATTCTGCGCGCCATCGAAACCGGCGCCCGCATGAAGAAAATCGACGTCTCCTTCTCAGACATCAAATTTCTCATCCCCCGGTAGTGGCGAAATCCGCTCCGGCACGAGTCGGTTGGTAGGAGTCCACAAGCGAAATCCGCTCCGGCACGACAGCCCGAAGAGAATGTACGCCAAGCCATGATCGGCAGAGATATATCATTGGCAGTCTAAGTTCCCTCGGCCAGAACCGCATAAGCCGAAAAAAATCGTAACTGCTCAGTACCTGAGCAGTTACGAAGCCACAGGCAATGCGCTCCGCGCATTCCAAATTGCCTGTGGCTTGGCATGCCAACTCTTGTTTTACGCCGCTTGCAGCGGGGTGCAAGCGGCTGTGCTGAGTAGATACAAAAAATCTGCTTTAGGAACAGGTCGCTCCAACTCGCGCTGCGCGCTCAAACAGTGAAGCTCCCTGTTCCTAAAGCAGATTTTTTTCGCCAAGCGGTTCTAAGGCCTCCTCCACATGACTGCCAATGATATAGTCTCTGCCTTTTCATGTCTTTGGCGATTTTCAGTTTTCGCGCTGTCGTGCCGGAGCGGGTTTCGCCTGGGGACTCCTACCAACCGACTCGTGCCGGAGCGGGTTTCGCTTAAGGGATTCTACCACCCAATATTCTCCGGATCGAATTTGGTGAGCAGGTACAGGAATTCCTGGCGGTACGTGTCCGTTTCGCCCGGGAAGCGTTCGGTGAGCATGGTGCGCACCTGCTGCGCCGTCATGTCGCCGACGTGCTCCGACGTGCGCAGGATCATGCCAAAGGCGGCCACGCCGGCGGCCCAGGCTGCGTCATCGCTCAGCTGCTCGGAGAGGATTTCCTCGGTGGCCGGGAAGACGAGGAGCTTGCTTTCCTGTCCGTCCGGTTCCTTGTAGCGGATGTTTAAAGCGAACAGTTCCTCGCTCGCCCCGCCTTCTACCTGGGCTTCATAGCGGGAATCCACATTCGGGAGTTCCTGCCCGGAGCCCTGTAAAGCGATCTCATAGAGCACCGTCACGCAGTGCCCCGCGCCGATCTCGCCGCCGTCCTTCGTGTCATCCGCGAAGTCCTCCGCGGCCATCTGCCTGTTTTCATACCCGATCTGACGGTAGCCTGCCACCTTCGCCGGGTTGAATTCGACCTGGAGTTTCACGTCCTTGGCCACCGTGACGAGCGTTCCGCCCATTTCCTCGGTCAGAACCTTTCTGGCTTCCCCGATGTCATCGATGTAATGGTAGTTGCCATTGCCGTTGTCCGCGAGGGCTTCCATGCGCGCGTCGGACAGGTTGCCGCTGCCAAAACCCAGCACCGACAGATAAACGCCGCTCTTCGCCTGCTCGGTAATCAGGCGGGTTAACGAGCCTTTGTCCGTGACACCCAGATTTAAGTCGCCGTCCGTGGCCAGGATCACGCGGTTGTTTCCGCCTTCGATGAAGTGCTTCTCAGCCAGGCTGTAAGCTGTCACAATGCCGGACGAGCCGTTCGTGCCGCCGCCGGCCATCAGATCTTCAATCGCGCTGCGGATCTTTTCCGGCTCCTCTCCCGTCACGCCGTCCAAAACCACCTGGTCCGAGGACGCGTAGGTGACAACGGAAATGGTATCTTCCGGGCGCAGGTTTTCCGTCAGGAGCTTGAATGCCCGCTGAACCAGAGGGAGCTTGTCCGGTTCGTCCATGGAGCCCGACACGTCAATCAGAAACACCAGGTTGGAAGGCGCATGCTCTTCCGGGGCCAGGTCCTTGGTCTTCAGCCCGATCAAAAGGAGCTTCGCGTTCTCGTTCCAGGGGCAGGGGCCCATTTCCATCGTGACGGAGAAGGGATCCTCGCCTTCCGGCTCCGGATAGTCATAGGAAAAGTAGTTGATCATTTCCTCAATCCGAACCGCGTCCTTGGGGATCGTGTTTCCCCGCAGGATCATGCGGCGCAGGTTCGCGTAGGATGCGGTGTCCACATCCGCGGCGAAGGTGGAAAACGGGGTGGTTTTTGCGGATTTCCAGCCGCTTTCCTCGATATAATCATATTCTTCCGTGTTCCAGTCCGGTGCCGGATAGCCTTCTTCAGCCGCCATCATCGCGCTTTTTTCCCCGATCCAGAGGCCCGAAGGGAAGTAGCCAAATTCTTCGTCCAGCACCATTTCATACGGGGCCGTGGCTTGCGGTACTGCGCCTTCGGGGTTTTGGACCTCCAGGCCTCTTTCCAGCTGCGTGGCCACGCCGGCCATCATCATCATGCCAAACGCGCCGCAGCCAGTCACCGAAACAGCTAAAAGCCCGGCAAGTAAAATCGTCCAGAATTTCTTTTTCATCATATGCCTCCTCTTTTCCAATCTCGTCTAACAAACTCCGCGCAGGCCTGTGAAACAGATGCGCGTTTTTCTCGCCTCTCTGCCAATAAGGACCGGAAGCAAAAACGTTGGTCACAGGAAATAGACGCCTCGCGTACAATCGAGTAGGGAGGATATCAATCCACCCTACTCGTATGCGCGGGCCGCCCGCCACCGACAGGTGGCAATAACCTTTGGGCTGCCCTGTGCATAAAAAAGAGACTGCCGCCGTTTACGACAATCTCTTTTCGTGTACTTGCTTACATATTGCTCCCAGGCAATCTTGCTCCGCCTTTACGGAAGAAATTTCTCCTGAATAACGATATAATCTCCTTCCTGCGCGACAAGCGAAGACAGCGCCTTAAGCGACGGAGCCGGCGGCTCAGAAGAAGTCTTTGTGAGCACCATCGCGGGATCTCCCTCCTTCGTGCGCCAGGTGATGCACAGGATTCCTTTCTCGGCACGGTAGGAAACCGTCCAGGAAGGATCCACCTCCGCCGGCAGCGTCACCGTAAAGCCGGCCGCCGCTTCCGCGTCCGCCAGGCTATCCCAGATCGGAAGTCCCTCTTCCGCCGGAATCTCCGGCAGCCCGTTTTCGACCGGGTTCTCAGCTTCTATATACCCTTCGGCTTCCTCTCCCACCGGGAATTCTTCCTCATTCACGGCGTAAGAAGGAGCCTCCTCGTTCTGCCAGGCTTCCGTCATAAGCGGCCTCTGAATTTCTTCCATCCTACCCACCAGCCCTTCCAGGAACGTACCTTTTCCATCATCAGAAGCGCTTCTTCCCTGCTGTGTTGTGATGGAAGCATCCTCCGCCGCTTCCGGCAGGTCAGACTCCACCCAGTACGGCTCGTACTTCATTTCCGGCTCAGCCATAGGGCTTCCCTCCGGAGCGTTCTGTGCCGCATCGACCCCAGCATAAGCTTCCATGCCGGGAACATCCACTTCTTCCGGATCTAACGCATACTCATGGTTTGCCGTTCCCTGTAAACTCTGCTCAGGCTTCACATCGTCCACCCGCGTGGTTCCTTCCGTGTTGTGCAGGGTTTCCTGTTCCGCGCCTGGAACGTTCTGTTCCTCACTTCGGTAGGCAGCCTTTCCCGGCTCATCAAAAAACCGGTTTTCATTATTCGAGCTTTGCAGCCGCCAGGCGGTCACGCCTAAAAACAGCACCAGGGCAGCGGCGGCCACCCGTGTAAAACGCATAAGGATCACTCCCTTGCGGTTCTTTTTCCTTTGCTCGGCCTTTTCCCTCCATACCTCCGGGTCAGCCTCGGCGATAAAGGCCTCGTCAATCCCGCCGATCGCCGATAACAGCCGCTTGTCGCGCGCATTTTCCGAATCGGTTTTCGATTCCATCACGCCTGCTTCATTTGGATTTTTCATAGGAAGATTTCCTCCTTTTCCAGCATGTTCTTCAGTTTCTCACGCATGCGGGACAGCCGCATTTTCACGCGGCTTTCTCCCATCCCGGCCAACGAGGCAACCTCTTTTACCGGGAGAAGGTAGTAATAACGCTGGACAAAAAAGCGCCGGTCCTCCTCGGACAATTCCTTCAGAAACCGATTGATCGTCTCCGTCAGGACCATGTTTTCCACGACGGCATCGGTTCGCTCGAAGGATGGCACACTCTCCCCCAGCTCATCCAAGCAGACCGTCACCTCTCCGCTTCCCCGCCTTAACGCATGCTGCTTTTCATACATGTTTAGCGCCAGATTGCGGGTAATCTTGCCGAGAAAGGCCTTCAGGATCTGCGGCCTCGTGGGAGGAATCGCCTGCCATGCGCGCAGCCAGGTATCATTCAGGCATTCGACGGTGTCCTCTTCCGAATAGAGGATATTCCAGGCAATGGTACGGCAATAGCTGCCGTATTTCTGCTCCGTGCACGAAATGGCGTCTTCGGATCTTGCCCAATATAATTCGATGATCTGTTCATCCAGCATGGCACTTTATGCCTCCTTCCTATAAGACACATTTTAATCGCTCCGGTCACATCTGTAAACGGAAAAATGTACCTGAAAAGGAGTGCACGAAAAAAAGACTGCCGGGAAACCCGGCAGTCTTTTTATTGTAGCCTACTTCGCGTGCACCTCGTCAAAGATCTGCAGCGCCTCTTTCGACGGCGCCGGGGTCAGGAGGCTGACCACCACGTTCACGACCAGCGTGACCAGGAAGGCCGGAAGCAGTTCGTAGATGCCAAACACGCCGCCAAGGGGCGAAATCAGGAACTTCCACACAAAGACCATGATGCCGCCGGCGGCCATACCGGCAATCGCGCCGTACTTATTGGAGCGCTTCCAGAACAGGGCCAGGAGCATGGACGGTCCGAAGGTGGCGCCAAAGCCGGCCCACGCAAACGATACCACGCGGAAGACGGAGCTGTCCGGGTTCCAGGCAAGTATCAGCGCGATGAGGGCGATGATCACAACCGTGAGGCGGGCCGCCAGCATGGATTTCCGGTTTTCCATTTTGATCCCTAAGAAGTCCGTCAGAATATCCTGGGAAACACTCGAAGACGCTGCAAGGAGCTGCGAATCCGCCGTGGACATCGTGGCGGCTAAGATACCCGCCATGATGATACCTGCGACCAGGGCCAGAATGGTGCCGTGCTCGCTCATCAGCGTCGCCAGCTGAATGATGATAGTTTCCGATTCCGCACTCGTGCCAAGGAAGGGAATTTTCCCAGCCACGGACACGCTGTAACCGATAATGCCGATAAACACGGCCACTGCCATGGAGATCACAACCCACACCCCGGCGATGCGGCGGGACACCTTCAGCTCATCCTCATGACGGATGGCCATGAAGCGAAGCAGAATGTGCGGCATGCCAAAGTATCCAAGGCCCCAGGCCAGCGTGGAGACGATGCTCAAAATGCCAAACTCTCCGGCTTCGCCCGTCGCCCAGATGTAGCCTTTGGTGAGATCCAGGTAGCCCGGAAGCGCCTGCGCACCTGCGACAACCGCCCCCATGCCGCCCGCCTGGGCAATGCCGAAGAACACGATGATCACCAGCGCGACCGACATGAAGATACTCTGGATCAGGTCCGTCGTGGACACCGCCAGGAAGCCGCCCAGAACCGTGTAGGTGATGATGATGATGGCACCGCCGATCATGGCGATATGGTAATCCATCCCGAACAGGGAATTGAACAGGGTTCCCACCGCCTTAAAGCCGGACGCCGTGTAAGGAACAAAAAAGACCAGAATGATCAGCGCAGCGATCAGGGACAGCACATGCTTCTCATCTTCATAGCGCTTCGAGAAGAATTCCGGGATGGTCATCGCCTCAATCTTCGCGGAATACCGGCGAAGGAGCTTGGCAACCAGAAGGAAGTTCAAATAAGTGCCGACAGCCAGGCCGATGATGGTCCAGCCGACCTCGGCCACACCGGCAAAATACGCCAGTCCGGGGAGACCCATCAGAAGGTAGCTGCTCATATCGGACGCTTCCGCGCTCATAGCCGTTACAACGGGGCCCAGCTTTCTTCCGCCGATATAGAATTCGTCAGAACTGTCGCCGCTGCCCTTCCGGCTGAAATAGATGCCGACAAGCAGGGTCATGGATAAATAAGCAATAATGGCAACAAAGATCAATGCCTGTGCTGTAGTCATGTTTCGTCCTCCAGTAAAAAGTCATTTTAGTGTCATGGATGTTTCGCGTCTGTCTTTTTCTTTATTCAAGCGGTTTTTTCAGGATACATTGCAATAAACCGCTCTCCAGCATATGGGTTGCGTTTTCCGAGCAACTGGCTCCGATGGAAGCCATCCCCACAACCGTTCCCATGGCCTCCTCCACGATGACGGCGCAGGTCTGCAGGGTAACCGCGGTATCCACCCAGTCGTCTACCAGAAGAATCCGGCTGTGCTCCGGGAAGGTGCTCTTCCGGACCTCCAGCGTCTTCACCAGATTGTTATGATCAATATACGGAGCGGCCAGACGGTCGTTCTCCTCAATCCGGTTTCCATCCGCCTTGTGGATGGGAAGAAAGCCGTTTCCCAGTTCGCGGGCCAGAAGACTTCCAAATACAGAACCGCTGGGTTCCGGCGCCGCCACGTAATCCGCCTTCCCTAAAAAGGGCTTCGCCAGGCAGCTCACAACACGGTCCAGAAGCACGCGATTTTGGTAGACGGCACTCAGATCTCTTTTTTTATATTTGATCGGGTACGCCATAAGCTCGCGCGCCAGTTCTTCTCTCTCGACCTCAAACATTCTCTTCTCCCTATTCTTATATCTTTTTTGTCCTACTCAAGTTCTTTCTTTGCTCTCAGAATCTTTTCGTACGTGTTCAGCACGCTCTTCAGCGCGGTATCGCTTAAATCGGCGAAGGGAATCTCCCCGCGCATCAGGGCGGCTGCCTTCTCCGCTTCCAGGTACATGCGGCGCAGGCATCCCTCCAGTTCCAGAATGGCATTCGGTTTCACGGCGGGAAGCTTCGAAGTGACAGCGAGGTATTCCCTGGTTCTTTCCTCTTCTCTCGCTTTCTTTTCATCCGCAGCGGCCATTTCCTCCGCTTCCTTCATCTGCCGCAGGTTCTGCGCGGAATGAAGGGCGTTTAAGTCTCTGGCCTCCCGGGCTGCTCTGCGCTCTTCCCGGGCCCTGTTTCTGGCCTCCCGAAGCGCGTTGCGTCCGCTTCTGTCCGACTTGCGGCGGTCGGCTTTCTCTTCCTGCCTGCGTTCTTCGGAAGCGGCTGTCTCCTTTTCCGCAGCCTTGTCCTTATCCGCCTTGCGCGGTCTGCCGCGTCTTCTCTTCTCCGGCACCTGCTCCGGCTCCTCCGCGGCTTCCTTGTCGTTTGGCTCCTCGTTTAAAGAAGCGGCCGTCTCCTCAGAGGCGTCTGCGGAAGGCGTGTTCTCTTCCCCGCTCTGATCTGCCGCAGCAAATGCGCTGTCTGCAGCCCGATACAAATTTCCTTCCTTCACAACACGGCCACATTGGATCTGATAATGCAGAAGGGCGCCAAGGGTATTTTTCTTTTTATTGTCCATTTCGATTTTTTCTGACAAGGCGCTTACGATCTCAGCTCTCGTGTAAGATTTTCCATCTGCCAAAAGCTCCATAATTCCGGCTGTAATAGGACTTTGTTCTCTCATCTTTTCCTCCTTCTACCATCAGGCATTCTTTTGCATTGTAACTACTCAAACAGCCATTTTCCATTGCTTTTACGCATACACGTGCTGAGTAGTCACTGTGCATTCATAATAATAAGATTACACGAAAACAAATATGAATGCAAGCATAAATATAAAATCTTTTCCCAAGACTTGCTCTTTTGGCGGAAATGATATAGAATCAAACGCAAGCAACAATCCAGTCTTTAAAAGAAAGGAGCATACGTGCCATGATGACTGCCGGTGAACTGAAAAAAGGAAGCATCATTGAACGCCCTGCCGGCGATTTTCTTGTGACGGAATACCAGCGCATTCGCCCTATGGATGGAAAACCGATTATCCGCATGCGGCTGAAAAATATAAAAACCGAAGAAGAAACCGGGATTATTCTCCAGCCTGACGAACCTGTCACCCTGGCTCCCGTTCTCCAGAAGTCCCTTCTCTATCAAGGCTATACAGAGGATTCGTTCTTATTTCAGGACGCAGATGACGGGGAAGCGTTCACCCTCAGCCACGAGCTGGTGGGGAACGCCTTAAAATACATAAAAAATGGAGAATGCATTAAAATCACCTCCTGCCGGGATCAGGTTCTGTCCATGGAGCTGCCGCCCTTTACCATTTTAAAGGTGATCGGCGTCTTCCCGGACCCTAACAGTTCCTCGTTAAAGCTGGCCGCGGTGGAATCCGGCGCCAAGGTGCGCGTGCCTACTTTTGTCGAAACGGGGGACAGTATTAAAATCGATACCCGAAGCGGCAAGTTTCTTGCGCGCATGTAACGCTGTTTTCCTTATACCGCGAATATGTTTCAATTCCCGGGACTACTTCATCCTTTATGAACCAGGAGGTTTTTCCCATGCTCACCGTACTTAGAATTCTGCTTATCGTTGCGGTTATTCTTGTGTTTTTATGCGCCCCGATTATCTTCTTTTCCCGGCGCAACAAAGCGTCCATCCAGCGAAATATCGAGGAAGGCTTAAGGGCCCTCAAGTGCGCCTACCAGCTCACGCCCGTAGACGCGGGAGAATTCCAAAGCATCCGCTTAAATGCCCTCATGAAATTTGACGTATCGCAGTACCGGATCGAGGAACTGGGAAACTTAAGCATCATGACCGTCGATTCCGGCGTCATGCAGATGCTTTCCTTCGTCGTCACGCCGTTTGAAAAGAACATGCCGCTTCTTTCGAACGATTTTATTTATGTATTGGGCGGCCAGAGAGCTCTGGCAGAATTTTATGATCTGGTTTCCGATCCGGGTACGGCAGAGTACCAGGCCATCCTTTCCGAGTTAAAAAGCTCGCTGGAGCGCTACGCGTCGCTCCCGGATCTTCCCATGAAGGAAGTCTGGTATGCGGATCTTTTCACCGTCCGGTTCACCAAACAGATAAGTGACCTGAAGGTTTCCGAGCAGCTTTTTGCCGACAGCGTCGCCAGCTTTGTGCGCCAGTCGGCCGCTCTCCCGCTTCTTTCCAAGGCGGAGCAACCCGCCAAGAAAGCTGCCGTCTGCAGATACACGGAAGGGCTTTTGACAAACGGCGGGCCTTCCACCTCGGTGTTCTTAAACGCGTTAGGGGAGGAAAAAACGCGCCGCTTCTTCGAAAACGTGATGTTTGGGACGGGGTTATACGAGTAGCATAAAGAAACGGGCAAGGGAAGTTCATTCCCCTGCCCGTCTTTTTTCATCTTAAACCCTTACGTTTACAGTTCTGCTTTCCACAGGCCGTGCAGGTTGCAGCTTTCATACGCCGCTACCGGCACTTCGCCTTCCGCTAAAGCGAAGACAGCCTTCGGCTCCATGCCGGGCTTTAAGTCCTTCTTCTGGAAGCCCTGGTTCGTCTCTAACAGGATCCACTCGATGTAGTGCGCATCCAGCATCGGGTGCGTCACAGCGCCAACCTTCACTTCCACGCAGTTGCCGCTTAAGGCCACTTCCGGGATGTGTTTTTCGCGGGCGGCATCCACGGTTCCGGGGATGAGCTCCACCATGTCGCTTCCGCAGCACTTCGTCGGGCACGCGGATTCACGGAACAGAATCGCGATCTTCCCACAGCCTTCACACTTATAGAATTTCATAAAACATTACCTCCTTTGGGCTCTTCAGCCTGTTCTTTCATTTGCCATTGTACGGCATTGTTCTTTATGTACACCCCGGTCGGCAGAAAGCCTGTCGGCCGAGGCGGTTATTTCCTTTAATTTTCCAGCGTCTGCGCAGCCATCCATGCCCACATGTTGACGCCGTCTTCTTCGCATTCATTGTTGAAGAAATACAGCCAGGACCAGTGGCCCATGTACTGGTAAGGATTGCCCTCCGCGTCCTTGTACTCTCCCGTCGTGTCGTGGACATCCGGGAAGATGCTGGTGTGTACGTCGCATCCGGCTGCCTTCATCCGCTCGATGGTCGGAATCTCGTACACGGTGGGATCCACCACGGTATCGTTCTCGGCGTAGACAAACCATACAGGCAGTTCCTTAATTCCCGCGATCTGCTCATCGGTGATGCCGGCGTCCTTGTACGCCTCGCAGATCGGGAACGCAGCCGCGAAGTAATCCGGGTAGTTCAGGATCAGATCCATTGTCATGTACCCACCGTTGGAGCAGCCGCCCACATAGATGCGGAACGGATCCACAAATTCATGGTTCTCCACGTAATCTTCGATCAGCTCCATCAGAGTCGGCAGATAGATGGAATCGGTTCCGGGGTTGTCGTTCCAGGCGCCTTCCTCCGTGTAGGCCAGCCAGAACGTGGGCGTCTGAGGCGTCAGCACATACGCGCCGTCCATGGCTTCCTGGAATTCCTCTCCGTACAGCGCGCTCACCTTGTTGCCCAGGTTCGCGATGGACGGATCCGTGCCGCCCTCGCCCGCGCCATGCAGCCAGATGACCAGCGGATGATACTCTCCATCCTCTTCGGGTTCATAGGAACCGTAGGTCAGGGTCTTTCCGTCGGAACCGGTAAAGCGGCCGGTTAAGTCAACGCCTTCCAGCTGCGGCACACTCGCCTTCTTTAAGCGGGCGGTAGGATTGACCGCAAAGCTGGCCACCTTCGTGCCATCCGCCGCGGCAAGTCCGCTTTCCTCCGCCAGGGTGATGTTCAGATCGTAAACCAGGCATACCGTGTTCATGCCGCTGAAGATATCATAGCAGTACGGGGATCCGTTGTTCGGATCGCAAAGGAGCTCTAAGGCGATGTATTCCGATGCCTCGGATACTTCCTCGCCGTTTGCGTCGCAGGCGTACGCGGCCGTCACCTGGCGGGGTGCCTCGGCTACCGCGTGGCCGAAAGGCAGTTCTACCTTGCTCTTCGGCTTCTCTTCTCCCGCTGCCGCGCCGCCGCCAAACAGGGCAGACCAGTCAAAGCTTTCCTTGCTCTCCACAACCGTGAAGTCTTCCGCCTCGATGGTTTCGGGATCAACCGCCTGGTTCAGCTTCAGGATGGTCTTGTTCACGCCCGGGCCCCAATCGTACCCTTCGATCACGACGTGCTGACGTCCGGTGACCACGCCGGCCTCCACCGGTGCGCAGTCCGCCATCCACTCCCACATGGAGAGGCCGTCCTCTTCACATTCGTCGTTGAAGAAATACAGCCAGGACCAGTGGCCCATATACTGATACGGTGCCCCGGCCGGATCCTTGTACAGGCCGGAGGTATCATGCACATCCTGGAAAATGCTGGTGTGAATGTCGCATCCCGCCGCCTTCATGCGTTCGATGGTCGGGATTTCATAGACCGCCGGATCCACCACGGTATCATTTTCCGCATAGACAAACCAGATCGGCAGATCCTTGAGGCCTTCGATCTGTTCATCCGTGATACCGGAATCTTTATAGGCTTCGCAGATCGGGAACGCCGCCGCGAAATAATCCGGGTAATTTAAGATCAGATCCATCGTCATGTAGCCGCCGTTGGAGCAACCGCCCACGTAGATGCGTTCCGGATCCACGGACTCATGCTTTGCGACATAATCCTGGATCAGCTCCATGAGGGTCGGCAGATAGATGGAATCGGTCCCGGGGTTGTCGTTCCAGTTGCCTTCCTCGTCGTAGGCCAGCCAGAACGTAGGCGTCTGAGGCGTCAGCACATACGCGCCGCCCATGACATCCTGGAAATCGTTCTCATACAGGGCGCTCACCTTGTTGCCCAGGATCGCGATGGACGGATCTGTGCCGCCCTCGCCCGCGCCGTGCAGCCAGATGACGAGCGGATGCTTCTTGCCATCCTCATCCGGCTCGTAGGAACCATACGTCAGGGTCTTGCCGTCTGTTCCGGTAAAGCTGCCGGTTAAATCCACACCTTCCAGCTGCGGCACGATCGCGTTCTTCAGATCGCAGGCCGGCGCGATGTCCAGTGCTTCCACGGTATGGCCGTTCGCGTCTTTCAGCGTACAGCCTTCCTTCAGCGTGATGCCCAGATCATAGACCAGGCAGACCGTATTCATGCCGCTGAAAATATCGTAGCAGTACGGAGATCCGTTGTTGGGGTCGCAGTACAGCTCCAGCGCGATATGCGTGGAAGCTTCCGTCACGGCCTTTCCGTTTTCATCGCATGCATAGGCGGCGACCACCTGGCGGGAAGCCTGCGCGATGGCATGTCCGAAAGGCAGCTGAACTGCTTCGGCGGGGGCTTCCTCTGCGGTGGCTTCCTCTGCAGGCGCTTCCTCCGCCGGGGCTTGCTCTGCCGGGGCTTCTTCTGCAGGCGCTTCCTCCGCCGGAGCTTCCTCTGCCTGGGCTGCGGGCGGTGCAAACAGCACGGCCCAGTCAAAGGCTTCCTTACTCTCTAATACTTCAAAGTTTCCAGCCTTAACCGACGCCGGATCAATCTCTGCTCCCAAAGACAAAATGGTCTTGGAAACGCCGGGACCCCAATCGAATCCTTCGATCACAACCACCTGTGTTCCCGTCACCGTGACTGCTTCCTCTGCTGCCACATCCACCGGTGCTTCATTCGCCGGGGCCTCGTCCGCTGCGTAAACAGCCGTTGCACTGAACATCATCGCAAGCGCGGTGAGGATGGCAAGCATTCTTCTGCTCTTCATGTTGCGTTCTCCTTTCTTGTCTGTGGCCTGGCATGCCAACTTTTGTTTTACGCCGCTTGCAGCGGGGTGCAAGCGGCTGTGCTAAGTAGATACAACACTTCACTTGTATTATACCTGATCGCCTTGACGCTTGCAATAGTATAATTCCAGGCAATGAACGGACATTTCCCAGCATAGGTTGCCGACAAAGCGGCCGGGGCTGCGAATATATTCCGATGTTGATGAGGCAGGGGCCTAAAGGGGCGGGGAGATTTCCGGCAGCTAAAGGATCTTCGGGGAGAACCAGTAATGGCAGCAAAGAGCCGCACATCCGCCGGGGCACATTTAGGAACCCCGTCTGATGACGGTGTTCCTCGAGTGCCCCTGAAATTGCTGTACTTGTAGTACAGCAATTTCGCGTCAGTGCGGCTCTTTGCTGCCATTACTGGTTCTAACCCCCTTGATCCAACTCGCTGCCTGCAAATTCTCGCCCGCCCCTTTAGGCCTCCTTTGCATGCCAGAAGCGGGTATAATCACGGCCCCAGCCGCTTTTCGCATGGAATTCACGCCGTTTAGCGCCATTCCCCATGCAAATCAGAAGCTTCCGAGCTCTAGAATGCATGGGGTTTGTGCCTTTGGGCGCCATTCCCCATGCAAATCAGAAGCTTCCGAGCTCTAGAATGCATGGGGTTTGTGCCTTTGGGCGCCATTCCCATGCATGTAAGAAGCTTCCGAGGCCTTCCTATACGGGGAATTCTGACAATTTCGCGCGTTTCACCCGTACATAAGAAGCTTCCGAGTCCTTTCCTACGGGGAATTCTGGCAGTTTCGTGCGTTTCACCCGTACGTACAAAGCTTCCGAGTCCTTCCTATACGGGGAATTCTGACAATTTCGTAAGTTTCACCCGTACGTACAAAGCTTCCAAGGCCTTCCTATACGGGGAATTCTCGCAATTTCGTACATTTTCACCGTACGCACAAAGATTCCGATGGCTTTCCTACGGGGAATTCTAGTAGTTTCGCACGTTTCACCCGTACGTACAAAGCTTCCGAGGCCTTCCCCACGGGGAATTCTGGCAGTTTCACGCGTTTTCCCCGCAAACATAAAGCCCCCATGCGGGAACCGCATGGGGGCAAAGATTGTTGATGATTTTAGCCAACGTAATCGGCTACAAGCGTGGTGCCCAGCAGCATACCGGAGCCGGCAGCCGGGGTGATGTCCTCTGTGCCGGCGGTGCAGCCGCAGGCATACAGATTCTTGATCGGTGCATCGTTCGCGTCTAAGACTTCCATGCGATCGCTCACCTTCAGGCCGCCCAGGCTCTTGTAGCGAACCGGGTAGTTGCGCAGGAAGTAGTACGGAGGCTTCAGTTCCTGCAGGAACAGGGTCTTTCCAAAGTCGGGATCTTCCTGATTCTCGCAGATGGTCTTCCACTTCGCAAAGGTCTCCTGCAGCTTGTCAAGCGGCATACCGGTCATCTCGGCCAGCTCTTCGATGGAATTGCAGGTCTGAACGGCCTCGCCCGCGTGCAGAATGACTTCCTGATCGATACCGTTCTGGGCTACATCGTCCCAGATGCTGTACCACTCATAGAAACCAGCGTTTAAGCAGCCCGTTGCCGCGTTGTGAACAGCCGTCTCGCAGTAGAAACGCTTGCCGTTCGGAAGCAGAGCGATCAGCGGATAGAAGGTGCCCAGCATGTGGCCGGCTTCAAAGCGAGGATTTAAGTTGCTGGTAGCCTTCATGCCGGAAAGCACGCCGCCTGCCGCAACACCTGCCGCGATACCGTCGCCCTTGCGGCCGGAGATGATGTTGGCCACATACGCGTACTCCGGAGCGTAGCGAACCATCCATTCCTGGTTGGAAACGTAACCGCCCGTCGCTAAGACCACGGCCTTCGCCGCGATGTCTAAGAGATTGCCGTCCTTGTCGATGAAGCGGGCGCCGCAGATGGTGCCGTTCTCATCGGTGATCAGGGTCTTGAAGGTGGTGCGGAACAGGTACTGTACGCCAGCCTCTGTCACCTTCTCGTTGATCAGGTCGAACTCAGACTTCATGGTGCACAGACCATCCTTCGGGAAGAAGGCCTGATGATACGGGCTCTCACGCAGCGGCTGGAACTCGTAGCCCCACTCGTAGTGCATCTTATCGATAAAGCGGCCGGTCCAGTCCTGAAGAAGAACGGTGCGATCCAGTCCGGCTTCGTTGCCGACATAGTAAGGAGCAAATTTCTCGCGAATCTGCTCGGGAGAGGAGTACTTCTCGGGGCGCTCTTCCTTGGTCAGCTGTGCGGTGGAGCACATCTGGCAGGCTGCGGAGTAGATAGCGTCGCCGCCGTACATGCTGTTCTGGTCAACGATCAGAACGTTTAAGCCGGCGTTCGCCGGATCGATGGAAGCCATCATGCCGGAGATACCGGCGCCAACGATCAGAACGTCCACTTCCTGAGAGAAGTTTACGTTGCCGTCGCCGATGGCGTGGGCCTTTACGGCCTGCTCAGCTTCGCCTTCCGCGTTTACACGGTTAGCCATTCCCATTCCGCCCGCGATAGCGGCTACCGCGCTGGCGGTTCCTAATGCGCAGAACTGTCTGCGGCTCATTTCCTTGCTCATACTAATATCCTCCTTCATTTAGTTCAGGTTTAACGCCTGCTTTAAAACATCCTCAACGGCCTTTCTTACGCCGCCGGAAGTCATAGTTGCGCCTGCCACGCCTTCGATTTCCGAATTCTGCGCGGCCTCGATCTGGGCCTTAAAGGTACCGTCCTCGATCGCCTCTTTTCCGCCGACGCCGGGGGTCTCGTACTTGCCGATGATCTCGTCCACCGTCAGGACATCGTTCTTGATCGTGATCGTCACGGTGATCGAACCGCCCATGCCCTTGCCTTTACCGGTGTAGGTGCCGTTAACGTACTTCCCGGAGAAGGGTTCCTCCGCTTCCTCGGTATCGCCGGCCAGCCACTTCCACATGTTCAGGCCGTCTTCCTCGCATTCGTTGTTGAAGAAATACAGCCAGGACCAGTGACCCATGTACTGATAGGGCTCGCCCTTCTCATCCTTGTACAGGCCGGTGGTGTCGTGAACGTCCTTGAAGATGCTGGTGTGTACATCGCATCCGGCTTTCTTCATGCGCTCGATGGTCGGGATTTCATAGACCTTCGGATCTACCACGGTATCGTTTTCCGCATAGACAAACCAGATGGGAAGGTTCTTCACGCCTTCGATCTGCTCATCCGTGATGCCGGAATCTAAGTACGCCTCGCAGATCGGGAACGCCGCTGCGAAGTAGTCGGGGTAGTTTAAGATCAGATCCATCGTCATGTATCCGCCGTTGGAGCAGCCGCCCACGACGATGCGCTCCGGATCCACGAACTTGTGGTTCTTCACGTAATCCTCAATCAGTTCCATCAGAGTCTTTAAATAGATGGAATCCGTGCCGGGGTTATCGTTCCAGCTGCCTTCCTCGTTGTAAGCCAGCCAGAAGCTCGGGGTCTGGGGCGTCAGCACATAAGCGCCGCCCATGACTTCCTGGAATTCTTCTCCGTACAGAGCGCTCACCTTGTTGCCCAGGATCGCGATGGACGGATCCGTGCCGCCCTCGCCCGCGCCGTGCAGCCAGATGACCAGCGGATGAAGCTCTCCATCCTCCTTCGGTTCGAAGGAGCCATAGGTGAGGGTCTTGCCGTCCGATCCGGTGAATTTACCAGACAGATCCACGCCTTCCAGTTGAGGAACGGATGCTTTCTTCAGATCGCAGGCAGGCTCTACCGTAAACGATTTCACCTGTGCGCCATCCTTCGTGGCCAGAGCACTCTTCTCGCTCAGCGTGATGGTCAGATCGTACACTTTGCAGACGGTGTTCATGCCGCTGAAAATGTCGTAGCAGTACGGAGATCCGTTGTTCGGGTCACAGAAAAGCTCCAGCGCGATGTACTTCGACGCTTCCTTGACTTCCGCGCCTTTTTCATCGCAGACATACGCCTTCACAACCTTGCGGGGGGCATCGGACACCGTGTGGCCGAAGGGCAGGCCGCCCTCGGTCTCTTCCGTGGTGCCGGCTTCTTCGCCTTCCTTCGTCTCCGCCTCTTCTGCCGCCGGGTTTTCCTTCTCATCCGCGGCCTTCGCGGGCTCTTCCTTCGCGGCTTCCGTTTCCGTCTTCTCCTCCTTTACGGTTTCGGCATTCTCTGCCGCGGTTTCCTCAGCATCTTTTTCAGCTTCCTTGCCGTCTTCCGCAGTGGTCTCCTCTTCGGGCGCTCCAAAGCCAGAGAACAGAACCGCCCAGTCAAAGGACTCCTTGCTCTCCACAACCGTGAAATCTTCCGCCTTCACTCTGGCCGGGTCGATTTCCTGATCCAGGGCAAGGATCGTCTTGGTCACGCCGGGGCCCCAGTCAAAGCCTTCGATCACAACCGACTGCGTACCGGTTACGTCTACCGGTTCCGCTTCCTTTTTCTCCTCCTTGCTCTCCACAGCTGCCGCTTCCGGCGCTTTGGAAGGAGCTTCTTCCGCCCGAACCACCGTCATTCCCAGCAGGAGCGACAGCGACGCGGCGATTGCAAGAACCTTCTTCAGTTTCATGCTTGTTTTTCTCCCTTCTTCTTGCCAATATCTCACTCGCAAATGGCTTGTGCCTTGATGTGCGAGGCACTTTGCCGCCATGTGTGCCGTAGGACATTATAGCTGAAAATGTCATGCTTCACAAGCAAATGTTTAGCTTATATGTCCTAGTTTGCACACATGTCACATTTTTTCTTGTCTTTCACAGCTGCTGAGGAACTGTCAAGGAATTGCTGCCCTGCATGGCCTGTAGATATCGAAGTCAACACGCGGCTGGGGCCGCGATCTATCCGCTTTTGGCATGAAGAGGGGTCTAAGGCGGCGGCGGAGATTTCCGGCAGCTAAAGGATCTTCGGGGTGTACCAATAATGGCAGCAAACCCCTCGATCCAATCCGCTGCCTGGAAATTCTCCTTCGCCGCCTTAGGCCACCTCCGCATGCCTGGACCGGATATAATCGCGGCCCCAGCCGCTTTTCATTTCGTTATCTACAAGTCTTGCATGGGGATCCGGCCTTTTGAGGCTATTTCCCATGCATTTTTGAAACTTCCAGAAGCTGGATTGCATGGGGTTCGCGCCGTTTTGCTCCTTTCCCCATGCATATTTGAAGCTTCCGGACTCTAGATTGCATGGGGTTCACGCTTTTTTGTGCCATTCCCCATGCAAATAAAAAGCTCCCGGAAGCTAGATTGCATGGGGTTCACGCCGTTTTGCTCCTTTCCCCATGCAAATGAAAAATCCACGAATTCTAGCTTGCATGGGGTTCGCGCCGTCTAGCGCAAAACCCCATGCAAATAAGAAACGCCCGAGGACTTTACTCCAGAACAGACACATCTCCGGCCTCCAAGAAGCCCTTCACGACCGAATACGCGCCTTCCACCCGGTACCCGGATGCCACGTCAATGTCGCCCGAGAAATTCACGACCACGATGTCTCCTTCCTTCACGCCCGCAAACTCCAGGCAGCGGCGCACACGGATGTCCTCCGTCGGAACTGTAAAGATAACGCCGGCACTTTCATCTTCACAGAGGACCCCATCGTCCACCAGAATATAGCCGTCTCCTATCTCCGTCAGCGTGCCGGCGAGGCGATTGGTGTAGGTTTCCGGTTCTGCTGCCGCCGCGTTCTTCCGCGCATAGGCGATGATCTGCCCGGCCGCGTCTTCTCCGATGTAGAACAGATACTGGTATTCAAGCAGGTTGGTCCAGAGGTACCCGTCCGCGGTCACGCGGAACGCTTTTTTGTAGGCGCCCAGCGCGGCACTGGTGGCTGTAAAGCTAAGGGATGTGCGGCTCTCGAAGTTAAACCGATCGTCTTCCACAAACTCCGCATCGCCGCAAGTCGCAAGAACCGCCCAGATTCCTCCGTCATCCGGCAGGCTGTAAGAACCGCCTTCCGCGTACCCTTCATACTCGACAAACCGGGACAGCGGCAGAAGCTCGGCCAGGCTGTACTCGTCCAAAACCTCCCCCAAAGTAGCCGGCATGTTCCAGGACCGGTCCTTAAAGGTCACGTATTCGTCCCCCAAAAGCACAGCCACGGTGTGCCCCGGCAGGATGCCGTTAATGGCAAACGTTTCCGCCGCCATGGTATGGATCTGGTCCGCGTAACCATCATATCCCGTCAGCTCTGCCGTCCCAAGGCTTTCCCCCACGGACGAGGCGTCCAGCGTCATACCGCTCGAACCGTACTCTTGTCCTGCCAGCAGCGCGGTAACATATTGTTCCTTGCGTGTCTGGTACTCCCAGGGCCATTCGATGGCAAGCTCCTGGCCGTTTAGCTCCACATTTTTGTAAGGCCTTTCGATATTTCCAACCAGCGTTCCCTGCTTCTCGCCTGGCGTGTTGGCTAACGTCTCGCCTGGAGGATTGGTTATCGTCCCGCCTGGCGTATTCGTCGGCGTGATGGCCGGCACGCCAAGCCGCGACATTCCAAATACCGCCAGGCCTAAGCAGGCGGCCGCGATGGCCCATTTCCCCCAGACCGGCACTTTTCTTTTGCGCCGGAAGTTTTCCGCTCCTTCTAAGTAGGACGCATCGACATCGCCCAGGGCTTCAAATATCTTTTCGTTCTTCATAACAAGCTCTCCTTTCTCAGATGGTCCCGCAGTTTTTCTCTCAGGCGGCTTAACGAGACGGAGACCGCGTTCGGGCTTATCCCGAACCTGTCCGCGATGGATGACACGCTGTCTGCAAACCAGTACCGGCGAAGAAACATCGCCCGTTTTTCTTCCGAGAGTTCCCCCAAAAAGGAATGAATGGCAGCGGTCAGTTCCTTCTTTTCCCACTCATCTTCCGGCCGGGTTCCCCCGGACACGCACTCTTCCAGCTCATCCAGGATCAGAGCCAGCTGGCCCCCTCCCCGCTTTTCGGCATGCTTTTTCCTGTACAGGTCAAAAGACAGGTTTCTTGTAATCCGTCCCAGAAAGGTTCGCAGCACGGCAGGCTTTTCCGGCGGTATGGAATTCCAGGCCGCCAGATACGTGTCGTTTACGCACTCCTCGGCGTCTTCCTTGCTGCCTGAGATGTTTTCTGCGATTGCATGGCAGTAGTTTCCATATTTTTCAGCTGTCCGCGAGATAGCTTCTTCGTTTCTTGCGAAGTACAGCTGAATAATCCTTTCATCTTCCATGGCCATGGTAGGAATCCCTCCTTTCACCCATACTCACGTATTTCAAAAAGGAATCTTACATCTTTTTTGCAAAGGGCGCAAATGGGGCGTGGGAACAAAACTCGAATAATGGCCCGCGCCACGTAGAAAAGACTAAGGAGGGGCTGCCGCAAATGCACGACAGCCCCTCCTTAGTCTTGCGTCCCCCCTTGCACCGTTATATGACGTAGAATCCTCCCTCCCCTTCATATTCCGTCATGCGGTGCTCCGTCTTGATCCGCTGAATCTCGTGATTTCGAATACTCACCACAGTCCCGGCCGGAACTGAAGTTGTGATAAAGCAGTTGCCGCCAATCACGGCGTCATCTCCGATCACCGTCTCGCCGCCTAAAATAGAAGCGCCAGAGTAAATCGTCACGCGGTCGCCGATCGTCGGGTGGCGGCGCACACCGCGGAGGTGCTGGCCTTCCCGGGTGGAGAGCGCGCCGATCGTAACTCCCTGGTAGAGCTTCACGTAATCGCCGATGTGAGCGGTTTCCCCCACCACAATCCCGGTTCCGTGGTCGATGAAGAAATGGTGGCCGATCGTGGCGCCGGGATGGATGTCGATCCCGGTCAGGCTGTGGGCATGCTCCGACATGATGCGCGGCAGGAGCGGAATCTTCATGAGATACAGCTCGTGGGCAATCCGGTAGACCGAGATCGCATACAGGCCGGGATAGCACAAAACCACCTCGCCGGTGGATGTAGCGGCCGGATCGCCGTCAAACTCCGCCTGCACATCCCCGGAAAGGAGCTCCCGGATATGCGGAATCTTTTGCAGGAACTCGAAGGCAAGGCGTTCTGCCTCATCCGTAGAATTGCCGGCAGCGGTCGCGCAGGCAGACAGATCTTCCGCGGCTTTTTCCGCCCTCTGCCCAAGGGCACTTCCTTCCTTGCACGCTTTTTCTGTTGTTTCCGCGGCTCCTGCCCGCAGCCCAAGGGCAATCCGGAACTGCTCCTTTAAACGGTAGAATGTGTCCACCAAAAGTGCGGAGGTTTTGGACCAAAGATCCGGATCCTGCTCCGGAAAAACCAGCCTTCGGAGCTGATCCAGAATGCGGATCACCGCCTCCTTGTCCGGGAGTTCTTTCGGCCTGGTTTCCTGCGCCGCCTGCTCCTTTTCATAGTCTTCCATTAAACTGTTTAAAGTCTCACCCATCATGCGACTTCGTTCCTGCAATGTCATCTCAAATCCTCGCCTGAAAATGTTTATTCATGTGAATTAAAAGAGCCCCGTCGATAGATACCGATCCCCGGAATCCGGCAGCAGCACCACAATCCTCTTCCCGGCATTCTCCGGCCGGGAGGCAATGATCTGCCCGGCTTTTAACGCGGCGCCGGAGGAAATGCCCACCAGCATGCCTTCCGCGCGGGCAAAGCGTCTGGCTTCTTCGTACGCGTCTTCATTTTCGATCGGGATAATCTCATCGTAGATTGTTGTGTCCAGCGTCTGCGGTACAAAATTGGCACCGATGCCCTGAATCTTGTGCGGCCCGGCATGGCCCTCCGACAGAAGCGGGGAGGTGGCTGGTTCCACCGCCACAACCTTTACGCCCGGGATCTTTTCCTTCAGGAACCGCCCAACTCCCGTAAGCGTTCCGCCGGTGCCGACGCCGGCCACAAAGAAGTCCACCTGTCCGTCCATCTGGTCGTAAATCTCAGGACCAGTGGTGTTATAGTGTGTCTCCGGGTTGGCCGGATTGATGAACTGCCCAAGGATGACCGCTCCGGGGATCCGGTTCTTCAGCTCTTCCGCCTTGTCGACCGCACCCTTCATGCCAAGCTTGCCGTCCGTCAGTTCCAGCTCCGCGCCGTACGCCCGTAACAGCGTGCGCCGCTCGGCGCTCATAGTCTCCGGCAGCGTAAAGATGGCCCGGTACCCCTTCGCGGCTGCCACGGCCGCCAGGCCGATCCCTGTGTTGCCGCTGGTGGGCTCGATGATGGTGGCGCCCGGCTGCAGGATGCCCTTCCGTTCGGCATCCTCAATCATTCCCAGGGCGATCCGGTCCTTGACAGATCCGGCGGGATTGAAGTATTCCAGCTTTACGTACAGGGCCGTTTCTTCCAGCCCGGCCTGCCGGCTGTAACGCTCTGCGTGAAGCAGCGGTGTCTTTCCGATTAATTCCATGGAGCTTTCATTGATCTTCGTCATCTTTTTCCCTTTCTGCAGGATTTCCCTACCTGCTGTCTGTCATGATGCTGCATGCGTCGCCGGAGCGAAAACCGGCAGAAACAAAGGAGTATGCTCTTCTACTGCGAAGCAAAAACGTCCATGAGATGGCTCTCACCACCACATATGATATCGCCCTACGGATTGCTCCGCTGCTGCGCATACCATGAAAGCAAACGCGTCGCTTCGTTGCTTCGCAACTCACGCGCCGCTGCTTTCATAAAAAAACGGAGGCACACTCCCGTGTACCTCCGCCAAAAACTGCCTTTTCAGGCAATCCATTCATTTTCGCTGATCCAAGACGGCTTTAACCTACCCTGAACACACAAAACGGCTGTAAGGAAGCACACGATATGGTATGAATTTTGCCACAACAAAAACAAAGCACCATACACATGCTGCTCTCACGGCCACTATTCAGAACCGCGTTTTCGTTGTGTAACATCGTGACTTACAACCTCTCTTGTTCCAGGATTTTAACACTATACCACGCAAAAGTACCTATGTCAATGGCTTTTTCCAACGGAGTTTACGATCGTGCTTTTACCCAATCGTAGATTAAAGCAGGAATCAATACAACAAGACAGCCAACCGACAACATGAGAAGGATAGAATCAACAGCTGTCTCGCCAAACAGGAAAAAGACAATTGCTCTGACTGCTATCATAAAAAGGAAAGCGATTAACACGAAACGCGTACGTTTTAAAGCGATCATAAAAAACCTCCTTGCAGATTGCCATGCGGTACACAAATACCTTTACTGTTTTCGTATGCTGACATGGGGTTGGGATGGTCGGTTTTGCGCAGCATTTTATCAGCAGAAAGTCGCATAAAACAGGGGGGGGATTTTACAGACAGTTAATGTCATTGGCAGTATGTGCGTTTATTTGTCAAGTACACTTTTAATTTACAGTATGTGTTTTCATTTGTCAACTGTATTTCCCTTTTACAGCGTCTGTATACTCTGCACACCCTGCATGCGAAGAAGTTTTTCCTTGCTGCCCTTCGGCGTATCGATGCGCACGAGAAGCCAGTCCTGATCCACGTCTAAGATCGTATTGGAACCATGCTTCGTGTTCCCGTAGTTGATGACGTCGAAATCCTGAAAGTCTTCCTTAAACTCCAGCTTCACCTTCATTCCCACATATTTGCGGGCAGCCTCCGCCAGACTTCTTCTGCTTTCATACTGGATGGTTCCCTTCGTCTTGGTCAGCTGCTCTTCCAGCCTGGAAAGATGTTTTTCCAGCGAACTTGTATTTAAGAAGGCCAACAGACCAAAAATGCCGAATACATATGCCACATATTCCATTCTAATTATCCTCCTTTACAAACTCAACCGAAAGCACGGAAGAGGCCGCTATCAGCTTTTCAATATGGCCTTTCTTCGTATCTGTCGCCACCTTCATCCAGTTTCCTTCAAAGTCTACGATGGTGCAGTCCACATTAAACAGATCCATATCCGCATCATCCTCAAAAAAGGTGAGGCGCACCTTTTTGCCTTTGGCGGCCAGAAGAAGCCGGCTGACACCGCTCACTCCCTTTCCGGAGTCTTCCGCCTCTTCCTGTTCATCGGCAGCCTGTTCACCGGCGGCCAGAACACGCGGCTCCTCACGGATCTCATCCTTTAACAGGTAGTCGCAGCTGACACCTAAGAGCGAAGCGATGTCTCCGATCTTATCGATGTCCGGCATCACGCTTCCATTTTCCCAGCGGCTCACTGTCTGCCGGGTCACGCAGAGGCGATCCGCAAAATCCGCCTGGGTGATCCCTAAATCCTTTCTTTTTCCTGCTATCTTGTTTCCCAGTTCATTCATCATTCTTCTGAAACTCCTTTCCATACTTCTTAACCTGCTTGAGTCACGGTCTGTCTTCCAATCTTCTGGCGCCAAATGCTCGTTCTTTTCGGGAGAACTCCAATCCGCTGGCGCCAATGCTCGCTCTTTTCGGAAGAACTCCAATCCGCTGGCGCCAAATACCCGTTCTTTTCGGAAGAACTGGCCTCATTCTATCCATCACCCCTTTATGGAGCAAGCAATTCTCATGCACATTATGTAACATGGTATGTTACAAAGCAAGCAATTTTCCACATTTGAGGCCATGTAACATGCCGTGTTACAATCGCCTGGAGCTCCTGTATTTATCAGCCTTTATGGCAAACTTTTCTTTTCCGAAAGTCCTCAGCTATGGCGAATCCGATTTGACCTTGATCTATGCTGAATCCGATTTGACCTTGTTAAAACTCACCCACGTAAAACCAGCACGAGGAAAAATCTTTTTTAAAGATCCCTCTTGACACAACTGTTATATCCGTCTATAATACAGTTACAACACTTTTAACAGAGGTGATTCACGTGAACATACTGATCGACAACAAGAGCGGCGATCCGATCTACAACCAGATCTATAGCCAGATCCGCGCCCAGATCATAAGCGGGGACTTAAAAGAGAACGAGCTGCTCCCTTCCATCCGCTCCCTGGCCAAGGATCTGCGGATCAGCTTCCTGACAACCAAGCGCGCGTACGACGAGCTGGAGCAGGAAGGCTTTATCTACACGCAGCCGGGAAAGGGCTGCTATGTGGCCCCGAAAAATGCGGAACTCATCCGGGAAGAGAGTCTCCGGAAAATCGAGGAACATCTCGAACAGATTGCAGAACTGGCTCAATTGGGGGATATCCGCGAGGAGGAGATTCTGGAAATGATCCGCTATGTCTTTGCGGAAAAGGATTGAAACCTGGCTCGAACGAAAAAGATTACTATTCACGGGCCACCACCTCATCAGGTAACTGCTCGTCTGCCAAAACCACACTGCCGGGAATCCCCGGTGCTTTGGGAGGATAGGAAATGAACGCACTGGAACTGAAAAACGTAACCAAACACTTTCCGGGCTTTACGCTAGACAACATCAGCCTGACGCTGCCGAGCGGCTGCATCCTGGGGCTGATCGGCGAAAACGGCGCCGGAAAGAGCACCACCATCAAACTGATCCTGGACATCCTTCACAAGGATAGCGGAAGCATCACCATCCTGGGGAAGGATAACACGGACAACATGCGGCTCACCAAGGAGGACATCGGCGTCGTGTTTGACGAGGTTGGAATCCCCGGATGCCTGACGGTCCCCGAGGTCGGCAAAGTGATGAAGCTGACCTTTCAGAATTGGGACGAAGGAACCTACGAGGATCTGATCCGGAAAATGTCCCTGCCGACGGACAAGCGCTTTCAGGATTTCTCCCGCGGCATGAAGATGAAACTCGGCATCGCCGTGGCCCTGTCGCACGACAGCAAACTCCTTCTTCTGGACGAAGCCACCTCGGGACTGGACCCTGTGGCTCGCGATGAGGTGATCGAGATGTTCAGCGAATTTACACGCAACGAAAACCACTCGATCCTCATCTCCTCGCACATTGTGAGCGACCTGGAAAAGCTGTGCGATACCATTGCCTTTATTCACAAGGGAAAGCTCCTTTTGTGCGAAGAGAAAGACCAGCTTCTTTCCGAGTACGGCCTCATCCACTGCACCAAAGAGCAGCTCAAGGACCTGGATCCCGCAGCCGTGAAGCATGTCAAGGAAAATCCCTATGGAGCGGAGGTCATGGTGCTCCGGGATAAAATACCGGCATTCTTTGAGGTTCGACCCATCAGTATAGAAGAACTGTTTGTCTTCATGATCAAGGAGGTAAAGTAAGATGAAAGGACTTCTCTTAAAAGACTTTTATATGATCGTCAAATACTGCCGCTCCTATCTGCTTATGGCGATCGTTTTTCTGACGGTTTCCGTGCTCAATCCAGGCAACACCTTTTTCGTCTTTTACCCGGTCCTGTTGGCCGGCATGATCCCGACCACGCTTCTTTCCTATGATGAGCGCAGCGGCTGGCAACCCTACAGCGCAGCGCTTCCTTACACCAAGGCGCAGTGTGTCTCCGCGAAGTATCTGGTGGGACTGATCTGTCAGGGCGCCATTCTTGTGCTCCTGACCGTTGTGCAGGGTATTTGCATGAGCATGACGGGGACCTTTGATATCGCAGAATTACTCACCCTGGTCCTGATGCTGTCGATCATCGCCCCGATTGCGCCCGCCTTCTGCATGCCCTTTATCTTCAAGCTGGGCGTGGAAAAAGGCCGGATCGCCTACTATGTCATGATTGCGATCATCTGCGCCCTTGTCGTGGGGGGATCCACCATCTTCAGCTCGGCACTGGATGCTAAAATTGAGCCGGGCCCGGCCGCCGTTTTCGTGGTCCTGTTATTTGTAGCCCTGTACGCGCTGTCGTGGTTTTTATCGATCAAATTCTACGAGAAGCGAGAGCTGTAAGGGGTTTCATGCTAATTTCTTCAGTCGCACGGTAAAGGCAGAGCCAGCGCCAGGCTCGCTCTTCACACCGATTTCACCGCCGACGATATCCACCACCCGTTTGACGAGGGCTAAACCCAGGCCGTTACCCTGGGTTGTGTGGGAGGTGTCGCCCGGTTCGGTGATATAGCCCAGACCATGAACGGTCACGATCTCAAAGTCCTCGCAGTCGGCAAATTTCTGCCGCAGCTTGGTCATGTATACATCCACCGTGCGCGGGCCGGAGCCGGTCTCTCCGTCCCAGAACTCATCCATCAGCTGGCTGCGGGTAAACGCCTTCTTCTACTTTGAAGCCACTCCCGCAGCTTCTGTATAAACACTTCTACCGGATCATACTTCTTCCGAATCTCTAGCGCCAGCGCCGGTTCGTCCGTGATCACGCCGTCCGGGTGGAAAGCGAACGCCTGCGTAAGCTCGCTTTCCGTGTTGGGAGTCCATACGTTTACGCCGATGCCCCGTTTATGCATTTCGTCCACCAGCTCCGGGATGCGAAGCAGCGCTCCGAACTCACAGTGCAGATAGTCCGGCTGAAAGTCCAGGCTGTCCACGTAAGATACCAGCTCCCGCTGCTTTAAGATTTCCTCAGAAATTTCGTCCCAGGTGGCGCCGGGGAACATCCCGGCGATGGTCCCTAAAAGCTCCATCCCAACGTCTTCCGGCGTGGCTCCCCGGATGCCGATGGACATCAGAAATGTGGCAAAGCCCGGAATCTTCAGTTCCTCCTTCTTGATCTCATTCACAGGCTTGTCCGTTGGGATGCATAAGGGGACGAGGGGGATATACAAGAAGGACAACTCCGCCACGGTAAGCAGGCCGGTTCGCACGTTGGGGGCCAGTTCTTTCAGTTCCTGCAGGATGGCCGCGTCAAAGGAGGAGATGATAATCCGGTCCGTCAGGCAGGATTTTTCTATGGCAGCGGCAAACTCCTGCACATAGACGTCCCGCATTTTCTGAGGCGCCTTGATCTCCAGATTGATCACTTGAAAATCGCCGGCCTTCGCAAGGCATTCCTCGAGAGTCGCGATGGTTTCCCCTTTGTACTTTTCCTCTTTCCAGGCGCCAAAGTCCAACGCTTTCAGTTCATCCAGCGTCAGATCGTGCACATAGCCGCTTCCATTGCTGTTTCCGTCAATGGTATAATTGTGCTGGGCCACCAGCTTCCCGTCTTTCGTGATCTGGATGTCCGTTTCATACCCGTCCGCGCCCAGCCTTTTGGCCTCCAGGAAAGCCGCGATCGTGTCCTCCGGGGCCACGGTGGACGCGCCGCGGTGCGCAATCACGAGGGTCCTTCCCGTGCTCACAAAGGAGGATTTTTCCTGTACGACGTTTTCCTGGACTTTTTCGGTGCCAGATACTGGCGCACTTTCCTGGACGTGTTCGGTGCCAGATGCTGACTCGCTTTCCTGGACTTGTTCGGTGCCAGATGCTGGCGCGCTTTCCTCCGCCCGAGCCAGACCAGCCGGCGAAAGCACCAGCATGAGCGCTGCCAAGAGCGCTGCTATCCCCCTTCGACCTGTTTGTCCTTTCCTTTTCATCCGATCCCCCTTCTCGTATGGTTCTTTCCCCTACTCGGAAATCACGCTGCTTGCTTCCGGATTTTTCCTCTACTTGTTAAGCAAGCATATCCGGCTTTTCCCTCTACTGAGTGATCTGGCCGTACATGTCCGGCCGCCGGTCCCTGAAAAGCCCCCAGGAAAAGCGCATCTCCACGATCTCGCCAAAATCGTATTCCGCGTACAGGATCTCTTCCGTGTCGCGCCCGGCCTCTGCCAGAATAGCCCCTGTCTCATCCGTCAGAAAGCTGCTTCCGTAGAAGGTCAGCGCGCTTTCCTGATACGCGTTTTCCTCGCAGGGAATCACTTTCTCCAGCCCGATCCGGTTGGCTGCCGCCACCGGAATCACGTTGGCCGCCGCATGCCCCTGCATGACCCGCTGCCAGTGCGGCGCGCTGTCCACGGTAAGAACGGGTTCGCTCCCGATGGCGGTGGGATACAGGATCAGATCCGCGCCCAGGAGCGCTAAGCATCTGGCCGTCTCCGGAAACCACTGATCCCAGCAAATGCCTACGCCGATGTACCCGGCGCTGGTGTCAAATACCTGAAAGCCGGTGTTTCCGGGAGTAAAGTAGAATTTCTCCTGATAAAAATGGTCGTCCGGGATGTGCGTCTTCCGGTAAATCCCCAGATTTTTCCCGCAGTCCAGCATCACCACGGTGTTGTATAAGGTCTGGACATCCCGCTCGTAAATACTGACAGGGATCACAAGGGAAAGCTCGCGGGATACCTCTGTCAGGCGCTGCACGGCGTCGTTTTCCGAGACCGGCTTCGCAAAGTGATAATACTCATAGCGCCGCTCCTGGCAGAAATACGGGCGTTCGAACAGCTCCGGCAAAAGGACAACCTTCGCGCCGTTCTTCGCCGCTTCCCGCACCATCTTCTCCGCCTTCGCGATATTTTCTTCCACACTCCCCGCGCAGCTCATCTGGATCGCTGCCACCTTTGTTTTTGCCATCTGTTTTGTCCTTTCCGGGCTGCCGCCTTTCGTTTAACGCCGCCGGCAGCGTGTGCCGGTGGCTGTGTCAAGTAGATGCTTCCCAACACTGATGCTTTTTGCCGTGTGCTATTCGGAAAAGCAGACGAGCATTGGGTCCTATTATTTCGTGGACGATGCACTTTCTCTACAGCGGAATCTGCTGTGTAATACAATGAATATTCCCGCCGCCAAGCAGGATATGTCGCGCGTAAATCGGAACGATGCGTCTGTCCGGGCAAAGCTCCTTTAAGATGCGCACCGCCCGCGCATCGCTCTCCGCGTTCTCCCCGCCAAACTGCGGCAGGAGAACCGCGCCGTTTGCAAAATAGAAATTGACGTAGCTGGCCGCGAGGCGCTCCCCCGCTTCCCGCTCATCCTCCCCGGGTTCGAACACAAAGTTCTCCGGGTCTTCCTTGCTCACACAGACCGGATGATCCGGGATAGGCAGCTTATGGATGGTCAGCCTGCGCCCGCGCGCGTCCGTCACTTTCTGCAGATACTCATAATCCAAGCGCGACAGCTCGTACTGCGGGTCTTCTTTCTTGTCCGTCCAGGCCAGCACCACCTCGCCGGGGCGCACGAACGCGCACATGTTGTCCACATGCTCGTTGGTTTCGTCCTGGTAGATCCCGCGGGGAAGCCACAGGATTTTCTCCACGCCCAGGTACTCTTTCAGCTTGTCTTCGATCTGCTCTTTGCTTAGCTGCGGGTTTCGCCCGGCGGACAAAAGGCAGCTCTCCGTCACCAGAAGCGTTCCTTCGCCGTCCGTGTGAATGCTGCCGCCTTCCAGCACGAAGGGACGCGCATCCAGCAGCGTATCGCCCAAAAATGCGGTAAAGCCTACCGCCACCTTGTCGTCCTTTTCCCAGCTGGCGTACAGCCCGTCCACCTCGCCACCCCAGGCGTTAAAGCTCCATTTCACGCCCAGTCGCTTAACTCCCCTGTATACAAACGTGGGGCCGGTATCCCTCGCCCAGGAATCGTCTGTCTCCATACCGATCATCTGAAAATTGGCCGGCGGTTTATCCAGCTGAAGGCGCGCTAAGATCTTCTCCATCACGGGAGCGATAGAAGCCGGATTTACCAGCAGATATACTTTCTCCAACCGTAACAGCTCCTCAATGATGTCCAAAAATGCCTTTTCCGCTGCACGAGGGTCCTTCCCCCAGCTGCCCGGCCGCTCCGGCCAGATCAGAAGCGTCCCATGGTGTGGCTCAAACTCGGCAGGAAACCGGATGGTTTCGTTCATGAAAGTCTCTCCTTAAAGTCTTGGTATCCAAATCGCTTTACAAGCTCAAAGCGGTCATCCGCCTCGCGGTCGTGTTCCAGCACAATGTCCGGCAGCGCCATCCCGTTAAAGGTATTGTTCTTAACCATGCTGTAGATCGCCATATCCCCGAAGGTCAGGATATCTCCCACTTTCGGTACTGCGGGCAGCTTGTACAGACCGATAACATCGCCCGCCAGGCAGGTTCGGGAGGCTAAGCGCACCCACGCGCCCTTGGAGGCGCCGGTCGGCTTTCCCGCCTCCGTTTTTGCTGTGCACACAGCAGGCACCATCTCATCCGCTGTTTCCGGCTTTCGCACACGCTGCCCCTGCTCCTCTTCATACGCCTCCTGCCCGCTTTTCATCGCCAAAAACAGTGGCGGCGTATAGGGCATCTCCAGCACGTCCGGCATATGGCAGGCCGCGGACGCGTCCAGAATGAGCGTGGGCATATCCTCCGTATCAATGACATCCAGCACCTTCGTGATCAGCGTTCCCGCGTTTAAGGCGATCGCCTCGCCGGGCTCTAAATACACCTCCAGCTGCCATTTCTCTTTGATCTCTTTCACAAAGGAAATCAGCCCGTCCACATCGTAGTCCGGCCGGGTGATGTGGTGCCCGCCGCCCAGGTTGATAAACCGGGCTTCCTGCAGATAGGAGGCAAACCGAAGTTCCACGCTCCGAAACGTCTCGATCAGAGGCTCCAAGCCCTGCTCGCAAAGGGTATGAAAGTGAAGCCCCGTGACGCCTTCCGGAAGCTTTTCCGGCATCTGACTTCTTCGAATCCCCAGGCGTGATCCCGGCGCGCAGGGGTCATAGATTGCATGCCCCTCCTGCGTGGAGTATTCCGGATTGATCCGCAGCGCCACCTCCAGATCCCCGGCCTTCTGGCGGGGTTCCCACAAAGAGCGATGGGCTTCTAACTGTGCGAGAGAATTAAAATAGAGATGCGAGCAGATTTCGCAAAGCTCCCGCATCTCCGTATTCTTATACGCTGGCTCGAAAACATGATTTTCGGGCGTCTTGCGCAAATCCGGCAAGGAGCCCTCCTCTTCCGCTTCGTTTTCATTCCGCCGAAAGGCATTCTCTACAGAAAACGCAACAGGAGCTTTCTCCCGCACAAACTCCTCCGCCGCCAGCTTCGCCTCAAAAATTCCGGAGGCCGTCGTCCCGTCTAAATACTCCGCAATAAGAGAATATACCCGGTACATGGAAAAAGCCTTCTGCGCAAGAAGGATCTTGCATCCTGCTTCCTCGCGCACACGCCGCAAAATCTCCAGGTTCTCTTTTAACTTTCTCTCCTGCACAATATAGGAAGGCGTATTCAGCTCCTCATACCTCATCATCCGTTCCCTCGCAAGCACAACCCCTGACATACCTTTCTTCTCTTTTCGAGCCTTTTGGTATGTCTCCTGCCCCAATATATGCTTCACGGGGCATACCTTTCCTCTCTTTTCGAGCGTTTTGGTATGCCCCAGCTTTTCTTCTCTACTCTACCAGCACCGGATTCTCATCCACTACCCACGGCAGGCCGTACTCGTTTAACATTTCCATGTACGGATCCGGATCAAATTCATCGGTCGTAAAGACGCCCGGTTTCTTCCAGACACCGCTCACCACCAGAGCGGTTCCGATCATGGCCGGCACGCCGGTCGTGTAGCTGATGGCCTGGCTGCCCAGTTCCTTGTAGCATTCCTGGTGATCGCAGACATTGTAGATGTAGATCGTGCGCTCCTTCCCGTCTTTTCTGCCGGTGAAGATGCAGCCGATGTTCGTCTTGCCCACGGTGCGGGGGCCAAGGCTGGCCGGATCCGGCAGCAGGGCCTTCAAGAACTGGATCGGTACGATCTCGCGTCCTTCAAACATCACGGGGCTTGTGGAAAGCATGCCCACGTTTTCCAGACACTTCATGTGGGTTAAGTAGCTCTGGCCAAAGGTCATGAAGAAGCGGATCCGCTTCACGCCGGGGAAGTTTCTTCCCAGGGCCTCAATCTCCTCGTGGTGCAGAAGGTACATGTCCTTCTCGCCCACCTCCGGGAAGTTGTACACCCGCTTAATCTCCATCGGCTTGGTCTCGATCCACTTGCCATTTTCCATGTAGCTGCCGTTGGCGGACACTTCGCGCAGGTTGATCTCCGGATTAAAGTTCGTAGCAAAGGGATAGCCGTGATCGCCGCCGTTGCAGTCTAAGATATCGATGGTATCGATCTCGTCGAAATAGTGCTTCGCGGCGTACGCGGTGAAAACGCTGGTCACGCCCGGGTCGAAGCCCGTGCCAAGAAGCGCCGTGAGGCCCGCTTCCTTAAACTTCTCCTGATACGCCCACTGCCAGCTGTAATCAAAGTACGCGGTAAAGCCAAGCTCCTTGCAGCGCTTTTCGTAGACGGCGCGCCAGGCCGGATCGTCCGTGTCTTCCGGCTCATAGTTGGCCGTGTCGATGTAATCCACACCGCAGGATAAGCAGGCGTCCATGATGGTCAGATCCTGGTAGGGAAGCGCCACGTTTAAAACGGCGTCCGGCTTGTACGCGCGGATCAGGGCGATCAGTTCCTCCACGCTGTCCGCATCCACCTTCGCCGTGGAAAGCTTCACCGGACATCCGGTCTTTTCGATCTTCTCTTTTAAAGCGATGCACTTTTCCTCCGTGCGGCTCGCAATCATCAGTTCCGTAAAGGTCTTCGTATTCTGGCAGCATTTCTGAATTGCCACCTGCGCCACGCCACCGCAGCCAATCACCAGTAAACGGCTCATCTTGTCCACTCTCATCCTTTCTGATTGTATCTGTATCTGCATATGATATCGCCCCTACGCACAGCTTCGCTGCTTCGCAGCTCCCGCTGTGCTACAAAAATTCGCAACTCGCTCCGCTCTCTTCGTTCGCGTAGCTTTATTGCTCATTTTTGTTAGCGTCGCTGATGCATAGGGTCTTCTTTGCGTGCAAGCACGCAAGAAGCCTTTGCATCGCGACCGGGCGATATCATTACTCTTCTTCCTTCAAAATGTCTTCCACGTACTTCGGCAGCATAAACGCGCCCCGATGCAGATGTGTTGTGTAATACCAGGTCTGAATGCCTCTTTCTTCCCACCGCTCGGGATCAAAGTCCTTTAGCGGGTGGTATTTCTTGGAGGCAAAGCCAAACAGCCAGTAGCCGGCCGGGCAGGTAGGGATGTGCGCCTGGTAGACGCGCGTGATCGGGAACGACTTAAACGCCTTCCGGTGCATGGCCCGGCAGTTCTCCTCGTCCTCGTCAAAGAAGGGACTTCCGTGCTGATACACCATGATCCCATCCTCGTGCAGCGCGCTGTAGCAGTTGCCGTAAAATTCCTTCGTGAAAAGCCCGGCTTCGTGTCCCAGCGGGTCCGTCGCGTCGTTGATGATGAGATCGTACTTGTCCTTGCAGCGCCGTAAAAATCGCAGGCCATTCTCGTAGTAGATCCGCACCCGCACGTCCTCCAGACCGATCGCGTTGTCCGGAAAATATTTCCGGCACACGTCCACGAACATCTTGTCCGGCTCGGCGATGTCGATCACCTCGATCTCCTTGTAATGCGACAGTTCGCGGGCCACGCCCCCGTCGCCGCCGCCGATGACCAGCACCCGCTTCACGTTCGGATGCACCGCCATGGGCACGTGAACCACCATCTCATCGTAGGTAAACTCTTCCTGCTCCGAAAAAATCACGTTTCCGTTCGATGTCAGAAATTTCCCAAACTCCGGCGACTCAAACACATCGATCCGCCGAAATTCGCTGGTTCCGCTGTACAGGTGCTGGTTCACGCGGATCGCCATCTTCACGTTGGAGGTGTGCATTTCCTCAAACCAGTATTCCATCTTAAAATCTGCCATGAAATCGCCTTTCTGTAATAACTGCTCCGCAGGCGGATGCCCCGTGTCCTGGGCTGTCAAAGTGAATACGTTCTGCTGTCCTTATTTCAGCACGCAAAGCTCCGAGATATCCTCGCTCTCCGGGCCCTGCATGGAACAGCCCTTCTCCTTGCAAGTCTGAATGTAATCCAGGATGTCTTTTGTAATCATCTCCCCCGGGGCTAAAATGGGAATGCCCGGCGGGTAGCACATCACCGATTCGGCGCAGATGCGGCCCACGGTCTGTGCAATCGGAAGCTTCACCTTCTCCGCGTAGAACGCCTCCTGCGGCGTCGCCTTCACGATCGGCGTCACGTACTCCGCGGAGAAAAACGATCCTTCCGGTTTCCGGTAAAGCCTTGCGATGTCGTCCAGCGCGCCGGCGAGGCGCTCGATATCTAAAAGGCGGTCGCCGATGGAGATGTACGCCAGCACGTTGGACAGATCGCCGAACTCCATCTGAATATCGTACTCCTCCCGCAGAAGGTCGTACACCTCGATGCCGGTCAGGCCGATCCCGCGGGTGTTGATGACCAGCTTCGTCTCGTCGAAATCAAAAATGCTCTTCCCGTTGATCAGCTCGGAACCGAAGGCGAAGTAGCCATCGATGTCATTGATCTCATCCCGGGCATAGGCCGCCATCTCGCACACCTTCGCGAAGCTCTCCTCCCCGTGCAGGGCCAGGTTCCGTCTGCTGATGTCCAGGCTCCCCATCAGAAGGTAGGAGGCGCTGGTCGTCTGGGTCAGGTTGATGATGTTGCTCACGTACCCTTCGTTGACCTTTTCGCCCAGAAGAAGGAGCGAGCTTTGCGTCAGCGACCCGCCCGACTTGTGCATGCTGATCGCGCACATATCGGCGCCGGCCTGCATGCCGGATAAAGGCAGATTGTCCCCGAAGTACAGGTGCGTTCCGTGCGCTTCATCCACCAGGGCCATCATGCCGTGCTCGTGCGCCAGCTCCACAATCGTCTTTAAATCTGAACAGATCCCGTAGTACGACGGATTGTTGATCAAAATAGCCTTGGCATCGGGGTTGGCGGCGATGGCTGCCTTCACATCCTCAATCTCCATCCCCAGAGGGATCCCCAGCTTGGTATCCACCTTCGGGTCGATGTACACTGGCACCGCCCCGCAAAGCACCAGGGCGTTAATCGCGCTTTTATGGACATTTCGAGGCATGATAATCTTATCCCCATGCTTGCAGGCCGTAAAGACCATGCTCTGCACCGCGCTGGTCGTGCCGCCCACCATGAAAAAGGCGTGCGCGGCTCCGAAGGCATCGGCCGCCAGATCCTCCGCCTCCTTGATGACGGAGATCGGATGGCACAGATTGTCCAGCGGTTTCATGGAATTTACGTCAATCTCCACGCATTTCTGCCCCAGAAAATCCACGAGCTGCGGATTTCCGCGACCTCTTTTGTGCCCGGGCACGTCAAACGGAACGACCCGAAGCCGCCGGAACCTCTCTAAAGCCGTGTAAAGCGGCGCGTTTTGCTGTCTCTGTTTATCCATCTGCTCTCTTTACGTCTCCTTAAAGTTACTCATCTTATGTCCTATGATCGTTGACTCTTCGCAGGCTATACCATAACAAATCCAGCCCGGTTAGTCAATCACTTCCGGGCATCAGTTTCGCTTGCCCGCAGCTTCTTACACGTGTATAATAAGTCGGACGTTGTAAATCACGCACAGAAAGGATAAAAAATGAAAACTGAACCATTGCAGGCAAAACCTATGGGAATCGGCGGTTTAATCGTCTTCGTTCTTGCAGCTCTCGTCATTTTTGCGCTTTTGGAGCTCGGCAAAAACACCCTCCTTGGCTGGGGGCTGGCCATCCTGGCTCTCGCAGGATATGTCTTCCTAAGAAACCGGGTACTGGTTTCCTCCGGGGGATTTCTGAGATTTCTGGCTTTTGTGGGGCTGATTGCCATCCTGGCGGGGATCTTCTTCGTCTCCGCCCCGCCCGTGAAGCGCGTCCCCGCGGTGCAAGGGGAAAACGGCGGTGTGACGGGGATCATCCACACGGAGAAAGGGGATGTGCAGGGCGTCTATACGGCAGATAAGAAGGTGGAAGTGTACACCGGTATCCCTTATGCCAAGCCGCCGGTAGGGGACCTTCGGTGGAAGGAACCGGTGCCGGCTGACCCTTGGGAGGGCGTGCTGCTGGCGGATCATTTCGCTCCCATGTCCATGCAGACGACAAACTCTCCGCTGTACAGCTCCCTGGCGCAGATCATCGGTTACCACGACTACCAGATTTCGCTGGATGACAATTATGTAGCGCCGGTCAGCGAGGACTCGTTGTACTTAAACATCTGGAAGCCGGCCGGGGACGTGAAAAACCTCCCGGTACTGGTGTATGTGCACGGCGGGTCGTTACAGACCGGCCAGCCCTGGTACGCGGATTACAGCGGAGAAGGCCTCGCACGGGACGGCATGGTGGTTGTCAACATGCACTACCGCTTAGGGATCTTCGGCTTCTTTGCGGATGAGGAGCTCGCAGCCGAATCCGAGAACCACACAACCGGAAACTACGGACTTTTAGACCAGATCCTGGCGCTCACCTGGGTGCGGGACAACATCGCCGCCTTCGGAGGGGACCCCGATAACGTAACGCTTGCCGGGGAATCCGCCGGCTCCGCGTGCGTCTCGGCCCTCTGCACTTCGCCGCTTGCGAGGGGGCTCTTTCGGCGCGTACTGATGGAAAGCTCCACGGTCTCCTCGCCGGAGCCTGCCCACTCTTTCCGTTCTCTGGAAGACGCGTTTGCCGCCGCCGAACGGACGAAGGCTGCTTTTGGCGCCACTACCATAGCGGACCTGCGCGCCATCCCCGCGGAGGATCTGGCGGACGAGCTCTCCCGCCATCACCACATCACCGTGGACGGCTACGTGCTTCCGGAGCTCCCGTACGAATCCTACGCCAAGGGCATCCATAACGAAGAGGCGCAACTGCAGGGCTTTAACCGCGAAGAATCCGGGCCGTTTATCCTGTTTGGGCAGGCTTCCTTATCCACCTATGAAGACATGGTGCGCGGCGCATTCGAGGCCCCGTACGCGGACCGCGTGCTGGCCCTCTTCCCCGCCACCACAGACGAAGAAGCCCGCCAAAGCTGGGCGGACATCTATACCGCCGTGCTGTTTAGCTACGGACATTACTGCTTGGAGCGCCAGGCGATCGCAAATAACATCCCGGTCTACCCCTACTTCTTCACCAAAGAAAACGGGCGGCTTGGCAGCTGGCACAGCGGCGAGGAAGTCTATTTCTACCACAACATCCCGGAGAACTCGAAGCTTTACACCGACGCCGACCGGGCCCTCTCCGACACCATCGCCGCCTACGTGAAAAACTACTGTACCACTGGCAACCCGAACGGGGAAGGGCTTCCTGCCTGGGAGCCCAGCCTTGCGCCTGGCACTGTTCAGGAGCTGGGGGAACGCGTTGGTAAAACGACCGCGCCCTTCCTGGAATTGTATGAAGTCTTGGATGAGATGTATGGGTTTGAAGGGTAACAAAAGATGACAGGGGACGGGCCTGAGCTGACAGGGGACGGGCCTGTGTCACAAAAGCTTTTCGCTTTTGTGACAC